>NZ_JBPCCU010000008.1:0-394726 GCF_050971785.1 Actinomadura scrupuli | reverse complement strand
GTGGCCGGTCGCCCTCTCAGGCCGGCTACCCGTCGTCGCCTTGGTAGGCCATCACCCCACCAACAAGCTGATAGGCCGCGAGTCCATCCCTGGTCGAAAAAACTTTCCACCCACCCCCATGCGGAGGCAGGTCATATCCGGTATTAGACCTAGTTTCCCAGGCTTATCCCAGAACCAAGGGCAGGTTACTCACGTGTTACTCACCCGTTCGCCGCTCGAGTACCCCGAAGGGCCTTTCCGCTCGACTTGCATGTGTTAAGCACGCCGCCAGCGTTCGTCCTGAGCCAGGATCAAACTCTCCATAAAGGCCACACGACCAACCCCACCCCAACCAACAGGGCAACAACGAGCTGGCCAAACCTCGAGAATCCAAACCCAGCAAAACAACAACCAACCAAAAGGCCGGTCATCACAATTGCCTCAAAGAAACCCACACCCCACCCCCAACACACAGGAGCCGGGCACGGGGCAGACACCCACCCCCACAAAGGAAGATGAGCGCCTGTATTAGGCACTGGCTTTTAACACGCTGTTGAGTTCTCAAGAAACGGACACACACCACCAAGAACCAGGAAACCACACCCTGATCCCATCCGGGGCAACCCTGCTAACTTACCAGATCCCCAGCCCCTGTCAACCCCCGCAACCACACCGGAACCCAACAGCAACCAAAGAACCCACCCCAACCCCCGACCCACCCAAGCAGCACACAACAACCACTCAGAAACGATCAAGAAAAAGGGAACCGCGGGCCGGCCACCACAAGCGTCCTGCATCCCGCACCAGGCAACGACCCCATCCTCCCACAGACCAAGCACCACTCAGCCCACAGAACCACGAAGCCACACACCCAAACCCCAGGACCGCCCGCCTCTCGGCGTTCCGCATCCCCTTGGGGCATGAGGAACATTACGGTGATCGATGAGGACCGTCAAATCCGCTCCGGAGCCAGTGAACGCGCTGGTCAGAGGCCCTTTTCCGACCCTGAAGCGCCGCCCCGTGACGTATTTGTGTCGTGGATCTCCCGAATGTTTCCCCGGGCGTGACGCGGGTCCTCAGGCGGCGGGGACGACCTCGACCCCGCCGAGGTTCCGCTTGCCCCGGCGCAGCACCAGGAACCGGCCGTGCAGCAGGTCCGCCGGGGTGGGCACCGAGTCCTCGGCGGGCACCTTCGCGTTGTTGACGTAGGCCCCGCCCTGGGCGATGGCCCGGCGCGCCTCCGACTTGCTCTTGCAGAGCCCGGTGGCCGTGAGCAGGTCCACCACGGTCGGGAGTTCACCGGGAGGCACCTCGGCCCTGGGCACCTCCGCCAGCGCGGCCTGCAGCGTCCGCTCGTCGAGCGCGCCGAGCTCGCCCTGGCCGAACAGGGCACGGGAGGCCGCGATGACCCGTTCGCATTCGGCCGCGCCGTGCACCAGGGTGGTGAGCTCGTCGGCGAGCGCGCGCTGCCCGGCACGGGCGGCCGGGTGGTCTACGGCCTCCTTCTCCAGCGCCTCGATCTCCTCCCGGGAGCGGAAGCTGAACGTGCGCAGCAGCTTGCCCACCTCGGCGTCCTCGACGTTGAACCAGTACTGGTAGAACGCGTACGGCGAGGTCAGCTCCGGGTCCAGCCAGATGGCCCCGCCCGCGGTCTTGCCGTACTTGGTGCCGTCGGGCTTGGTGAGCAGCTGGGTCGACAGCGCGTGCACGTGGTGGCCGGTCACCCGCCGGATGAGGTCGACGCCCGAGGTGAGGTTGCCCCACTGGTCGCTGCCCCCGGTCTGCAGCGCGCAGCCGTACCGCCGGTGCAGTTCGAGGTAGTCCATGGCCTGCAGCAGCTGGTAGCTGAACTCGGTGTAGCTGATGCCGGCCTCGAGCCGGGAGGCCACCACGTCCTTGGCGAGCATCCGGTTGACGGGGAAGTGCTTGCCGACGTCCCGCAGGAAGTCGACGACCGACATCGGCCCGGTCCAGTCGAGGTTGTTGACCACCCGGGCGGCGGAGGGCCCCTCGAACGACAGGAAGCGGGCGACCTGGGTCTTGATGCGTTCGACCCAGCCGGCGACGACCTCGGCGGAGTTGAGCTGGCGCTCCGACGCCCGGCCGCTGGGGTCGCCGATCAGCCCGGTGGCGCCTCCGACCAGGGCCAGGGGGAGGTTCCCGGCGTCCTGCAGCCGCCGCATGGTGAGCAGCTGGACGAGGTTGCCGACATGCAGCGAGGGGGCGGTCGGGTCGAATCCGCAGTAGTACGTGACCGGCCCGGCGGCCAGCGCCGAATGTAGCGCCTCCTCGTCCGTGGTGTCGGCCAGCAGCCCCCGCCACTGCAGCTCATCGACGATGTCGGTCACGTGATCTTCCTCGTTCCTCGTGCTTGCTGACCTTCTCAGAGTGCCTGATCGGCTGCCGATCACGGTAACGCCCCGCAGCGCTCCCGGTGGCTCAGACGGTCAGGCGGCGTTTGGGGGCGTGCGCCCGGTAGGGCGACACACTGGGCTCGCCGTCGATCCAGAACCGCCAGGGCGTGTCCTTGGCGGTGCTCACCCCGGTGCGCGGACCCCGGCGGACCTCGGAGGCGCCGGGCGGTGACCCGGTCAGGATCCGCAACGGGCCGTCGGAGCACACGTCCGCGCCGTCGAGTTCGCGGTCGATGGCCAGCGCCTGGCAGAGCCGGGCCGGTCCCCGCGCGAGGTCCCGTGCCGACGAGCGGGGGCGCCGCTCGCTCGCGAGGGCGAGGCCCGTCGTCAGGGCGCCCGCCCGCAGCAGGACTCCGGACGACAGCCCTTCGGGGCCGCACACGAGGTTGACGCAGAAATGCATGCCGTAGGTGAAGTAGACGTAGGCGTGGCCGGGCGGGCCGAACATCACCGCGTTGCGGGCCGTACGGCCGCGGAAGGCGTGTGAGGCCGGGTCGAGCGGCCCGGCGTAGGCCTCCACCTCGGTGAGCCGGACCGCGACCTCCCCCTCGGGGGTGGTCCGGGACAGCACGCGGCCCAGCAGTGCGGGCGCCACCTCGTCGACCGGCCGGTCGAAGAACTCCCGGTCCAGCAGATCACTCACGCGTGTTTCCTCCATGCCGCAGGGACGCCCTCACGGTACCGGGGCGGCGCGAGGGCGCGGGCACGCCCGGCGGAGCGCGGGTCTCAGGCGTCGGCGGCCCAGTCGGCGTGCTCGTTGGCGAGGGCGCGCAGGCTGTCGATCTGCTCCTGGACGCGTTCCGGCGCGGTGCCGCCGTAGGCCTTGCGGGAGGCGATCGCGCCGGGCACGTTGAGCACCTCGCGGACGTCGGGGGTCAGGTGCGGGGAGACCTTGGCCAGCTCCTCGTCGGTGAGGTCGTCGAAGTCCTTGTCGTTGACCTGGCACCAGACGACCAGGTGGCCCACCACCTCGTGGGCGTCGCGGAAGGCGACGCCGCGCCGCACCAGCAGCTCGGCCAGGTCGGTGGCGAGCGCGAACCCCTGCGGGGCGAGTGCCTCGAGCCGCTCGGTGTTGACCCGCATGGTGGCGATCAGCCCGGAGACCGCGGGCAGCACCAGCAGCAGGGTCTCGACGGCGTCGAAGGCGCCCTCCTTGTCCTCCTGGAGGTCCCGGTTGTAGGTGAGCGGCAGGCCCTTGAGGGTGGTGAGCAGGGCCACCAGGTGACCGATGAGCCGGCCCGACTTGCCCCGGGCGAGCTCGGCCACGTCGGGGTTCTTCTTCTGCGGCATGATCGACGACCCGGTGGCGTAGGTGTCGTCCATCTCGATCCAGCGGAACTCGGTCGAGGCCCAGAGCACGACCTCCTCGCCCAGCCGGGACAGGTGCACGCCGATCAGCGCGGCCACGAAGAGGAACTCCGCGGCGAAGTCGCGGTCGCTGACCGCGTCCATGGAGTTGGGCGCCGCCGCGTCGAAGCCCAGCTCGGTGGCGACCGCCTGCGGGTCCAGCGGCAGCGACGATCCGGCGAGGGCGCCGGAGCCGAGCGGGGACACCGAGGCCCGCCGGTCCCAGTCGCGCAGCCGGGACACGTCCCGCGACAGCGCGTGCACGTGCGCGAGCAGCTGGTGCGAGAACAGCACCGGCTGGGCGTGCTGCAGATGCGTCATGCCGGGGCAGGCGACCCCCAGGTTGGCCTCGGCCTGGCCGATCAGCGCCGTCTCCAGCTCGACCAGCCGCGACACGATCTGCCGCACGTGGTCGCGGAGGTAGAGCCGCAGGTCGGTGGCCACCTGGTCGTTGCGGCTGCGGCCGGCGCGCAGCTTGCCGCCGAGCGCGCCCAGCCGCTCCAGCAGCCCCCGCTCGAGGGCGGTGTGCACGTCCTCGTCCGCCACGGTGGGCCGGAAGTCACCGGACTTGCAGGCCTCTTCGAGATCGTCGAGGGCTCCCAGCATCCGGGTCAGCTCGTCGTCGGTGAGCAGGCCCGCGCGGTTGAGCACGCGGGCGTGGGCGCGGGAACCCAGCAGGTCGTAGGGAGCGAGCCGCCAGTCGAACTGCACGCTCACGGACAAGCGTGCCAGCGCCTCGGATGGGCCGCCCTCGAACCGGCCGCCCCACAGCCGCGTCGGTGCCTTGGTCACTGCTCTCCTCGTTCCTACGGTCCACGTTCGTTTCTACGCCATGGACGCCGGCATGTGCAGCCGTTCCGCCGGTAACGGCCAGTACCGTCGTGATCATGCAATCGATCGTCGATCGACTGCATGATCACGGACGGAGGTCAGGCCTGGCCGCGGTCGCGCTTGGCCGCGATCTTGCTGGGCAGGCTCCACAGCTCGACGAAGCCCTTGGCCAGGCTCTGGTCGAACGTGTCGCCGGTGTCGTACGTCGCAAGATCGTAGTCGTACAGGGACGCGGCGCTGCGCCGGCCCGTCACGACGGCACGCCCGCCGTGCAGGGTCAGCCGGACGTCTCCGGAGACGTGCTGCTGGGACTCGGCGATGAAGGCGTCCAGCGACACCTTGAGCGGCGAGAACCACAGGCCGTCGTAGACCAGCTCGCCCCACCGCTGGTCGACCGAGCGCTTGAACCGCGCCAGGTCCCGCTCTACGGTGACGTTCTCCAGCTCCTGGTGCGCCGCGATCAGCGCGATCGCCGCCGGTGCCTCGTAGACCTCGCGGGACTTGATGCCGACGAGCCGGTCCTCCACCATGTCCAGCCGGCCGACGCCCTGGGCCCCGGCCCGGCCGTTCAGCTCGGAGATGATCTGGAACGGGGTGAGTTCCCGGCCGTCCAGCGCGGTGGGCACCCCCTGCGTGAACGTGATCACGACCTCGTCGGCCTCGCGGGGCACGGCCGGGTCGGCGGTGTAGGCGTAGAGGTCCTCGATCGGGGGGTTCCAGATGTCCTCCAGGAACCCGGTCTCGACCGCGCGGCCCCAGAGGTTCTGGTCGATGGAGTAGGGCGACTTGGCCGACACGTCGATCGGCAGGCCCTTCTCGTCGGCGTAGGCGATGGCCTTGTCCCGGGTCCACGCGAAGTCACGGGCCGGGGCGATCACCTTGAGCTCCGGGTTGAGCGCGGCCAGGCCGGCCTCGAACCGGACCTGGTCGTTGCCCTTGCCGGTGCAGCCGTGCGAGACGACGGTGCCGCCGTGCTCCTTGGCGGCGGCCGCCAGGTGCTTGACGATCAGCGGCCGGGACAGCGCCGAGACCAGCGGATACCGGTCCATGTAGAGGGCGTTGGCCCGGAGCGCCGGCACGCAGAAGTCGGCGGCGAACTCCTCCCGGGCGTCCACGACCACCGCCTCGGCGGCCCCGCAGGCCAGGGCGCGCTTGCGGATGACCTCGAGGTCCTCACCGTCCTGGCCCACGTCCAGGGCCACCGCGATGACGTCGGAGCCGGTCTGCTCGGCCAGGTACGGGATCGCCACGGAGGTGTCGAGACCTCCGGAATAGGCGAGAACGACACGCTCGCTCATGATGTTTCTCCTGTGCTCATATGAAGTCTGGAATTCAGTACGGGTCCGAAGGCGGGGGCATGAGCCCCTACCCTCGTCGCTCCGGCGGTGGCCCCTGCCGCTCGGTCAGCCGCAGCAGCGAGTCGGCCAGCGCCGCGCCGCCCTGCGGGTCGCGTGCGATGACCAGGATCGAGTCGTCACCGGCCACGGTGCCCAGGACGGACGGCCATTCGGCGTGGTCGATGGCGGAGGCGAGGAACTGCGCCGCCCCCGGCGGAGTACGCGCGATCACCAGGTTGGCCGAGCCCTCCGCGGACACGAGCAGCTCCTGGGCCAGCCGTACCAGCCGGGCGTCGAAGGTCTCGGTGCCACCGGTGCGGGCGCGCCTGATGCGCTCACCGCCCTCCCCTGGTACAGCGTAGATCAGGCTTCCGTCGTGGGTGCGGAGCTTGACCGCGCCGATCTCCACCAGGTCACGGGAGAGGGTCGCCTGGGTGACGTCCACGCCCTCGTCGGCGAGCAGCTTGGCCAGCTCGCCCTGGGAGTGGACGGGGTTGCGGGTCAGCAGGTCGACGACGCGCGCGTGCCGGGCCGCCTTGGTCATGGGGGTCGTCATGAGTGCTCCCCGAGCCAGGTGAGCAGGGCCTTCTGGGCGTGCAGCCGGTTCTCGGCCTCGTCCCAGACGGCGCTGTGCGGGCCGTCCAGGACGGAGGCGGCGATCTCGGAGTCGCGGTAGGCGGGCAGGCAGTGCAGCACGGAGACGTCCGGCCGGGCCAGGGCCACCAGCGCCTCGTCGACCGCGTACGGCTCGTACACCGCCAGGTCCTTCGCCTCCTGGCCCATCGAGACCCAGGTGTCGGTGGCCAGCACGTCGGCCTCCGCCGCCGCCTTCTCCGGGTCCGTGGTGATCGCCACCGATCCGCCGGTCGTCTCGGCGATCTCCGCGGCGCGGGCCACGATCGCGGGGTCGGGGGCATGGCCGTCGGGGGCGGCGATCCGTACCCGCATCCCGGCGGTGGCGCCGCCGAGCAGGTAGGAGTGGGCCATGTTGTTGGCCCCGTCGCCGAAGAAGGCGAGGGTGACGCCGGCCAGCCGTCCCTTCAGCTCCCGGACGGTCTGCAGGTCGGCGAGAATCTGGCAGGGGTGGAACAGGTCGGTGAGCGCGTTGACCACCGGCACCGAGGACGCGGCGGCCATCTCCTCGATCCGGTCCTGGCCGAAGGTGCGCCACACGATCGCCGACACCTGCCGCGCCAGCACCCTCGCGGTGTCGCCGATCGTCTCGCCGCGGCCCAGCTGGCTGCTCTGCGAGTCGATGATCAGGGGATATCCGCCCAGCTCGGCGATGCCGACCGCGAAGGAGACCCGGGTCCGGGTGGAGGGCTTGTCGAAGATCACGGCGACGCTGCGGGGCCCTTCGAGCGGCCGGAACCCGAACCGGTCCCGCTTCATGGCGGCGGCCAGGTCGAGCACCTCCGCCTGCTCGGCGGAGGTCAGGTCGTCGTCCCGCAGGAAGTGCCGAACCATCACTTCTCCTGATCTACGGCGGTGGAGGCGGCGTCGAGGATGCCGGGCAGCGCGCCGACCAGCGACCGCGCCTGCCCGGCGGTGAGGACGAGCGGCGGCGCGAGCCGTACCGCGTCCGGTTGCACCGCGTTGACCAGGAAGCCGGCCGCGCGGGCGGCGTCCTGGACCGCCGCGGCCGCGGGGGCGGTGAGCACCGCCGCCAGCCACAGCCCGCGGCCGCGGACCCCGGCGAGCAGCGGATGATCGATGGCGGCGATGCCCTCGCTCAGCACGGCGCCGACGTCCCGCACGTGCGCGAGGAGGCCGTCCTGCTCGATGGTGGTGAGGACGGCGAGCGCCGCCGCCGAGCAGACCGGGTTGCCGCCGAAGGTGCTGCCGTGATCCCCCTTGGCGAAGACCTGCCCGTACGGGCCGAAGGCGACGCACGCGCCGATCGGGAGCCCGCCGCCGAGGCCCTTGGCCAGGGTCAGGACGTCGGGGACGACGCCCTCGTGCTGGTGGGCGAACCAGGCCCCGGTCCGGCCGATGGCCGACTGGATCTCGTCGGCGACGAACAGCGCGCCGGTCGCGGCGGTGATCTCCCGCGCCGCCCGGAGATAGCCCTCCGGCGGGGGTACGACTCCGCCCTCGCCCAGCGCGGGCTCCAGGAAGACGGCCGCGCACTCGCCGGTCACCGCGTCGCGCAGCGCGCCCGCGTCACCGTAGGGCACGAACCGCACGTCCACGCCGTAGGGCCCGAACGGCTCCCGGATCGAGTCCTTGCCGGTGAGCGACAGCGCCCCCATCGACCGGCCGTGGAATCCGTTCTCCGCCGCGACGAAGTAGGTGCGCCCGGCGGCCTTGCCGTGCTTGATGGCCAGCTTGAGCGCGCACTCGTTGGCCTCGGTGCCGCTGTTGGTGAGGAAGACCCTGCCCGGGCTCTCCAGCAGGCCGAGCAGCCGCTCGGCGAGCGCCACCTCGGGCTCGTGCAGGTAGAGGTTGGAGGTGTGCGCCAGCGTCGCGACCTGGGCCGACACGGCCTGGATCAGGGCGGGGTGGGCGTGTCCCAGCGAACTCACCGCGATGCCGGCGATGAAGTCGAGGTACTCGTTGCCGTCGGTGTCCCACACCCGGCAGCCCTCGCCCCGGGCCAGCGCCACCGGCGGCACGCCGTAGTTCGGCATGAACGCGTTGTCGAACCTCTTCTGCAGCTCGTTCACGACGGCACCACCATGGTCCCGATCCCCTCGTCGGTGAAGATCTCCAGCAGCAGGGAGTGCGGCAGCCGGCCGTCCAGGACGTGCGCCTGCGGGACCCCGCCGCGGACGGCCTGCAGGCAGGCCTCCATCTTCGGCACCATGCCCGCCGACAGGCCGGGCAGCAGCCCGGCCAGCTCGTCGGTGTTCAGGTGGGCGATGACCTCGTCGCTGTCCGGCCAGTCGGCGTACAGGCCCTCGACGTCGGTGAGCACGATCAGCTTGGAGGCGTCCAGCGCGACGGCCAGCGCCGCGGCGGCGGTGTCGGCGTTGACGTTGTAGATCTCGCCGTCGTCGCCCCGGGCGATGCTGGAGATGACCGGGACCCGCCCGTCGGCGACCAGGCTCCGCACCGCGCCGACGTCGACCTCGACGATCTCGCCGACCTGGCCGATGTCGACCGGCTCACCGTCGACCAGGGCGCTCTTGCGCTCGGCGGTGAAGAGGTTGGCGTCCTCTCCTGACATGCCGACCGCGAAGGCGCCGTGCCGGTTGATCAGGCCGACGACGTCCCGGCTGACCTGGCCGACGAGCACCATCCGGACGACCTCCATGGCCTCCGGCGTGGTCACCCGCAGCCCGGCGGTGAAGTGCGACTCGATGCCGTGCAGCTGGAGGGCCGCGTTGATCTGCGGGCCCCCGCCGTGCACGATGACCGGGCGCAGCCCGGCGTACCGCAGGAACACGATGTCCTCGGCGAACGCGTGCCGCAGGGCCTCGTCGGCCATGGCGTGCCCGCCGTACTTGATGACGACGGTCCGGCCGTGGAAGCGCTCCAGCCAGGGCAGCGCCTCGATCAGGATGGAGGCCTTGGACAGGGCGTGGGTGCGGTTCATGTCGAGTACGCCGAGTTCTCGTGGACGTAGTCCGCGGTGAGATCGGTCGTCCAGACGGTCGCGGTGCTGGAGCCCGCCGACAGGTCGATGGTGATCGACACGTCCCGGGGCCGCAGGTCGACCTTGGCGCGGTCGTCGCCGACGGAGCCGTTGCGGCACACCCAGACGCCATTGATCGCGACGTGCAGGTCGTCGGGGTCGAAGACGGCCTCGGTGGTGCCGACCGCGGCCAGCACCCGCCCCCAGTTGGGGTCCTCGCCGTGGATGGCGCACTTGAGCAGGTTGTTGCGGGCCACCGCGCGGCCCACGGTGACGGCGTCGAAGTCGCTGGCGGCGCCCACCACCTCGATGGCGATCGCCTTGGACGCGCCCTCGGCGTCGACGAGCAGCTGCCGGGTCAGATCCGCGCACAGGTCGGTGAGCAGGGCGACGAACTCCCGCTCGTCCGGCGTGATCCCGCTGGCCCCGCTGGCCAGCAGCAGCACCGTGTCGTTGGTGGACAGGCAGCCGTCGGCGTCCAGCCGCTCCAGGGTGACCCCGGTGGCCGAGCGCAGCGCCCGGTCGAGGGTGGCGGGGTCGAGGTCCGCGTCGGTGGTGATGACGCACAGCATGGTGGCCAGCGAGGGGGCGAGCATGCCCGCGCCCTTGGCCATCGCGCCGAGGGTGTAGCCGGCGTCCGCCCGCCGGAAGGCGATCTTGGCGACGGTGTCGGTGGTGCGGATGGCGTCGGCGGCGGCCAGCCCGCCGTCGCGCGACAGCCGCCCGGCCGCGGTGTCGACCCCGGCGAGCAGCTCGTCCATCGGCAGCCGCTCGCCGATCAGGCCGGTCGAGCAGACGGCGATCTCGCCGGCCGAGTCGCCCAGCGCGGCCGCGGTCCGCTCCGCCGTGGAGTGGGTGTCCTGGAAGCCCGCGGCGCCGGTGCAGGCGTTGGCGCCACCGGAGTTGAGCACCACCGCGCGCACCCGGCCGCCCGTGAGCACCTGCTGCGACCACAGCACCGGGGCCGCCTTGACCCGGTTGCGGGTGAAGACCCCGGCCGCGGCGCGGGACGGGCCGTCGTTGACCACGAGGGCGACGTCGCGGTTGCCGCTCGGCTTGAGACCGGCCACGACGCCCGCGGCCCGGAATCCACGTGGGGCGGTGACGCTCATGGAGATACTCCCAGGGTGGTGAGGCCGAGCTCTTCGGGCAGGCCGAGGGCGAGGTTGGCGCTCTGCACGGCGCCGCCCGCCGTGCCCTTGGTGAGGTTGTCGAGGGCGGCGACGGCGACGATCCGGCCGGCCCGCTCGTCCAGGGCGACCTGCACCACGGCCGTGTTGGCGCCGTAGGTCATCGCGGTGGCGGGCCACTGCCCCTCCGGCAGCAGCTCCACGAAGGGCTCACCGGCGAAGGCGTCCTCGTAGGCCCGCCGGAGCGAGGCGGCGGTGACGCCGTGCCGGGCCCTGGCCGTGCAGGTGGCGAGGATGCCGCGGCTCATCGGGGCGAGGGTGGGGGTGAACGACACCGTCACGTCCTCGCCGGCCACCGCGGACAGGTTCTGGATGATCTCGGGGGTGTGCCGGTGCACGCCGCCGGCGCCGTAGGCGCTCATCGAGCCCATGACCTCGCTGCCGAGCAGGCTGGTCTTGGCGGTCCGGCCGGCCCCGGAGGTGCCGGAGGCGGCGACGACGACCACGTCCGGCTCGGCCAGCCGGGCGGCGTACGCCGGGAACAGCGCCAGCGTGGAGACGGTCGGGTAGCAGCCGGGCACCGCGATCCGCCTGCTCTCGCGGAGCCGGTCGCGCTGCCCCGGCAGCTCCGGCAGGCCGTAGGGCCACGTGCCGGCGTGCGGCGAGCCGTAGAAGCGCGTCCAGTCGGCGGCGTCGGACAGCCGGAAGTCGGCGCCGCAGTCGACGATGAGGACCTCGCCGCCGAGCCGGGCGGCGAGCGGCCCCGACCGCCCGTGCGGGAGGGCGAGGAAGACCACGTCGTGGCCGGCGAGGGTCTCGGGGGTGGTCTCCTCCAGCATCCGCCCGGCCAGGGACCGCAGGTGCGGCTGGTGCGCGCCGAGCGCGGTGCCGGCGCTGGCGCCCGCGGTGAGCCGGCCGAGCTCGAATCCGGGGTGCCCGGCGAGGATGCGCAGCAGCTCACCGCCCGCGTATCCGCTGGCTCCCGCCACCGCCGCCCGGATGCCCATCTGTGCCGCCCTGCCCTTCGTCAACGATTCCCTTAGTAAAAGTATGCAACACTGCGGATTTTTATTCAAGGCCGGTCTCGTACGGGTGCCGGGACAGACGGGCGGCGTCGTGCAACCCTCAGGGGGGATCGGGTGTCCTTGGCAGCGAGAGGGGGGCGATGCCGGTGGCGGAGGAGCCACACCTCTTCGCGGACTTCATCGCGAACCGGCTGCCCGCGCTCTACCGGTACGCCTATGTCCTGACCGGCAACCAGCACGATGCGGAGGACCTCGTCCAGGAGGCCCTCACCCGCACGGGCGCCGCGTGGGGCAGGGTCCGGCGCAAGGACGACCCGGAGGGATACGTGCGGACCACGATGGCCAGGATCATGGCCAACCGGTGGCGGAGACCCCGGCTGGAGCACCTCGTCGCCCGGCCGCCGGAGGAACCGGTCGAGGACCGTGAGCTGCACCGGCTGTCGGAGACCGACGGCCTGGACTCCGCGCTGGCCGGGCTTCCCCCGCGGATGCGGGCGGTGCTGGTGCTGCGCTACTACGAGCAGCTGACCGAGGCGGAGACCGCCCGGGTCCTCGGCTGTTCCCGGGGCACGGTCAAGAGCCAGGCCTCCCGCGCGCTCGCCAAGCTCCGGGTGACGATGCTCCCGGCCGACCCGAGCCTGAAGGAGGACCGCCATGCGTGAACTCGAACGCGAGGTCGCCGCGCGGCTGCGGGCCCAGGGCGGCGGCACCGGTCCCCCGCCCCCGGATCTGGCCGCCCGCATCCTGCACGGCGCCGCGGTGCGCCGTCGCCGCCGCCGGGCCGCCGAGGCCGCCGCCGTCACCCTCGCGGTCGCCCTGGCCATCGGGCTGCCCGCCTACGTCTCGGCCGACCGGCGGCACCCGTCCCCGGCCGGCGCCGCCCCGTCCGCCTCCCGCGGCCCGGCCCAGGGCCTGCGGCCCACGTCCGTCCCCGCCGGGGCGACGGAGATCCCCCGGCGGCTGCCCGGCGGCTGGCTGCTGTCGGCGTACGGGGTCGGCCCCGAGGGGGAACTGCTCGGCGTGGGCGTGAAGTACGGCACGAAGGGGACCGAGGAGGAGGACGGCCGGCTCTGGCGGATCGCCGGCGGCGACGCCGCGCCCGCCCCGGTCGCGGACCCCGACGGGCTGTGGACCGCCGCGTCCGGTGACGGCGTCGTCGTGTGGCCGGAGCACCGCGACGACCGGCACGACTTCCAGCTGATGTGCGGGGGCGGGGGCGGCGCCCGGCAGCTGGGCGACCGCGGCGTGGTCTCCGGCCCCGGCGGGTTCCAGGTGGACCGCGACGTCCTGGTGTGGACCGACGAGAGCCGGCGTACGGTCTGGACGGCCAAGGGATGCGCCGGCTCCCCGCGCAGGATCGACACGGCCGGCCGTGCCGTGGCCTTCTCCTACCCCTACGCCTACGTGGTGGACGCCGCCGGCCCCGGGCGGCTGCGCCGGATAGACGTGGTCACCGGAGCCGCGGTCGCCCGTACGCTGCCCAGCGCGGTGACCGGGGACGCCGCCGTGCTGTTCGCGGCCGGCCCGCGGACGCTGTCCTACAGCGACGGCCGGGGCCTCGTCGTGATCGACACCGCGACGTGGCGGCCGCGCACGGTCGCCACCCGGCTGCCGCACAGCGAGGGCCTCAACGGCGAGCGCACGAGCCTCACCGCCGGCGACGAGGCGGTCGTCTACTCCACCCGCCCGCTGGACGGCGACCCGGAGACCGACGGGGCCGTGGTCTACCGGACCAGCGGGCACACGGCGCCCAGCACCCTCGCGGGCGAGGCCTACACCAAGGGCAGGTGGCTGGTCTGGCGGGACGCCGGCGTCTACCGGCGGCAGCTGCTCGCCCCGCCGTGACCGCGCACCAGGTGCGCGGTCACGGCGGGGCGGACGGCGGCTACCCGCGCAGCACGGCCCCGGTGCGCCGCGCCGCCTCGGCCACGGCGGCGTCCCGGGCGGCGGTGGCCTCCTCCGCGGTGAGCGTCCGGTCCGGTGCCCGGAAGCGCAGCGTGTACGCCAGTGACCTGCGGCCCTCGCCCGCCTGCTCACCGGTGTAGACGTCGAACAGCCGGACCGACTCCAGCAGCTCCCCGGCGCCGGCGCGCAGCCCGGCCTCGACCTCGGCGGCCGGCACCTCCGCGCCGACGATCAGCGCGACGTCCTGGGTGGCCACCGGATAGGCCGACACGTGCGGCGCCCGCACCGCCCCGGGCGGATCCAGCCGGGTCAGCTCGATCTCCATCGCGCAGGTGCGCGGCGGCAGGCCGTAGGCCTGGATCACCCTCGGGTGCAGTTCACCGGCATGCCCGATCAGCGTGTCGCCGGCGTACAGGGCGGCACACCGGCCCGGATGCCAGGGCGCGTGCTGGTCGGCGCGGGCGTCCAGCACGGCCGAGGCCTCCGCGGCCACGGTCCGGGCCGCCTCGACGGCATCGGCCCAGCCGGCCGGGCGGCCGCTCCCCCACCAGCCGGCGGGTTCGCGGTCACCGCAGAACACGGCCGCCACCCGCAGCGGCTGGTCGGGCAGCATGGCCTCGATCGAGGCCAGCTCCGCCGCCGCCGGCGCGCGATCCACGCTCAGCCGGGGCGCCGCACCGGCGGGAGCCTCCGGCCTGGGCCGGTAGACCAGGCCCATCTCGAACAGGGCGAGGTCGGGGAAGCCGCGGCCGACATTGCGGGCCAGGGTGCGCAGCAGCCCGGGCAGCAGCGTGGTGCGCAGCAGCGGCTCGTCCTCCGACAGGGGGTTGGCCAGCCGCAGCGCCGAGCGGCGCGGATCGCCGGCCGGCAGCTGCAGGTCGTCCCAGTCCCGCTCGGCCACGAACGGGGAGCTGAGCACCTCGACGTGGCCGGCGGCGGCCAGCGCACGGCCGGTACGGCGCCGGAGCCGCTGCGCCGGGGTGAGCCCGCGGCCCGCCACCGAGCGCGGGACCCGGACCGGGATCCGGTCGTAGCCCTCGAGCCGGATGACCTCCTCGGCCAGGTCGTTGGGGTCGGTCAGGTCCGGGCGCCACGACGGCGGCGTGACCGTCAGCGTGTCCTCGCCGGTCACCGCCACCGCACAGCCGACCTCGGTGAGCCGCCGCACGACGGTGTCACGGCCGTAGTCCACGCCGGCGACCCGGCCGGCGTGGCCGGCCGGGACGGTGAGGACGGTGCCCGCGACGGGCACCTGGGCGTGGGTCACCCCCGGGAGGAGCTCGGCCCCGCCCAGCTCGGCCAGCATCCTGGCCGCCCGCGCGGAGGCGTAGAGCGGCAGCTCCCGGTCCACGCCGCGCTCGAAGCGGTAGGACGCCTCGCTGTGCAGCTTGTGCCGGCGGACCATCCGGGCGATACCGACGTCGTCGAAGTGCGCGGCCTCGATCACCAGGTCGGTGGACTTCTCGTCGATCTCGCTGTTGAGGCCGCCCATGGTGCCCGCCATGGAGATGGGCCCGGAGTCGTCGGTGATCAGGACGTCCTCGGGGTCCAGCGTGCGCTTGACGTGGTCGAGGGTCTCCAGCCGCTCCCCCGGCCTGGCCCGGCGCACCACGATGGGGCCGCTGAGCTTGGCCCGGTCGAAGGCGTGCAGCGGCTGGCCGAGCTCCAGCATCAGGTAGTTGGTGACGTCGACCGCCAGTGAGACCGGGCGCATCCCGGCGCGGGCGAGCCGGACCCGCATCCACATCGGGGTCTGGGCCTCCGGGTCCAGGCCGCGGACCTCGCGCAGCACGAACCGGTCGCAGGCCGAGGGGTCGGCGATGCCGGCCGGGTAGGCCGTGCCGTCGTCCCCGGCCAGGTCGACGTCGGCGGGGTCCCGGAAGGCGACGCCGTACGCGGTCGCGGCCTCACGGGCCACCCCGCGGATCGACAGGGCGTACCCGCGGTCGGGGGTGACGGCGATGTCGAGGACATCGTCGCGCAGCGCCCACGGGCCGATGACGTCCGCGCCGACCTCGTGGCCGGGGGTGAGCACCAGGATGCCGCTGTGGTCGTCGCCGATGCCCAGCTCGCTGGCCGAGCAGATCATGCCCTCCGACACCCGGCCGTAGGTGGTGCGGGCGCCGATCGTGAAACCGCCGGGCAGCTCCGCGCCGGGCAGCGCGACCACCACCAGGTCGCCCTCGGCGAAGTTGCGGGCACCGCAGATGATGTTCTGCGGCTCCGGGTTGCCGACGTCCACCTGGCAGTAGCGGATGGGTTTCTTGAAGCCGGTGAGCTCCTCGACGGCCAGCACCCGGCCGACCACCAGCGGGCCGGTCAGGTCGGCGCCGGCCGCGTCGACGGTCTCGACCTCCAGCCCGGCGGCGATCAGCTTGGCGGCCAGCTCACGGCCGGTGACCTCCGCGGGGAGCTCGACGTACTCCCGCAGCCACGAAAGCGGGACCCGCATCAGATCTCCATCCCGAACGGGAGGGTGAACCGCACGTCACCCTCGACCATGTCGTGCATGTCCTCGACGCCATGCCGGAACATCAGCGTCCGCTCGACGCCGAGGCCGAACGCCCAGCCGCTGTAGCGGTCCGCGTCGATCCCGGCGGCGGTCAGCACCCGCGGGTTGACCATGCCGCAGCCGCCGATCTCGATCCAGCCCTCGCTGCCGCAGGTCCGGCAGGGATCGGCGCCGGGCTCGACCGAGGCGCCCCGGCACACGAAGCACTCCATGTCGACCTCCGCCGACGGCTCGGTGAAGGGGAAGTAGGACGGCCGCATCCGGATCGGCAGCCGGTCGCCGAACAGCCCGGTGACGAAGGCCTCGATGGCGCCCTTGAGGTCGGCCATGGTCAGGCCCTCGTCCACCGCCAGGCCCTCGAGCTGGTGGAAGACCGGGCTGTGCGTGGCGTCCAGCTCGTCGGTCCGGAACGTCTTGCCCGGCCCCACCACGTAGACCGGCAGTTCCCGGGAGAGCAGCGCCCGGATCTGCATCGGCGAGGTGTGCGTGCGCAGCACCAGGCCGCTCTCCTCGCTCTCGACGAAGAAGGTGTCCTGCATGCTGCGGGCCGGGTGGTCGGGCTTGAAGTTGAGGGCGTCGAAGTTGAACCACTCCGCCTCGATCTCGGGGCCCTCGGCGATCTCGAAGCCCATGGAGACGAAGACGTCGGCCATGCGCTCCTGCATCGTGGTGAGCGGATGCCGCGCCCCGCGCGGCGAGCGGTCCCAGGGCAGGGTGACGTCGACGGTCTCCTCCACCAGGACCCGGCGGTCGCGCTCGTCCTCCAGCTCGGCCTGGCGCGTCTTCAGCGCCTGCGACACGGCGCCGCGGGCGGCCCCGATGCGCTTGCCCGCCTCCGCGCGGGCGGCCGGCGGCAGGGCGCCGATCTCACGGTTGGCCAGTGCCAGCGGCGACCGGTCCCCGGCGTGGGCCAGGCGGACCTGCTTCAGCTCGTCCAGCCCCCCGGCGGCCGCGATGGCCCGGACGGCCTCCTCGCGGAACCGGTCCAGCTCGGCCGGTTGCAGCGCGGTGACCTCGACGGGGTCGTAGGAATTGTTCGGTGCAGACATTGCGGTAACAGAACTCCAGCCTGAGCGGGCGGATCACCGGGCGCGCACGAGTCTAGTCGGGGTGGTCGTCAACCCCTGCCCATCCAAAGGTGATCACGCGACCAATCGCGGCCCACGGCGGAGCAGGGGGACCGGGAAGCCCGCCGGGCCGAGTCCGCGCTCAGGCGTAGTCGGGGGCGCCGGCGGGCACGGTAAATCGGAACTCCGCGCCGCCGCCGGGCGCGCGCTGCACGGTGATCACGCCGTTGTGGGCCTCCACCAGGCCCTTCACGATGTACAGGCCGAGCCCGGTGCCGCCGCGGCGGTTGCTGGAGCCGCGCCAGAACTGCCGGAAGACACGCTGCGCGGCCTCGGGGGGGATCCCCTCGCCCTCGTCGCGTACCGACACGGCGGCTCCCTCCTCGTGCGCGTCCGGCTCCACCACGATCGTGACAGTACCAGCGCCGTGTCGCACCGCGTTTTCCACCAGGTTGCCCAGGATCTGACCGACCTTGTCGGGGTCCAGCCACATCTCCGGCACGGGGCCGCGCACGTCCAGCCGGAACCGGTCCTCGGCGTCCCCGGCTGCGACCCGCCCGGCGATCACCTTCCGGACCTCCTGCGCCAGGTCGACGACCTGGCGGCGCATCTCCAGCCGGCCCGCCTCGATCCGGGACACGTCGAGCAGCTCGGTGATGAGCCGGGTGACCCGGTCGGCGTCGGCGTTGACCGTCTCCAGCATGACGCGCTTCTGGTCGTCGTTGAAGCGGTGCCACTTGGCCAGCAGCGTGGCGGTGAACCCCTTGACGCTGGTCAGGGGTGACCGCAGCTCGTGCGCGACGGTGGACACCAGGTCGGCCCGGTCGCGTTCCTGGCGGATCCGCTGCGCGGCGTCGCGCAGCGACACCGTGAAACGTTCCACCCGGCCCCCGGCGCCGCGGGTGTAGGCGGCGGTCACCAGCGTCTCGGCTCCGCCGGGCAGGAACAGCGAGCGTTCGGGATGGCGGGTGCGGGTGCGCAGCCCCCCGTAGGGGTCCACGCACTTCCACCAGTCCCGGCCCTCCCCGTCGTGCAGGGGCAGGACGTCCCGGAAGTCCCGGCCCAGCGCGGCCTCCGCCGCGATCCCGGTCAGCCGGGCGGCGGCACGGTTGAACACGATGATGCGCGCCCGCGCGTCGGCGACGAGCAGGCCGTCGGGAAGATCGTCCGCTGAGGGGGCCGCCGGCGGGGCGGACCGCGGCCACGGGACCCGCGCGGAGACCGCCGCGGCGCCGTCCCCGCGGGAGACTTCTCCGTCCACGACGCCTCCTCCTGAACACCGCGCAGTGTCATGGCGGGGAACACCCGCCCCTCCGCGATCGACGACCCGGCGGGCGGAGGCGGCCCCCGCGCAGGCCCGCGCGGCCACCTCGCCGGCGACAGGGCCTACCGAGAGGAGACTCTAGCGGTACGGAGGGTGGTCAGGGGAGCCGCGAAAGCCCGCACCGCAAGGGTTTTTGCGCACTTGCCGGAGCTCGGGCGGCGCGCCCCGCAGGCCGCGTCGCGGGCCCGGCGCGGCACCGCGCCGGGCGCCGGGACGGCCCCCGGGGACCTCGGCGGCGCGGGTCAGCCCAGCGGTGAGGCGGTCGGCGCCCGGCCCTCTCCCACCGCGTCCTCGACGCTGTCATGCAGGGTGAACAGGCGGTCCAGGCCGGTGATGTGCAAGATCCGGCGCTGCGCCGGCCGTACCCCGGCGAGCCGCAGCTCACCGTCGTCGGTGCGCAGCCGGTTGTGCGCGGCCACCAGCGCGCCCAGGCCGGTGGCGTCGCAGAATCGGACCTGCTGGAAATCCACCACGATGCGCCGGAAACCGGCCTCGGCCACGTCCACCAGTCCGGTGCGGACGGTCCTGGCGGTCCGCAGATCTATCTCGCCGGTCACCTTGATGACGGCGACGCGACCGCCCGGGCCCGCGGTGCTGACCTCCAGGCTGACGGCGCGGCTGGGTTCCTCGGCGTTGACCCGGCAGCGGTGCGAGGCCACCGAGCGGGGCGTGCCCGCGGCCACCCTGGGGC
This sequence comes from Actinomadura scrupuli, assembly GCF_050971785.1. Classification (NCBI taxonomy): domain Bacteria; kingdom Bacillati; phylum Actinomycetota; class Actinomycetes; order Streptosporangiales; family Thermomonosporaceae; genus Actinomadura; species Actinomadura scrupuli. The sequence continues at coordinate 375,587 of NZ_JBPCCU010000008.1, read as the reverse complement.
CGTGATCACGACCGGGCTCCGGTCGTCGTCGACGCGGCACGTAAGCCGCCTTCCTATCGTCGGTCATTGTCCGCCCCCGTATGACACGGCTCCATCACCGCTCTCCTCACCACCGTAGACATCAGGTGAGACGCACGAATCACTCGCCGGGTTGGTTTCAGCGTCCTCCTTGTGGAGGATCCGCCCGGCCGGATGAGACGCGATCTCGAGACGGGACGAACCTGCGCGACAATCCTGGCAGGTGACCGGCACCGCAACGACCCGCGACACCGTCCTCATACGGCCACCGATCGGTCACCTCCCCGAGGCAACCATTCGGTTCCGGACGGAACTCAGCCCGCCGCGCGCTGGGCGCGGGCCGAGGCGTACAGGCAGACCGCCGCGGCCGTCGCGAGGTTGAGGCTCTCGGCGCGCCCGTAGATCGGCACGCTCACGACCTCGTCGACGAGGTTCAGGATCTCGTCGGGCAGCCCCCAGGCCTCGTTTCCGAAGACCCAGGCGGTGGGGCGGGCGAGCACGCCCGCGTCCGCCGTCTCGTCGAGCGACCGCTTGCCCGCCCCGTCCGCGGCCAGGACGGTCAGGCCGGTCTCCCGCAGCGCGGGGATGAGCTCGCCGAAGCGCGGGCCGACGACCACCGGCAGATGGAAGAGGCTGCCGGCCGAGGCCCGCACGCACTTGCCGTTGTACGGGTCGACCGAGGCGTCGGTGAACACCACCGCCCCGGCGCCGGCGGCGTCGGCGGTGCGCAGCACGGTGCCGGCGTTGCCGGGGTCCCGTACGTGCGCGAGCACGCTCACCAGGGACGGCCGGGCGGCCAGCGCGCCGTCCAGGGAGACGTCGAGGAACTCGCAGACGGCCAGCAGCCCCTGCGGGGTGACGGTCTGCGCGAGCTCGGCCATGACCTCGCCGCTCACCTTCAGCACCGGCACCCCGGCGGCGTCGGCCGCCCGGATCAGCTCCGGATGCCGGCTCGCGGCCTCGGCGGTGGTGAACAGCTCCGCCAGGCCCCCCGGTGCCCCGGGAAGCGCGAGCGCCTCCCGTACGGCCTGGGGGCCTTCGGCGAGGAACCGGCGATCGTTGCGCCGGAAAGCGCGTTTGGCGAGCCGTCGAGCCGCCTTCACCCGCGGTGAACGGAGCGAGGTCAGCTCGAGGCCCGCCATCAGCGTCTGGTCGCTCTCTGCTCAGGCGGCCGCGGTGCCCTGAGCGGGCAGGGCGTCCTTGGCCAGCTTCACCAGGGCGGCGAAGGCCGCGGCGTCGTTGATCGCGAGCTCGGCCAGCATGCGCCGGTCGACCTCGATCTCGGCCGCCTTCAGGCCCTGGACGAACCGGTTGTAGGTCATCCCGTTTGCCCGGGCGGCGGCGTTGATCCGCTGGATCCACAGGCGGCGGAACTGTCCCTTACGGTCCTTGCGGTCCCGGTAGGCGTAGGTCATCGAGTGGAGCATCTGCTCCTTGGCCTTGCGGTACAGACGCGACCGCTGACCACGGTAACCACTCGCCCGCTCCAGGACGACCCGGCGCTTCTTGGCGGCGTTGACCGCCCTCTTCACGCGTGCCACGTTGCAAACTCCCTCGTGGGGGCCGGTGCCTCATGGGCTCCCGGCCGGTCGTACAGGTTGCTGGTTGCTGGACGGTCGGTTAGAGACCGAGCAGATTCTTCATCTTCTTGGTGTCGCCCGGGGCGAGGACCTGGTCCTTGTCGAGCCGCCGCGTCCGCTTGGACGCCTTGTGCTCGAGCAGGTGGTTCTTGTTGGCGCGGCGGCGCATCAGCTTGCCGGTGCCGGTCACACGGAACCGCTTCTTGGCTCCACTGTGCGTCTTCATCTTCGGCATGATCGCCGTCGTCTCCCTCGTGTCCTGGCCCCTCGCGGGGCGCGGGGGCGTGCCGGACCGCACGGCGGACCACGTCGTGGCCACACCGGTCGATCAGGCACGGTGAACGTGCATCACGGGCGGCCCGCCCTCCGTGGAGGAACGGACCCTGCCATGACGTCCCCGGGTTCGGGGACCTACTGGTTCTCCTGCTGCTGGGCCCAGTCCGCCTCGCGCTCGGCCTTGGCCTCGTCGCGCTCGGCTCGGGCCTCGGCCTTCGCCTCGGCCTTCTTCTTGTGCGGGCCGATCACCATGATCATGTTCCGGCCGTCCTGCTTGGGGTTCGACTCGACGTACCCCAGCTCCGTGACGTCCTCGGCGAGCCGCTGCAGCAGCCGGTAACCGAGCTCGGGACGGGACTGCTCACGACCACGGAACATGATCGTGACCTTGACCTTGTCCCCCGCCTTGAGGAACCGCACCACGTGACCCTTCTTGGTCTCGTAGTCGTGCGGGTCGATCTTCGGCCGGAGCTTGATCTCCTTGATGATCGTATGCGCCTGGTTACGCCGCGCCTCACGTGCCTTCATCGCGGACTCGTACTTGAACTTGCCGAAGTCCATGAGCTTGGCCACGGGCGGCCGTGCCGTCGGTGCGACCTCTACCAGGTCGAGATCCGACTCACGGGCAAGTTCGAGTGCCTTGGCGATGGGGACTATGCCCACCTGTTCGCCGTTCGGGCCGACGAGCCGGACCTCGGGCACGCGAATGCGGTCGTTGATACGCGGTTCGGCGCTGATGGGGCCTCCTTGAAGCGCATGAGTGTCTGCGACCGGTCGTACCCCTGGGCCATTCACGCGAAAAGCCCCGCACGACTCGCATGCAGGGCCACCTTCGGTCATCTCTACGGCCGTGGCCGACGAGAGGGGTCATCAGCCGCCGAACGGCCGATGACCGGACCGAGAACCCACCGGCCCGAAGCCGGTCAGGTGGGAGGTGGCCTCCGCTTGCACGCCCGGTGCTCGCACACCGGGCCGGTCAGGGGTCAACACTATCAGCAATCCACCGTGACGAGGTATTCCGAGCTGCCCGTTCGGTCACAGGACGGCCTCTTTCCGGCGCCGTGATCACTTCGCGGCGGCCCGGGCGGCGAGCTCCGCCTCCCCCGCCGCGCGCATGACCTCGACCGGGACGCCGGTGCGGCCGGTCATCAGCTCGACCTGCCGTGCCGCCTGGTGCAGCAGCATGGGGAAGCCGCCGACCACCGTGCCGCCGGCCGCCAGGACCGCGGCGCCCAGCGGGGAGGGCCACGGAGCGTAGGTCACGTCGAACACCGCCGGGCACGAGTCGGCGATCAGGCCGGCGTAGGGGGCGGCCCCCGCGCCGGGGAGCGTCGAGACGACCAGCCCGGCCGGCGGGAGCTCCCGCAGGTCCTCCAGGGATCGCACGGTCACCGACAGCCCGAACCGCTCTCCCACCGCGGCGGCCTCCGCCGCGCGCGCCGGGGTCCGTACGGCCAGGGTGGCCCGGCCGGCCCCCAGCCGGGCCACGGCGGCCAGCGCGGACGCCGCCGTCGCCCCGCCGCCGAGCACCAGCACCGACGCGGGGACCTCGATCCCGGCCTCGGTCAGCGCCATGACGATCCCGTGCACGTCGGTGTTGTCGCCCCGCAGCCCGTCGTCGCGGAACAGGATCGTGTTGGCGCCCCCGACGTTCACCGCCAGCTCGGAGCAGGTGTCCACCAGCGTCAGCGCGACCCGCTTGAGCGGCATGGTGAGCGACAGGCCCGCCCATGGTTCTTTCAGCATCCCGGCGAGACCGTGCTCGTCGCACTCGACCGCCTCGTAGGACCAGTCGCGCAGGCCCATGGCCGCGTAGGCCGCCCGGTGCAGCACCGGGGACAGCGAATGCCCGACGGGCGATCCCAGCACCGCGCACCGCATGAGCACGGTCACCGGTGCGTCTTGAGGTACTGGTCGAGCTTGGCCTTCATCCTGGCGAAGTCCGCCTCGGTGGTCCCGTACTCGGTGTAACCGGTGCTGGGGTTGGTGGTGACGAAGAACAGCCAGTCCCCCTGGGCGGGCTTCAGCGCGGCCTCGATGGCGATGGTGCCGGGGCTGTCGATGGGGCCGACCGGCAGCCCCTTGACCCGGTAGGTGTTGTACGGCGACTGGACCAGGAGGTCCTTGTTGTACACGCGCAGGGTCCGGCGGTTGAGCGCGTACAGCACGGTGGTGTCCAGCCGCAGCGGCGTGCCCTTCTTGAGCCGGTTGTAGATCACCCGGGCGATCTTCGGGAAGTCCTCGTGCGTGCCGCCCTCGGCCTGCAGCAGGCTGGCCAGGGTGATGACCTGGCCGGGGGTCAGCCCGACGCTCTTGGCCCGGGTCTCCAGACCCAGCCCGTCGGCCTCCTGCTTGAACCGGCCGACCATCATCTTGAGCACGTCGCGGGCCGTGGCCTTGGGGGGGACGTCGTAGCGGGCCGGGAAGAGGTACCCGTCGAGGTGGCCCTTGGCGTACGGGGGCAGCCCGAGGCCCGACGGGCTGGCCGCCGCCCGCTGGAAGCTCTTCAGCGGGATGCCGGTCTTCTTGGCCAGCACCGGGAGGAGCTCCTTGAGCCGCAACCCCTCCTGGATGGTGATCTGGTTGGCCCGGGAGGCGGGGTTCAGCAGCAGCGCCAGCGCGGACTTGGCCGACATGCGCAGCCGCATGCGGTAGAACCCCGGCTGGATGGTGCTGGCCTTGGGCTCTGACTTGGCGACGTCGTTGAAGGCCCGCGAGCTCTTCACCACCTGCTGGTGCTGCAGGGTGGCGCCGATCTGGCTGATCAGATCACCGTCCCGCACCTGGACGGTGACCTCGCCGGTGCCCTCCCCCTTGTAGTCCGGGGGGTGCACGTAGTCGTCGAGCACGGCGTAGCCGATCACACCGCCGACGCCGACGACCGCCACCAGGAAGGCGAGGGCGAACAGCACCGCGGCCCGCCCGCCGGCGCGCTTGCGGCGCTGCTGCTTGCGGGCGGCCTTCTGGGCACGCCGCCCTATCCGGTCCGACGACAGGTGCCCCTCGGACGACGGATCGGAGAACAGGTCCAGATCGTTCATGCCGCGCTCCCCCGGACGATCTCGCCGGCGGGCCGGTCGGTCAGCCGCTCACCGTCGAGGGCCGCCTGGAGCAGGACCGCCGCGGCGACCTGGTCGACGACCTGACGGCGCGCCTGACCTTTGACCCCCCGCTCCCGCAGGCCGCTCTCGGCGGTCACGGTGGTGAGCCTCTCGTCGTACAGCCGGACCGTTCCCGGGGGGAGCCGGTCGGCGATCCGCACCGCGAAGTCGCGGGCCGCCTCGGCGGCCGGGCCCTCGCGGCCCGACAGCGACATCGGCAGGCCGACGACCACTTCGATGGCCTCGTGCTCGGCGGCGAGCTGCGCGATCCGCTCCAGGTCGCCCTTGCCGCGGCGTACGGTCTCCAGCGGTGAGGCCAGGATGCCGTGCGGATCACTCCGCGCGATGCCGATCCGGACACTGCCCACGTCGACTCCCAACCGGATGCCCGTTCTCATGGCCGCGCTCCGCGTGTCGACGCCCCGGGACGATCCCGGGACGATGCCCTCGGCGAGCCTGCGGGTCCGGCCGTCGCGGCGTCCACGGCGTGCCTCACGCGGCCCGTACCGCGGCGGCCACCGCTCGTTCGACGGCGGTGAGGGCCTCGCCGATGGCCTGGGGATCGCTCCCGCCGCCCTGCGCGAGATCGTCCTTGCCGCCGCCACCCCCGCCGAGGACCCTGGCCGCGACGCCGACGAGGGCGCCCGCCCGCAGGCCCTGCTCCCGGGCGGTGTCGCTGACCGCGACCACGACGACCGGGCGGTCCTTGGGCACCCCGGCGACGATGACCACGGCGGGGCGGCCCTGGATCCGGCTCCGGACGTCGGTGGCCAGCTTGCGGAGATCGTCGGCGCCGGTCCCGTCGGGGAGCCGGTGCGCGACGTAGGCGACGCCGCCGACGTCGCGGGCCTCCGCCGCGAGCGAGCCGGCCGCCTCCAGCACCCGCTGGGAGCGGATCCGCTCGAGGTCCTTCTCGGCGTCCCGCAGCCGGGCGACCATGCCGGAGATCCGCTCGGGCAGCTCGTCCCGGCCGGCCTTCAGCTGCTCCGACAGCTGCGAGACCAGCAGGCTCTCGCGGGCCAGGAAGCGGAAGGCGTCGATGCCGACGAGCGCCTCGACGCGGCGGATGCCGGAGCCGATGGACCCCTCACCCATGATCTTGATGAGGCCGAGCTGGCCGGACCGGGCCACGTGGGTGCCGCCGCAGAGCTCGCGGGAGTAGTCGCCGACCTCGACGACCCGGACCTCGTCGCCGTACTTCTCGCCGAACAGCGCCATCGCGCCCAGGGCGCGGGCCTCGTCGATCGAGGTGTGGAAGGCCCGGACCTCCAGGTCGTTGACGAGGATCTCGTTGACCTCGTCCTCCACGTCGCGGAGCACGCTCGGCGGCACCGCGCCCGGCGCGGTGAAGTCGAACCGGAAGCGGCCGGGGGAGTTCTCCGAGCCGGCCTGGGCCGCGGACTCGCCCAGCGCGCCGCGGAACGCGCGGTGCACCATGTGGGTGGCGCTGTGCGAGCGGGAGATGGCCCGGCGCCGCTCCACGTCGATCTCCGCCAGCGCCACCTCGCCGGCCCGGGCCTCGCCCTTGGTGACCCGGCCCCGGTGCACGATCAGCCCGGTCAGCGGGGACTGCACGTCGTGGATCTCGATCTGGGCGCCGTTGCCGAGCTTGATCACGCCGTGGTCGGCGAGCTGGCCGCCGCCCTCCGCGTAGAAGGGGGTCCGGTCGAGCACGACCTCGACGTCGGTGCCCTCACCGGCGGCCGGCACGTCGGCGCCGTTGACCAGCAGGCCGACGACCCGCGCCTCGGCGGTGACGTCGTCGTAGCCGATGAAGTCGACCTTGCCGCCGGACAGGTCGAGCAGGCCGGACAGGATCGAGACGTCGAGGTTGCCGGTCTTCTTGGCGGCGGAGTCGGCCTTCGCGCGGTCCCGCTGCTCCTTCATGAGCCGGCGGAACCCCTCCTCGTCGACGGACAGGCCCTGCTCGCCCGCCATCTCCAGGGTGAGGTCGATCGGGAAGCCGTAGGTGTCGTGCAGCTTGAACGCCTGGGCGTCGCCCAGCGCCGGCCGGCCGGCCCGCTTGGCCTCCTCCACCGCCGCGTCGAAGATCGCGGTGCCGGTGCGGAGGGTCTGCAGGAAGGCGGCCTCCTCGGAGTCGATCACCGAGTGGATGCTGCCGGCGGTGCGGATGAGCTCCGGGTACTGCTCGCCCATCGCCGAGATCGAGGCGGCGGTGAGCTCGTGCATCAGGCCGCTGTCCTCGGCGCCGAGCAGCCGCAGGTTGCGGATCGACCGGCGCAGGATGCGGCGCAGCACGTAGCCACGGCCCTCGTTGCCGGGGATGATGCCGTCGGCGACCATCATCATGCCGCTGCGGACGTGGTCGGCGATGACCCGCAGCGAGACGTCCGCGGCGTGCTCACGGCCGTACTTGGCGCCGGTCAGGTCGGCCGCCCGGTCCAGGACCTTCCACATCGTGTCGGTCTCGTAGATGTTGTCCACACCTTGGAGTACGGCCGCCATCCGCTCCAGGCCCATTCCGGTGTCGATATTCTTCGCCGGCAGGTCTCCCCGGATCGGGAAGTCCTCCTTGCCGGCGCCCGCGCCGCGCTCGTACTGCATGAAGACGAGGTTCCAGACCTCGAGGTAGCGGTCCTCGTCGGCGATCGGGCCGCCCTCGCGCCCGTACTCCGGGCCGCGGTCGTAGTAGATCTCCGAGCAGGGCCCGCAGGGGCCGGGGACGCCCATCGACCAGAAGTTGTCGGCCATGCCGCGCCGCTGGATGCGCTCCAGCGGCACCCCGACCTGCCGGTGCCAGATGTCCTGGGCCTCGTCGTCGTCCTGGTAGACGGTGACCCACAGCCGGTCCTCGGGGAAACCGAATCCGCCGTCGGCCTCGGCGGCGGTGAGCAGCTCCCAGGCGTACGGGATCGCCTGCTCCTTGAAGTAGTCCCCGATCGAGAAGTTGCCGAGCATCTGGAAGAACGTGCCGTGCCGGGTGGTCTTGCCGACCTCGTCGATGTCCGGCGTGCGCACGCACTTCTGGCAGCTCGTCATCCGCGGGGACGGCGGCGTGCGCTGGCCCAGGAAGTACGGCTTGAACGGGACCATCCCCGCGTTGACCAGCAGCAGGGTCGGATCCTCGGCGATCAGGCTGGCCGAGGGCACGACGGTGTGCCCGCGTTGCTCGAAAAACCGGAGGTAGCGGCGTGCCACCTCTGCCGACTCCATGATCAGTGGCCGTCCTTCTCGTCGTTGATGATCGTGTAACGCGCCCGCAGCACCCGCCGCGGGCCGTCCTCGCGCGGTTCCGGCGCCATCCCGTCCAGCTCGATGGCCTCTCTGAGCTGCTCCTCCCGGTCCTGCATACCCACCCGGACGTCGTCGGTGAACATCCGGAGCCGGTCACCGGCGCGGACCGCGACGCTCTGGGGGGTGAGGCTGCGCGCGAACCGGGAGACCCGGCGCATGCCGTAGATGCCCATGCCGGCGCCCACCGACATCCAGAAAAGCCTTCTCATCCCGCCTCCCGGGCCGTCGTCACCATGCCGCTCGTCACACCGGTCATCACGCCGCGAGCCGTGCCGCTCCGTACGCCGCTCACTTGCGGCCCCTGCCGGAGGGCCGGGGGGCGGGCAGCCGGGTCTGCTCCTGGGACGGGCGGTTCTGGCCGAGCGCCCGGCGCACCCCGTAGGAGAACGCCGCGGCCTTGACCAGGGGACCGCCGACCACCGAGGACATGACGGTGGTGACCGCGGAGACGTTCTGGCTGACCCCCGCCATCTGGCGGGTGATGACCTCGGTGCGGCCGAGCTGCTCGCTCGCCTTCCCGACCGTGTCGGTCAGGTCGTCGAGCAGCGGCCCGGCCTGGTCGCCCAGGTCGGCCATCAGTTTGGTCGTCTCGGTCAGCAACCTGGCGAGCTTGAGCAGCGCGTAGCCGAGGAAGCAGACCAGGATCGCCCAGAAGACGGCCACGATGAGGCCCGCCAGCTGTTCACCAGTAAGCATCCGGGTTTCCATTCGAGAGTCGCTGGGCACGAGCGCGGTTCGGACAGACCCTACCGTGGGGGCGCTGTCGTGCACCCGCGCACGTCACACGGCGGTCCGCGGGCCGGCCGGGCTCGGTCCCCGGGAGACCACTGCGCCCGGGCAGCACCGGCATGTCGCCGTAGCGGTCCAGGATCCGTGCGGTGAAACCGGTCCGTTCCAGTACATCCGCCATCTCCCGTCGATGGTACAGGCGCCGCCGGTACGGCCCGGCCGTCCGCCGGGGCACCGGCTCGGCGTCCGGCCGGTCACGCCCGGCCGCCGCGCAGCACCGCCCGGATCCGCTCCAGGACCTCGGTGAAGCGGCCCTCGGCGCCGTGCCGGGTCGGGCGGTAGTACTCCTTGCCGTGCACGACGTCCGGCGCGTACTGCTGCTCGGCGACGCCGCCCGGATGGTCGTGGGCGTACTTGTAGCCCTTGCCGTGGCCGAGCTCGCGCGCCCCCTTGTAGTGCGCGTCGCGCAGATGGGAGGGCACCGGGCCGACCAGCCCCTGCCGGACGTCCGCCATCGCCTCGCCGATGGCGACGATAACGGCGTTGGACTTGGGCGCCAGCGACAGGTGGATGACCGCCTGGGCCAGGTTGATGCGGGCCTCGGGGAGCCCGACGAACTCCACCGCCTGGGCGGCCGCGGTCGCGGTCTGCAGGGCCGTGGGATCGGCCATGCCGATGTCCTCGCTGGCGTGCACGATGAGCCGGCGGGCGATGAACCGCGGGTCCTCCCCCGCCTCGATCATGCGGGCCAGGTAGTGCAGCGCGGCGTCGACGTCGCTGCCCCGGATGCTCTTGATGAAGGCGCTGATGACGTCGTAGTGCTGGTCGCCCTCGCGGTCGTAGCGGACCGCGGCCCGGTCGACGGCCTTCTCCAGGACGTCGACGTCGATGGTGGGCGCCGCGCCCTCCGCCTGGTCGTCGACCACCAGGGCGGCCGCCTCCAGGTAGGTCAGCGCCCGCCGGGCGTCCCCGCCGGCCAGCCTGACCAGGTGGTCCTCCGCGGCGTCGGCCAGCTCGACCCGGCCGCCCAGGCCGCGCTCGTCGGTCCGGGCCCGGCGGATGACCTCGCGCAGCTGGTCGTCGCCGAGCGGCTCCAGGGTGAGCAGCAGCGACCGGGACAGCAGCGGGCTGATCACCGAGAAGAACGGGTTCTCGGTGGTGGCGCCGATGAACGACACCCAGCGGTTCTCCACCGCCGGCAGGAGGGCGTCCTGCTGGGCCTTGTTGAACCGGTGCACCTCGTCGACGAACATCACGGTGCGCCTGCCGGTCATGCCGAGCTCACGCCGGGCCAGGTCGATGGCGGCGCGCACCTGCTTGACGCCGTCGGAGACCGCGGAGATCTCCACGAAGCGCCTCCGGGTGGCCAGGCTCACCACGGTGGCGAGCGTGGTCTTGCCGGTCCCGGGCGGCCCCCACAGCACCAGCGACAGCGGGGCGTCCCGCTCGACGAGCTGCCGGATCGGGGTGCCGGGCCCCAGCAGATGCTCCTGGCCGACGACCTCGTCCAGGCCGCGCGGGCGCATCCGCACCGCGAGCGGCTCCTGTGCCCGGGTGGCCCGCTCCTGGCGGGTCGCGGCCTCGGCGGCCTCCCGCGCTCCGGGCTCCTCGAAGAGGCCCTCCGCCTGTCCTGAATCCGCCCTGGCCATGACCCTGAGATTAGCCGTCCCCGGCGACGGCGCACGCCATGCGGTGGCGCCCGGGGCACCCGGCCCGCGGTAAGTCCCCGAGAACGCTTGACACGGGCTCCAGCGCGCGGGTCAATCGCCTCCATGACCTGGGAACTGAGTGGCTATCACCGGGCGCTGGAGGCCTTCGAGGCCGTGGTGGAGGGCGTCCAGCCGGCCGGCTGGGCGGCTCCGTCCCCGTGCGCGGGCTGGACGGCGTGGGACGTCGCCGGGCACGTGACCGGCGGGCAGCGCCTGATCGAAGCCCTGGCCACCGGGCAGATCCCGCCCGATCCGGGTGCCGACCCGGGCCGGTTCTGCGGCGACGACGCGGTGCGGAGCTGGCGTACGGCCCGCGCCGAGTGCACCTCGGCGCTCACCGAGACGGCGCTGCAGCGGCCCGTCCCGTTCGGCGCCCTGGGCCGGCTGCCGCTGCACCTGTTCCTCGGCGGCCACATCCTGGAGCTGCTGGTGCACACCTGGGATCTGGCTCAGGCCACCGGCCAGGTCGCCCGGCTGGACCCGGACCTGGTGCACCACGCCTTCGCGACCGCCCAGGTGGTGGCGGGCACGCTGCGCACCGACGGCCGGCTCGGCCCGCCGCTGACCCCGCCGGCCAGGTCGGACGAGCTGACGCGGCTCCTGGCCTTCATGGGCCGCGCCGCCGGGCTCCGGGCGGCGCCCTGACCCCGGGGGCCGCACACCGGTCCGGCCGGGGCCGCGCGGCGACCCGGCGGAGGCCCGGAACGGCCCGGCGCAAGCCTGCAACGGCCGGGCGGGAGCCTCAGGAGAACTCGGCGAGGGTCCGCTGGGCCTCTTCGAGCCAGGCCTGACGGGCCGTCAGCGCCTCCTCCGCGTCCTTGACGTCCTTGTCGCGGCCCGCCGCACGGGCCTTCTCCAGCCGCTTCTCGAGCTGCTCGATCGAGGTGCGCAGCTGGGCGACGGTGGCCTCGGCGCGGGCCCTGGCCTCCGGGTTGGTGCGCCGCCACTCCGAGTCCTCGGCGCCACGCACCGCCTCCTCGATCTTGCGGAGGCGCCCTTCGAGGCGGTCGCGGGAGTCGCGCGGGACCATGCCGATGGCCTCCCAGCGCTCCTGGATGGACCGCAGGGCCTGGCGGGCCTGGCGCAGGTTGGTGACCGGGAGCAGCCGCTCGGCCTCGGCCAGCAGCTTCTCCTTGGCCTCACCGTGCTCGCGCAGCTCCGCGTCGCGCTCGGAGAACGCCGCCGAGCGGGCGGCGAAGAAGGTGTCCTGCGCGGCCTTGAACCGCGCCCACAGCTCCTCCTCGGTGTCGCGGCCGGCCCGGCCGGCGCTCTTCCACCGCTGCATGAGATCCCGGTAGGCGGCCGCGGTGTCGGCCCAGTCGGTGGAGCCGCACAGCGCCTCCGCCTCCGTGACCAGGCCCTCCTTCTCCTCCCGGGCGTGCTCGCGCTGGTCCTCCAGGGTGGCGAAGTAGGCCTTGCGGCGCTTGGTGAAGGAGTTGCGGGCACTCGACAGCCGCTTCCACAGCGCGGTCTCGGTGGGCCGGTCGATGCGCTCGGCGACCTTCCACTCCTCGACCAGCTGGCGCAGCCGCTCCCCGCCGTTCTTCCAGTGCGTCTCCTCCGCCGCAATGCGCTCGGCCTCGCCGACGATGCGCTCCTTGATCTCGCGGGCCTCGGAGCGGGCCTGCTCCCGCTTGATCTTGAGCTCTTCGCGGCGTTCGCCGAGCACCCCGGTCAGCGTCTCCAGGCGCCGCAGGAGCGCGTCGAGGTCGCCCACGGCGTGCGCGCCGGTCACCGACTCGCGGAGCCGGTCGATGCCGCTCTGCGCCTGGGCGGGGGCCAGGTCGGTCGTCCGGATCCGCTGCTCGAGAAGCTCGATCTCGGTGACCAGGGAGTCGTACTTGCGCCTGAAGTAGGCGAGGGCCTCTTCCGGGGCACCGGCCTGCCAGGACCCCACGACCCGCTCGCCGTCGGCCGTCTTCACATAGACCGTGCCGTCTTCGTCGACACGTCCCCAGGGATCGGTGCTCACCGTTGACCTCCCAGACCGCGCCGTTCTCGTCGACACGACACCGGGCCCATCAGCGGATCGGTGGCGCTGGACACGTTGCCTCCTGCGTCATGGTCCGGCCTGTTCGCTTTCGGGCCGGACCCTCCAAACCTTAGCCCTCTGTCACACTATTTCTTGGTGATCGTGACGTCGTTAATCTCGATCTTCTTCTTGGGCTTGCCGTCCCCGGTTCCGCCGGAATTGTCGGACCCCGCCTTTGCCACCTCGTCGATGACGTCCAGCCCCGAGGTCACCTTGCCGAACACCGTGTAGTCGGCCGGCAGATCCTTCGAATCACCGTAGACGATGAAGAACTGGCTGCCGTTGCTGTCCGGCTGCTGGCTGTGCGCCATCGCCAGGACGCCGCGGGTGTACTTGGCGCCGGTGGTGTTCTCGTTGGCGAAACGGTACCCCGGACCGCCCGCTCCGGAGCCCGTCGGGTCCCCGCACTGCAGGACCTGCAGGGAGCCGGTGGTCAGCCGGTGGCACTGGGTCTTGTCGAAGTAGTTCTTGCCCGCCAGATAGGCGAAGGAGGCCACCGTGCACGGCGCCTTGGCGGCGTCGAGGCTCACCTTGACGTCACCGAGGTTGGTCTTGACCGTGGCCGTGACGTTGCCCTTGTAGGCCGGCTTGACCGGGGGCTTGCCCAGGCCCTTCGGCGCGCCCTGGTCGGGCGAGTCGAGGTAGCCGCACTCACCGGGCTTGACGGCCGGCTGCGGCGTCGGGGTCGCGGCGGCCTCGGGCGTCTTGGCCTTCGGCTCGTCGTCGCTGCTCATGGCCACGGCGACACCGGCCCCCGCGCCGCCCAGCAGCACGATCGCCGTCACGCCTCCGATGACCTTGACCCGGCGCGCCTGCCGTTCCTGGACGGCACGCCGCTGCTGCTGGCGCTCGTAGCGCTGCCGCGCGAGCTGCTTCTTGCGGTCCATGCCCGCCACCTGGATGCCCTCCTCGCGGTGCCCTCGCACCGAATTCCGCTGAATCCTTGACCAATCAGCCCGTTGATCAGGTAAACGTGCTGCGCATCGTAGCGTTCCTGGGCCGGTGATGCGGACCGGGTCGTCTTCCCGGCCCGGCCGTGCCACCCGGCGGTGCCCGATCCGGCGACACGGCTATCTCGTTCGCCGTCGTGGGAGCCCCGCCGGTACCCTCGAAGAACCGCCAACACGCGTAACGAAGGGACGACCGTGTTCGTCGCCGGATTCCCCGCAGGATCGTTCGCCGCGAATTGCTATGTCGTGGCACCCGCCGCGGGTGAGGAATGCGTGATCATCGATCCCGGGCAGGACGCCGAGGCCGGGATCGACGAGGTGCTGCGCGAGCACCGGCTCAAGCCGGTCGCCGTCGTGCTCACCCATGGCCATATCGATCATGTCTGGTCCGTGGCCCCGGTCTGCGGGGCCCGGGACGTGCCGGCCTACATCCACCCGGACGACCGGGCGCTGCTGTCCGATCCGGCGCGGGGGCTCTCGCTCACCCCCGGGCAGCAGCTGTTCGGCGGGATCACCTTCTCCGAGCCGGACGACGTGCGGGAACTCGCCGACGGCGCCGTGCTCGAGCTGGCCGGGCTGCGGCTGACCGTCGACCACGCACCGGGCCATACGCCCGGGTCGGTGACCTTCCGGACGCCGGCCGCCGAGGAGATCCCCGAGGTGCTGTTCTCGGGCGACCTGCTCTTCGCCGGGTCCATCGGGCGCTCCGACCTGCCCGGCGGCGACCACCCGACCATCCTGCGCAGCCTGGCGAGCGTGTGCTTGACACTGCCGGACGAGACCGTCGTCCTGCCCGGGCACGGCCCGCAGACCACCATCGGCCGCGAGCGCGCCACCAACCCGTATCTCGTGGACCTGCAGCCCGCGCGAGCCGGTGAGGCGCGCCCCCGGCCCGACGCACCCAGTAAAGGCCTCTGAAAGACTATGAGTTCGAGCTTCCAGGCCCCCAAGGGGGTCAGTGAATACGTGCCGCCGCGGTCGGCGGCCTATCTCGCCGCCCGTGACGCGTTCGCCGCGGCCGCCGCCCGCGCCGGGTACGGCTACATGGAACTTCCGGTGTTCGAGGACACCCAGTTGTTCGCGCGCGGCGTCGGCGAGTCGACCGACGTGGTGACCAAGGAGATGTACACCTTCCAGGACCGGGGCGGCCGCTCGATCACGCTGCGCCCGGAGTTCACCGCGGGGGTGCTGCGCTCGGTGCTGGAGAACGGGCTGCACAAGGGCGCCCTGCCGGTGAAGGTGTGGGCCACCGGCCCCGCGTTCCGCTACGAGCGGCCGCAGGCGGGCCGCTACCGGCAGTTCTACCAGGTCAACCTGGAGGCGCTGGGCAGCGAGGACCCGGCGCTGGACGTCGAGACCATCGCTATCGCCTGGGACTTCTACCGCGACCTGGGCATCACCCGGCTCGAGCTGAAGCTCAACTCGCTGGGCTGCGCCGAGTGCCGGCCGGGCTACCGGCTGGCGCTCCAGGAGTTCCTGCGCGGCCTGGACCTGGACGAGGCGACCCGGGAGCGCATCGAGATCAACCCGCTGCGGGTGCTGGACGACAAGCGCCCGGAGGTGCGGGCCCAGGTCGCGGACGCCCCGTTGATCACCGATCACCTGTGCGGCGACTGCAAGGCGCACCACGACAAGGTCCGCGAGCTGCTCGGCGACCTGTCGATCCCATGGACCGACGATCCGCGGCTGGTGCGCGGCCTGGACTACTACATGCGGACCCTGTACGAGTTCGACCACCCGCTGCTGGGCGCCCAGTCCGGCATCGGGGGCGGCGGGCGCTACGACGGGCTGTCGGAGACGATCGGCGGCCCGCCGCTGCCCGGCATCGGTTTCGGCCTCGGGCTGGACCGCACCGTGCTGGCGATGGAGGCCGAGGGCGTCTCCGGCACCGCCACGGCACCGGTGAGCGTGTACGGCGTGCCCCTCGGCGAGGCGGCGGAACGGAAGATCTTCTCCGTGGTGGCCGGGCTGCGCCGGGCCGGGATCGCCGCCGACATGTCCTACGGCGGCAAGGGGCTCAAGGGCGCCATGAAGAGCGCAGGCCGCTCCGGGGCCGCGTACGCCGTGATCCTCGGTGACCGGGACATCGCCGCCGGGTCCGCGCAGCTGAAGGACCTGGCCACCGGTGACCAGGCCGCCGTGGCGCTCACTGAGATCATCGATGTCATCAAGGGGAAGCTTTCATGATTCGCTCGCACGAGGCCGGTTCGCTCCGCAGGGAGCACGCCGGTGACAAGGTGACCCTTGCGGGCTGGGTGGCGCGCAGACGCGACCACGGCGGCGTGACGTTCATCGACCTGCGCGACGGCTCCGGCACCGTCCAGGTGGTCTTCCGCGAGGAGGACACCGCCCACGACCTGCGGTCGGAGTTCTGTGTCGTGGTCACCGGCGAGGTCCGGGCGCGGCCGGAGGGCAACGAGAACCCCGAGCTGCCGACCGGTGCCGTGGAGGTCGTCGCCGCCGAGATCCAGGTGCTCTCCGAGGCCGCCCCGCTGCCCTTCCCGATCGAGGGCGACGTGACGGTCAACGAGGAGGTACGGCTGAAGTACCGCTACCTCGACATCCGCCGGGACGCCGTCGCCCGCGCGATGCGGATCCGCTCGGACGCCTCGTTCCTGGTCCACGACGTGATGCGCGAGCACCGGTTCGTCAACGTGGAGACCCCGACGCTCACCCGGTCCACCCCGGAGGGCGCCCGCGACTTCCTGGTGCCGGTGCGGCTCAAGCCCGGCAACTGGTACGCGCTGCCGCAGTCACCGCAGCTGTTCAAGCAGCTGCTGATGGTCTCCGGGCTGGAGCGGTACTACCAGATCGCGCGCTGCTACCGGGACGAGGACTCCCGGGCCGACCGGCAGCCCGAGTTCACCCAGATCGACATCGAGATGTCGTTCGCCGAGCAGGAGGACGTCCTGCAGGTGGGCGAGGACCTGGTCGCCACCCTCTGGAAGGAGATCGCCGGGCACGAGGTGCCGCGGCCGATCCCTCGCATGACCTACGCCGACGCCATGGCGCGGTACGGCTCGGACAAGCCCGACCTCCGGTTCGGCAACGAGCTGGTCGAGATGACCGGCTATTTCGCCGACACGTCCTTCCGGGTCTTCCAGGCGCCCTACGTGGGCGCGGTCGTGATGCCCGGCGGCGCGTCCCAGACCCGCAAGGAGCTCGACGGCTGGCAGGACTGGGCGAAGTCGCGCGGCGCCCGGGGCCTGGCGTACGTGCTCGTCCAGCAGGACGGGACGCTCGGCGGCCCGGTCGCCAAGAACCTGTCCGAGCAGGAGCGGGCGGGGCTGGCCGCGCAGACCGGCGCCGGGCCCGGTGACGCGGTGTTCTTCGCCGCCGGCCGGCCGCACGCCTCCCAGGAGCTGCTGGGGGCCGCCCGGCTGGAGATCGGCCGCCGCTGTGGCCTCATCGACGAGTCGCAGTGGTCGTTCCTGTGGGTCGTCGACGCCCCGATGTTCGAGCCGGTGACCGACGAGGACGGCAACGAGATCGGCTGGACCCCGGTGCACCACCCGTTCACGGCGCCCAAGCCCGAATGGGCCGACTCCTTCCACGAGCGCCCGGGTGAGGCCCTCGCCGACGCGTACGACATCGTCTGCAACGGCAACGAGATCGGTGGCGGCTCGATCCGTATCCACCGCGCCGAGATGCAGCAGCGGGTCTTCGACACCCTGGGCCTGTCCAAGCAGGACGCCGAGTCGAAGTTCGGCTTCCTGCTGGAGGCCTTCGCCTACGGCCCGCCGCCGCACGGCGGGATCGCCTTCGGCTGGGACCGGACGATCATGCTGCTGGCCGGGCACGACTCGATCCGGGACGTGATCGCCTTCCCGAAGGCCGCGTCGGGCCACGACCCGCTCACCGGGGCGCCCACGCCGATCACCGGCGAGCAGCGCAAGGAGGCCGGGGTCGACGCCACGCCCGGCGCCTGAGGCCCTCATGACGGTGGCCCGTCCCCGGCGCGGGGGGACGGGCCACCGTCATGCCGGAGCCGCTACGACCCGCTGCCGCTGGTGACGCGGTAGACGTCGTAGACGCCGTCGATGGTGCGGACCGCCTTGAGCACGTGCCCCAGGTGCTTGGGATCGCCCATCTCGAAGGTGAACCGGCTGACCGCCACCCGGTCCCGGGTGGTGGTCACCGAGGCCGACAGGATGTTGACGTGCTGGTCGGACAGCACCCGGGTGACGTCCGACAGCAGCCGCGGCCGGTCCAGCGCCTCCACCTGGATCGCGACCAGGAAGACCGAGTCCTCGCCGGGCGACCACTTGACGTCGACCAGGCGCTCCGGCTGGTTCTTGAGCTCGGTGACGTTGACACAGTCGACCCGGTGCACCGAGACGCCGTTGCCGCGGGTCACGAAGCCGACGATCTCGTCGCCGGGCACCGGGGTGCAGCAGCGCGACAGGCGGACCCAGACGTCCGGATCGCCCGCGACGACCACGCCGGGGTCGCCGACCGGGCGGGTGCGCTTGCGGCGGGTGGGGAACGCGGTCTCGGCCAGGTCCTCGTCGGCGCTCTCGGCGCCGCCGAGCGCCTGCACCAGCTTCTGCACGACCCCCTGGGCCGTGACGTGGCCCTCCCCCACGGCGGCGTACAGCGCGGAGACGTCGGGATAGCGCAGGTCCCTGGCCAGGGCGAGGAGCGCCTCGCCCGACATCATGCGCTGCAGCGGGAGGTTCTGCTTGCGCATGGCACGGGCGATCGAGTCCTTGCCGGTCTCGATCGCGGTGTCGCGGCGCTCCTTGGAGAACCAGTGCTTGATCTTGTTGCGGGCGCGGGCGCTCTTGGCGAAGTTCAGCCAGTCCCGGGACGGCCCGGCGTCCTGCGACTTGGAGGTGAAGATCTCGACGGTGTCGCCGTTGTCGAGGGTGGACTCCAGCGGGACGAGCCGCCCGTTGACCCGGGCGCCGATCGTGCGGTGGCCCACCTCGGTGTGGATGGCGTAGGCGAAGTCGACCGGGGTGGCGCCCTGCGGCAGGGCGATCACGTCGCCCTTGGGGGTGAAGACGAACACCTCCGAGACCGACAGGTCGAAGCGCAGCGACTCCAGGAACTCGGCGGGGTCGGCCGTCTCCTTCTGCCAGTCCAGCAGCTGGCGCAGCCACTGCATGTCGGCGGCCTTGCGGCCGGCGACCGTCTCCTCCTTGTACTTCCAGTGCGCGGCGACGCCGTACTCCGCCCGGCGGTGCATGCCCCAGGTGCGGATCTGCAGCTCGACCGGCTTGCCCTCGGGCCCGATCACCGTCGTGTGCAGCGACTGGTACATGTTGAACTTCGGCATCGCGATGTAGTCCTTGAACCGGCCGGGGACCGGGTTCCAGCGCGCGTGGATCGAGCCGAGGGCCGCGTAGCAGTCGCGGACGGAGTCCACCAGGACCCGGATGCCGACCAGGTCGTAGATGTCGTCGAAGCTGCAGTCGCGGGCGATCATCTTCTGGTAGACGGAGTAGTAGTGCTTCGGCCGACCCGTCACCGTGGCCTTGATCTTGGCCTCGCGCAGGTCGGACGAGACGTTCTCGATGACCTCCTGCAGGAAGATGTCGCGCCGGGGCGCCCGCTCGGACACCAGCCGGGCGATCTCGTCGAACCGCTTGGGGTACATCGTGGCGAACGCGAGGTCCTCGAGCTCCCACTTGAGGGTGTTCATGCCGAGCCGGTGCGCCAGCGGAGCGAAGATCTCCAGCGTCTCGCGGGCCTTCTTCTCCTGCTTGTGGCGGGGGAGGTAGCGCAGCGTCCGCATGTTGTGCAGCCGGTCCGCCAGTTTGATCACCAGGACCCGGATGTCGCGGGACATCGCCACGACCATCTTGCGGACGGTCTCGGCCTCGGCCGCCTCGCCGTACTTGACCTTGTCGAGCTTGGTGACCCCGTCGACCAGGGCCGCGATCTCGTCGCCGAAGTCCTTACGGAGCTCGTCGATGGTGTAGGGGGTGTCCTCGACGGTGTCGTGCAGCAGGGCCGCGCACAGCGTCTCCTGGTTCATCCCCAGCTCGGCGAGGATGGTCGTCACCGCGAGCGGGTGGGTGATGTAGGGGTCGCCGCTCTTGCGCTTCTGCTCGCGGTGGTAGTGCGCCGCGACGTCGTACGCGTGTTCGATCAGCTTGAGGTCCGCTTTGGGATGCGTGTTGCGGACGGTCTTGGTGAGAGGTTCCAGTACCGGATTCATGATGGGTCCGCGCTGGGCGCCCAGTCGAGCGAGCCGTCGGCGCACCCGGGCGGCGGATGGTGGAATCGAGGCCGGCGCCGACCCCGAACCCGGAGCGGAGGCCCGCTGGGCGTCCGAGGCGGGGGCATCGCTGCCCGCGGGCGCACCGGAGGAGTCCTCGGGGGTGACCGGCGGCACGGCGCGCGGCGCAGCAGGCGCCGGTGCGCTCCCGGAGGTCACGGCATCGTGCGCCGTGGCATCCGTCACCGCGTCGGTCGAGACCACCTCACCCGGCACCCAGCCTCCTCATAACCGCACGCGCGACTCCGTCGTGACGCCAAGTGTATCCGCCGCCCATTTGTTCCCCGCGCCGAACTGCGGTTTCGGGCCTGCGGGCATCACACGGTGACCAGAGAATGTACCTCTAGGTCGGTGAGCCTGGCCCGGCCATCGAGAAACCCGAGCTCCATCAGCACTGTGAGCCCCACCACATGTCCGCCGGCCCGGCGGACCAGGGACGCGGCCGCCTCGGCGGTGCCGCCGGTCGCGAGCACGTCATCGACGATCAGCACCCGGTCCCCCGGCCGGAAGGCGTCCTGGTGGACCTCCAGGGTGGCGGTGCCGTACTCCAGATCGTAGGTCTGGCCGTAGGTGGCCGCGGGCAGCTTGCCCTGCTTGCGGACCGGGACGAACCCGGCGCCGAAGTGGTACGCCACCGGCGCGGCCAGGATGAACCCGCGCGCCTCGATACCGACGATCTTGTCGATGGTGCCGCGCCCGTGGTGCAGGACGACCGCGTCGACCATCGCGGCGAACGCCGTCGGGTCGCCGAGCAGCGGGGTGATGTCCTTGAACACGATGCCGGGCTGGGGATAGTCCGGGACGTCCCGGATCAGCTCAAGGATCGACTTGCTGGCTTCCATCTCTCCCCGTTCCACCGCCCGGCCATGATCGTGCAATACGAACGTATCGCACGATCATGGCCGGGGGCCTGCGCCTCTACTGCCCGCGGCTGCGCCGCGTGCCCTTCTTGGGCTGCTGCCGCGGCCCCTGCTGGACCATCCGGCGCGCGGACGCCGCGCGGTCCCCCAGGTCGTCCTGGGGCTCCTCGGCGTCCTCGGCCGGGCCCGGAACGGTCACCGCCGTCCCGCTGCCGGTGCTCTTGCCCGCCGCCTTGCCGCCGGACCGGGCCTGCCGCTTGGGGCTGGTCTCCCGGGCCCGCAGGCGCTGCCGCAGGGCCTTCATCTTGGGGTCGCGCTCCTTGAGGTCCGCCAGCAGCGGGGTCGCGATGCAGATGGAGGAGTACGCACCCGCCAGCATGCCGACGAAGAGCACGAGCGCCAGGTCCTTGAGCGTGCCGGCGCCGAGGAAACCGGCCCCGATGAACAGCAGGCCGGCCACCGGCAGCAGCGCGATGACGGTGGTGTTGATCGATCGGACCAGGGTCTGGTTGAGCGCCAGGTTGGCGGCCTGGCTGTAGCTGACCCGCGAGGAGGGCGACAGGCCGCGGGTGTTCTCCCGGACCTTGTCGAACACCACGACGGTGTCGTACAGCGAGTAACCCAGGATGGTCAGCAGGCCGACCACCGACCCCGGGGTCACCTCGAACTGCAGCAGCGAGTAGATGCCGATGGTGATCAGGATGTCGTGCGCCAGCGCGATCACCGCCGCCGCCGCCATCCGCCACTCGAAGGCGATGGACAGGTAGGCGATCACCAGGATCACGAAGATGATCAGGCCCTGGAAGGCCTTCTTGGAGATGTCGGCGCCCCAGCTGGCTCCGACGGTGCTCGGGCTGACCGCGTCCGGGCCGCTCAGGTGGAAGGTGCTCGCGAGGCTCTTCTGCACCTGCGAGAGCTCCTGGGAGTCCAGGCTCTCCGTCTGCACCCGCCAGCCGATGCTGGTCTTCTGCACGATCGGGTCCTCGTGCACCACGCCCGAGTGGGTCACCGCGGACCGCACCTGCTGCGTGGTGGCCTGGTCCGACCTGAACTGGAAGACCGATCCGCCCTTGAACTCGATGCCCATGTTCAGGCCGAGGGTGGCCAGCGAGGCGATGCTGACGACGAGGATCAGCCCGGAGACGGCATACCAGAGCCGCTGCTTGCCGACGAAGTCGATCGAGGACTCACCGCGGTACAGCCGCCCGCCGAGGTTTCCCAGCCGGGACATCAGGCCTCCTTCGTCAACGTCGTGCCGGTACCCCGCGAAGCGGTGCTCTTCGCCCCGAGCCTTCGGGGGTCGAGCCCGGACAGCGGATGGCCCCGGCTGAAGAAGCTCACCCGGGACAGCCCGGTCACCATCGGCTTGGTGAACAGGAAGACCACGGCCACGTCGATGAGCGTCGTCAGGCCCAGCGTAAAGGCGAAACCGCGCACCGTGCCGATGGACACGATGTAGAGCACCAGCGCGGCCAGGAACGAGACCGCGTCCGCGACCAGGACGGTGCGCCTGGCCCGCTCCCACCCGCGTTCGACGGCCGTGCGCAGGCTGCGGCCCTCGCGCACCTCGTCACGCAGCCGCTCGAAGTAGACCACGAAGGAGTCCGCCGTGATGCCGATGGCCACTATGAGACCCGCGATGCCCGCCAGCGAGAGCCGGAAGTCGATGAACTTGCCCAGCAGCACCACGCACAGGTACGTGACCAAGCCGGCGATCATGAGGCTGACGATGGCGACGAAGCCCAGCCCCCGGTAGTACAGCAGGCAGTAGATCGCGACCAGCCCCAGCCCGATCGCGCCCGCGATCAGGCCCGCGTTGAGCTGGTCCTGGCCGAGGGTCGGCGAGACCGACTCGATGGCGCTCTGCTTGAACTCCAGCGGCAGCGCGCCGTAGTTCAGCACGTTGGCCAGGTCGGTGGCGTACTGCTGGTCGAAGCTCTCCGGCGGGCCGTCGATCTGGGCGTTGCCGCCGCCGATCGCCCCGCGGGTGATCTCGGGAGCCGAGACGACCTGGCCGTCCAGCACGATCGCGACCTGCCGCTGCGGCGAGGAGGGGTCCTTCTGGTACGCCGCGTAGGCGTCCTTGGTGACGCTGTAGAACTGGTCGGCGCCCTGCTTCTTGAAGTTCATGCTGACCGACCAGGCGACCTGGCCCTGCTGCACGTTCGGCGGCTGGGCGACGGCGGAGCCGACCTGCTGGCCCTGGACCCGGACCGGGCCCAGGAGGTACTTGGCGGTGCCGTCCTGGTCGCAGACGGCCACCCACTGGCGCCTGTCGTCGTTGGCACCGGGGAGCTTGGTGCCCTTCCGGCTGCAGTCGGCCTTCTGGAACTGCTCCAGTGCCGCCTTCTCGTCGGCCGTGCCGGGCACGGCCGGCGTCGCCGGGGTGGCGGGGGCGGGGGTCGCGGTCGGCCCGGGCGTCGCCGAGCCGGACGGGGACGGTGTCGGGCTGGGCGCGGTCAGCGCCTGCGACAGGGCCCGGCCCTTGGGCGTCGCGGACGGCGAGACCGACGCGCTGGTCTTGGCCGCCGGGGACTTGGACGCCCCCGGCGACGGGGTGGTGGTCGCCTTGCCGCTGGGCGAGGGAGAGGGCGGCGGCTCGGCGATCGGCCCCGCCGCGGTCTCGGCGAAGACCTGCCGGAACTGCAGCTTGGCGGTGGTGCCGATCAGCGCCACCACCCGGGACTGGCCCTGGCCCGGCACCTGGACGACGATGACGTTGTCACCCTGCTTGGCGACCTCCGCCTCCGAGACGCCGAGACCGTTCACCCGGTTTCGCATGATCTCGACAGCCTGGTTCATCTGGCTGCCCGGCGGGGTCTTGCCCTTCTCGGTCACCGCTGTGAGGGTGACGCTCGTGCCACCCGCCAGGTCGAGGGCGAGTTTGGGCGTGGTCTGTCCCTGCCAGAACATCAGCCCCGCCAGGGCGGCGATGGCGATGAGCAGGGCGCCGAGCGCCCTGCCTGGCTGGGAAACTTTGCTGCGCGGCGGAGCCACTGGTCGTCAGTCTTCCCGTCTGAGGTGATGCCGGCTCGGCGTCGGGCCGAGGGCCTCTCCTATGCCTTGTCGGTGTTGTCTGTCTTGTCGTCGGACTTCGCGAGCGACGGCGGGGCGGCGGTCTTGGGCTCGACGTCCTCCGCCTGAGCCGTGGGCTCGTCGTCCTCGGTCTCCTCGTCGGCGTCCTCGTCGTCGACGTCCTCGGTCTCCTCCGGGAGGACACGCATGATCGCCTGCGCGACGAACTGCGCCTCGACGCCCGGCGCGATCTCGAGCACCACCCCGTCGTCGTTGACCTCGACGACCGTCGCGTACATGCCGCTGGTCGTGACGACCCGGGTGCCGGGCTCCAGGTTCTTCTGCATCTGCAACTGCTGGCGCTGCCTGTTGCGCTGCGGCCGGATCAGGAAGAAATAGAACGCGCCGACGATGACGATCAGAGGCAGGAAGGTCATGAGGGGGTTGCCCCCGCCCTTCGAGTCTGCCGCAAGAATGAGAATATTGCCCTGCACGGGGGCACCCTTCCACTGTGTTATGTCCGGCTCTATGCCGGGCTGTCGTCGCGTGGTCTGCCGACGGCAGTATTAAGTGACCAAGCCCCGGAGTTTAGGGAGTAATCCAAACACCGGCAACGACGTGACGACTCAGCGCGCCGGGAAGTTCCCGACGGGCTCAACCGGAGTCCTCGCCGGGAACATCGAACAGCGTACCCGCCGGCGACGGCGGCATCACCTGCGGAGGCTGGGTGAGTCCCAGGTGGTCCCAGGCCGCCGGTGTGGCGATCCGCCCGCGGGGCGTGCGGGCCAGCAGGCCCTGCCGGACCAGGAACGGCTCGGCCACC
Source organism: Actinomadura scrupuli (assembly GCF_050971785.1). Classification (NCBI taxonomy): domain Bacteria; kingdom Bacillati; phylum Actinomycetota; class Actinomycetes; order Streptosporangiales; family Thermomonosporaceae; genus Actinomadura; species Actinomadura scrupuli. The sequence goes on along the minus strand of NZ_JBPCCU010000008.1, from coordinate 351,013 downwards.
ACCTCCACCGTCTCGGGTTCCTCCCCCACCGAGACCGCGAGGGTGGACAGCCCCACGGGGCCGCCGCCGAACTTGCGCAGCAGCGCGCCGAGCACCGCCCGGTCCAGCCGGTCCAGGCCCCGGTCGTCGACCTCGTAGAGGGCGAGCGCCGCCCGAGCGAGGTCACGGGTGACGATCCCGTCCGCGCGGACCTCGGCGTAGTCCCGGACGCGGCGCAGCAGGCGGTTGGCGATCCGCGGTGTCCCCCGGGACCGGCGCGCGACCTCGACGGCGCCCTCGTCCTGGACCTCGACGCCCAGCAGCCCGGCCGACCTGCGGACGATGATCTCCAGCTCCGCGGGCTCGTAGAAGTCCATGTGGGCGGTGAAGCCGAACCGGTCGCGCAGCGGGCCGGGCAGCATCCCCGCGCGGGTCGTCGCCCCGACCATGGTGAAGGGCGCGATGTCGAGCGGGATCGCGGTGGCCCCCGGGCCCTTGCCGACCACCACGTCGACCCGGAAGTCCTCCATCGCGACGTAGAGCATCTCCTCCGCGGGGCGCGCCATCCGGTGGATCTCGTCGATGAACAGCACCTCCCCCTCGGACAGGGTGGAGAGCACCGCGGCGAGATCACCGGCCCGCTCGATGGCCGGGCCGGAGGTGATCCGCAGCGGCCGGCCCAGCTCCGCCGCGATGATCATCGCCATCGTGGTCTTGCCGAGCCCGGGACCACCGGCCAGCAGCACGTGGTCGGGCGGCCGGTTGCGCAGCAGGGCGCTGTGCAGCACCAGCGCCAGCTGCTCGCGCACCCGCTCCTGGCCGATGAAGTCGTCCAGCCGCTTGGGCCGCAGCGCCGCGTCGATGGCCTGGTCCTCGACGTCCGGCAGCGGCGAGACCAGCCGCTCCTCGGGAGAACTCACCCCGCGCCCCCTCCGTGATCATGCGATCGTTCGTCGACCGATCGCATGATCACGCTGGTGAGGCGGGTCATGAGGGGCTCAGTTTCTTGAGCGCGGCCCGGAGCAGGGTGGCGATCGGCGGCACCTCGGTGCCGCCCTGCAGGGCGAGATCGGCGGCGACGGCGTCCACCGCCGCGTCGGCGTCCCTGGCGGTCCAGCCGAGGTTGATCAGACCGGCGTGCACCTGGTCGCGCCAGGCGGCGGTACGGGCGGGCGCGGCCGGGCCGGTGCCCTCGCCGACCGGGCCGCCGAGCCGGTCCTTGAGCTCCAGCACGAGCCGCTGCGCGCCCTTACGGCCGATCCCGGAGACCTTCATCAGCGCGTTGAGGTCCTCGGCGGCCACCGCCCGGCGCAGCCCGTCGGGGGTGTGCGTCGCCAGCACGGCCAGCGCCAGCCGGGGGCCGATGCCGCTGGCGGTCTGCAGCAGCTCGAAGACCGCGCGCTCGTCCTCGTCGGCGAACCCGTACAGGGTCAGCGAGTCCTCCCGCACGATCAGCGAGGTCGGCACGTGCGCCGGGTCCCCCACCCGCAGGGTGGCCAGGGTCGCGGGGGTGCACTGCACCGACAGGCCCACCCCGCCCACGTCGAGCACGGCCCCGTCGACCCCGGCCGAGGCGACCTTCCCGCTCACGAACGCGATCACAGTTTCGTACCTCCTCGTGGCACCGCCGGCGCGCCCGGAGCCCGGCCGCCCGGGGGCGTCCGCTGCGCGGCCAGGCTCGCCGCGGCCAGCTTGGCCTGGGCGCCCCCGCGCCAGACGTGGCAGATGGCCAGTGCCAGCGCGTCCGCGGCGTCGGCGGGCCGGGGCGCGGCGTCGAGCCGCAGCAGCCGGGTCACCATCATCGTCACCTGGGCCTTGTCCGCGCGCCCGTTGCCGGTGACCGCGGCCTTGGCCTCACTCGGGGTGTGCAGCGCGACGGGCAGTCCCCGGCGCGCCGCGCAGACGATCGCGACCGCGCCGGCCTGGGCGGTGCCCATCACGGTGCGGACGTTGTGCTGGGCGAACACCCGCTCGACGGCCACCGCGTCAGGGCGCACGGCGTCCAGGATCTCCTCCAGGCCGCGCTCCAGCTCGACCAGCCGGGTGCCGATGTCGTCGTCCGGGCTGGTCCTGATCACGCCGACGCGGACCAGCGTCAGCGGCTTGCCGGGCGATCCGTCGACCACGCCGACGCCGCACCTGGTGAGCCCGGGGTCCACGCCCAGCACCCGCACGGCCCACTCCTTCGATCATGTGTTCGGCCTGCAGGTTATCCAGCTCCGCCCGCGCGGTCTCCTACCGCCCCGGCGTGTCGCACCACGGCGTTCCGGGCCCGGTGCGGCGGGCGGCCCGGCCCAGGGCTAGTCCAGGGCGGCCAGGACCTCGTCGCTGACGTCGAAGTTGGCGTAGACGTCCTGGACGTCGTCGGAGTCCTCGAGCGCCTCGAGCAGCCGGAAGACCTTCTTGGCGCTGTCCTCGTCCAGCGGCACGGTCACGCTGGGCAGCCAGTTGGAGTCGGCGGAGTCGTAGTCGATGCCGGCCTCCTGCAGCGCGGTCCGGACCGCCAGCATGTCCCCGGCCTCGCTGATGATCTCGAAGGACTCGCCCAGGTCGGTGACCTCCTCGGCGCCCGCGTCCAGGACGGCCATCATGACCTCGTCCTCGGAGGTGCCCTCCTTGGGGACGATCACGACGCCCTTGCGCGTGAACAGGTACGACACCGAGCCCGGGTCGGCCATGTTGCCGCCGTTGCGGGTCATGGCGGTGCGGACCTCGGAGGCGGCGCGGTTGCGGTTGTCGGTGAGGCACTCGACGAGCACCGCGACGCCGCCGGGGCCGTAGCCCTCGTAGGTGATGTTCTGCCAGTCGGCGCCGCCGGCCTCTTCTCCGCCGCCGCGCTTGCGGGCCCGCTCGATGTTGTCCATCGGCACGGAGTTCTTCTTCGCCTTCTGGATGGCGTCGAACAGCGTCGGGTTGCCGTCCGGGTCACCGCCGCCGGTGCGCGCGGCCACCTCGATGTTCTTGATCAGCTTGGCGAAGAGCTTGCCGCGCTTGGCGTCGACGGCGGCCTTCTTGTGCTTGGTCGTCGCCCATTTGGAATGGCCGGACATCTGTTCATCCTCCTGCTCCGGGGCCCGACCTCACACCGAGTCGCCCACCAGATCGACAAAGTAGCGATGCACGCGGAAGTCACCCGTCAGTTCGGGGTGGAAGGCCGTCGCCATCAGGCGGCCCTGACGGACCGCGACGATCCTACCGGCGGCCTCGCCCGACTGGACGCGGCCGAGCACCTCGACCTCGTCGCCGATCGCCTCCACCCAGGGTGCGCGGATGAAAACCGCGTGGTAGGGCCCGCCGAGCAGGTCCACCTCGCTCTCGAAGGAGTCCACCTGCCGGCCGAAGGCGTTACGCCGGACGAGCACGTCCAGGCCGCCGATGGTCTCCTGTCCCGCGACGCCGTCCCGCACCCGGTCGGCGAGCATGATCATACCGGCGCAGGAGCCGTACGCGGGCATCCCCGCCTCGATCCGCTTGCGCATCGGGTCGAGCAGGTCGAAGGTGCGGGCCAGCTTCCACATCGTGGTGGACTCGCCGCCCGGGATCACCAGGGCCTGGACCCGCTCCAGCTCCTCGGGTCGGCGCACCGCCAGCGTGGCGGCGCCGCACGCCTCCAGCGCGCGCAGATGCTCGCGTACGTCGCCTTGCAGGGCGAGGACACCGATCGTGGGCACAGTGGACACGTCAAAGACCAACCCTTGCAGCCGGGGGACGCTATCAGCGTAGATGTTGTCTCAACGCTCCGGGAACGTCGCGATCTTCCCGTCCGGCCGGAACCGAGGGCCCGGCGTCCCGGCGGGCCGCGGGCACGGCCCGCCGCGCAGCCGCAGGATCGCCAGCACCGTGGCGGCCACCAGCAGCAGGTTGCGGGCGGCCAGGACGCCCACTCCGGCCGGGTACCCCTTCGCAATGCTCTTCCACAGCAGCGGGAACTCCACATGGGACAGCAGGGCGGCCGCCAGGATCAGCGCGACCGCCGCACGCTGCCGGGTGGACACCCGGGTGAGGCAGACGGCGCCGACGCCGAGCAGCCAGCTGAGGTACTGCGGCGACAGCACCCGGCTGGTCACCACGGCCGCGAGGGTGACCGCCAGCGCGACGTCACAGGCGAAGACCGGGTCCCAGTCCGCGGCCGGCCGGCGCCGGGCGATGACCGCGATGACCGCGAGCGCGACCACCGTGAGCGTCAGGCACACCGTGGCGGCGGCCGGCACGCCGGTGCCGACGAGTTCCCGGGATCCGTACCGTGGCCGGGTGGTCACCCCCATCCAGCCGAGCACCCGCGCGACGTGGAACGGCGTGGCCGCCACGGACTCCATCTGCAGGCCCCGGCCCTGCTGCCCGGCGAGGAAGCCCCAGCCGCCGCCGCCCAGCGCGGCCGCGGCCGCCAGGCCCGCTCCGGCCGCCGCCGCGAACGCCGTCAGCGCGCGTACGCCCCCGCGGCCGCGCGGCAGGCCCAGCAGGAGGAACACCGGCCAGACCTTGAGCATCGCGCCCACGCCCGTCAGCGTCCCGAACGTGCCCATCCGGGGCAGCGCGAGCAGCGCCGCCACCGCCGCCAGGACCACCACCAGGTCGTAGCGGGCGTAGCAGAACGGCCCGAGCAGGAACATCCCGGCCACCCACGTCCAGGCGCCGGCCGGCGATCCCCCGGCGCGCAGCAGCAGGACGAGGACCAGCGCGTCCACCAGCACCATCAGGAACACGAACGTGGCCAGGTAGTCCCGCCCGGACAGCCGGGGCAGCAGCATCACCGCCCCGGCCAGCGGCGGATACTGCCACCGGGGGTCGTCGGCCGGGAAGGAGCCCGCGGCGAGGACCCGGGCCCAGTGCCGGTAGAGGCGCACGTCACCGGCCGCCGGCTTGAGCAGCTGGAACGACACCAGCTTCAGGAGCGCGGCCGCGTACAGGCCCCTGGTGACCGCCCAGACCCCCCAGAGCAGGATGATCCCCCGCCGGCGGGAGCGGCCGTCCGTCCGCGCGAGCATGCGTCGGACATTACGTCGCCGCAGGTCATCCGGCCGTCAGCGGCGCGGCTGGGAACTGCCAGGAAGGGTCAGCAGAGCTTGAACCGGCGCAGCGGCAGCTCCAGCGGGAGGAAGCCGTCGTCGCCGCGCTCGGCCAGGCCGCGGCCGAACATGTGGGCCCGGACCAGCGACAGGCCGAACTCCTCCTGGTCGAACGGGAGCGGGACGTCGCCCGCGGCGCCGTCGATCTCGGCCCAGTAGGGCAGCTCGGCCGGGAGCCGGTCGCCCTGGTCGACGACCACACCGTCCTCGGCGGTGACGAAGACGTCGCGGAGCATCCGGCCGCCGTCGTACCAGCGGAACCAGCAGCCGGAGATCACGCTGTGCAGCACGAGCACCCCGCAGCGGGCGCCGGGCAGCACCCGGGCCACCGTGTCGGCCACCCTGCGGGCGTCGTCGTCCAGGCAGAACAGCCGGCGATCGCAGACGATCAGCGCGTCGCCGTAGGACCCCACGAAGAGCTCGTCCTCGTAGGGCCACAGGGCGAAGTCGAGCACCGTGTCACCGGTCTCGACCACCGTGGCCGCCGGGTACAGCCCCCGGGCCAGCTCGGACGCCGCGCGGGGATCCGAGCTGAGCCCGGGCCCGAAGGCCTGTCCCGGTTCACCAACGCTCGCGCAGGCCAGCGCGACCGACCAACCCATGCTCGTCCCCTCTCGCGGCCGCCCGCCCTGGGTGCGTGAACGCCCCGACAGCCGCGCGGACCAGCGTAACCCGCACACCGGTTCGTGAGGAGAGGAGGGCGAGGATTGACCCTGGTTCGCCGGACCGCGGCTCACCAGCCGCGCGTGGCATAACGCTCGGAAGGCGGTAGCAGCTCGACGTTGAGGCCGACCATGGCCTCGCCGAGACCGCGCGAGACCTTGGCGATGACCTCGGGGTCGTCGTAGAAGGTGGTGGCCTTGACGATGGCCTCGGCGCGCTGCGCCGGGTTGCCGGACTTGAAGATGCCGGATCCGACGAAGACGCCCTCGGCGCCGAGCTGCATCATCATGGCGGCGTCGGCCGGGGTGGCCAGGCCGCCGGCGGTGAAGAGCACGACCGGGAGCCGGCCCGCCTCTGCGACCTCCTTGACGACGTCGTACGGGGCGCGCAGCTCCTTAGCGGCGACGAAGAGCTCCGCCTCGTCCAGGGTGGTGAGCCGCTTGATGTCGGCGCGGATCTGGCGCATGTGCCGGGTGGCCTCGACGACGTTGCCGGTGCCGGCCTCGCCCTTGGAGCGGATCATCGCCGCGCCCTCGGCGATGCGGCGCAGCGCCTCGCCGAGGTTGGTGGCGCCGCACACGAACGGCACGGTGAACGGCCACTTGTCGATGTGGTGCGCCTCGTCGGCGGGGGTCAGCACCTCGGACTCGTCGATGTAGTCGACGCCGAGGGCCTGCAGCACCTGGGCCTCCACGAAGTGGCCGATCCGGGCCTTGGCCATGACCGGGATGGAGACCGCCTCGATGATGCCGTCGATCATGTCCGGGTCGCTCATCCGGGCGACACCGCCCTCGACCCGGATGTCGGCGGGGACGCGCTCGAGCGCCATGACGGCGACGGCGCCGGCGTCCTCGGCGATTTTCGCCTGCTCGGGGGTCACGACGTCCATGATCACGCCGCCCTTGAGCATCTCCGCCATGCCCCGCTTCACACGGGCGGTGCCCGTGGCGGGGGTGGCGTTCTCGGCGGGGGCGGGACTGAGAGAGGACACGGGTTTACCTCACGTGAGCGGACGTATCTGTCCCTTCCATGATATTGCCTGGTTCCTCCCCCAGCCGACGCAGCAAGGTGTCAAGGCCGGGGCCCCGAACCTGCCACTGTGTACAACCGTCAGGGGATCCGGGGCTTCCCGTCGTTGACGAGGACCACCCAGACCTGGCCGGGGGCGAACGTCATCGGCGCGCCGTCCTTGGTGGTGAAGGTGGTGCCCCGGCTCTCCGAGGGACGCGACCAGGTGGTGTCGTAGGCCTTGCCGTCCCGGAGCACGAGCGCCTTCCCGGTGCCCGTCGTGTGGATCAGCGGGGTGTAGCTGCCCAGGAAGTCGTGGAACCGCGAGCGCTCGGTCTTGGCGTACTGGATCACCACGGTCTGGCCGCCCAGCACCCCGCCCTCGACGGCGGTGTTGCGGACCCCCCCGTGCGCGGACAGCCAGCGCTTCTCCTTCGCCGACCAGGTGAACTTCATGGTCTCGGCGGGCCACTTCGCGGTGAAGCTCTTCATCGGCCGGCCGCCCGCCGGGGCGGCGCCGAACCGGAACCCGATGTCGCGCGGGCCGGTCGCCTTGGGGGCCTGCTTGAGCAGCGCCTTGGGGCTGGTGAACAGGTTGTAGGGCGCCGACCGGCCGCCCACCCGGAAGTAGGAGCCGCCGCCGTTGTCCTGCGAGATGTCGTAGAGCGGGGCCCGCCGGATGTAGGGCTTCATCTTGCTCTGCACACCCGAGAAGGCGAACGCCGGCTTGCCGAACTGGCGCAGGATGTGCAGGTCCGAGATGCGGGCGCTGCGGACCGGGCCCAGCCTGGGCGGGATCTTGGACGAGAAGACGGCCATGATCCGGGTCTCCCCGCCCTCGACCTGCTCGACGTAGACGATGTCGGCGGACCGCAGCCCTTGCTGCGGATGCGCCGGGCGGGTGTTGTCGATCTTGACGGCCAGCACGGGATTGGTGAGCCCGGTGCTCCCCCCGGTGAAGGGGTGGGTGGTCGGCGCCGTCGGGGTCGGTGTCCCGGCGGGCGCGGTGGGGGTACCCGGCGCGACCGGCGGCTCCGCCTTCTTCGAGGCGCCTCCGCAGGCGGCCGACGCTCCGGCCAGCACGGCGATCCCCAGCACAGCGGTCACACGGCGTGACAGAATCCGCACCTATTCTCCCTTTCTCCGGGAACAAGCGCAGAGACTAGCCGAACCTCACAAATCAGACTGGGGACAAGACGATTCCGATCCCGGGCCGGGCGCAGACGATGCGGAGACGATCAGGTCTTGGGAGGGACGTCGTCGATCTCGAAGAACTCCGGCAGCGGAGCCCGGCCGGCCAGCGGCAGCACCCGGGCGAGCAGCTTGCGCCGGGCGCTCCTGATCGCCGCGACCGCGTCGTTGTAGAAGCGCCGGGCGAAGGTGACCTTCTGCGCGGCCGCCTCCAGCTCGGCCAGCAGCGCCAGCCCGTCGCCGTGCGCCTGGTCCGCGGACAGCGCCCCGCGGAAGCCCGGCTGTTCCACGACCGCGCGCAGCGCCCGCGACAGGTCGCTCTCGGCGAACTCACGCCGCTCGCTGTCGGCGGTACGGGCCTCGTGCGCGGCGGTGGCGAGCACCAGGCTGGTGGCCGGGTCGAGCAGCCGGGACGCGGCCATCTCCAGGGCGACGGCGGCCCGGCGCACCAGCACGGCGTCCAGCGCCGCCCGCGCGGTCTCCACCCGGACGTGCAGCCGGTCCAGCCGGGAGGCGCGCCACGAGATGTACATGCCCGCGACGACGAGGACCGCCAGGACCAGGACCGCGTCCATCAGCCACCCCGGCATCACGCACCGACGCCGGACTCGACGACCCCGGCGGTGCCGACGACCACGGTCTCGTAGACCCGGACGACGTCGCGGGCCACCCTGGACCAGTCGTAGGCGCGCACCGCGGTGCGCGCCTCGGCGGACAGCTGCTTGCGGCGGGACGGGTCGTCCAGCAGCTCGCCGGCGGCCCGCGCCAGCGCCGCGGCGTCGCCCACCGGGAAGACCGCCCCGGCCCGGCCGTACAGCAGCACCCGGCGGAAGGCCTCGATGTCGCTGGCCAAAATTGGCGCGCCGGCCGACATCGCCTCGGTCAGCACGATCCCGAAGCTCTCCCCGCCCAGGTTGGGCGCCACGAACACGTCCACCGAGTGATAGGCGCGGATCTTGTCCTCATCGCTGACGAGGCCGAGGATCACGATGCGGTCGCGCAGCTCCGGGGAGACGCGGGAGAGCACGTCGTCGGCGTCGCCCGGCCCGGCCAGCAGGAGCCGCAGTCCCGGCCGCTCCCGGCCCAGCGTCTCGAAGGCGCGCAGCAGCACCGGCAGGCCCTTGCGGGGCTCGTCCATCCGCCCGAGGAAGCCCAGCGCCCCGCCGTCCGCGCCGTAGGACCGCTCGGTCCGGCCGGACCAGCCCGGCAGCGGGTCGGCCATGGCGTACCGCTCGGTGGCCACCCCGTTGGGGATGAGCACGGCGTCGCCGCCCAGATGCTCGACCAGGGTGTTGCGGGCGGCCTCGGACACGGCGATCCGGCCGGTGACCTTCTCCAGGGCGCTCTGCAGGATGGGGGCGGTCACCGAGACCATCCGGGACCGCTCGTAGGAGGCGTGGAAGGTGCCGACGATGGGGCCGTCGGCGGCCCAGCAGGCCAGCAGGCCCAGCGACGGCGCGGCGGGCTCGTGCACGTGCAGCACGTCGAAGTCGCCCTCCCGGATCCAGCGCCGCACCCGGCCGGCCGACAGGAACCCGAAGGCCAGCCGCGCCACGGATCCGTTGTAGGGGACCGGGACCGCGCGCCCGGCGGAGACGGCGTAGTAGGGCAGCGGGGCGTCGTCGTCGGCGGGCGTGATGACCGACACCTCGTGGCCGGTGGCGAGCAGGGCCTCGGCCAGGTCGCGCACGTGCTGCTGGACACCGCCGGGGACGTTCCAGGTGTACGGGCACACGATCCCGATCTTCACAGGTCTTCCACCCACACCCGTTGCAGCATGTGCCAGTCCTCGGGGTGGGCGGCGATCCCCTCTTCGAAGGCACGGGCGAGCTCTTGGGTCATCGCGGCGATCTTTTCCTGCCGGGTGCCGTCCTCGGGCACGGGGATCTCCTCGTGAACTCGGGCACCCCACCCCTTTCCTTCGTACCACAAGGTGACCGGCATCAGGGCCGCTCCGGTCTGCAGGGCCAGCGCCGCCGGTCCCCCGGGCAGCCGGGCGGGCCGGCCGAAGAACCCGACCTCGACCCCGGTGCCGCTGAGGTCGCGGTCCGCGACCAGGCAGACCGGGCGCGCGGTGCGGAGCCGGCGGGCGAGCGTGCCGAACACCGTGGCGTCGGAACCGGTCAGCGGCAGCACCTCCATGCCCAGGCCCCGGCGGAAGGCCACGAAGCGCTCGAACAGCGACTCCGGCTTGAGCCGTTCCTGGACGGTGGTGAAGGGGTAGCCGCTGTAGACCAGCCAGGCGCCGGCCTGCTCGTAGTTGCCCATGTGCGGCAGCGCGACGACGGCGCCCCGGCCGGAGTCGAGGGTGGCGAAGAGCTTCTCGTGGCCGGTGATGTTCATCCCGGTGAGGATCTGCTCGCGGCCCATCTCGGGCAGCCGGAAGACCTCCAGCCAGTAGCGCAGGTAGGACCGCATGACCCGTTTGCTGAGCGCCCGGATCTCGTCGTCGGGGGCGTCCTTGCCCAGGACCCGGCACAGGTTCTTCTCCAGCTGCCGGACCCCCCGGCCACGGCGCCGCCAGGTCCGGTCGGCGATCGCCGCGAAGACCCGGCCGGTGATCTCCTCGGGCAGCTTGCGGACGACCGTCCAGCCGAGGGCGTACGCGGCGCCGACGAGATCGGCCTTTCCGGGGGCCCTCATACCTGGGCCCGCTTACGGGCGGCGGCCTGCTTGTGCACGACGGCGAAGCGCTGCACGACGGTGACCGTGCTGGCGACGGCGAGCAGCACCAGCGCGGCGGGCAGGGCGTAGGGCACGCCGAGCCCGTCCAGCCCGGCGCCGACCAGGGCCACGACCAGCCGCTCGCTGCGCTCGGCGATCCCGACGTTGCAGGTGTACCCCAGGCCCTCGGCGCGCGCCTTGGCGTACGACACGATGCCCCCGGTGACCAGGCAGTACAGGGCCAGCGCGGCGAGGGGCACGCTGTCGCCCCCGCCCGCGTACCACAGCACGAGGCCGGAGAAGATCGCGCCGTCGGCGACCCGGTCCATGGTGGAGTCCATGAAGGCGCCCCAGGCGCTGCCGGTGCCGGCGACCCGGGCCACCGCGCCGTCCAGCATGTCGAAGAGCACGAACGCCGTGATGACGATCGTGCCCCAGAAGAGCTCGCCACGGGGGAAGAAGGCCAGCGCCCCGGCGACCACGCCGACGGTGCCCACCACGGTGATCATGTTGGGCGTCACCCCCCGGCCGGCCAGCGTCCGGGCGATCGGCGTGAGAACGCGCGACAGGGCGGGCCGCAAACGGTTGAGCATCGCCGTCCGATCTTGGGTGGTACGGAGTCGGGGTGTCGGTCGCAGACGCCTCACGGGCATCGGCGCGCCCATCGTAGTGCGTGTGTCACCCCAGGTCGGATCGGCCGGGTCGGCCGCCTCACCTCTCCTCACTGGCACGACGATTGCCGTTCGCCTCTTGTTCCCGGCCGCTTTCCGGGGAATGGTGGTTGATACGGGTGTGACGCCGGTCACGTCTGGCGCCACACGACATCCGGGCGGGTCCGCTCCAGGCGGGCCCCTCACGGAGGAGGTCATGCACTGTGGCAGAGACAACACGTCAACCGGTGGCGCCCGGCAGGGCACCAGCGGCCGACCGGCTGGACGAGGTGCGCCCGGAGAAGGTGCGCAACGTCGTGCTGGTCGGCCATTCCGGAGCGGGCAAGACGACCCTCGCGGAGGCGCTGCTGGCCGCGACCGGCACGATCCAGCGGGCCGGCCGGGTCGAGGACGGCACCACGGTCGGAGATCACGACGAGGTGGAGGTGCGCCAGCACCGCTCGGTGAACCTGTCCCTGATGCCGTTCATGCACGGCGATGTGAAGATCAATCTGCTGGACACGCCCGGCTACGCCGACTTCGTGGGAGACCTGCGCGCCGGGCTGCGGGCGGCCGACGCCGCCCTGTTCGTGATCTCGGCGGTCGACGGGGTGGACGGGCTGACCCGGATCCTCTGGGAGGAGTGCGCGGCCGTCGGCATGCCCCGCGCGCTGGTCATCACCAAGATCGACCAGCAGCGGGGTGACTTCGACGAGGCCCTGCTGGCCTGCCAGGACGCCTTCGGCGAGGGCGTCCTGCCCTGTTACTTCCCCGTCGGCCAGTCGCTGATCGGGCTGCTGTCGCAACGCTGCTACGACTATTCCTCGGGCTCGCGCCGGGAGTGCGACCCCGGCGCGGAGTTCCTCGACCGGATCGAGGAGCAGCGCGGCGCCCTGATCGAGGGGATCATCCAGGAGAGCGAAGACGAATCGCTGATGGAGCGCTACCTGTCCGGTGAGGAGATCGACGTCAAGATCCTCATCCGGGACATGGAGAAGGCGGTCGCCCGCGGCAGCTTCTACCCGGTGCTGGCCACCTCGATCCCGCACGGTGACCGGCCGGGCCCGGTCATCGGCACCGCCGAGCTGCTCGAAGTGATCTCCCAGGCGTTCCCGTCCCCGCTGGAGCACGGGGTCCCCGAGGTGACCACCGTCGGCGGAAAACCCGTCCCCGAAGTGACCTGTGACCCCGACGGCCCGCTGGTGGCCGAGGTGGTCAAGACGACCTCCGACCCCTATGTGGGGCGGATCTCGCTGGTACGGGTGTTCTCCGGCACGCTGCGGCCCGACACGGTGGTGCACGTCTCCGGGCACGGGCTGGCCGACCGCGGGCACGAGGACCACGACCTCGACGAGCGGGTGGGCGCGCTCACCTCCCCGCTGGGCAAGACGCAGCGCGGCGTGGGGTCCTGCGGCGCCGGCGACCTGTGCGCCGTCGCCAAGCTGACCCGGGCCGAGACCGGCGACACGATCTCCGACAAGGACCGGCCGCTGCTCATGCGGCCGTGGACCATGCCGGACCCGCTCCTGCCGGTCGCGATCCGGGCCACCTCCAAGGCCGACGAGGACAAGCTCTCGCAGGCGCTGGGCCGCCTGGTCGCCGAGGATCCGACGCTGCGGCTGGAGAACAACGCCGAGACCCGGCAGCTGGTGCTGTGGTGCATGGGCGAGGCCCACGCCGACGTGCTGATGGACCGGCTGCGGAGCCGGTACGGCGTCGACGTGGAGCCCGTCGAGCTCCGGGTGCCGCTGCGCGAGACGTTCGGCGGCGTCGCGCAGGGCCTGGGCCGGCACGTCAAGCAGAGCGGCGGGCACGGGCAGTTCGGCATCTGCCACATCGAGGTGGAGCCGCTGTCGTCCGGGGAGGGCTTCCAGTTCGTCGACAAGGTCGTCGGCGGCGTGGTCCCCCGGCAGTTCATCCCGTCCGTGGAGAAGGGCGTACGCGTGCAGATGGACCGGGGGGTGCTCGCCGGCTACCCGCTGGTCGACATCAAGGTGACCCTGCACGACGGCAAGGCGCACTCGGTCGACTCCTCCGACATGGCCTTCCAGACCGCCGGGGCGCTGGCCCTCAAGGACGCCGCGGGCCGGACCCAGATGCTGCTGCTGGAGCCCGTCGACGAGGTGTCGGTCCTGGTCTCCGACGACTACGTCGGTGCGGTGATGTCCGATCTGTCCTCGCGGCGGGGGCGCGTCCTGGGCACCGAGGCGGTGCCGTCCGGCGGGACCGGCGGGCGCACGCTGATCCGCGCCGAGGTGCCCCAGCTGGAGATGGTCCGCTACGCGATCGACCTGCGGTCGATGTCGCACGGCACCGGCACGTTCAACCGCACCTTCCTGCGGTACGAGCCGCTCCCGGCGCAACTCGCCGGGAAGCTGACCGGGACCCGGGACGGCTGAGCCCCGGGACGGCCGAGGCCCGGGGTGGCGGCGGACCGGAGGCCGCCCGCCTCCCGGGCCGCGCCCGGGGCCGGTGACCGGGCGCGGCGGCGGGGCCCGGCGCTCCGGCGTGCTCAGACGGCGGCCCAGGAGACCGCCGCGCCGGGCGCGGGCCGGTCACCGCCCGCGGGCAGGATCGTGGTGCGCAGCCGGGCGTCCGGGCCGATGACGGCCAGGACGGCCCGCCCGCGCGCGTCCACGGCGGCCGCCGGTGAGTGCGCGAACCACGGGCCGGAGCCGGTCCAGCGCGGCGGTGCCCGCACCGCGGCCGGGCAGCGCGCGATGCTGACCGTGCCCGCGTCGTTCTGCTGGACGAGCAGGAAGCGCTGCCTCCTCCCCCGGGCGGCGGGCAGCGCGAGCACCCGCATCGGCCCGATCCCGCCCTGGCCGCCCAGGTGCACCCGCTCCCAGGCGCCCCCGCCGCGGGCCCGCCGGAACCCGCCCACCTCACCGCTGCCCGCGAGCCGGTAGACCACCAGCAGCCCGCCGTCCGGGAGCTCCAGCACGGCCGGCGGCGTGCCGGGGGCGGGCAGCCGCAGCCCGGTGTCCAGCGTGAAGGGGCCGCCGGGCCGCCGCTGATACCAGCGCACCAGGGACAGCCGCCCGCAGCCGTACAGCTCGATGCGCCCGTCGGAGGTGGTCAGGGCGGTGACCCCCTCCTGGACGGGGCCGCCGCCCAGGTCCCGCCACCGGGTCCACGACCCGTCGGCCAGCTGGGCCCGGGTGGCGAGGCCCTTGTGCGAGGTGCGGGCGAACAGCTGCAACAGGCCGTCGGCCCCGCGGGCCGCGACGGGGACCCCCAGGTGCCGGGCCCGCTCCCCCCGCTCCGGCGCGCCCAGGTCGGTCCACGCGCCGAAGCGTCCGCCCTGACCGCGCTGTTCGAGCAGCACGACGGCGCGGCGGCGGTCGTGCCGGTGCGTGCCGAGCTCCGCGACCCGCTCGGCGAGGATCTGCCAGCGGCCGTCCGGCGCGAGGGAGGCGGACAGCCGGGGCACCAGCGGCCCGCCGCCGAGCAGCACCGGGCCGCTCCACCGCCCGCTGCCGGGAGCGGTCTCGGTCCACATGGCGGCCTGCTGGTCCAGCACCGCGAACGCGGTGAGCGCGCCGGAGGCGCCGCGCAGCAGCCACGGGGCGGTGCTGACGTAGCGGTGGTGGGTGCTCTGTCCCCAGCCGGAGGCCGCGATCCGGCCCCGCATGGACAGGTCGGCGCACCCGGCCGGGTCGCCGCAGTCGGCCGGCGCCGAGCCCGCGTAGAGGTCCAGCAGGGCCTCCTTCGCCCGCCAGGCGGAGTCGCTCAGGTCGAAGGGCCAGCGGCAGTTGTAGTAGCCGCGGTAGCTCTCCACCGTCCAGTGGCGGCCCCCGCCGGGGCCGCCGTAGCGCGCCAGCGCCGCCCAGGTGAACTGGGCGGTCGCGGTGTGGTCCTCGTGATCGGAGAGATCGCCGTGGTCGGTGTGCCGGGAGTGCCGGCTGTTGTGGACCTGGCGGTCCGGGTCGAGGTCCATCGTCCGCACCAGCGTCGGCCGGTAGAGCTCGAGGAGGTGGACGAGCGCGTCGATCAGCTCGCCGCGCCGGTAGCGATAGCGGCCGCCCACCGTCCCGCCGGTCGGGACCAGCGTGGGCAGCGCGCCCAGCCGCCCCGACCACAGGTTGCGCAACCGGCCGCCGCCCGGGGTCTTCCGGACGTTGAGGAAGATCAGGGTGACCTGGCCGAGGGTGTCCGCCTCGGCCAGGGCGCCGTTGGGCAGCGGCAGGGTGGTGCGCGACCAGGCGCCCTTCGGGTCGCCCAGCGCCATCTGCCCGTACGCGGCGCGCAGCCCGTTCTGCCGGGCCTTGGCGTAGTCGTCGACGCTGGTGTGCCTGCTCGGGCCGTTGCGGCCGCTGGACTCCGCCGCGGTGACACAGACCCCGATCACCCGGTGCCCGGCGGCGATGGACTGCTGGATGTCGGGGTTGAGGAAGAACAGGTCGTCGTCGGGGTGCGCCACGACGTGCAAGATCGTGGTGCGGTCCCGCACCGGCGCCCGCGGGGTGGGCCCGGCGGCGGTCATGCCGACCGCCGGCGGGGCCGTCAGCCGGGGGTCGGGGTCACCGGGGTCGTCGGAGGCGACCCTGGCCCCCCGCGAGCAGGCGGTGAATCCCGCTCCGGACACGGCCAGCCCGAGCACGCCCGCCGTGAGCACCTGCCGCCGATCCGGTGCCGGCCACCCGCCCATCCCCTTCTCCTCTGCCCCGACGTACTGCGATCCTCACTCGGCCTGCCGGGTGCCCGCTCCCGGCCGGGCTGCCGCTCAGCCCGCGGGCGAGCCGGGCCGGTGCTCGGGAGGCAGCGCGCACGCGGCGGTGCCTCCCGGCAGGCGATGCCGGTTGCCGGCGACCAGCCGGTAGAGCGCGTGCGCGATCCAGCGGAAGGGCGGGACCCGCGCGATGGCCCCCAGCGGCCACCACCGGCCGCCCGCGTCCAGCAGCAGCGCGGCCACCGCCTGCGCGCCGCCGCGGGTGGTGCCGTCCCGCCCCACCCACACGACCTCGCGCTCGGCACGGGCGGCGGTCGTGCCGAGGGCCCGCAGGTCGGCATGCTGGAAGGCGGCGAACTCCGTCGTGCCGGGCAGATGCCGGCCGGCGAACCGCACACAGCCGGTGCAGAACGCGCAGTCACCGTCGTAGATCAGGACCGGGCGCTCGCGTCGCGTCATGATCCCATGATGCCCGGCACGCCGGGAGCGGACCACTCGATAACGTCAGCCGGCCGGCCAGGTGCCGGCGAGGATGTCGCGGGTGTCGCGCAGCAGCTGCGGCAGGACCCGGGTGTGACCGACCACTGGCATGAAGTTGGTGTCGCCGCCCCATCGGGGCACCACGTGCTGGTGGAGGTGGGCGGCGATGCCCGCGCCGGCGACGCCGCCGAGGTTCATCCCGACGTTGAAGCCCTGGGCTCCGCTGGCCTTGCGCAGGGCCTGCAGGGCACGCTTGGTGAAGTCGGCCAGCTCGGCGGTCTCCGCGTCGTCCAGGTCGGTGTAGTCGGGAACATGCCGGTACGGAACGACCATGAGGTGGCCCGAGTTGTACGGGTAGAGGTTGAGGACGGCGAAGACCGCCCCGCCCCGCGCCACGATCAGCCCCTCCTCGTCGGACATCTTCGGGATCTCGCAGAACGGGCAGCCGTCGTCGGGGCCGGCGCCGGTGGGTTTGTTCTCGCCCTTGATGTAGGCCATCCGGTGGGGGGTCCAGAGCCGCTGGAAGTTGTCCGGGCTGCCCGCACCGCCGCGCTGCTCCTCGAGCCGCGCCTCCGGCATGTTCGGGTCCACGGGCTCTACGCTCAAGACGGCGCTCTCCTTCTCGCTCGGCCTGTCCAGCAGCATAGATACAGGGGGGCT
Source organism: Actinomadura scrupuli (assembly GCF_050971785.1). NCBI lineage: Bacteria > Bacillati > Actinomycetota > Actinomycetes > Streptosporangiales > Thermomonosporaceae > Actinomadura > Actinomadura scrupuli. The sequence goes on along the minus strand of NZ_JBPCCU010000008.1, from coordinate 333,980 downwards.
CACCACTGTAGCCGGGCCCGCAGAACCCGTTTCAGCCACAAAACCGGCCAAAGCCGGACTGATCTGGCGCCACCCGCGCCACCTCCGCCACTATGGAAACCGCAACCGACGACGAAGGGCACCCGATGAGCGACTTCGACAACGCGTCGTATTCCGCGAACGGAGGCGGACCTGACCACGCGCGCGGCGAAGTCAGGTCCATGCCCTTCTTCCCGGCACCGCCCGCCGCCCCGGCCGGGCCGCCGCCGCGGCAGCAGGGGCCCGCGGGACCGCCGTCGCCCGCCGTGCCGCTGGGCGCGCCCACCCCGGCGCCGCCCGCCGCCTCCCCCTCGGGCCTGGCACAGCAGGGCCCGCCCGGAAGGCACTCCCAGGGCGACGAGCCGGGCGTCCCGCCGGCAGGGGCACAGGGCACCGACGTCAAGGACCCCGGGCCGGTGCCGTCCGAGACCAGGGGCGCAGAGCCGCCGGCCGGATCGGCGCCCGTGGTGAAGGGGCGGATCAAGATCGAGGACGAGGTCGTCGAGAAGATCGCCGCGCTGGCCGCGCTGGAGGTCCCGGGCGTCGCCGCCCTGGGCGGCGACGTGGCCCGCGCGATCGAGTCCGTGCGCAGCCGCTTGGGCGCCGGTCACCAGCGCGGCGGCCAGGGCATCAAGGCCAGGATCCGCGACAGCGAGGTCTCCGTCGACGTCACCATCGTGGTGGAGTACGGCAGCGTGGTCATGGAGGTGGCCCGCACGGTCAAGAACAACGTGGCGCGGATCGTGAGCGTCATGCTCGGCATGCGGGTCACCGAGGTCAACGTCACGGTGGACGACGTCCGCATGCCGGGCGAGACCGCCCCCGCGCCGGCGGAACCGCCGCCGGCCTCCTGACACCGGCGATCCGCGGAACGGTTTTTCCGCGGATTCCGAATGCATACCGGGAACGGGGACATAACCCCGCCATGGCCGGGCTGTGGGTGTGGACGCGGGTGGCGGAGCCGTACGCCGTGGTGACCGTCGGCGGCGAGCTCGACGTCGCCTCGGCGGGCTCGCTCCGGGCCCATCTGACCAAGGTCCTGCGCCGGCTCGGCCCGCGCCTGGCCCTCGACCTCGGCGAGCTCAGCTTCATCGACTCCAGCGGGCTGTCGGTGCTGATCGGCTGCTGGAAGCTCGCCCACGGGATGGGCGGCACGCTGTGCGTGGTGGCGCCTCCCGACCTGCTGAGGCGCAAGCTGAGGATCACCGGGCTGGACCGCCGCCTCGAGGTCTTCCCGGATCTGCGCGCGGTGCTGCGGGCGGCCGGCGCCGAGGGGTGACCGGCCGCGCGGTGTTCAGCCGCCGAGCGGCAGATCGCAGGTCTGCAGGCCGCCCGGGGTGATCACGGTGATGCCGATGCGCCGGGTGATGGCGGCCGGCACCCCGGTGAACTCGAAGACGTGCGGGCCCCGCTCCCCGCCGGCGGTGACGCTCTTGGTCAGCGTGCCCCGGCCCTTGGCCTCGACGAACGCGGCGACCAGGCCGGTCGCGGGCACGGTGACGCTCACCTTCAGGCTGTCGCCGGCCCGCTGGTACGAGGCCGCGGCGGAACCGCACCGGGTCGAGCCGGGGAGGCCGGCCGCCCCGCCTGCCGGGCCGGGCGTGCCGAGTGGGCCGGGGGTCGCCGCGGTGCCGCCGGGAATCCCCTGTGCGGTCGGGGCACCCGGCGCGCCCGGGGACCGGCCCGCGAGCGGCGCGCCCGCGGACGTGCTCGCGCCTGCCGGGGACTGGTCCGGGACACCGGCCTGCAGCTGGAGCAGCACCACGGTCACGGCCACGGCCACCAGGACGACCGCGCCACCGTAGCCCAGGATTCTGGTCAGCAGCGGCGAAACGGCTCTCATCCGGATCTCTCCAGGCGTCGGGGCGGTGCCGACGAGACTACTGCGTCCCCGGACCGGGACGGACCGGGCCCGGGGGAACCCGGCTGATCCCGGGTGGCCCCGCGGTGATCATGCGACCGTCCGGCGAGCGGTCGCATGATCACGCGGGACAAAGCCTAGCGTCCTGGACGCCATATTGCATTTCTTATCCAATTGACCACGTGGTCAGGATCGCCGCCGGAGCGGGCGTCAGACCTGGACGCGATCCTGGACGGCCTTGACGATCTCGGTGACGGCCTCCTCGACCGGCACGCCGTTCTTCTGCTCGCCGTCGCGGTACCGGAAGGACACCGCCCCCTTGGCGACGTCCTCGTCCCCGGCGAGCAGCATGAAGGGCACCTTGGACCGCTGCGCGTTACGGATCTTCTTCTGCATCCGGTCGGCCGAGGAGTCCACCTCCACGCGGATCCCGTTGACGCGCAGCCTGGCGGCCACCTCGTCCAGATAGGGCACGTGGTCGTCGCCGATCGGGATGCCGATGGCCTGCACCGGGGCCAGCCACGGCGGCATCGCGCCGGCGTAGTGCTCCAGGAGCACGCCGAAGAACCGCTCGATCGAGCCGAACAGCGCCCGGTGGATCATGATGGGCTGCTGCCGGGAGCCGTCGGCGGCGGTGAACTCCAGCCCGAACCGCTTGGGCATGTTGAAGTCGAGCTGGATGGTCGACATCTGCCAGGTGCGGCCGATGGCGTCCCTGGCCTGCACGGAGATCTTCGGCCCGTAGAACGCGGCGCCGCACGGATCCGGGACCAGCTCCAGGCCCGAGGACTCCGCCGCCTCGGCCAGGGCGGCGGTGGCGTCGGCCCAGTCCTCGTCGGTGCCGACGGACTTCTCCGGGTCGCGGGTCGACAGCTCCAGGTAGAAGTCGTCCAGCCCGTAGTCGCGGAGCAGGTCCAGCACGAAGTCCAGCAGCGACTTGAGCTCGTCCTGCATCTGGTCGCGGGTGCAGTAGATGTGGGCGTCGTCCTGGGTCATGCCGCGCACCCGGGTGAGGCCGTGCACGACCCCGGACTTCTCGTACCGGTAGACGCTGCCGAACTCGAACAGCCGCAGCGGCAGCTCGCGGTAGGACCGGCCGCGCGCCGCGAAGATCAGGTTGTGCATGGGGCAGTTCATCGGCTTGAGGTAGTACTCGGCGCCCTCCAGCTCCATGGGCGGGAACATGCCGTCCTTGTACCAGTCCAGATGGCCGGAGGTCTCGTACAGCGCGCTCTTGGTGATGTGCGGGGTGTTGACGAAGGAGTAGCCCGCCTCCTCGTGCCGCCGCCGCGAGTAGTCCTCCATGATCCGGCGGATCACGCCGCCCTTGGGATGGAAGACCGGCAGCCCGGAGCCGAGCTCACTCGGGAACGAGAACAGGTCGAGCTCGGCGCCCAGCTTGCGGTGGTCGCGCTTCTCGGCCTCCTCCAGCAGCTTGAGGTATTCGTCCTGCCGGTCCCGCGACTCCCAGGCGGTGCCGTAGATCCGCTGGAGCTGCGGGTTCTTCTCGCTGCCCCGCCAGTACGCCCCGCCGGAGCGCATCAGCTTGAACGCCGGGATGGTGCGGGTGGTGGGCAGGTGCGGGCCGCGGCACAGGTCCTTCCAGCGCAGCTCCCCGGACTTGGCGTCGAGGTTGTCGTAGATGGTCAGCTCGGCGCCGCCCACCTCGACGCTCTCCTCGGCGTCCCCGCCGCCCTTGAGGCCGATGAGCTCCAGTTTGTACGGCTCGGACGCCAGCTCGGCGCGGGCGTCCTCGTCGGAGACCACCCGGCGGGAGAACCGCTGGCCCTGCTTGACGATCTCGCGCATCCGCTTCTCGATGCGCTTGAGGTCGTCGGGGGTGAAGGGGTTCTCGACGTCGAAGTCGTAGTAGAAGCCGTTCTCGACGGGCGGGCCGATGCCCAGCTTGGCCTCGGGGAACAGCTCCTGGACGGCCTGGGCCATGACGTGCGCGGTCGAGTGCCGCAGGATGGCGCGGCCGTCGTCGGAACCGGCCTCGACGGACTCGACGGCGTCGCCGTCGTGGACCACGTGGGCCAGGTCGCGCAGCACTCCGTTGACGCGGGCGGCGACGACCGGCCGGGCGCCCGGCCCCTGCGCGGCCTCGATGGCGTCCGCGGCGGTCGTGCCCGCCGCCACCACACGCTCGCCGCCGTCGAGGGTGATGCGCAGCTCAGACACGGTTGACACGGGAACTCCTCGGTCGAGAGAAAAAGGGATCGGCAGAGATCGATGCTACCGAGTGGGGCTCGTCACCGTCGGCGACCGGCTCCATCGCGTGCTCCTCCTGTCGGTGTGGGCGAGGCGCCGTCCGGCGGCCGGTGGCGCCGGCGGGTGAGCACTTCGGGACGCGAAACCGGAACACGACGAAGGCCCCGGGATCGCTCCCGGGGCCTCGTGGGTTGCTCGAAGGTCAGAGCATGCCGCCGCGCCGCCGGGTGTCCCCCGGCGTCGTCGTCTCCTGCATGCCCGCCATGCAGGCCATTGTAGCGCCTTCCCTTCCGTGATCATGCAATCGATGGTCGATCCATTGCATGATCACGGAAGGGCATGATCACGGAAGGGAAGGGGCGGTGGGCGGTCGGCCGGTGACGAGGGCGAGGGACTCGGCGGCGATCTCGTACTCCTCGTCGGTCGGGATCACCAGCACCGCCACCTCGGCCCCGTCTGGCGAGATGACCCGGCCCCCGTCGTGCGGCGCGGACGAGCCCGGGGCCGGGCCGGGCCGCGCCGGCGCCTCGTTGCGGGCGGCGTCGACGGAGATGCCGAGCCGCTCCAGCCCGGCCAGCGACCGGGCCCGGATCCGGGGGTCGTGCTCCCCGACCCCGGCGGTGAACGCCACCGCGTCGACGCGGCCCGATCCGGCCAGCAGGACGGCGTGGTAGGCCCCGACGTACTTGCGGATCCGGTGGCAGTAGACGTCGATGGCCAGGGCCGCCGCGGGGTCCCCGGAGTCCACCAGCCGCCAGACCTCGCGCAGGTCGCCCTCGCCGGCCAGGCCGAGCAGCCCGCTGCGGGTGTTGAGCGCGTCGTCGATCTCGTCCAGGTCCATGCCCCCGACCCGGCGGAGGTAGCCGGGCACCGCCGGGTCGAGGTCACCGGAACGGGTGCCCATGACCAGGCCCTCGAGCGGGGTCAGGCCCATCGAGGTCTCGACGCTCTGGCCGCCTTGGACGGCGGTGGCGCTGGCGCCGTTGCCCAGGTGCAGCACGATGCTGCTGACCTGGTCGTACGGCCTGCCGAGCAGGTCGGCGGCCCGCCGGGAGACGTAGGCGTGCGAGGTGCCGTGGAAGCCGTAGCGGCGCACGCCCAGCGCCGCCCACTCGCGGGTGACGGCGTAGGTGTGGGCGGCGGGCGGCAGGGTCTGGTGGAAGGCGGTGTCGAAGACGGCCACGTGCGACGCCCGCGGGAAGACGCGGCGGGCGACCCGGATGCACGTCAGGTTGGCCGGGTTGTGCAGCGGCGCGAGGGGGGCCAGGTCCGCGATGGCCTTCTCCACGGCGTCGTCGATGAGCACCGGGTCGCCGTAGCGGTCCCCGCCGTGCACGACGCGGTGCCCCACGGCGGCCGGCTCGATGCCGCCCTCGCCGGGTCCGGACAGCCGCGGCCCGGCCTCCGCGAACGCCTCCAGGACGGCCTGCAGGGCCGCCTCGTGGCCGGGGTAGGCGTCCTCTCGGGTGTAGGGCTCGCGCGCGCTCGCGGACCGGTGGGTGAGGGTGCCGGTCCGCTCGCCGATGCGCTCGACCAGGCCCTGGGCCAGCCGCCGCCCGGCGCCCATGTCGAGCAGCTGGTACTTGATCGACGACGAGCCGCTGTTGAGCACCAGCACGTGCGGCCCGGCGGCGTCCTCCCGGCCCTGCGCCCGCTCAGCCACGGGAACCCTCCTGTGCCTGGATGGCGGTGATGGCGACCGTGTTGACGATGTCGTGGACGGTGGCGCCACGGGACAGGTCGTTGACGGGCTTGCGCAGGCCCTGCAGCACCGGGCCCACGGCGACGGCCCCGGCGCTGCGCTGGACCGCCTTGTAGAGGTTGTTGCCGGTGTTGAGATCGGGTACCACGAAGACCGTGGCCCGCCCGGCGACGTCGCTGCCGGGCATCTTGGCCAGGGCCACCCCGGGGTCGGCTGCGGCGTCGTACTGGATCGGCCCCTCCACCGGCAGGTCGGGCCGGCGCTCGGCGACCAGCGCAGTGGCGGCGCGCACCTTGTCGACCTCCGCGCCGGAGCCCGAGGAGCCGGTCGAGTAGGACAGCATCGCGATGCGCGGCTCGACGCCGAACGCCGCGGCGGTGCCCGCGGACTGGATGGCGATGTCGGCGAGCTGCTCGGCGGTCGGGTCGGGGTTGACCGCGCAGTCCCCGTAGACCAGCACCCGGTCCTCCAGGCACATGAAGAAGACGCTGGAGACGATCGCGGCGCCCGGCGCGGTCCTGATGACCTCGAAGGAGGGCCTGATGGTGTGCGCGGTGGTGTGCGCCGCCCCGGACACCATGCCGTCGGCCAGGCCGAGCCGCACCATCAGCGTGCCGAAGTACGACACGTCGGTGACGGTGTCGCGGGCCATCGCGAGGCTGATCCCCTTGTGCCCGCGCACGTCGGCGTACTCCTGCGCGAACCGTTCGCGCAGCCGCGGGTCGAAGGGACTGAGCACCCGCGCCGCGGAGACGTCCAGGCCCAGCTCAGCGGCCAGGCCGCGGATCTCCGGCTCGTCGCCCAGCAGGGTGAGGTCCGCGACACCGCGGCGCAGCAGGATGTCGGTGGCGCGCAGGATGCGCGGCTCGGTGCCCTCGGGCAGCACGATGTGGCGCCGGGCGGATCGGGCCCGTTCCAGCAGGTCGTACTCGAACATCAGCGGGGTGACGGCGGTCGCCCGGGTCATGTCGAGCCGCTCCAGCAGCGCCTCGCGCGACACGTGCCCGGCGAACAGGCCCAGCGCGGTGTCGATCTTGCCGACGGCGTCCGGGGTGAACCGGCCCTCCACGGTGGCCAGCTCGATGGCGGTCTCGAAGGTGTCATGGGCCGTGGTGATGATCGGCAGTGTCGGCGCCATGCCCTCCAGCAGCCGGATCACCGGTGCCGGCAGCTCGAACCCGCCGGTGAGCACGACCGCCGACAGCGCCGGGAAGGTCGGCGCGGCGTGCGCGCACACCAGCGCGGGCAGGATCGTGGCCGCCCGGTCGCCCGGCAGGATGACCGCGGCCCGCTCGGTGAGCCGGTCGAGGATGTTGGGAAGCGACATGGCGCCGACCATCAGGTGGCCGGCTTCGCGCCCCAGCTGCTGGCCGTCGCCCAGCAGCAGGCGGCCCGCACAGGCCGCCATCAGGTCGCCCACGGTGGGCGCGGACAGCCGGGCCACCTCGGGCAGCGTGAAGACCGGGGTGCCGGGCAGCCGGACGGCCGCGCCGATCTCGGCGAGCGCGCCCGGATCGGCCCGGGTGATCACGGCGGCGAGCAGGGTGGCGTGCTCGTTGGCGAGCTCCTTGGCGGCCAGTGCCGCCGCCGCGGCGACCTCCGCCGGGGTACGGCCCAGTGCGTTGACGACCAGCATCACCGGCGCGCCCAGGTCGGCGGCGACCGTGGCGTTGAACTCGAACTCGGTGGGCGCGCCGACGTCGGTGTAGTCGGTGCCGACGATGACCACGGCGTCGCAGCGGGCGGCGAGCGCGCGGTAGGCGGCCACGATGTCGGCGGTGGCGCGGGCCCGGTCGGCGTGCACGTCCTCGTAGGAGACGCCCACCGCGTGGTCGACCTTGAACCGGCTGCGGAGGGTCTCGACGACGTTGTCGGGGCGGCCGGGCAGGACCACCGGCCGGAAGACCCCGACCTGCCCGACCTGACGCGCCAGCAGCTCCGTCACGCCGAGGGCGATCGCCGCCTTCTTGGTCGCCGCGTCACTGGCCGCGATGTAGACGGCGCGCGTCATCGTCATCTCCCCGAATCGACCCCAAGAGTATTCCAGTCAGGAGTCCGCGGCCTCGGTCGAGGGGAGCGCCAGGGCCTCACCGGCGGCGAGCGCCTTGGTGAGATTGGCGCGCAACGTTTCCTCGATCTCGACGGCCTGGGTGCCCAGGCTCGCCATGGCGGCCTCGTCGTCGGTGTGGGCGAGCAGCTCGTAGTACTTGTCGTTGTTCTCGAGGCGGTCCCTGGCCTCCAGCGCCGAATCCGCGGCCCGGACCCGCTGGGCGTAGGTCTCCAGCCCTTCGACCCGCCCGGTGATGACGCCGACCGAGTGCAGCAACGCCTCGCGCTGCGGGCGCAGCACGGCGGCCAGCTCCTCGGTCATGAGGGAGTTCTCGGCCTCGGCCTGGTCGGTGCGCAGCTCCGTCTGCCGGAGCAGCACTCTGGCGATCTCCCAGAGCTGCCGGGGAAGCACCACCTCGTTGGCCACCTCGTCGAGCAGCCCCTCCCGGCTCACCCGGGAGCCGGTGACGACCGCCACCGCCTCCACCGCCCGGGTCATCAGGTCCAGTGACGGCTGGTCGAGATCCCTGGCCCGTACGTACGCGTTCTGGTGATCGGGCTCGACCGGCCGCACCATTTTCGTGCCCGCGATGACATTGACGAACATCGCGACGAGACCGGAGACGAGAAGCCAGTGGTCCACGCCCGACGCGGACAAGGTCACACCGCAGATGACCCCGCTCAGCACTCCGAGAACGCAACCGGCGCCGTTGTCCCGCTCCCGGGTCGGTCGGCCTTTTCCGGTGAGCTCCGCAAGAAGCTTCTTCCGAGTCTGCTCCGGAAGCTCGGGATCGACGAAGACCAGTTCTTCGGGGTTCTCGCTCATCCGCGCTCCGCTCGATCGGGGAAGCCGCGACGACGGCGAGCAACCGTGGCCGCATCCCCACGTTAGACGCGCGGCCGCCGAAATAGGGTTCCCTCGCGAACATCCCTGCGGGCCGCGGTCGAGGAGGAGGAGGCACCGCGGCCCCGCAGAGATGCTCCGCATGCCCGCCGCAGGGGCACCCACCCCTGGAGCCCGCGGCGGGCACGTTCCCGGGTTACGCCGTGGCCCGTACGAGCGCGCGGCGGCGCAGCTCGGGCAGCACGCCCTCGCCGAACCAGTAGGCCTCCTCCAGGTGCGGATAGCCGGAGAGCACGAACTCCTCGATCCCGATGGAGGCGTACTCCTCGATCAGGTCCGCGACCTGCTCGTGGCTGCCGACCAGCGCGGTGCCCGCACCCCCGCGGACCAGCCCGACGCCGGCCCACAGGTTGGGATGGATCTCCAGGTCGTGGCTGGAGCCACCGCCCCGGAACTCCTCGTGCAGGGCGCGCATCCGCTTCTGCCCCACCGACTCGCTGGCCGCCAGGTTGGCCTGCGCGCGGGCGATGTCGGCCGGGTCGAGGGCGTCCAGCAGCCGGCCGGCCTCGGCCCAGGCCTCCTTCGCGCTGTCGCGGCTGATGGTGTGCAGCCGGATGCCGAAGCGCAGGGTCCGGCCCTCCTCGGCCGCCAGCTTGCGGACCCAGGCGATCTTCTCCGCCACCTGGGCCGGCGGCTCACCCCAGGTGAGGTAGACGTCGACGTGCCTGGCCGCCACCGCGCCGGCAGCCTCGGAGGACCCGCCGAAGTAGAGCTCCGGGACCTCGAACTCGCCCCCCGCCAGGGCCCCCTCGACCTCGTAGTGCTCGCCCTTGAAGTCGTAGGGCGTGCCGCTCCAGGCACCGCGGACGATCGACAGGAACTCGTCGGTCCGGGCGTAGCGCTCGTCCTTGGACAGCAGGTCGCCGAACCTGCGCTGTTCGGCGGTCTCACCGCCGGTCACCACGTTGAGCAGCAGCCGGCCGCCGGAGATGCGCTGGTAGGTCGCGGCCATCTGCGCGGCGAGCGTCGGCGAGATGAAACCGGGCCGGAAGGCGACCAGGTACTTCAGCCGCGAGGTCTCGCGCAGCAGTGCGGCCGTGACCAGCCAGGCGTCCTCGCACCAGGTCCCGGTCGGGGTGAGCACCGCCTCGAAGCCGAGCTGCTCGGCCGACCGGGCGATCTGGGCGAGATAGTCGATGTCCGGGGGTCGGAACCGGCCGGCGCCGCCCGCCGCGGCAGGGGGCCGGTCGCCGACGGTCCCGCCGCTGTGCCCGCGGTCCACGATCGTCCGGCCGTCTCCGGAGGTGGGCAGGAACCAGTGGAAGGTGAGACTCATGATCGTCCTTTCGCGCCTGTCACGGCAGCAGATCGTTGAAGCGCGGATCCACGAAGTCACCGATCCTGACGGCGCCCGGGATCAGGCCGGCGCCGTGGAAGGTGTCCGCCACCTGCTGTTCCCTGGAGATCACCTCGGCGTCGAGCTTGAGATCCTTGTAGCCGGCCCGCCCGACGGTGGTGGTGGTCACCTGCCCGGGCAGCCCGGTGAGCCGGGCGAAGGTGGCGGCCCAGTCCGCCGGGTGCGCGTTCACCCAGGTGTGCGCCCGCTGGATGCGCCAGATGTAGTCCCGCATCGCCGCCGACCTGCCCTTGTCGGCCAGCGCCTTGGTCCCCGCGACCTGGAACTCGAAGCCGTTGACCAGGCCGGTGCCGTCCTGGAGGATCCGCGCCTTGACCTGCTGCTGGGCCTGGGCGGTATAGGGATCCCAGATCGCCCAGGCGTCGACCTTGCCGGCCGACAGCGCGGCCAGCGCGTCCGGCGGCTGGAGGTACTGGGGCTTGACGTCGGTGAAGGCGAGGCCGGCCCGCTTCAGCGCGGCGAGCAGGTGGAAGTTGGCGGAGCTGCCCTTGGCGACGGCCACCGTCCTGCCCTTGAGGTCGGCCACCGTCCGGAGCGTGGAGTCCGGCGGGACGACGATGGCCTGGCCGCCGACGCCCTTCTCGTCGACCGCGACGACCTTGATCTTGGCGCCGGCGGCAGCGGAGAAGACCGGGGGCGCGTTGCCCACCGCGCCGATGTCGACCGAACCCGCGTTGATCGCCTCGAGGATGGGCGGCCCGGAGGTGAACTGCGACCAGCTGATCTTGTACTTGACGTCCTTCAGCAGCCCCGCGGCGGTCAGCAGCGCCTGCGCGCCGGTCCCCTTCTGGTCGCCGACGTGCAGGGTCACCTTGGCCAGGTCCACCGGGCCGTCCGCGTTCGCGGTGCCCGAATCCGAGCCGCAACCGGCCGTCGTGGCCCCGAGCAGGGCCAGCGCGGCCGCCAGGGCGGTGAATCCTCTGATCATCAAGTGCCTTCCAGGGTGACGCCGAGCTGGGTCAGCAGGGCCGATCGGAGCTCGATGAGAGCGGGATGGTCGGTGCGGCGCGGCCGGGGCAGCGGCACCGGTGACTCGTGCGCGATGCGGCCCTCGGCCAGCACCAGGACCCGGTCGGCGAGCAGCAGCGCCTCGTCGACGTCATGGGTGACCAGCAGGATCCCCGGCCGGTGCCGGGCCCACAGATCCAGCACGAGCCGGTGGATCGTGATGCGCGTGAGGGCGTCCAGGGCGCTGAACGGCTCGTCCAGCAGCAGCAGGCCGGGCTCGCGGACCAGGGCGCGGGCCAGTGAGGCCCGCTGCGCCTCGCCGCCGGACAGGGTGAGCGGCCAGGCCGCGCGCCGGCCGGTGAGCCCCACCTCCTCCAGGGCCGCCAGCGTCCTGGTCTGCGCGGCGGGGCCGCGCAGGCCGAGGGAGACGTTGGCGTCCACCCGTTTCCAGGGCACCAGGCGGGGCTCCTGGAAGGCCACCGCGACCTCGCCTTCGACGGTGACGTCCCCCTCGTGCGCCGGATCGAGCCCGGCGAGCACCCGCAGCAGGGTGGACTTCCCCGAGCCGCTGCGGCCGAGCAGGGCCACGAACTCGCCCTGCGCGATCTCCAGATCGGCTCCGTCGAGGACGGCGTGGTCGCCGAAGGAACGGCGCAGCTCGCGGACCCGGGCCACCGGGCGCGGCCCGGCGGTCAGATCAGGAAGTCCTGCCGCCATGTCAGTGCCCTCCTCTCCAGCAGGCGCACGAGCCCGTCGGTGAGCAGGCCGAGGACGCAGTAGATGAGCAGGCCGAGGACGATGACGTCGGTGCGCAGGAACTCCCGGGCGTCATTGATCATGTGCCCGAGGCCCGCGTCCGCGTTGATCTGCTCCGCCACGATGAGCACCAGCCAGGCGATGCCGAGGCTCTGGCGGAGGCCGACCAGGATCTGCGGGAGCGCGCCGGGCAGGACGATGTGCCGGATCAGCTCCACCCGGCTCAACCGGACCACCTGGGCGAGCTCGGCGAGCTTGCCGTCGACGCCGCGGACGCCCGAGAAGGTGTTGAGGTAGAGCGGGAAGAACACGCCGAGGGCGACGATCGCGACCTTGGGCGTCTCGCCGATGCCGAACCACAGGATGAACAGCGGGATCAGGCCGAACAGCGGCAGCGCGCGCAGCATCTGCAGGGGCGGGTCCACGATGGTCTCGGCCACCCGGCTGAGGGCCGCCGCCAGGGCCAGCCCGATCCCGGCCACGGCGCCGAGCGCGAAGCCCAGTGCGGCCCGCTCCAGGGAGACCCGCATGGCGGTCGCCAGCGTGCCGTCCCGGGCGAGGGTCAGGCCGGTGCGCCCGATCGTCCAGGGCGAGGCGAGCGTCTGCTCGGAGAGCAGGCCGACGCTGCTGGCGGCCTGCCACAGCACCAGCAGCGCCAGCGGGCTGGCCAGCCGGCGCAGCAGGGCCGTCCGGGGCGGGCGGGCACGCGGCCGGCCGGCGCGGACCCGCGGGCGGGGGCGCGCGAGGTCAAGGGCTGGAGAGGACACGGGAGGAGACCCTTCAAGGGCGGAGTGGGGACGGGGCACGGCGGCCGTTCCCGAAGACGGCGGCCGCCATCGGGCGCGCAGGCGTCAGCGCCGAGCGGAACAGAGGTCGCTGGCCTGCCGCCGGAGATCGACGTGCAGACGTGCGACAAGGGGTTCGCTGCTGCTCACACGTTCATCGTGGAGCACATTCCCTACCAAGTCAATAGGATTTGGTGGGAATCAGGTCACTGCGGGCGTCCCGTCGTGGGCAGGCCCGCCGCCGCCCAGGCCCGGAAGCCGCCGACGACGTCGGTGGCCCGGCTCAGCCCGAGATCCTGCAGCGCCGCGGCGGCGAGGCTGGAGGTGTACCCCTCCGAGCAGAAGACCACGACGCGCACGTCGTAGCCGGTGGCCTCCGGCAGCCGGGCGTCCGAATCCGGATCGAACCGCCACTCCAGATGGTTGCGCTCGACGATCAGCGCGCCCGGGATCTCCCCCTCGGCGGACCGCTGGGCGGCCGGGCGGATGTCGACCAGCAGGGCGTCCGGCTCCGCGTGCGCCTCGCGCGGCTCGACGCGGTCCAGGCGGTCCCGGGCGGCGGCCAGTATCTCGTCGATCGACCGCGCGCCCGCGGGGCGGGACCGGCTCACCAGTCCTCCGCGCTCTCGGCCGCCAGCAGGACCAGCCGGCCGTCGTCGTCGAGGTCGTAGCGGTTCATGGCGCTCAGGGGCGGCGAGTAGACGTGCACGCTCACCGCAGGCGCGTCGGAGACATTGCCCACATCATGAACATAGCCTGGACCGAAGCCCCGCGCCTGACCGGCCGACACCGTGCGGTCGACCGTGATCCGGCGCTCGCGCAGGGTGCCGAGGGCGACCGCGAACGCCCCGGAGGCCTCGCCGTGGTCGTGGAAACCGGTGGACTGGCCGGGCATCCAGCTCAGCAGCCACACCTCGTGGTCGCCGTCCTGGTGCAGCCGCTCGTACCAGCGGCCGTCGGCGCTGAGCCGTACCCGGTGGATCCACTCCCCGGCCCGGCCGGCGATGTCCCTGGCCCGTTCGGCCATCTGCGCGGGGCTCAGGGGGGCGTGCGTGCTCTGCTCGGCGACGCTGGTCATGCTCTCTCCTTGCGGCTGTGTCAGGCGGATGGTGTCAGCGAGTGCTCGCGAAAACCGATCCGGTACACAGAGCGCTGGCCTGTCGTCGCAGGTCGACGTGCAGGCGAACATGGAGAAGGCGGCCGTAGGTCACCTTCCGAGGATGCCTCAGTATCCCTATCAAGTCAATCGGAAAAGCAGGAAGACCTACCAGGGTCCTAGCTCCGATCTCACTCCCGGGATGCAGGTGGGAGCGGGAACGTCCGGCCTACAGTCGAGTCGATGAACGATCGGAAGAACTCATGATCACCACCGCCCCGGTCTCGCTGCTCCGGCTGGTCCGGCACGCCGCCGTGCGCGCCTCGAAGGAACCCCAGCGGACGCTGCTGTGGCCGGCGGGCAGGCTGCGCCTGCTGGTGCTGGCGGTCTCGATCGCTCTCACCCTCGGCTTCACCGCCGCCTCCATCGCGATCCACATCGAGATGATGGGGGTGCGGGCCACGCCGGCCTGGCTGCTCGGCGTGGCGCAGTGCGGGCCGCTGATCGTCGGCGCCCGGTGGCCGCTGGTCGCCTGGCGGATCTCCGCGGTGGGGATGTTCGCCGGCGTCCTGGTGCTGGGCAACCACTCCGACGAGTTCTGGCCGTGGCCCACCACCTCCTTCCTGGGCCTGGCCGCGCTGATGTTCGCGGTCGCGACCTCGTACGACCGCAGGACCTCGCTCGGCGTGGGCGTGGTCACCGCGCTGGGCCTGATCGTGCCCGCCATCGTCGTGGACGGGATGCACGGCTGGTTCGGCATCATCCTCGCCATCGTGGTGGCGATGGTGCTGGTGTTCGGCGACGCGGTCGGCGGGCGCTACGCCGCCGAGGCGAGCCTGGCCGAGCAGGCCGAGCTGCGCCGGCAGGACCTGGCCCGGCAGGCGGTGCTGGAGGAGCGTTCCCGGATCGCCCGGGAACTGCACGACATCGTCGCCCACCACATGTCGGTGATCGCCCTGCAGGCGGAGGCGGCACCGTACAAGTTCCCCGACCTGCCGCCGGCGGCCCGGGAGACCTTCGGCGTGGTGCGCGACGCCGCGCGCGAGGCGCTCGCGGAGACCCGCCGGGTGGTGGGGCTGCTGCGCCAGGTCAGCGACACCGCCGAGCGCGTCCCGCAGCCCGGGCTGGACCGGCTCGAGGAGCTGACCGAGCGGGCCCGCCGGTCCGGGCTGGCCATCGACGTCATCGTCGTGGGCATGCCGCGCGAGCTGTCCAGCGGTGTCGACCTGTCCGCCTACCGGATCGTGCAGGAGTCCCTCAGCAACGCCTCCCGCTACGCCAAGGGCGGTCACGTGCGGGTGGAGATCCGGTACGCCGCGACGGTCCTGCACGTGTCGGTGACCGACGACGGCCCGCGGGGCATCCCCGAGGAGTCCGGGGGCGGTCACGGCCTGGTCGGCATGCGGGAGCGGGTGGCGATGCTGGACGGAACCCTGTCGGCGGGCCCGCGCCCGGACCACGAGGGCTGGGCCGTCACCGCCGACCTTCCCTACGGGGAGCTCTAGGGTGGACCCGGTGAGCATACGTGTGCTGATCGCCGACGATCAGGTGATGATCCGGGACGGGCTCGCGTCGCTGCTGTCCTCGGCCCCCGACATCGACGTGGTGGGGCAGGCCGGCAACGGGCGCGAGGCGGTGGACCGCACCCGGGAGCTGCATCCCGACGTCGTGGTGATGGACATCCGGATGCCGGTGATGGACGGCCTGGCCGCCACGGCCGAGATCGTCGGCGACCTCCCGGCACAGGCCGGCCACGAGGCCCACCCGGGGCCGAAGGTGCTCGTCCTGACCACCTTCGACCTGGACGAGTACGTCTACGAGGCGCTCGGCGCCGGGGCCAGCGGTTTCCTGCTGAAGGACGCCTCGGCCGACGACCTCATCACCGGCGTGCGGGTGGTGGCGGGCGGCGACGCGCTGCTCGCCCCCTCGATCACCCGGCGGCTCATCGGCGACTTCGCCCGGCGCCGCCGCCACGAGCGGCCCAGCCCCGCGGCCACCGCCTCACTGACCCCGCGCGAGCTCGACGTGCTGCGGCTGATCGCCCGCGGGCTGTCCAACTCCGAGATCGCCGGCGAGCTGTTCCTGGCCGAGCAGACCGTCAAGACCCACGTCGGCCACGTGCTCACCAAGCTGGGCCTGCGCGACCGCACCCAGGCGGTGGTCTACGCCTACGAGAACGGCCTGGCCGGATAGCGGACGCGTCCCGTCCGCCGAACTTCTTTCCCCCGCGGAGACATCTGAAGGGCATGTACGCCGTGACGCATCGCACGATCAGCCCGATCGCACCCTGACGGCCGGTGATCCCGCAGTTGGCCGCGCCGAGCCCTTCCCGTCCCGCCAGGCCCGCCCTCGGACGGCGCCTGCCGGGCGACGCCGGGGCCCTCACCCGATCCGTGACCTCGCTGAGCCTGAAGATCTTCAAGGTGGTGGCCCTCAGCGGGGTGCTGTCGTCCTGCACCACCGCCGGGGCCTGGCTGAGCGGCGGCGACCCGCACCACGCGATCAGCGGCCTGCCGGACGCGGCGGGCTGGCGCGGCTCGGTGGCGGCGGTGGCCCCCGGCGTGCCCGCGCCCGACCCGTCCTCGGCGTCGCCGCGGCAGGTGGCGGCGTTCTTCGCCGGGCTCACCGACACCCAGCGGCGGCGGCTGGCCGCCGCCGACCCCGGCGTCGTCGGCAACCTGCGGGGCGTCCCCTACTCACTGCGGTACGCCGCCAACGCGGGCACGGCCCGGCAGCGGACGCCGGGCCGCCTGCTGGGGTACGACCCGCGCGGCGACGGGCGCGTCATCGAGGTCTTCGGTGATCTGGCCACCGCACGGCACATCGCCGTGATCGTGCCCGGCAGCGGCTGGGACCTCGGCAAGATCATGCACACGGACCCGCGCTCGTCCGGCCAGCACAACGCCAACCCGGTGGTCGCCGCCATGGCGCTGCGGGCCGAGATGGCGCGGCTCTCCCCCGGGACCGGCACGGCCGTCGTGGTCTGGCTCGGCTACGACGCCCCGGAGGGCATCGACCGGCAGGCCGCGCGGTCCGAGCGGGCGGTCGCCGCCGCGCCCGCCCTCACCGCCTTCCTGAGCGACCTGCCCGGCGCGGCCCGGATCACGCTGATCGGGCACAGCTACGGCACGGTCGTGTGCGGGCACGCCCTGCGCGGCGGTGGCCGCGCCGACGACGTGGTGGCCCTGGCCTCCCCGGGCATGGACGCGGGGTCCGCCGGTGACCTGGGCACCGGCGCCCGCGTCTGGGCGGCCAGGATCTCCGACGACCTGATCGGGCTGACCCCGCACGTCCGCTTCGGCGGCTACGGCCACCAGACCGACCCCATCACCCCCGCCTTCGGCGCCCGGGTCTTCAGCACGGGCGCGGCCCGCGGCCACGGCGGCTACTACTCCCCCGGCACCGAGTCGCTGGCGAACCTGGCCCGGATCGCGCTGGGCCGGACCGCCGACGTGAGCATCGCCCACCCGCCCGCCACCCCGCTCCGCTGAGACCCGTACCAGCTCCTTACGAGACCCGTACGAGACCCGTACGAGCGGATATAGCATCGCCACCGGTGGCACACCAAGCGGGGCGGAGCAGACGTGACCGGCATGTGGTGGCTGGACCTGGTGCTCGGAATCGTCGCCGCTCTGGCTGTGGCGTGGGCGGTGCTCATCGTGGCGCTGGTGATCGTTCGGCCTCGCGGCGGGTTGCT
Organism: Actinomadura scrupuli; assembly: GCF_050971785.1. Lineage (NCBI taxonomy): Bacteria > Bacillati > Actinomycetota > Actinomycetes > Streptosporangiales > Thermomonosporaceae > Actinomadura > Actinomadura scrupuli. Next base: position 316,596 of record NZ_JBPCCU010000008.1, on the reverse strand, counting down.
GCGCGAGGCGATGCGGCTCCTGCCCGACGTGCTCAGACTGATCCGCCGGTTGGCCGGCGATCGCGACTTGCCGCGCGCTGTTCGGGTTCGCCTGGCGTTGCTGCTGGCCTACCTGGCGTTCCCGATCGATCTGGTTCCCGATTTCATCCCGATTCTGGGTTACGCCGATGACGCCATCATCGTTACCGCGGTTCTGCGCTCAGTCGTACGCCGCGCCGGCATCGACGCCGTCCAACGGCACTGGCCTGGCACCGAGGACGGATTCACCGCCCTGTGCCGCTTGACCGGCCTGCCGCAGAACCGTTCATAGAACCTGCTCGCGAGCCTCCCGCACTGATGACACGGACCGGCCCCGTTCACCGATCACCCTCCGGTGACCTGCCAGAACGGGGCCGGTCCATGTCACGCTCGATTACTTGCATGATCACGGCGGGTCCACGGAGGGATCACGCAGGGATCAGGCAGGGATCGGGGACGGGATGTGCAGGCGAGATGTGAAGGTCAGCGGCTCGGGTCGAGGACGAGCTTGCCGCTGGTGCGGCGGGCGCGCAGGTCCTCGTGGGCCCGCCGGACCTCCGACAGCCCGTACTCGCCGCCGGGCACGACCCGCAGGGTGCCGTCGGCGACCATGCCGAAGAGCTCGCCGAGCGCCGTTCCCATCACGTCGCCGGGCAGCCGGAAGACGTGCGGCAGCCACATGCCGGCGACCGTGGTCGAGTGCGCCATGAGGTTGCCGGGCTGGACCGGCGACGGAGGCGTGCGCGAGGCCATGCCGTAGAAGGCCAGCCGGCCGAACGGCGCCAGCGCCTTGAGGCTCTGATCGGTGACCGAGCCGCCGGTCATCTCCAGGACGATGTCGACGCGCTTGCCGCCGTTGGCCTCGATCAGCGCCTCCTTGAGCTCGGGCGTGCCGGGGTCGAGGGCGATGTCGGCGCCGAGCTCCAGGGCGAGGTCGCGCTTGTCCTGGCTGGAGGCGGTGGCGATGACGCGGCCCGCGCCCCAGGCCTTGGCGAGCTGGACAGCCAGGCTCCCGACCCCGCCGGCGGCGGCGTGCACCACGACGGACTCGCCCGCCGCGAGCGGTGCGCTCTTGCGCAGCAGCAGCCAGGCGGTGGCGCCCTGGACGACGAGGCCGAGCGCGGTGGTGGCGTCCACCGCGTCGGGCACGTCCCAGGCCATCGCCTCGACCACGAGCGCCCGCTCCGCGTAGCCCCCGCCACCGGTCAGCGCGACCACCCGGCGGCCGTCGGCGGTACGGCCGACCACCTCGCCGCCGGGCACCATCGGCAGCGTGGAGGCCGACAGGTAGCTGTTCTCGGCCTGGTGGGTGTCGGCGTAGTTGATGCCCGCCCGGTCCACCTCGACCAGCAGCTGGCCGGGCCCGGGCACCGGGTCGGGCAGCTCGGCGAGCTTCAGGACCTCGGGTCCGCCGAACTCGGTTATCTCGATCGCGCGCATCTACGCCTCCTGCTCGTGGGGGGTCACCGTGTCGGCCGCGGCCCGCGGGCCGGGGACGCCGCGGAAACGGAAGGGCTCCGGCGTCCGGCCGGGCACGACGTACCAGCACTCACCGGCCCGCCCGGCCGCCAGGACGGCCATGAAGGCCTCCACGACCGAGCCGACCTCCAGGATCGGGAATCCGGTCTCCTCGAGGTGCGGCTTGAGCGGGACCAGGATGCCGGTGTCGGCGAACGACGGGCACAGGGCGTTGACCCGGATGCCCTCTGGCTCGTGGGCGGGGCCGAGGGACCGCACCAGCCCGACCACCGCGGCCTTGTTCGCGGCGTAGACCGGGTCGAACGGGGCGGCGGTGAGCCCGGCCATGCTGGCGGTGGCGATGATGTCGCCGCCGCCCCGGGCGCGCAGGGCCGGCAGCGCCGCGTGCACCCCGTACACCACGCCGTCCAGGTTGATGGCCATCGCCCGCCGGTAGGCGACCGGGTCGAAGTCGGTGTCCAGGCCGGAGCCGGTGGCGACCCCGGCGTTGAGGAACGCCACGTCCAGCCCGCCGAAGGCCGACACGGCCGCCGCGACGGCGGCCTGGCTGTCGGCGGGCTCCCGGACGTCGCAGCGTACGAAGATGCCGTCCAGCTCGGCGGCGAGGGCCGTGCCCGCGTCGGCGTCCACGTCGGCGACGGCCACCCGCGCCCCCGCTCCGGCCAGCCGCCGGGCGACCGCCGCGCCGATGCCGTTCGAGCCCCCGGTGATCAGTGCGACCTTGCCCTCGTACGAGTCCATGCGACTCTCCTCTGGGAAAGTAACTTACGGGTCAGTTACTGTAGCGGAATGGACTTCGAACTCAGCGCGCGAGCCCAGGACCATATGGGCCGGCTGCGGGACTTCATGGACTCCCACGTCTATCCTGCCGAATCCGTCTACGCGGCCCAGCGGCGGGAGCTCACCGCCGCCGGAGACGAGCACCGGGTGCCGCCGATCGTCGAGGAGCTCAAGGCCGAGGCCCGCAAGCGAGGCCTGTGGAACCTCTTCCTGCCGGACGCCGGCGACCACGGCCTGTCGGTCACCGACTACGCGTCGCTGGCCGAGGTGACCGGGCGCTCCCCCCACCTCGCCCCGGAGGCGACCAACTGCGCCGCGCCCGACACCGGCAACATGGAGGTGCTCCACCTGTTCGGGACCCCCGAGCAGAAGCGGCGGTGGCTGGACCCGCTGCTGGACGGCGAGATCCGCAGCTGCTTCGGCATGACCGAGCCGGACGTGGCCAGCTCGGACGCGACCAACATCGCCACCCGGATCGAACGGGACGGCGACGAGTACGTGATCAACGGCCGCAAGTGGTGGATCAGCGGCTCGGCCGACCCCCGCTGCAAGATCATGATCTTGATGGGCAAGACCGCCCCGGACGGTCATCCCTATCTCCAGCAGTCGATGGTGCTCGTCCCGCTGGACACCCCGGGCGTCGAGATCGTCCGCCCGCTGCCCGTCTTCGGGTACTCCGACCAGCACGGGCACTGCGAGATCACGCTGACCGACGTGCGGGTGCCGGTGACCAACCTGGTCGGCGAGGAGGGCGGCGGGTTCGCCATCGCCCAGGCCCGGCTGGGGCCCGGCCGCATCCACCACTGCATGCGGGCGATCGGCATGGCCGAGCGCGCCCTGGAGCTGATGTGCACCCGGGCGAGCGCGCGGGTCGCCTTCGGCAAGGAGCTCGCCCGGCAGGGCGTGATCCAGGAGTGGATCGCGGAGTCGCGGATGGCGATCGAGCAGGCCCGGCTGCTGACCCTCAAGACCGCCTGGCTGATCGACCGGTACGGACCGAAGGAGGCCCGCAAGGAGGTGGCCGCCATCAAGGTCATCGCCCCGCGCATCGCCCTCCAGGTGGTCGACCGGGCGATCCAGGTGCACGGCGCCGCCGGGGTCAGCGACGACACCCCGCTGGCCGCGATGTGGGCGGGCCTGCGCACGCTGCGGCTCGCCGACGGCCCGGACGAGGTGCACGTACGGTCGGTGGCGCGGGCGGAGCTCGCCCCGTACCTGGGCAAGTGACCGGGCGTTGACCAGGAACGTGGCGACCCGCCGGCGGCTGTCGCACGCCCTGCGCCGCGAGCAGCTCCTCGCCGTGGCGCTCGGCGAGTTCGGGCGCCGCGGTTTCCACCTCACCCAGATGGAGCACGTGGCGGTGGCCGCCGACGTGTCCAAGGCGCTGCTCTACCAGCACTTCGACTCCAAGGAGGAGCTGTTCGCCGAGGTCACCTCGATGGTCGTCGGCGAGGTCACCGAGCGGATGAACGTCGCCGTGCGCGCCGCGGAGGGCTCGCTGGAGCGGATGCGCGCGATCGTGCGGGTGCTGTTCGAGTACGCCACGCGGGAGCCGGAGGCATGGGCGCTGATCGTGCGGCACCTGGACAAGCCCGAGGTCGGGGTGGAGCTGCGGGAGCTGCGCGACCGGCTTGGCGAGTCCTTCGCCGACCTGTTGCTGATCAATCGCCGGGCCGACCCGGCGCTGTCCCCGGCGGCGCTGGCGGCGACCGAGCGGCGGGTGCGGCTGATGGTGCCGCTGGTGTACGGATCCCTGTTCTCGCTGGTCTCGTGGTGGCTGGAGCATCCCGACGTCCCCCGGGACCGGGCGGAGTCGATGAGCGTGGAGTTCATCTGGCTGGGCCTGGACCGCCTGCGTACCGGCGAGCGCCTTCCCGTGTGATCGCCCACATGCAGCCGTGATCTTGCAGGAGGCCGCCATGGGGCGCGAGGCGCTTCTGCAAGATCACGGCGCGGCGGTGCGGATACTCCCCGGTGAGCCGCGGTGCGAGCGTGCTCCCGGGCGCGGCGATGGCGCCATTCCGCCCGAGCACCCTGGGCGCCGCCGGCTGGGCGGTGTTTTCCCCCGCTTCGGGCGGCTCCGGATCCGCCGGGCGAAGGTTCCGATTTCCCGGCGGCGGGGACGGGCCGCCGCTACGTTTGGGCACCATGCCTGGTTCTGCGGTGTTCGAGACCGCGGTTGGACTGGTTCTCCAATTCGCACTGCTCTCGGTGTTCTGTTCCGCTTTGTGTGAGGCGCTCTCGAGCCGGTTGCAGATGCGGTCGAAGTTCCTGCTCAGCGGGCTCCGGCTGATGCTGGACCGGTCGGCGGCGGGCGCCTCGACCCGGATGCTCGACGCCGAGAGCGCCCAGGTCTTCGACGCGCCGCGCGATCCCCAGGCCACCGCGGACGACAGCCTCGTCGCGGAGCCGGCCGGCCTGCCCGCCGAGGCCAAGCTCGCGCAGAGCGTCAAGGAGCCGGAGAGGACCGCCGCCGCCGCCAAGGCGATGAACGATCTCGCCCAGTCGACCGGCTCGCCGGAGAGGGTGGTGGAGAGCGGCGGGATGACCCTCGCGCTGTTCGGGCATCCGCTGCTCCAGTCGCTGCAGACCCGCCGGGGCCTGCGGCGCGCGCACGGCCGGATCAGCAACCCCGCCTACGTGTCCGCGCAGTCGTTCGCCCGCGCCCTGATCGACACGCTGGTCCCGGACTCGGACGGCCGGACCTCCCTCGAGACGGTCCGTACCACCGTGGAGGGCCTGCCGGAGGGCCTGCCCGCCAAGAAGAGCCTGCTGGCCCTGCTCAAGCGCGCCCAGGGCAGTATCGCCGCCTTCGAGAAGCTGATCGAGGAGTGGTACGACGACCAGATGCAGCGGGTCTCGGGCTGGTACAAGCGCTGGGCCCGGGTGGTGCTGTTCTGCACCGGCCTGTTCATCGCGGTCCTGGCCAACGTCGACACGCTCCAGGTGGCGCACGACCTCTACCTGGACCAGCCGGTCCGGCAGGCAGTGATCACCCAGGCCAACACCGGCAACCTCTGCCAGAACGTGCCCGACCGGGCGGCCTGCGCGAACGAGCAGCTGACCCGGCTGAGCTCCGGTGGCGTGCCGATCTGGTGGCCGGACGGGTGCGGGGCCAGTGACCTCGGGCGCTGCTTCCGCCTCAGCGCCGGTGGCTCCACCGGGGCGGACGACGTCGCCTTCAAGCTCCTAGGCTGGCTGCTGACCGCCTTCGGCGTCTCCTTCGGCGCGCCGTTCTGGTTCGAGACGCTGTCGAAGCTCGGCTCGCTCCGCGCCAGCGGCCCCAGACCGGCCTCGACGACGCCCTGAGCCCCGCACCGGCGCTGAGACCCGCACCGGCCGGGGCCCGGCCGGTCGTCCCGCCTGTACCGCGGCACCCCTGGCCGCGCCGCGGCCCCGCCACGCCCGCCCGCGTCGTCCCCTCGCGGATCCCGACCGATCCGGGCCGATCCGGGCCGGGCCGGGCCGATCCGGGCCGGGGCCGCCCCGCCCGGGGTGGCCCCGCCCGGGGTGGCCCCGGCCGCCGAACTCCCCGCTCCTCTCCCCTGCCGCACGCCGCCGTCCAACCCGCAAGGGGGGATGGCCGACTCACCCCGCGCCTTAGTAAGGTTAGGCAACCCTAACTTGATGAGGTGCGAGATGAGCGCTGACGGTACGCGCCGAGCCGAACCGGCCGCCGCGGAACGCGTACGTTCGGTGGTGGCCGCCGCCGGGTCGCTGACGGTGACCATGGGCGGGCGCCGCTGGGAGCTGACCGGGACCCCCACGCCCTACGGCGGCGGGCGGCTGCTCCTGCGGGTGCCGGTCGGCTGCGGGCTCGCCGGCGCGGTCGCCGGGGCCCGGCGCCGTCACCGGCCCGCCGTGCTGGAGTTCACCGACGTCGCCCCCACGGCGGTCCGGGACCGGGTGCGCGCCCGGGTGACCGTCGTCGGGTGGCCCGCCCTTACCCGGCCGCCGGCCGGATGCGCCGGGAACGGCGTGCGCCTGGACCCGTCGCACATCGTCCTGGGCACCGCGGCGGGGCCGGTCACGGTCGGGCTGGACGAGTTCGCGCTGGCCACGGCGGACCCGCTCGCCACCCGTGAGGCAGGCCTGCTCACCCATCTGGCCGATCACCACGGTGACGTCGTGCAGCTGCTGACCCGGCTGGTGGACCCGCGGCTCCTGCACACCGTGACCGCGGTCCGGCCGCTGGCCCTGGACCGGTACGGGGTGACGCTGCGCTGCGAGTACACCCGCGCGCACCGCGACGTCCGGCTGCCGTTCACGGCTCCGCTGCGCGAGGCCGGCCAGGCGGGACCCGCGATCCAGGCCCTGATCGCCGCCGCCCACGGCCGTCCCTGCCACCACCGCCGGCTCACGCCGCCATGAGCACGCCACGGGCCGTCCCCGAGGCGGCGGCGCCCGCCCTGCCCGGCGGACAGGTGGGGGCGATCATCCGCGCCGCGCCGCTCGCCGCCGCCCTGTACACACCGGCGGCCGATCCGCCGGTCACCGCCGCCGGCCGGGAACACGGCGAGCGCGCGGACCGGCCGCCCGCTGCGGACGGCCGCGACCGCTAGAGGTCCGACGGGTCGGTGTTGGCCCCGCACAGCACCACGGCGACGCGTTCTCCCGCGGCGGGACGGTAGGCGCCGGTGTGCAGCGCGGCGAACGCTGCGGCGGTGCCGTGCTCGACCATGAGCCGGTGCCGCTCCCACAGCAGCCGCCGCGCCGCGACGACGTCGGCGTCCTCGACCAGCAGCGAGGCGACACCCGTGCCGACGGCGACGTCGTAGGCGATGTCGCCGAGCCGGGTGGCGCCGAGCGAGTCGGCGGTGATCCCGGAGACCTCGACGTCGACCGGGCGCCCGGCGCGCAGCGCTTCGTGCAGCGTGGGAACGGTCCGCGGCTCCACCCCGACCACCCGGGCCCGCCCGGCCACGGCCGCGGCGACGCCGGCCATCAGCCCGCCGCCCCCGACCGCGATGAGGACGGTGTCGACGCCGCCGGTCTGCTCCAGGAGCTCCAGGCCGAGGGTGCCCTGCCCGGCGCAGATCTCCGGCTGGTCGTAGGCGTGGCACAGCAGCGCACCGGTCTCGGCGGCCCGCTTGAGCGAGGCCTCGTGGGCGTCGGCGTACTTGCTCCCCACCTGGACCACGGTGGCGCCCAGCGCCGCGAGACGGCGCACCTTCACCTGGGGGGCGGTCTCGGGCACGTACACCTCGGCGGGCACCCCCAGCCGCCCGGCGGCGTACGCCACGGCCAGGCCCGCGTTACCGCCGGAGGCGGCGACGACCCCGGACACCGGGAGCGCGCCCGCCTCGGCGGCCGACAGGATCCGGTTGAAGGCGCCGCGGGCCTTGAAGCTGCCGGAGTGCTGCAGCTGCTCCAGCTTGAACCAGAGCGTGCCGGGCTCGATCTCGGCCGTCGGGGTGCGGCGGACGTGCCCGGCGATCCGGGAGGACGCGGACTCGATCTCCGCACGTGCGATCGTCATGACCCCACCGTACGGTCAGTCCTCGTCGGCTTCGCGCTGCTCCCTGGCCCTGCGGCGCTGCTCCTCGACCCGCTCGCGCAGGCCTCGCAGGAAGGCCTCGTCGTCGTCGGGATTGGCGGGCACGGCCCGGCCGTGCCCCGGGTCGCGGCCGGCCCCGCCCCGGACCGGCACACCGGGATCCCGGACGGCCCGCGGCCGGCCGGCCACCAGCCAGACGATCGACCCGACGTCGGGCAGGATCAGGACGATGAGCAGCCACAGCATCTTGGGCAGATTCCGGCACAGCGCGGCATCGGTCGTGATGACATCGATGATGCAGAAAATCCACAGCGCGAGCACGAGCAGCCCCACACCGTCCAGCAGGAAGACCATTTACGCCCCCTCCAGCGTCGCGTTCACGTTAGCCGATGACCGTGACAGGCCAGATTCTCCCTGGTTACCGGCAGAATAGGAATGAAATTGTCCACCTAGGGCAGCCGGTAGGTGTCCTCCGGCTCCGGACGACTACACGATGGGTAACGAACGAATCATGAGACTCGGTGTGCTGGACGTGGGCTCCAACACGGTGCATCTGCTGGTGGTCGATGCGCACCAGGGAGCCCGCCCGCTGCCCGCCTACTCCCACAAGGCCCATCTGCGCCTGGCCGACCACCTGGAGGACGGTGAGCGGCTGTCCGGCGAGGGCGAGCAGCGGCTGCGCTCCTTCGTGGACGAGGCACTGCAGGTCGCGGAGGACAAGGGGGTCGAGGACCTGGTCTCGTTCGCCACCTCCGCCGTCCGGGACGCCGTCAACGGTGAGCAGATCCTGTCCGGCATCAGGGCCGACACCGGTGCCGACATCCAGGTGCTCTCCGGGGAGAACGAGTCACGGCTGACCTTCCTGGCGGTACGCCGCTGGTTCGGCTGGTCGTCGGGGCGCCTGCTCGTGCTGGACATCGGCGGCGGCTCGCTGGAGATCGCCTCCGGTGTCGACGAGGAACCGGACGTGGCGATCTCGTTGCCGCTCGGCGCCGGCCGGCTCACCCGCGACTGCTTCACCGCCGATCCGCCGCCCCCGGACGAGGTGCGCGCGCTCCGCAAGCACGTCCGGGCGGAGATCGCGCGGACCGCGGGCTCGATCCTGCGCTACGGCAGGCCCGACCACCCGGTGGCCACGTCGAAGACGTTCAAGCAGCTGGCCCGGATCGCCGGCGCCGCCTCGTCCGACGAGGGCCCGTACGTCAAGCGGGTGCTGAGCCACGCCGACGTCACCGAGTGGGCCGACCGGCTGGCCAAGATGACCGCGCGCGAGCGGGCGGAGCTGCCGGGGGTCTCCGAGGTGCGGGCGCCCCAGCTCGTCGCCGGCGCGCTGGTCGCCGACGCCACCATGGACCTGTTCGGGCTGTCCGAGCTGGAGATCTGCCCCTGGGCGCTGCGCGAGGGCGTCATCCTGCGCCGGCTGGACCTGCTTCCCGGAACGCTCCCGACCGGTGCCCCGGATCCCATCGGGACCGCCAACGGCGCGCTCTGATCCGAGAAATCCCGCCCGAGCCCGTCGGAGTTCCCGGCCGCCGGACGATGGAGAGACGTGGAACGGAGACAGGGAGTGCGGCCCGACCCGGGATCCGCGCTGCTCGACCTCTACGACGCGGCGCTTCCCGAGGTCTACGGCTACCTGCTGTCCCGGTGCGGGCAACGGCCGCTGGCCGAGGACCTCACGGCGGAGACCTTCCTGGCGGCGGTGGAGGCGGTGCGCGGGCATCCCCCGCCGTCGCTGACGGTCGCCTGGCTGATCGGGGTCGCCAGGCACAAGCTGGTCGACCACTGGCGCAGGTCGGCGCGGGAGCAGAGCGGGCTGCGGGCGCTGGACGGCGCCACGGACCGTACCGACGATCCGTGGGACGAGCGGCTGGACGCGCTCACCGCCCGCACGGTGCTCGCGACGCTCGGCCCCCATCACCGGGCCGCGCTGACCCTGCGCTACCTCGACGGGCTGCCCGTGCCGGAGGTGGCCGGCCACCTCGGCCGGACCCTGCACGCCACCGAGGCGCTGCTGGTACGGGCTCGCACGGCGTTCCGCCGGGCCTACGAGCGGAGGGAGGGCCACGATGTCTGATCCGTTCGAGGACCTCCGTGCCCCGGCTCCCCGGATCGATCCGGATCCACTGTTCGCCGAGCGGCTGCGCGACCGGCTGGCCCGCGCGCTGCTCGCCCCAGAGAGACGACCGGAAGGGACCACCATGACCACCACGACGGACACCACCCTGCGCAACGGCGACGTGGGCTACGCCTCGCTGCGGACGCCCGACGCGGAACGCGCCGCCGCCTTCTACGGCACCGTGCTCGGCTGGCGGATCGCCCCGGGCAGCGTCCCCGAGGGCCGTCGGGTCGAAGGCCTGTCCACGAGCTTCGGGATCTGGGGCGGCCAGGAGCTCGGCGGGGTCTTCCTGTGCTTCGCCGTCGACGACGTGGCGGCCGCGGTCCGGGCGGTGCGCGCGGGCGGCGGCAGCGCCGGGGAGCCCGCCCGCGAGCCGTACGGACTGATCTCCATGTGCACCGACGACCAGGGACTGGCCTTCGCCGTCTACGAGGACTCCGGGGAGGGCACCGCCGCGGCGGCCGCCGGGCCGGGCGAGGTGGCGTACCTCACGATCGGGGTGCCCGACGCGGCGCGCGCCCGCGCCTTCTACGGCGCGGTGCTCGGCTGGACGTTCGCGCCCGGGCGCGCCGAGGACGGCTGGCGGGTCCTGCACGGTTCCGGCGGCGAGCTCCGGCCGATGACCGGCCTGCACGGCGGCGCCGAGCGGCCCACCGTGGTCCCGATGTACGCGGTCGCCGACATCGAGGACGCGGTGGCCCGGGTGCGCGCGGCCGGTGGCACCGCCACCGCCCCGGAGCGGCAGCCCTACGGCATCACCGCGGAGTGCGCCGACGACCAGGACACCCGCTTCTACCTGGGACAGCTCGGCTGACGGACACACCCCGCCGGGCGCGCACCGGCCGCGGGCCACCCGGAGGCAGTCGCCTCCCCGGGTGGCCCGTACGGCTGTGATGTGAGTTCCACCGCCCGAAGTACGACAGACTAGGGCGAACGTCCAGAGAGGAGCGTTCGCGCATGGAGGACGATCCCCGCGGAGCCTCGGAACAGCCCGCCGACCGGCACCCCGAGCCCGGAACGCCCCAGCCCGAAGCGCCCCAGAGTGCAGCATTTCGTCCTGAATCGCCCCAGAGCCAGGCGCCTGAGCCGGGGGAACCCGAAGGCCTGGCGGCGCCGGACCGGACGCCCGGTGCCGCAACGCCCCAGCCCGGTCCGTCCCAGCCCGGTCCGTCCCAGCCCGGCACCCCCCGGCCCGGAGCCCCCCAGCCCGGAGCTCCCGGTACGGCGGGGCCGGGCGGCGCTCCCGGGCCGGGACCACAGCCGCAGTGGCACGTGCCCGGCGGCCGGCCGCCGGCCGCGGCCCCTCCGCAGGGCCCGTACGGGGCGTACGGCCCTCCCGGCCCGCCACCGCCGGCGGGCGCCGGACCGGCGTGGGCTCCCGCTCCCCCGCCGCCGGGCCCCTACCCGCCGCCCTCCTACTACGGCCCGCAGGGCCCGCCCGGCCACCCGGCGCCCCCGCGCAGGGGACCGCGCGGCTGGATCGTCGCGCTGAGCGCGTTCGCGATCCTCGCGGTGCTGGTCGCCGCCGGTGTCCTGGTCGCGCTCGGCCGCGACGGCGGGAGCACGGGGGCGCGCGGCAACCCGCCGCCCTCCGCCGGCCAGGGCCAGGACCCGGCGGGCCAGGCCACCCGGCAGCCGGACGGCTCGATCGCGCTGGCCCGGCCCGGGGTCTCCCAGCCGGTCCTGGAGATCTACGAGGACTTCCAGTGCCCGGTCTGCAAGGCCTTCGAGGAGGCCAACGGCCCGACGGTGCGGCAACTGGTCGCCGACGGCAAGGTGAAGGTGGTCTACCGGCCGTTCCAGCTGTTCACCCGCGAACCCCTCGCCTCCAACTCCCGGCGGGCGGCCGGGGCGGCGCTGTGCGCGCCGGCCGGCTCCTGGATCGCCTTCCACGACCTCCTGTTCCAGAACCAGCCGCCGGAAGGGCAGGACGGGTTCGCCGCCCTGGATCTGCTGAACTGGGGCAGGCAGGCCGGTATAAACGATCCCGCGTTCGCCACCTGCGTCTCGAGCGGGCAGAAGGACGGCGAGGTGCAGCGGGCCACCCAGGCGGCGCTGGCGGCCGGCGTCCAGGGCACGCCGACGCTGCGGCTGGACGGGACCGCGTTGCCGCAGAACCTGATCTTCACCCCGGACGGGCTGCGCGAGGCGATCGCCAACACCCGGCCGGCCCCGATCGCCACGGCGTAGCCGCCGCGGCCGTACCTGCGGCGATCCCTCCCCACGGGTGGTGACATGCCTCACAGCCGGGTAGCCGTGGATTGACCGGCGTGTCACGATTCAGGGCGATCCCCACTCCCGCTCCGCCGAGGAGGCCCGGTCATGGACACACCCCCCGCGACTCTCGTCATCGAGCGCAACGGCGGGGCGAGCTGGCGCTCCCGGGCGCTGGGCGCGGGCGTCGGCGCGGTGGTGCGGCGCCGGGCCAACCGGGTCAAGGCCAGGACCGGGACGGTGGCCGGCTTCGGCCCCGACGATCTGCGCCGGCTGGCCGCCCTGGACCGGCTCGCGGGGTACGCGCCGCTGCCCCGCGGCACCCACGTCGAGCGGGTCCGGCTGGACGGGTTCGGAGCCGAGTGGGTGCACGGCACGGGGGTCGGGCCCGATCGCGACCACGGGATCATGCTCTACTTCCACGGCGGCGCCTGGGTGACCTGCGGACTCAACACCCACCGCAGGCTGGTCTCCCGGCTCTCCGCCGCCGCGGGCGTGCCCGCACTGTCGGTGGACTACCGCATGGTGCCGGCGGTGCCGTTCGAGGCGGAGGTCGAGGACTGCCTGACCTCCTACGAGTGGCTGCTGGACCAGGGCGTGCGGCCGCAGGACGTGGTCGTGGCCGGTGACTCGGCGGGCGGCTACATGTCCTTCGCGATGACGCTGCTCGCCCGGGAACGGGGACTGCCGCTGCCCGCCGGGATCGTCGCCCTGTCCCCCATGCTCGACATGGACCTCACCGCGAAGCTGGAACACCGCAACGCCCGGCTCGACCCGACGGCGCCGATGGAGGTCCTGGAACTGCTGGTGGAGTTCCTGCTGCCCGGGGCGGACCTCGCCGACCCGCGCATCTCGCCGATCCAGGCCGACCTGCGCGGGCTGCCGCCCGCCCTGATCAGTGCCAGCTCCACCGAGATCCTCTACTGCGACGCCGAGCGGATGGCGCACCGCCTGGCCGCGGCGGGCGTGCCCTGCACCCTGAAGGTCTGGGACCGCCAGCTGCACGTCTTCCAGGCGCTGGGCCCGCTGCTGCCCGAGTCCCGGGCCGCGATCGCCGAGCTGGGCGCGTTCACCGCCGCCACCCTGGCCGGCAGCGCCGCGGCCTCCTCCGCCCCGGCCGAGACCCCCTGCGCCGAAACCTCCTGACCCCGAGCACACTCAGACCCACCTGCCGTGGTCATGCGATCAATCGTCGATTGATCGCATGACCACGGCAGGTGGTGTGGGTCGGCCGCCGGGGGGCACGTCGGGGGGCGGCCGGGTGAGACGCCTGTGCGGGAGGGGGTGGTCGCGGAAACGCCGATAAGTTGTACGGTAGAAACTATTGTAGGCGTACAACTATTGGGGGGTCATGCCCGAACTCAGCCAACGCCGCCGGATGCTGGTGCTCGCGATCTGCTGCATGAGCCTGTTCATCGTCGGGCTCGACAACACGATCGTGAACATCGCGCTCCCCGACATCCGGCACGACCTGCACGCCGGGGTCTCCGGCCTGCAGTGGACGATCGACGCCTACACGCTGGTGCTGGCCAGCCTGCTGATGCTGGCGGGCTCGACCGCGGACCGGGTCGGCCGGCGCCGCACCTTCCAGGCCGGGCTGGTGCTCTTCTCTATCGGGTCGCTGCTGTGCAGCATCGCGCCGGGTCTGGGCTGGCTGGTGCTGTTCCGGACGGTCCAGGCGGCCGGTGGCTCGATGCTCAACCCGGTGGCCATGTCGATCATCACCAACACCTTCACCGACGCCCGCGAGCGCGCCAGGGCGATCGGCGTGTGGGCCGGGGTGGTCGGGATCAGCATGGCGCTCGGGCCGGTGGTGGGAGGCGCCCTGGTCGGCACGGTGGGCTGGCGGGCCATCTTCTGGATCAACATCCCGGTCGGGGTGGCAGCCGTGGTGCTGACCGCGCGGTACGTGCCCGAGTCCCGGGCCGCGCGCCCGCGCCGCATCGACCCCGTCGGGCAGGCGCTGATCGCCGTCATGCTGGCGTCCGTGACGTACGCGATCATCGAGGGCCCCGGATCGGGCTGGGGCTCGGCCGAGATCGTCGGGTTCTTCTGCCTGTCCGCCGCCGCCCTGGCCGGGCTGCTGTGGTACGAGCCGAGGCGCGAGGACCCGCTGATCGACCTGCGGTTCTTCCGCAGCGCGCCGTTCTCCGGGGCGACGGTCATCGCGGTGAGCGCCTTCGCCGCGCTCGGCGGCTTCCTCTTCCTCAACACCCTCTACCTCCAGGACGTGCGCGGCTTCTCGGCGCTGCACGCCGGGCTGTGCACGCTGCCGATGGCCGCGATGACCGTGGTGTTCGGGCCCCTGTCGGGCCGGCTGGTGGGCATCCGCGGGCCGCGCCTGCCGCTGGTGGTGGCCGGGCTGGCCATGGTCGCCAGCGGGCTCATGCTGACCAGGCTGACCGCCGGGACGCCGATCGGCTGGCTGATCTTCACCTACGTGGTCTTCGGGTTCGGCTTCGCAATGGTCAACCCCCCGATCACCAACACGGCCGTCTCGGGGATGCCGATCTCGCAGGCCGGGGTCGCCGCCGCCACCGCGTCCACCAGCCGCCAGGTCGGCCAGTCGCTCGGCGTCGCCATCGCCGGATCGGTGGTGGCCGTGGGCGCGGTGGACACCGGATTCGCCGAGGCCAGCCGCACGGGATGGTGGATCCTCGCCGGGTACGGCGGCATCGTCTTCCTCCTCGGTATCCTCACCACCGGACGATGGGCGCGGCGGACCGCCGCACGGACCGCGGCCCGGCTGATCCCCCAGGAGGCGAAGGTCCCGGTGAGCACACCATGAACACCGCCGGCCCGGACCCCGGCGCGCACGCCGAGACCGCGACCCGGGTGTGGAACGGCTTGCGCACACTGGTGCTGGATCTGCACGACAAGCGCACCGAGGTCTGCGAGGCGCTGGGGATGAGCTTCATCCGGGCCAAGGCCCTGCGCAGGCTGGCCAAGGGCCCCCGGACGATGGGCGAGCTGGCGGCCGAGCTGGCGACCGACGCGCCGTACACCACCCTGGTGGTGCACGACCTGGAGAAACGCGGGCTGGCGGAGCGCACGGTGCATCCCGGGGACCGGCGGGCGAAGATCGTGACGGCGACCCCGGAGGGCCTGGCCGCCGCGGCGGTCGCCGACCGGATCCTCGGCCGGCCGCCGGAGCCGCTGCTCGGGCTCGCCGAGGCCGACCTGGAGACGCTGGACCGGATCGTGACGGCCCTGCTGGCCCCGCACCCGGCCTGACCGAGCCCCGGATCGGCGGCGACGGGACGGCCGCGGCTCAGGTCCGCCCGGTGTTCTCCCCCAGGCCGAGCAGCTCCACCGCCCGCTCCCGCATCTCCACCTTGCGGATCTTGCCGGTGACGGTCATCGGGAACTCCTCGACGAGATGGACGTAGCGCGGGATCTTGTAGTGCGCCAGCCGGCCCGCGCAGAACTCGCGCAGCGACCCGGCGGTGAGCGGCCGGGCACCGGGCCGCAGCCGGATCCAGGCCATCAGCTCCTCGCCGTAGGTGGCGTCGGGCACCCCGATCACCTGTGCGTCCAGGATGTCGGGATGGGTGTAGAGGAACTCCTCGATCTCCCTCGGGTAGACGTTCTCGCCGCCCCGGATGACCATGTCCTTGATCCGGCCGGTGATGGTCACGTAGCCGTCCTCGTCCATCACCGCGAGGTCCCCGGTGTGCATCCAGCGGGCCGCGTCGATCGCCTCGGCCGTCAGGTCGGGCTGCTCCCAGTACCCCAGCATCACCGAGTAGCCCCGGGTGCAGAACTCCCCCGCCCGGCCGTGCGGCACGGTGATCCCCGTCTGCGGATCCACGATCTTGATCTCCAGATGCGGGTGCACCTGGCCGACCGTGGAGACCCGGCGGTCCACGGAGTCGTCCACCCGGGTCTGGGTGGACACCGGCGAGGTCTCGGTCATGCCGTAGCAGATCGACACCTCCGTCATGCCCATGCGTTCGATGACCTGCTTCATCACCTCCACCGGGCAGGGCGAGCCCGCCATGATCCCGGTGCGCAGCGAGGACAGGTCGTAGCCGGCCGCGTCCGGCTCGGCCAGCACCGCCAGCTCGGCGATGAACATCGTCGGCACGCCGTACAGCGAGGTGCAGCGCTCGGCCGCCACCGCCTCCAGCGTCGCCTTCGGGTCGAATCCGGGTGCCGGGATCACCATGCAGGCGCCGTGGCTGGTGGCCGCCAGGTTGCCCATCACCATGCCGAAGCAGTGGTAGAAGGGCACCGGGATGCAGATCCGGTCCACCTCGCTGTACCCGCACAGCTCACCGACGAAGTAGCCGTTGTTGAGGATGTTGTGGTGCGAGAGCGTCGCGCCCTTGGGGAA
The DNA here is from genome assembly GCF_050971785.1 of Actinomadura scrupuli. Classification (NCBI taxonomy): domain Bacteria; kingdom Bacillati; phylum Actinomycetota; class Actinomycetes; order Streptosporangiales; family Thermomonosporaceae; genus Actinomadura; species Actinomadura scrupuli. The sequence continues at coordinate 300,153 of NZ_JBPCCU010000008.1, read as the reverse complement.
CCCGGTGGTGCCGCTGGTGTACTGCAGGTTGATCGGGTCGTCGGCCGAGAGCCCGGCGCCGAGCCCGGCGAGCAGTGCCGGGTCCGCGGCCCGGCCGGCGGCCAGCAACCCGGCCCACTCCTCCCGGCCGATCAGCAGGACGTCCAGCAGTCCCGGGCAGGCGGGCCGCACCTCGGCGATCATCGCGGCGTAGTCGGAGGTCTTGAAACCGGGCGCCGCCACCAGCGTGCGGACCCCGGACTGGTTGAGGACGTACTCCAGCTCGTGCACCCGGTAGGCCGGGTTGATGTTCACCAGGATGGCGCCGATCTTGGCGGTGGCGTACTGCGTGAAGACCCACTCGGCGCAGTTCGGCGCCCAGACGCCCACCCGGTCGCCCTTCCCGACCCCCAGCCCGAGCAGGCCGAGGGCCACCGCGTCGACCTCGGCGGCCAGCTCGCGGTAGGACCAGCGCCGCCCGGACGGCACGTCCACCAGGGCGTCCCGGTCGCCGTGCGCGGCCACCGCCCGGTCGAAGTCGGCCCCGATCGTGTCTCCGAGCAGGGGGACCCGGGAGATCCCGGACGCGTACGACAGCGCCGTCATGGCACGCTCCATCCACCGGTAGGTGGTCCTATGAGAGGGCAACGACGGCGCCGCGGTCAAGAGCTGGCCGGCTCGGCGGCCACCGGGTGCCCGGCGCGCTCGGTGGTCCCGCCGCGCTCGACCGGCTCGTAGTGGTCGCGGAAGGTGAACGCCCTGGGTCCCGGCCCGTGCAGGCGCAGCAGATCGAGGCGCTCGACCGCCTCCGGCACCGTGGGCCGGTGGCCCGCCGGGATCCACCACAGCACGCTGTACGACTCGTCGACGCGAGTGAACCACTCCCGGCGCCGCCGCAGGGCGTCCAGGTGGGCGCTGCGGTAGACGAAGTCCCACAGGGCCTGCCGCGACGTCCAGACCGAGAAGTTGACGATGACGGCGTCGTCCTCGAAGGGCCGTATCGAGGTCGCGTCGTCGGCCTCCCCGTCGGTGAAGCGCCAGACGAAGCCGGGCGTGCCGTCGGCGAGCGCGTTGACCGGGTCGAGAAGTGCCATGAACCCGGCCATCTCGGGATGGTCGAGGGGCAGCCGGACGCGGGCGATGTTGAACTGCGCCAGATGTGAGTCGCTCATGACGGCCACCACATCACTGCGAACCTTCTATGTCAATGCTCATTAGTTTTAGAAGGGCACACCACGACGCAGCACCATCCGGGGCGGGCGGCCAGCCGGGCGGTGGCCGCCGCCCCCGCCCCCTCCAGCAGGCCGTCGAGGAGCGCGAGGTTCATGCCGCAGACCAGCGGGGGGAAGTGCTCGGCGAGCACGTGGAAGGGGCAGTTGCGCAGGCGGATCTCCGCGCCCTCCACGACCGGCGCGTAGCCGCGTTCGGCCAGCAGCGCGGTGACGTCCGCACCGGCGCCGGCCGCCGCTCCCAGGGCCCGGCCGCGCCGCCGGGCCACGTCGGCCAGCTCACCGTCGAGCCGCGCCAGGTCGGCGGCTTCGGCGAGCAGATCGGCCGCCGTGCGGTAGTCGCGCGGCGGCAGCGACACCGCGTGCTCGGCGGCGGACGCCCGGTAGAGCTTGGCGGGCCGCCCGGCGCCCGGCCCGGTCCGGCCGCCGAGCCTGCGGAACACCGCCTCCAGCAGGCCCGCGTCGACGAGCTTGTCCAGATGGAAGGCCGCCAGTGTGCGCTGCACGCCCGCGGCCTCGGCCGCCTCGTTGCGGCTGACCTCGTGGTCCTGTGCCACCACGTGGTCGTACAGCCGCCGCCGGATCGGATCCTGCAGCAGGGCGATGGCCGCGATGTCGCTCATGCGGGCGTACCGGCCGAGGTCCGCCACCGGACGGCGGCCCGCCAGCCGAGCATGGTCACCCCGAGGAAGACCAGCGCGACGACGACGAACGCCACCGCCGTGCCCTGGCCGGACAGGGCGCGCAGCACCATGCCGGCGGCGACGGCCGACAGCCACACCCCGGCGCCGGTGGGGATCAGCGCAGCGGGCCGCCGCCAGGCCCGGGTGACCGCCCAGCCGGCCGCCAGCCCGGCCAGGAACGGCCAGGCCGTCGTGGCCAGCCCGGTCACGGAGGCGGCCTCGTCGTGGCTCGCCCTGCCGATCACGACGAACACCGCCACGCAGCACAGGTCCAGCCCCGCCGCCGTCGCCCATCTCATCCCGCCAGGGTATCCGGGCCCTCCCGGGGCACCCGGCCGGCCAGGGCCTCCAGGGCGCGGTCGACGTCGGCCTCGGTGGTGGACAGGTGGAAGGCGCAGCGCAGCCGGCCGGCCCGGAGGGCGGCGACCACGCCCCGCTCGGCGAGCAGTTCGGCGGTGCCGTCCGGGACCGGCAGCGACACGATCGCCGAGTCCCCCGGCGGCAGGCCGAGCCCCTCCCGGAACCGGCCGGCCAGCGCCAGGTCGTGCCGGTGGATCGCCGGTACGCCGACGTCCGCCAGCAGTTCCAGCGCCGGGGCCTGCCCCACCCAGCAGGACCAGGCCGGGGACAGGTCCAGCCGCCGGGCGTCCCCGGCGAGCCGCAGGGGCGCCCCGTAGATGGAGTCCCACACGTCCGCGCCCGCGTACCAGTTCGCGCCGATGGGCGGCAGCGCCGACAGCGCCTCCGCGGTGCCGGCCAGGAAGCAGGTGCCGCGGGGGCCGAGCAGCCATTTGTAGCCCCCGCACACCAGCAGGTCGACTCGGTCGGCCGGCAGCGGCAGCCAGCCGGCGGCCTGGGTGACGTCGAGCAGGACGCGCGCGCCACAGGAGCCGGCGGCGGCGATCAGGTCCTCCAGCGGGGCGATCCGGCCGTCGGCCGACTGCACCGCGGAGACCGCGACCAGATCGACGCCGTCGTCCACCGCCTCGGCGATCCGGCCGAGCGGCACGGAGCGGACCGCCAGCCCGGGCCGGGCCAGGAACGGGAACAGCAGCGAGGTGAAGTCCCCATCCGCGACGAGCACGGTGGCGCCCTCCGGCAGGGCGGCGGCGACGAGCCCGACGAAGTAGGAGACCTGCGAGCCGACCGCGATCCGCTCGGGGGGCAGGCCGACGAGCCGGCCGAACGCCCTCCGGGACCGGGCCACCGCCTCGTCCAGCCGGTCCATCGCCATCCGCCCGGCCGCCCGGTCCCGCTCGATGTCCAGCGCGGCCTGGTGGGCCCGCCGTGGCGGCAGCCCGTAGGAGGCGGTGTTGAGATAGGCGACGCCGGCGGTGAACTCCCGCTGCGCGGTGAGGATCGCAGTGCTCATGTACCGATCATGGGGTACCCGCCCGCCCGCGCGACAGACGGCCCAGACGGATCGTCCCCGCCGATTTTCATGATCTTCTCAGCCTCCGGCCCGTGCTTTTCCCGAGGTCCCGGCGGATAATCGAGGCGGAGACCAGGGAGCGGGCGGCCGGACGGCCGGAGAGGGAGCCGCGGATGGGGAGGCACCGGCGCAGACGGCCCGCACGCGCGTTCGTCGTCCCCTCCCTGTCGGTGCTCGTCGGCCTCGTCGGCCTGATCGCCGTCGTGGGCGTGCCCGCCACCGGGCGCGGCGACGCCGCCCAGCGGGCGAGCACCCCCCGGCCCCGGGAGGTCGCCGTGGCCTCGACCATGACGCCGTCGGTGCCGCTGGCCGGCACGCCCTTCGCCGGGACCCCGGCCGTCGGCGCCCTGTTCGTCACCGACGGGCAGCGGCTGGGCCGCCACTTCTGCACCGCGAGCGTGGTCGACAGCCCCGCGGGCAACCTGGTGATCACCGCCGCCCACTGCGTCACCGGCCCCGGGCACGACGCCCGGCACCTGGCCTTCGTGCCCGGCCTCCGCGACGACGTCAAGCCGTACGGCGTCTGGTCCGTCACCAGGATCATCGTCGATGACACGTGGTCCGCCACCGCCGACCCCGACCACGACGTGGCCTTCCTGACGGTCGCCCGCGACGGCGGCCTCGCCCGGATCCAGGACTTCACCGGCGCCAACCGGCTGGGCACCGGCAGGCCCTCCGGCGTCGTCCGGGTCATCGGCTACCCCGTCGACCAGGGCCGGCCGATCGGCTGCCAGAACCGGACCGGCGTCTTCGGCGGCCAGCAGCGGTTCGACTGCAAGGACTACCGGGACGGCACCAGCGGCGGCCCGTTCGTGACCGGCGCCGCCACCGGCGACGGGAACGGCACCGTGGTCGGGGTGGTGGGCGGCCACGAGGAGGGCGGCCTGACCCCGGACATCTCGTACTCGATCGTCTTCGGCCCGGAGACCAGGGCGCTGTACGACACCGCGGTCGCCCGGGCCTGACCACCGCGCCGCCTCATCGCACGAAGGGGCGGTCCCGGCTCGGTACCGCCGCGGCGGGCAGCGCGGCTCGCAGCACGACGTCGAGCACACCGGCGGGATCGGCGGCGTAGCAGTTGCTGAACCACGCCTCGTTGGCCTCCACGACCGCCAGCTCGCGGCGGCCGTCCGCGCCGACCATCATTCCGACGTCCACGACGACCGCGCTCGGCAGCGTCTCGGCGTCGTGGCCGAGCAGCTCGGCGGCGAACGAGAGCACCGACGGCCACTCCGGGAGCGTGTCCGCCGGGGCCGGGTCGAGCACGCCGTCGACGGCGTACCGGCCGCCCGCGCGCACGGCGCCGTCCAGCACGTGCAGCCGGTACTCCGCCGCGAAGTGCACCGGGTCGGCCACCAGGACCGGGGTCTGTCCCGGCACGCCGGACGGCAGGTCACCGCCGGACGGGTAGACCTGGGCGGGGAAGGCCTTGCCGGCGGCCGGTTTGATGAACCTGGCCCGCTCCAGCCGGAAGGCCGCGCCGAGCGTGGTGTGCACGACCTCGCGGCGGGTGAACTCGGCGGGCAGGTCGGCTAGCCACCGCGACGGCGGCTGCAGCAGGGCAGTCCCCAGCTCCGGGGCGACGGCGTCGGCGAACGCCTCCCCGCCGTACAGGTGGGTGCGCCCGAACAGCCCGCGCGGGACGGGCCTGCGGGTCAGGATCCGTACCTCCATCCGGCGGGAGCGCGCGGCGTCGGCCAGCAGCTGCGCGGTGACCGTCGGCGCCGGGGGCAGGATGAGCGCCGGTCTGTCGTCGCCGGTGCCCGTGATCGTCACGTCGAGATCGTACGGGGCCGGACATCGTCGCGGCGACGCCGTCCCGGCGGGCCCCCGCTCATCCCGGAGCGCCCTCCTCGCGCAGGACGCGCTGCGCGACGGCGAAGGCGCTGTTGGCGGCCGGGACCCCGCAGTAGACGGCCACCTGCAGCAGCACCTCCTTGATCTCGTCCGGGGTGAGGCCGTTGCGCAGCGCCGCGCGGACGTGCATGGCCAGCTCGTCCAGGTGGCCGAGGGCGGCGAGCGCGGTCAGCGTGATGCAGCTGCGGGTGCGCCGGTCCAGCCCGGGCCGGGTCCAGATCTCGCCCCAGGCGTAGCGGGTGATGAGGTCCTGGAAGTCCGCCGTGAAGGCCGTGGTGGTCGCGACCGCCCGGTCGACGTGGACCTCGCCGAGCACCTCCCTGCGGACCTTCATGCCGTCGGTGTGCCGCCGCTCGTCGTTCACTCGAGTCCTTCCAGATGGCCGAGCATGGCCTGGGCGACCGGCTCGGGCCGTTCGTAGGGCGCCAGGTGGGAGGCGTCGTCGACGATCGTCACGGCCCCCGCCCCGAGCCCGTGGGCGAGCTCCCGGGCGTGGCCGGGCGTGGTGACCGGGTCCTCCGCGCCCGCGATCACCAGCGCGGGCGCGCGCACCCCGGCGAGCCGGTCCCGCACGTCGTAACGCGCCAGGGCCGTGCAGCAGGCGGCGTATCCCTCCGGGTCGGTCGTGCGCAGCATGTTCACCACAGGGTGGACCCTGTCCGGATGCCGGACCGCGAAACCCGGTGTGAACCAGCGCTCCACCGCGGTGCCGGCGAGCCGCTCCATGCCCTCGGTTCGCACCTGCCGGGCCCGCTCCAGCCACGGCCCCGGTTCGCCGAAGCGCGCCGAGGTGCAGCACAGGACCAGGCCGCTGACCCGCTCGGGCGCGCTCAGCGCCATGACCGTGGCGACCGCGCCGCCGAGGGAGACCCCGCCGATGGCGAACCGGCGGATCTCCAGCCGGTCCAGCAGCGCCGTGAGGTCCCCGGCCAGGTCGTCCACCGTCGCCGGGCCGGGGATCACCTCGGATCCGCCGTGGCCGCGCAGGTCGTAGCGGAGCACCCGCCGGGAGCCGGTGAGGGCGGGCAGCAGCGGCTCCCACAGCCCCAGCGTCGTGCCGAGCGACGGGCCGAGGACCAGGACGGGCGCGTCCGCGGGCCCGTCCAGCCGGTGGGCGAGGCGGGCGCTCACGAGGTCCGGTCCCGGTAGACGGCCAGCGCCCGGTCGACCAGGGCGGGCGCGGCGCCGAGGTACCCGGCCGGGTCGAGCAGCTCGTCCACCCCGGTCACGCCGTCCCGGGCGAGCACGTCGCGCAGCTCGGCCCCCTCCTCGGCTGCCCGCCGCAGGAGCCCGGTGGCACGCTCCCGGCCGAGGCGCCCGGCGAGACGCTCGGAGACGATCCCGCCGCCGGTCAGCCCGAGGTTGCCGGCCATCCGGTCCGGGAACACCTCCAGCCCCTCCGCCAGCTCGGCGGCGGTGACGGCCGCTCCCCCGGTCAGCCGCAGGCACTCGCGCAGCGGCTGCCACTCGGCGTGCCAGGCGCCCGCGGCCCGTTCGTGCTCGGCCAGCCCGGCGGTGGCCAGGAGCTGCGCGTACACCGGGACCTGGAGAGCGGCCGACCTGATCAGGACCGCCAGCACCGGATTGCGCTTGTGCGGCATCGCCGACGATCCGCCGCGCCCCCCGGCGGCGGGCTCGGCCACCTCGGCGACCTCCGTCTGGGCGAGCAGCACGACGTCGGTGGCCATCTTGCCGAGCGCGGTGGTGGTCTCGGTGAGGGCGGCCGCCAGCCGTGCGACCGGGGTCCGCCGGCCGTGCCACGGCAGCACCGGGTCGGCGAGTCCCAGCTCCGCGGCGTACCCGGCCGGCAGATCCGGTGCCGCCGTGGCATCGCCCAGCGCCGCGAGCGTCCCGGCGGCCCCGCCGAGCTGCGCGGGCAGCGCCGCGCGGGCCCGTACGAGCTCGTCCCGGGCGTCGAGGCAGCCGAGCAGCCAGCCGCTCGCCTTGAGCCCGAACGTGGTGGGGACGGCCTGCTGGCCGAGGGTACGGGCCGCCATCGGGGTGCCGCGGTACCGGCCCGCCAGGAGGGCGAGGGCCGCGAGCACCCGGCCGAGGTGGCGCAGGATCACCGCGGCCGCCCGGGCGGCCACCAGCATCGTGGCGGTGTCCATGATGTCCTGGCTGGTGGCGCCGCGGTGCACGTCCGGGGCCACGCCCGGCGGCACGGCCGCTCGCAGGTCGGCGACCAGCGGGACGACCGGGTTGCCGGCGTCGCGGGCACGGCGGGCGAGGTCGGCCGGGTCGAGGCAGATGTCCCGGGCCGTGGCGGCGATGGCGTCGGCGGACGCGGCCGGGATCGTGCCGGCCCGGGCCTGGGCACGGGCCAGCATGGCCTCGGCGGACAGCAGGGCCCGCAGGTAGGCGGCGTCCGAGGTCTCGGCCTCGGCCTCCACCCCGGCGCGCACCGGCGACAGCAGCCCGGCGTCCAGCGCGCCCGGCGGGCCGGACGGGCCGGACGGGCCGGACGCGTGGGAGGGTACCTCAGAAGGCAAGGAAGACCGTCTCCCGCTCGCCCTGCAGCCGGACGTCGAAGCGGTATCCGCGCTCGTCCCGTGCCGCGATCAGGGTCTCGCGGCGCTCGGGCTCCAGCCCCCGCAGCAGCGGGTCGGCCCCGGCGTCCTCGGGGAAGTAGACGCGTGTCGCGACCGGCTTGAGCAGGCCGCGGGCGAACACCAGCAGCGCGATGTACGGGTTGTCGCCACCGGGCTTGACCGTGGTGAACCAGTAGCCGCCGGCCGCGTCGGTGGCGCTGCGGCCGAAGCCGGAGAAGCCGTGTCCCGCCCGCCGCAGCGCCCCCACCGCCGAGGGCGCGCGGCCGTCCGCGTCGGCCTGCCTGATCTCCACGATCGCGTCGGGGACCGGCTCGCCCGCCCCGTCGAGGACCCGGCCCTGGAGCAGCACGGCGCCGGGGTGCCAGGGCGGCACCACGTGGTGGCCCTCCGCGTAGGGCAGGGCGAACCCGAAGAAGGGCCCCACGGTCTGCGACGGCGTGATCATGAGTCCTCCATCGGCGTGCCGCCCAGCTGGATGTCCCACTGGTAGCCCAGTGCCCACTCCGGCTCGGTGGTGTCCAGGTCGAAGCGGGCGATGAGCAGCTCGCGGGCCGTCTCGTCCGGGATCGACTGGAAGATCGGGTCGTAGGCGAACAGCGGGTCGCCGGGGAAGTACATCTGGGTGACCAGCCGCTGTGTGAAGGCGGTGCCGAACACCGAGAAGTGGATGTGCGCGGGCCGCCAGGCGTTGTGGTGGTTGCGCCACGGGTAGGCGCCGGGCTTGATGGTGACGAACCGGTAGCGGCCCTCGGCGTCGGTCAGGCACCGCCCGGCACCGGTGAAGTTGGGGTCGAGCGGGGCGGGGTGCTGGTCCAGGTCGTGGGCGTACCGGCCCGCGGCGTTGGCCTGCCAGACCTCGACCAGCGTGTGCGGCACCGGGCGGCCGTCGCCGTCCAGGACGCGGCCGGTCACCACGATCCGCTCGCCCAGGGGCTCGCCCGGGTGCCGCCGGGTCAGGTCGTGGTCGAGCGTGCCGAGCTCGTGCGCCCCGAACACCGGGCTGGTCAGCTCGATGGCGTCCGGGCCGAGCACCGGCATGACCGGCTCGCGGGCCGGTGCGCGCAGCACCGTGCTCCCATAGGCGGGATACAGATGCGGAGGATGCGTCATCGCAGGCGTCCTTCCAGTCGTCCACCGTGATCATGCAACCGATCGCCGGCCGATTGCATGATCACGATGACGGGGCGGTCGGCGTGCAGGAACACCTGGGCGCCGGGCGGGTGGGCGAGGCACCGCCGCCGAGGCCGGCGACCGGCTCCGCGGCGGAGTTCACGACCGTGTCCATGGGGTGGCTCCTCACTTCTCGTAGGGCAGACCGACGTAGTTCTCGGCCAGCGTGGCGGCCGCGGCGTCCGACGAGGTGACGTAGTCGAGGTAGGACAGCTGGAGCCGCCGGCCGTAGGCGTCGTCGGAGTCGAAGGTGTGCAGCAGCGTGGTCATCCACCAGGAGAAGTGCTGCGCCCGCCACACCCGCTTCAGGCACGCCCGGGAGTAGCCGTCCAGGAGCCCGGTGGCACCGGTGGCGTACCACGCGGCAAGCGCCTCGGTGAGCAGGCGTACGTCGGCGACCGCCAGGTTGAGTCCCTTGGCGCCGGTGGGCGGCACGATGTGCGCGGCGTCCCCGGCGAGGTAGAGCCGGCCGTACTGCATGGGCTCGGCCACGAAGCTGCGCATCGGGGTGACGCCCTTCTCCAGGATCGGCCCGGTCGTCAGCGCGAATCCCGGCACGGTCTCCAGCCGGGCCTTCAGCTCCGACCAGATCCGCTCGTCCGGCCATTCCGCGAGGTCCTCCTCGGGCGGCACCTGGAGATAGAACCGGCTCAGCTCCGGTGAGCGCATGCTGTGCAGGGCGAAGCCCCGGTCGCTGCGCGCGTAGATGAGCTCCTCGGTAGACGGCGGCACCTGGGCCAGCACCCCCAGCCAGGCGAACGGGTAGTCGCGCTCGTAGGCGGTGACCACCCCCTCGGGGATCGACGGCCGGGTCACCCCGTGGAAGCCGTCGCAGCCGGCGATGACGTCGCAGTCCAGCCGCACGCTCTCGCCGTCGCGGACGAAGGTGATGGCCGGGGCGGCGGAGTCGAGGCCGTGCACGGCGACGTCGGACAGGTCGAACAGGATCTCGCCGCCGGCCGCCAGCCGGGCCGCGATGAGGTCCTTGACGACCTCCTGCTGCCCGTAGACGGTGATCGCCCGGCCGGGTACCAGCCGCTCGAAGGCGATCCGGTGCGCCCGCCCGCCGTAGCGCAGCTCGATGCCGTGGTGCGGCAGGCCCTCCCGGCGCATCCGCTCCCCCACGCCGGCCTCGTTGAGGGTGTCGACCGTGCCCTGCTCCAGCACCCCGGCGCGCAGCCGCCGCTCCACGTACTCCCGGCTGCGGATCTCCAGCACCACGGAGTCGATGCCCCGCAGGTGCAGCAGATGCGACAGCAGCAGGCCGGCCGGTCCGGCGCCGACGATGCCGACCTGGGTGCGCATGGAGGTCTCCGGGTACGAGTGCGGTTTCTACTCTCCGATCATGCGCGTTCCGGGACGGGCGCACACGGATTGTTTCCGCTCAGCGGAAGCACCGGTCAGGCGGGCGGGAATCCGCCGGTGGCCACCGGGCCCCACCGCTCGGGGGTGATGCGCAGCAGCGACTTGTTCTGCCGGACCATGGCCTCGCGGTACTCGTCCCAGTCGGGGTGCTCTCCGGCGATCGCCCGGTAGTAGTCGACCAGGGCCTCGACCGCCTCGGGGACGTCGAGGATCTCGGCGGAGCCGTCGACCTGGACCCAGGGCCCGTCGAAGTCGTCGGACAGCACGACCACGCTGGCCCGGGGATCGCGGCGGACGTTGCGGGCCTTGGCGCGTGCCGGGTAGGTCGACACCACGATCCGGCCCTCGCCGTCGACCCCGCAGGTGACCGGAGAGGCCTGCGGGCCCCCGTCGGCCCGGGTCGTCAGCAGCACCGCCCGGTGGCGGGGACGGACGAAGTCGAGAAGCTCGGCACGGGTGACGGCCGTGTTGGTGGCGATGTTCGGGCTCATCCGACCACCCTAGACGGCCGGTCCGGCCCGGCCGCCCGCAGGGACGAGCCTCTCGCGATGGGACGGATCACCGCTTAACGTCGTCCGGAACCGATGCGAGGGAAAGGTGGGCATGGAGGGTGAGCATGGATGAGGCGGCACCGGTGAGCCGGGTGGCGCCATGGGCGTCGGAGCCGGCCCGGCGGCGGCTGGGCGAGCTCGAGGCCCTGCTGACCGGGCGGAGCGGCACGGAGGCGGTCATCGAGACGGTGACCCGGTCCCTCCAGGCCCACCGCCGGCGGTTCGACGCCGAGGGCATCGTGCTGTACGCGGGCACCAACCTCATGAGCCCGGCGGCCACGCGGGCGCACGACGTGGCGCTCTCCAGCCGGCCGAGCATGGGCTGGCCCGGCGAGAAGTTCCAGGCCGGGCTGGACCATCTCGACGTGCTCGAGGTGCTGGCGCCGCTGCTGGTCGCGGAGCTGATGGAGGGCACCTTCGCGGAGGTACGGCTGCAGAGCGCGACGCTGGCCAACCTCGCGGTCTACACCGCGCTCACCGACCCGGGCGACACCATCGCGGTGCTGCCCGAGGCCGCCGGAGGGCACACCAGCCACCACGGCCAGGGCGTACCGGGGGTACGCGGCCTGCGGGTGGTCGACCTGCCCTACGACGCGGCGGGCTTCGACCTCGACTACGCGGCGCTGGGCGGGTTCCTCGCGCGGGAGCGGCCCCGCCTGGTGGTCATCGGCGCCAGCCTGATGCTCTTCCCGCACGACGTGGCCGCGGTGCGCGCCGCCGCCGACGAGGCCGGGGCGACCGTCCTCTACGACGCCTCGCACGTCGCCGGGCCGGTGGCCGCCCGGACGTTCCAGCGGCCGCTCACCGAGGGCGCGCACGTGCTGACCTTCTCGACGTACAAGTCCTTCGGCGGGCCGCCCGGCGGCTGCGTCGTGACCCGCGACGAGCGGATCGCGCGGGAGGTGTCCGCCGTCGCCTATCCCGGCATGCTGGCCAACTACGACATCGGGCGGCTCGGCTCGCTGGCGATCACCGCCGCCGAGCTCGCCGACGGCGGCGCGGCCTATGTCCGGGACTGCCTGGCCAACGCCACCGCGCTCGCGCACGCCCTGCACGAGCAGGGGTTCACGGTGGCGGCGGCGGCCCGCGGCTTCACCCGGTCGCACCACGTCGCGCTGGACGCCGCGCCGTTCGGCGGCGGTGCCCGGGCCGCCGTACGGCTCGCCGAGGCGGGGATCTACCTCAGCGGCATCGGGCTGCCGGACCAGCCGCCCGGCGAGGAGCCGCGCGGCCTGCGGATCGGCACCCAGGAGGTCACCCGGCGCGGTTTCATCGCCGCCGACCTGCGGCGGGTCGCCGTGCTGGCGCGCCGCGCGCTCCTCGACGCCGAGGACCCGGCCGCGGTGCGCGCCGACGCCGTCGCCCTGCGCGCCGCGGTGGACGCCCGGTCCTGATCCCGCCCGGCGGCGCCGGAGACGACGACGGTGTCCCGGCCCCCTTTCTCGGGGGCCGGGACACCGTCGTCAGTCCGGCTCGGGCGTCAGGGGATCGCGGTGATCCTCGTGGTCGCCGGGACGGGCACGCCGGCCGCACCGGCGGCGGTGAGATAGCCGGCGAACGCGTCGATGTCCTGGGCGCCGCCGAGCGGAGCGGTGCCCTCGTTGAAGACGGTGAACCCGTCACCGCCGAAGGCCAGGAAGTTGTTCATCGTCACCCGCAGGCTGGTCGCCGGGGTGACGACCGCACCACCCACCTTGATCTCACCGATCTTGTCGGCGCAGGCCGCGGCGGCCGGGTTGGACTGGTAGGTCAGCGTCGAGGAGATCTGCAGGACCTTCTGCGTGGTCTGGCCCGCGCACCCGGTGAACTGCTGCTGGAGCACCCGGCGCAGCATGTCACCGGTCATCGTCTTGGTGACCAGGCTGTTGCCGAAGGGCTGCACGGTGAACGCCTCACCGTAGGTGACCTCGCCGGGCGCCTCCCCGCCGGAGGAGATGTCGGAGACCTTCAGGTCGGCGCGGATACCGCCGGGGTTCATCAGGGCCAGCTGCGCCCCGCCCTTGGCCGGGTCCAAGGTGGTGGCGAGCTGCGCGTCGGCGATCACGTCACCGAGGGTCGACTCGCCGACCGCCGTCGGGGTCCGGGTCAGATCGCCCTGGATCTTGCCGAGCACCTTGTTGGCCAGCGGGGCGGACGCGGTCACGTACTGCTGGACGATGCCGGCCACCGTCGGGTCGGCCTTGGACGGGTCGTCCTGGCGCACCACGCCGGGCCCCGGGGTGTTGAGCGCGTTCTCCACGATCGTGTTGGCCGCCTCGGCCGCGACCAGCTTGCCGGTCCGGTCGTCGACGGTGAGCGTGATGTCGCTCAGGATCCGGCCGAACGACGCCGCGCTGGTGACCAGCCGCGTCACCCCGTTGGTGGTGATCGTGCAGCGGTACTCCGCGTGCGTGTGACCCGACACGATGACCTTGATCGACGGGTCGAGCCGCTTGGCGATCGTCTCGATGTCGCTGCCGGCCAGGTTGCCCGCGCAGCCGTTGGGGCCGGTGATCGAGCCGGTCTGGGACCCGCCCTGGTGGATGACGAGCACCGGGACGTGGACGCCCTTGCGGGCGAGCTCCCGGGCGGCCTTGTTGGCCGCGTCCGCCTCGTCGGTGAAGGTCAGGCCGGCCACGCCGCTCGGCGTCACGATCGTGGGCGTGGCCTGGAGGACCTCGCCGATGAAGCCGACCGAGATGGGCCGACCGCTGTCGGAGCGGAAGCTCTTGATCCCGTAGGCGGGGAAGAGCGGCTTGCCGGTCGCGTTGTCGATGACGTTGGCGGCCAGGTACTTGAAGTCGGCGCCGGGGTAGGTGTTGGTCTGCTTCACCCCGCCCCGCGCGGTCCGCACGGCGTACGGCGCGCCGGTGCAGGCGGTTGCCCCGCAGCCGCCCCGCTGGATGCGCAGCAGCTCGGCCTTGCCCTTGTCGAACTCGTGGTTGCCGACCGAGGAGAAGTCGACGTTCATGAAGTTGCTGGTGATGGTCGCCGGCTCCCCCTTGAACAACCCGTCCGCCAGCGGGCTGGCGCCGATGTTGTCGCCGGCCAGGACCGTCGCCACGTGGCCGCGGTACTGCTTCTGCCTGTCCAGCACCGCCTTGGCGAGGTACGCGCCGCCGCCGGCGAACTTGCCGTAGATGTTCAGGCCGGCCGGCTCGAGGTTGCCGTGGTAGTCGTTCCAGCCGAGCAGGTGCACCGCGGTGGTCTTCGCCGGCTTGCTCGCCCAGCCGACGGCGACCTTGTCCGACAGGGTACGGGCGCCCGCGATGGTGACGGCATCGGCGGGCGGCGCCTTCGTCACCGCCAGCGGCGCGGCGACCACCGCACCGAGCGCTGTGATGATCATCCCCGCGCGCACGGCGCGGGAACGCATAAAGGCAGGGGGCACTGGGTCTCCTCCGGGTCCATCGGACCACGCTCCCCGCCGCGCGGTCCCACCGTGACGTACGGCCCAGACGGTGTCACGTCACGGTGGCGAAGAAGAAGACGCCCGGTTAAGTCGTACTGGCGTTGTGACTTTTCCCGTACACAACCGGCTCTAGCCCCCATTACATTGCCGTTCGTGCACAAACCGGTCATCCCTGCGGCCCCGGCGGAATCGCCCGCCGAGGAGCCGCCCGCCGGCCGGCGCGGTCTCCGGACGCCCGGCCTGCCGCTGGTGACCGTGCTCGTCGTCGCCGCCGTGGCACTGCGCCCGGTGCTGACCGGCCTGCTGGACCGGCCCGCCGCCGCCAACTGGGCGACCGTCTTCGTCGCGATCACGATTCAGGCCGTGCCGTTCCTGGTGCTCGGCGTCGCGGTGAGCGCGGCCATCGCCGCGTTCGTGCCGCCGGGGGCGATCGCCCGGTGGCTGCCCGGGCGTCCCGCGCTCGCGGTGCCCGCCGCCGCCGCGCTGGGCGCCGCGCTGCCCGGCTGCGAGTGCGGCTCGGTGCCCATCGCCGCCCGGCTCGCCGCGAGCGGCGTCACCCCCGCGGCGGCGTTCGCGTTCATGCTGTCCGCCCCGGCGATCAACCCGATCGTGCTGGTCTCCACCGCGGTGGCCTTTCCCGGCAACCCCGAGATGGTGGTCGCGCGGCTGGTGGCCGGCGTGGCCGCCTCCGTCGGCATGGGGCTGCTGTGGATCGTGCTGGGCCGCGACGACCTGCTCACCAGGGCGGCCCGCACGCCGCACGCCGGGGACGGGTCCAGGCCGGCCGTGTTCCTGGCCACGGCGCAGCACGACTTCCTGCAGGCAGGCGGCTTCCTGGTGATCGGCGCCGGCGCGGCGGCGGCCCTGCAGACGCTGGTGCCGCGCAGCCTGGTGGACTCCCTCGCCTCCCCCGGGCCGGTGTCGCTGCTGGTGCTGGCGGTCTTCGCCGTGCTGATCTCGCTCTGCTCGGAGGCCGACGCCTTCGTCGCCGCCGGGCTCAAGCAGTTCTCCCTGAGCGCGCGGCTGGCGTTCCTGGTCGTCGGGCCCATGGTCGACCTGAAGCTGTTCGCGCTCCAGGCGGGCACGTTCGGTCTCCGGTTCGCCTGGCGCTTCTCGCTGGCCACCTTCGTGGTCGCGACCGGCTCCGCGGCGCTCGTCGGGTGGTGGCTGCTGTGACGGAGGAGGCCCGCGCCACGACCGTGCTGCTGGTCGGCGCGCTGATGGTCCGGCTGTGGGCCGGCGGCGCGTACGCGCGGTACGTCCGGGTCGGCATGGGCTGGTGGCTGCTCGTCGCGGGCGTGCTGCTCGTCGCCCTGGGACTCACCGGCGTCGTACGGGCCCTGTGGCCGGCGCGGCGGGTCGTACCGGCAGGCAGACCGCCAGGCGAACCGGCGAGTGAACCGGCAGGCGGACCGGCGGACGGACCGGCGCATCGGCCCACCAGGGGGCACGATCACGGGCATGGGCACGAGCATGGGCACGGGGATCGGGTGGGGTGGCTGCTGCTCGCCCCCGTCCTCGCGCTGCTGCTGGTCACCCCGCCCGCCCTGGGCAGCTACGGGGTGGACCGGAGCGCGGCCGTCAGGGTCACATCCGGCGGGCGGACCTATGACCCGCTGCCCGCCGGCGGGGGCGTGGTGCCCATGTCGCTGCTGGAGTTCGACGAGCGCGTGCTCGACCATGACGGCGCCGGCTTCGGCTCGACGCCGGTGCGGCTGACCGGCTTCGTGGCCCGCACCTCCGACCGCGGCGGCTTCCGCATCGCGCGCTACCAGATCGCCTGCTGCGCCGCCGACGCCGTCTCCGCCGTCGTGCGGGTGACCGGCATCACCGGGACCCCGCCGGCCCGCGACCGGTGGGTGACGGTCACCGGGACCTTCCAGCGCTCCCCGGACGACGTCGCCCAACTGCACGCCACCAGCCTGACCGAGGTTCCCCCACCCCCCGACCCCTACGAATAACACCCCGCCCCGTGGCTCACGGAGAGCAACCCCTTCGTGATCATGCAATCAATCGTCGAACGATTGATGGACGCCCTCGCATCCGCGTCGAGCTCGCCAAACGTGATCGGCTTAGTCGGTGAGGGGGACCGCCTCGCGTTTGCATTTGCCCTGACCACACCCACGCGGCCTGCCGGACCCACCCGGCCTGCCGATCAGCCGGCCCCAAGCCTGCCGCCGCGTATCGGTGGTCACGGCAATGCAAGCGGCGAACGGCACCGCCCCCGGCATCCTGCGGCGAGAAACGCCCCGAAACGGATGCGTGATCACGCAGGGCCTGTCTAGGGCAGGTCTCGGGCCTGCGGCAGGTACGTCGGGAGAACGTTCTCCCGCCACGGAATCGAATACGAGCCGGTACGGAGCGTGACAGCGTGGGGTCATGCCTTCCGGGACCAGGCCCTCCGTCCGCCTCCGCCGGATCGGGTCGGCGCTGCGCAAGGCCCGCGAGGCGACCGGCATGACCGTCGGCACCGCCGCCCGGCGGTACGGCCGGTCCAAGAGCTGGCTCAGCACGCTGGAGAACGGCCTGCACCCGGTCGATCCGCAGGAGCTGGCCGACCTGCTCGACTTCTACGGCGCCACCGACCCCACCCTGCGCGAATCTCTGATCCACCTGGCCACCCACAGCCCCGGCGGGAACTGGGGCCGGGCGTACGAGGGCCGGATCTCCGCCGCCGCCCTCGACCTGGCCAGCCTGGAAGAGGACGCGGCCCTGATCCGCACCTTCCAGCCCAGCGTCCTGCCCGGCCTGCTCCAGCTACCCGACTACACCGCCGCCCTCATCAAGGTCGGGCCGTACGCCACTGTCCGGAGCACCAGGGCGCTGGTCGACTTCCGGCTGGCCCGGCAGCGGGTGCTGGCCCGCCCCGACCCGCCGCGCTACCAGCCGGTCATCAGTGAAGCGGCGCTGCGCAACCAGGTCGGCAGCCCGCAGTTGATGCGGGCCCAGCTCCGCAAGCTGGTCGAGGCCGCCAGGCTTGATCACGTGGAGGTACGCGTGCTCCCGGCCACTGCGGGCGCTTATCTCTGGCTCGCCGCGCCGTTCGACTTGTTCGTTCTCCGCCCACCGGGGCGGCTCACCGTCTCGGTCGTCGAGCAGTTCACCCGAAGCCTGTTCGTGGAGGACGAGGACGAGGTCGCCTCCCATGAGGAGATCTTCGAATTGCTGCTCGCCGCCTCGCTGGACCGAGCCCATTCACTGGGACTGATCGAGGAGCTAGCGTCACAGGTATGAACACCCCCGAACTGACCGGTGCCGCATGGCGCAAGAGCAGCCACAGCGGCGGCAACGAAGGCAGCTGTGTCGAGGTCGCGGCCGTATGGCGCAAGAGCAGCCACAGCGGAGCCGACGAAGGCGAGTGCGTCGAGGTCGCGGCCGTGTGGCGTAAGAGCAGCCACAGCGGCGGCAACGAGGGCGAGTGCGTCGAGGTGGCCAGGGCCGGGCGGCTCGTGGCCGTTCGCGACTCCAAACATCCGGACGGTGCCGTGCTGGCCTTCGACGGCGACGGCTGGCGCTCCCTGCTCACCGCGGTCAAGACCGGGGTGCACGACCGTACCTGACCTCCTTCGCTCCCACTTCCGCGGTCACCAGGGGCCCGCACCGGGCGTTCCGTACGACCGACCGGTCGCGGGCGATACCGTGCCTCAGGTGACCTCCGACCCAGGCTCCCCGGCCATCGCGTCGTCCGGCGCAGAACCGGTCCCCGAAGAACCGGCGACCCGGCGGCCGCCCCGGTCGTGGCCGCGCCGCTGGGCGCGCCGGGCCGGCCTGGCGGCGCTCGCGGTGATCCTGGTCGTCACGCTCGCCTCCTTCGGCTACAACGCCCTCACCGCCCACCGGGCCACTCCGCCGGAGGGGATGTCCTACACGCGGGCCGGGGACGTGCTGACCCGCTACCGCACCTGGGGCTCCACCGGGAGCCCGGTGGTGCTGGTGCACGGCGCCTTCGAGTCCGCCGACACCTGGTCGCGGCTGGCTCCGCTGCTCGCCCGTGACCACCGGGTGTACGCGCTCGACCTGACCGGCTACGGCTACAGCGACCGGCGCGGCCCGTACACCACCGGCCATCTGGCCGGGCAGCTGCTCGGGTTCCTGGACGCCATGCACCTCGGCGGGCCGCGCGACCGGCCCGTGCTGGTCGCGCACTCCAGCGGCGCGGCGGCCGCCGCGGAAGCCACCCTGCGCGCGCCGGACCGGGTCGGCGGGCTGATGTTCCTCGACGGCGACGCGCTCGCCACCGGGGCCGGCGCCCGCTCCCCGGTGCGCTACCTGCTGATCCCGCCGTACCGCGTCAGCATGCTGCGGCTGGCCCTGCGCTCGGACTGGATCATCCGCAGCGTGTACTCCCGCCAGTGCGGCCCGGCGTGCCCGCGGCTGGACCGCGCCGGGCTCGACCAGTGGCGCCGTCCCTTCCAGGTGCCCGGGGCCGAAGCCGGCCTGTGGGACCTGGTGGCGGCCGGGGTGCCCGGCGTGGACCCCGCCCGGCTGGCCGGGCTGCGGGCGGTCGCCGCCCCGAAGGCCGTCGTCTTCGGCGCGTCCGACGACGTCTTCGCCAAGGACGCTCCCGCCGAGACCGCGGCCCGCATCGGCGCGCCCGCCCCCACCTTGATCCCTGGCGCCCATCACCTGACGATGATCTCCGACCCCGCCGCGGTGGCGGCCGCCGTCGAGGCGCTGGCCGCCAGGGCGCGCTGACCGGCGGGCCCGGCGTGCGTCGCCGGACCGGGGCATCCGAGCTGTCACGAGACCGGAACGACCGACTTTCCGAGGGGGAGAAAACAAATGATCGGCAACCTCACCTGGGTACCGGCGGCCGGCCGGCCGGACCTGCTCGCCGCACCGGTGGCACATGCCCTGAAAGAGCACGCCCTGGGAGAACACGGCGACGTGCGGGTCGCGGAGATCGACCCGGAGCTGGCCGACACGGCGGCGTTCTGCGAGCGCTACGACGTCCCGGTCGCGGCCAGCGCCAACTGTGTGATCGTCGCGGGCAGGCGCGGCGGGGAGACCCGCTATGCCGCGTGCATGGTGCTCGCCACCCGGCGGGCCGACGTGAACGGCGTCGTGCGGCGGCGGCTGGACGCCCGCAAGACCTCGTTCGCCCCGATGGACCAGGCGACGGCGCTGACCGGGATGGAGTACGGCGGCATCACCCCGCTGGGCCTGCCCGGGGACTGGCCGATCCTGGTGGACGAGGAGGTCGGCCGCGAGCCGTACGTCGTCATCGGCTCCGGCGTCCGGCGCTCCAAGCTGCTGCTGCCCGGCCCGGCGCTGGCCGGCCTGCCCGGCGCGGAGGTCCTCGCACTGGCGTTGTGACCGGCGCGCCCCGCCCGGCCGCGACGCCCACGGCCGGGAGGCCCTCCCGGCCAGGACGGGACACCGGCCACTGTCCGCCGGGATCCCCGGCGGGACACCGTGGCCGCCATGACGAGCGAGACCACGGCGGCCTGGACCGAGGTCGCCCACGCGCTGGAGTCCTTCGGCCGGAGCGCCGGGACTCACCTCGACCGGACCGGAGAGTCCGAGGAACCGCCCACGGCATTCCGCGCCCTGGCCGAGGCCGGGTTCCGGGCCGCCCAGCGGGCCGCGGCCCTGACCGGGAGGCCTCCCGGCGAGGCGCAACGGATGGGCGACGCGGTGGCGTACGCGCTGTGCGCGGCCGCGCTGGCGATCCCGGCCACCGGACGGCACGCGGTCCGGCCGGCGACCGCCGCGGCGGACGGGCTGGACTGGCTTGCCGAGGATCTGCCCGAGACGCTGTTCTCCGGTCCGGAGGGCCAGCTGATCGTCATGACGGTGCCCGCCGCCGAGGATCCCGAGGAGGAGACCTACCCGCTGGACCAGCTGCTGCTGGTGCTCGGCGGGACCGGCGAGTGCGTCACCGCCGGCGGGACGCTGCCGCTGGCGGAGTCCGGCGCGCTCTGCCTGCCGAGCGGCGTCTCCCATGTCGTCCGCGCCACCGGGGCGCGGCCCCTGCGGCTCGCCTGTGTGCTCACCGCGCCCCGGCGCCGGGGCGCGACGGTCCCGGCGGCCCGCCGGCCGTGAGCGCCCGCTGCCGGGTCCGGCACGAACCGGCCGCCGCCCGCCCGGTCTTGATCGAACGGGTCGACGGCGCCCGCGGCGCTCCATAGTCTCGCGGCATGGACCTCGCGATGACGCTGACGGCCGCGGGCTTGGTGGTCGCGGTGGTGGCGACCGTGTTCTCCTGGTTGCAGCTGCGGCGGACTCCCCCGCCCGCGCTGAACCCGCCGGCCGATGACCGGGGCGCCCCGCCTGCGCTCGCGGGGGCCGGGCTCACCGCGATCGGGGCGCTGCCGCCGCCCACCGGGCGGCTCCCGGACCGGGTCCACGGCCGCGGCGACCTGCTCGCCGAGCTGCACGCGCTGGTCGAGACCCCCGACGGCCGGGTGCATCTGGTCGCGGGGCTCGGCGGCACCGGCAAGACCACCGTGGCCCTGAAGCTGGCGGCCGACGTCCGGGACCGGGGGCGGCCGGTCTGGTGGGTGCCGGCGGCCGAGGCCGGCTCGCTCACCACGCAACTGCTCGGGCTGGCCCGCGAGCTGGGCGCGACGGCCGGCGAGGTCGAGGAGGCGCTGGCCGGGCGGCGCAACCCGGCCGATCTGCTCTGGCGTTTCCTGGACGCCGCCCGGGGCTGGCTGCTGGTGATCGACAACGCGGACGACCCCGGCGTGCTGCGGGTCGGGGACCAGCCGGTCGACGGCGGCAACGGGTGGCTGCGGCCCACCTCCTCCGGCCTGATCCTGGTCACCAGCCGGGTCGGCGACGCCGCGCAGTGGGGACGGCACGTCTCGATCCACCCGCTGAGCGCGCTGTCGGCCGCGGAGGGCGCCAGGGTCCTGCTCGACCTGGCTCCGGGAGCGGGAACGCAGGCCGAGGCGGAGGCGCTGTCCGCCCGGCTGGGCGGGCTGGCCCTGGCGCTGCGCCATGCCGGCAAGCATCTCGGTGCCGCCTTCTCGGCGGAGCGGCACTTCACCGCCTACCGTGAAGCACTGGAGAGCAAGGGGCCACGGATGATGAGCGAGAGCGCGGACGCCCGGTCGAACATCACGACGACGTGGGAGCTGTCGCTCGACCTGCTGGCCGGGCAGGGTCTCCCCCAGGCGCGCGCCCTGCTGGGAGTCCTCTCCTGTTTCGCGGCCTCGGCTCCGATCCCGGCGTTCCTGCTGGACCACGAGCTGCTCGGCGGCGTCTGCGGGGAACGCGGCGGCGACGGCGTGAGCGCCGGCCTCACGGCCCTGCACTCGGTGGGCCTGATCGAGAGCGACACGACGGACATGGCCGCCGGGCCGCCGGGCGTGGTCGTCCATCCGCTGGTGGCCGAGACCACGCGGCGCCTGCTGGCCGGTGACGACCTCGGCAGGCGGACCGCCGGAGTCGCGGCCGCCCTGGTGGCCCGGGCCGTCGGTGCGCTGCACGCCGACCGTGCCGCGGACTGGCCGGAGTGGAGACGGCTCTACCCGCACGCGTACCGGCTCTGGCGGAGTGTCCCCGGCGAGCTCGGCACGCCCGGCCTCACGTCACTGGCCGAGGCCTCCTCCGCCTGCGCGGCCGCCCTCACCTGGAGCGGCTCCTACCGTTCCGCCGCGGACCTCACCGAGCTGGCGCTGAAGGCGGCCACGGACCGGCTGCCGGCCGACGACCCGGCCGTTCTCGAGCTCCGGCATCGGCACGCGAGCGCGTACATGTTCCTGGGCCGGGCCGCCGACGCTGAGGGCGAGTTCCGCGGGATCCTCCAGGACCGGGAGAGGGTCCTCGGGCCGGAGCATCCCAAGACTCTGACCATCCGCCACAACCTCGCGCGGGTCATCGCCGACCAGGACAGGCTGGCGGACGCGGAGGAGGAGATGCGGCAGACCTACGAGGCCCGGCTGCGGACGCTGGGACCGGACCACCCGGACACGCTCGCGACGCGCCACGAGGCGGCCCGCGTGTTCATGGCCCAGGGGCGGACCGCCGAGGCGGAGCTGGAGTTCCGGTCGATCCACGAGGCCAAGGTGCGCGTCCTGGGGCCCGAGCACCCCGACACCCTTGTGACCCGGCACGAGATCCCGCGGGCGCTGGTGGCGCTGGGCCGGGCGCCCGAGGCCGAACACGAGCTCAGGGAGCTCTACGATCTCCGGCTCCGCCTGCTCGGCCCGGACCACCCCCACGTCATGACGACGGGGCACGCGCTGGCCCAGGCCTTCGCCGCGCAGGGCCGCCACGACGAGGCCGAGCGCCAGTACCGGCTGGTCCTGGACGCCCGCCGGCGCGTGCTCGGACCGGACAACACCTACACCCGCCGCACCGAGGAGGCGCTGTCCGCGCTCACCGGCGGCGAACCGGGCGGCGAACCCGGGGAGTCCGCACCCGCCCCCCGGTGAGACCCTCGTGCGCCGCCGTCCCGCCGCGGCGGGCCGGCCGCTCCCGGTTCGCGTTCCGGAGGCCGGGAATGGTGATCTGCGGACCGCCGGTCAGCCGCTGAGCAGCGCGAACAGGCCCGCGCAGGTCAGAGTGATCATCATGACCGCGAGCGGGAGCTGGCCGCGCACGACCCGGCCGGGCGGCTGGGTGCGCAGCGCCAGGTCGTGCGCGGCGATGGTGGCCGCGATGTGCCCGAGCACGATGGCGTTGACCTGTACGAGGGCGACCAGGGCCGGCGGGGCCGCCGCGTAGTCGATCCGGTGCCCGGTCGAGCCCAGCAGGTTCAGGCCCGTACCGAACGGATCACTGGCCAGGATGACCGTCATCTGCCCCTCCAGCAGGAAGAACGAGAAGTAGTGCGCCAGGGTGTACCCCAGCGCGATGGGCAGCAGGGTCGCGGCGAACCGGCCCGGCAGCGTGCCCGGCCGCTCTCCGGTCAGCGCCGCGGTGGCGCGCGTCGCGCCCAGGTAGAGCAGGGTAACGCCGCCGACGGCCGCGGCCAGCCCAAGCGTGCCCGCGGCCAGGCTGCCCGGGTCGACGTGGTCGCGCCAGTACGTGGTGCGGGTGATGCCGTCGAAGCCGGTGGAGCCGATGAGCAGGCAGGCCACGGCCACCAGCCCGGGTTCCGCGGCGCCGCTCATCAGCCCGGTCAGCGGGGTGCGCCACACCAGGACGCCGTCGCCGCGGCGGCCGATCGGGCACATCCGGGCCAGCAGGGTCGAGTAGACCTCGAAGCCGTCACCGCGGGCGAACCAGCCCGCCCCGTACACCCCGGCCAGCGCGAGGTTGACCAGCGCGTACCCGAGGATGAGCAGGCCCACCAGCCGCGGGTCGGAGCGGTGCGGGGCGACCAGTTCCAGCCAGACGAACCCGGCGAGCCAGGCCGCGGCCGGCCAGTATCCGAGCCGCGCGGGCCAGGGCCAGCGCCCCCGCACCGGTGTACCGGTGATCCGGCACAGCGCCGCGTGCAGGCTCCGCAACGGGTTGACCCGGCGCCAGACGGGCCCGAGCAGAACGCTCGCCGGGACTAGGCCGACCCAGAACGTCACGAACAACGCCCAGGGCGCGAGGTTGTGCCGGTCGGCGGGCGGCCCGGCCAGCGCGACCACGACCACCAGCGCGGCGGCGGCGAGCGCGGCGATCCGGCCCGCCGCGGTGAGCGAGGGTGAGCCGAGCAGGCGGGTGAGACGGCCGGGCAGCGGCCGCCCGGCGTCCGGGGACAGCCGGGCGTGCCGCCAGGCGACGCCCAGTGCCAGGAAGGACACCGCCACGGCGACCCCGCCCCCGAGGATGGCGGCGGTGGCGTCCAGCGGAAGGTCGGTGCGCCCGCCGAGCCCGTGCGCGAGGATCGGCACCGGCTCAGCCCACCTGCAGTTCGAACAGCCGGATCCCGGAGCCGTGCAACTCGGCCTCGAACGTCCCCGGCAGGCCGGCCGTGAACTCGAGCGTGCCGGGCGCGCCGGGCTTCAGCCTCAGCGTGCGGTCGTAGCCGTGCAGGTGGAACTCGGCCGCGACGTCGCTGGTGACGACGATGCGCACGGTACGGCCGCGGGCCACCTTGACGCGCCTGTGCCGGGTCTCCACCCTGCCGCGGACGATGTTCACCGTGACGACGGCGGGGGCCGGGGCGGCGGCGGACGTCCGGCCTGGCGTGGCCGCCGGGGAGGCGGGGGCGTCTGTGCCGCATCCGGCGGCCGTCACGACGGCGGCGAGGGCCGCCGCGGTCAGCAGGGTCGGCCTCACACGGGGCAACATGCACGTCCCTTCGCTCAGGTGTCGGAAGCCACATACGTGACAGTGGACAATGACACATTGGAAAATGACATACTCCGGCCGGGTCGGGTTTGTACCCCGTTTCGTCGGCAATAGGAGCGCACGTGTGGCAACGACTGATTGACCCGGAAGCGGGAGCGCTCCTGCGGCTCGCCGCCGAACAGCAGAAGCCCGCGGGCGGGGCCGCACTCGACCAGGTGCTCATCGCCAGCGGCGCGGCGGCGGTGCTGACCGCAGCGTTGCTGGCGCTCGGATTCGGTCACCGGAGCGGCCGCCTGCCCGTGCTCACCTGGCTGACCACGTGGTCCGAGCGCGGCCCGGGACGCGGGCTGCCCGGCTGGGCCGCGCTGCCCTCCGCCCTGTCGCTGGTCTCGCTGGTGACCGCGCTGCTCGGGATGTACTGGGACATCTCCCTGCACATCTCGCACGGCCGGGACGAGGGGCCGCTGGCCAACATCGCGCACTACCCGATCCTGCTCGGGCTGTTCGGCATCTTCAGCGCCGGCGTGCTGGCGGTGGTGCTGCCGAAAGGCGAGCGGCCGGGCGTCGCGGCGGTCCGGATCACCCGCGACTGGTACGCCCCCGCGGGCGGGGTGCTGCTGGCCGGCGCCGGCTTCTACGCGCTGCTCGGCTTTCCCCTCGACGACGTCTGGCACCGGATCTTCGGCCAGGACGTCACCCTCTGGGGCCCGACGCACCTGATGCTCATCGGCGGCGCCGGGCTGTCCCTGGTCGCCCTCATGATCCTGGAACGCGAGGGCCGACAGGCCCGGCAGGACCCGGCCGACGAGATCGGCTCCTGGGGCCGCACGGCCCGCCGCGCGGCCATCACCGGCGGGCTCCTCATCGGCCTGTCGGTGTTCCAGGCCGAGTACGACTTCGGCGTCCCGCAGTTCCGGCTGGTGCACCAGCCCCTCTTGATCGCGCTGGCCTCGGGCTGCGCGCTGGTGGCGGGACGGCTGTGGATCGGCCGGGGCGGCGCGGTGTTCTCCGTCGTGTTCTACATGCTCGTACGCGGCGGCGTCTCGCTGGTGGTCGGCGGGATCATCGGCGAGCTGTGGGCCGCGGTGCCGCTCTACTTCGCCGAGGCACTGTGCGTGGAGGTGGCGGCGCTGGCGCTGGCCCGCCGGGCGCTGCCGTTCGCCGTGGTGAGCGGCCTGCTCATCGGCACGTTCGGGTTCGCCGCCGAGTACGGCTGGAGCCACGTGGCGATGGGACTGCCGTGGACCCGCGACATCCTCGTGGAGGGCGTCGGCATGGCGGTCGTGGGCGGCGTCGCCGGCGGCCTGCTGGGCGCGTTGCTCGCGCTCGGCATGGAAGGACGGCTGCCCCGGCCGGTGGTCACCCGGTCGATCTTCGCGGCGGCGTTGGTCGCGGTGGCCGCCGCCGTCGCCAACGGCCTGGTCATCACCGTCCCGCACGACGTGCGGGCGTCCGTCACGCTCACCGCCGTCAGCGGCGACGCCGCCCACCGCAGCGCCCACGCCCGCGTGACCCTCTCCCCCGCCGGCGCCGTCGACGACCCCACCTGGGTGGCGATCACCGCCTGGCAGGGCGGCGGGCTGCACGTCGACCGCCTGACCCCGCTGGGCAACGGCGTGTACCGCACCACCCGGCCGATGCCGCTGTACGGAGAGTGGAAGACCCTGATCCGGCTGCACGACGGCCGGTCGCTCAGCGCGGTGCCCGTCTACCTGCCCGACGACCCGGCCATCGGCGCCGGGGAACTGCCCGCCCCGCAGCAGTTCACCCGCCCCGCGCAGAACGAGCGCAAGATCCTCCAGCGTGAGCTGAAGAGCGATGTGCCCGGCTGGCTGTGGGCCGCCTCCTCGGCGGTCGTGCTCGCCTGCACCATCGCCCTGGTCCTCGCGCTCGGCTGGGGTGTGGCCCGCGTCTCGCGGCTGATGCCCGAGCCCGCCCGGACCCCGCCCGCGACGCCCGAGAAGGTACGGACGTGACGCCGCTCGCCGGGGTGCTGGCGACCCACTCGGCGGTCACCGCTATCCCCTTCTTCGTGCCCACGCTCGTCGTGGTGGCCGTGATCTGCGTGGTGGTCTGGCGCGACCGGCGCCGCCACCCCGCCGAGGACGACGCGGGCACGGGCGACGACGGCTCCCCCGGCCCGGCGCGGCGGGGATAGGTCCCGCCCTGCGGCGGTCCCGGGAAGGCCGGGGACCCGGCCCCGATCCGCCGGGGCCGCACCCGGGTCAGGGCCGCGCCCGGGTCAGGGCCGCGCGGGAGGTGTGGCCGTGCCGGCCTGCAGCAGCCCGGCGGCGATCTGGTCGCCCAGCCGGGCGCGTATCTCCGCCTCCATGCTCTGCGCGAGGAGGGCGTCGACCGCCAGATGGGCGAGCGGCCGGAGCCGCTGGATGAAGGCGGCGATCTCCGGGACGTCCGGCCCGATGAGGAGCGGGTCGACCTGGAGGGGACCGTGGTGGTGGGCGAGGTCCACGAAGCGGCGCGCGATGACGGCGCAGTCGTCGCGAAGCTGCCCGGCGATGACGAAGACGTCGGGCAGGGGGATGCCGGCGGCGACGAGCTCGGCGCCGACGTGCAGCAGCCGGGGGCTGGGCACCTTGAACCCGTCCCCCTCGGCCACCAGGAACCCGTGCTCCTGGGCCAGCCGCAGCAGCGCGCCGAGGTCGTCGGACTCCGGCTCCTGCCCGAACATCTCCACGAGCTCGGCGGTGCCGAGGTGGGCGGGGGTCTCGTCCGACCAGGGGTCGGTGAGCACCTTCTCCAGCCCGAGCAGGTCACTGAGGTTGCGGCCGCGCTCCCAGGCGGAGATCAGGTCGGCGATGCCGGCCAGGGTGTGACCGCGGCCCAGAAGCTGGCCGATCAGCCGGAGCCGGGCGAGGTGGGAGTCGTCGTAGAGCCCGACCCGGCCGCGCAGGCGCGGCGGCGGCAGCACGCCACGATCCTGGTAGGCCCGCACGTTGCGCACGGTCACCCCGGCGGCCTGCGCCAGCTCGTCGATTCGGTATTCGGACATGCCACCGCTCTGTCACCGGGATCGTCCTGACACCACGGATGCTATCCGCCGCGTTCGTCCACCAGCCGATGGCTCCCGACCCGGTGAACGGCCGGGGCACGCCCGCCGCCCGGGAAGGGTGCCTGCTCAGGGGCCGTCCTTACCGGCGACGCCCATGATCCTCGGGGCCACCGGGGAGAAGCGCGCGGAGGGCGGGAAACGGAAGCCGCGGCACGCCTCCATCGTGAACACCCGCTCGATCTCCGCACGGGTGTCACGGGCGACCCGGCAGCCTCCCATGAGGCGCGGCCAGGCCAGATCGGCGATCCGCTGGAGCCGGGCGAACGCCGCGTCACGGCTGCGTACGTGCTCGTAGAAGCACAGCCGGCCCCCCGGGCGCAGCACCCGGTGGAACTCGGCGACGGCCGCCCGCACATCGGCCACCGAGCACAGCACCCCGGACACCACGACGGCGTCGAAGGCGCCGTCGGGCGCGGGCAGGTCGCCGGCGGTGCCGTCGGCCACGCTGATCCGCACGGGGGCGTCCGCCGCCGCGGCGGTGGCCCGGGCACGGAGATACGGCTCCGGCTCGACCGCCAGCACCTCCCGCACCTGCGGCGGATAGTGCGGGAAGTTCAGCCCGGTGCCGGCGCCCACCTCCAGGACCCGGCCGGAGAGCCCGGCGAGAAGCTCACCGCGGAGTTCGCGGTTGCCGCGCTCCTCGTTGCGCGCCCCGAAGCGGTCGAAGTAGCGGGCGAAGAGCCGGTTCTGCACAGGTGCCATCCCCCCTGCCTATCACCGGCCACCGACGGTTCGCCCGGCGCTCGGCCGTCCGGCGGCCCCTCGCCGCCGCGGGGCGGGCGTCACTTGGCGATGTAGCGGATGACGAGTTCGGCCAGCTCGTTGACCATCCGGTCGCGGGGTATGGGCGGGCGGTCGAGGACGTACCGGACCGAGAGCTGGCCGGTGGTCTCGGCGAGCACCCAGACCGCGGTGTCGACGTCCAGGTCCGCGCGGAACCTGTCCCGGTTGAGGATGAGGTACATCCGGACCAGGTCGGTCATCCGCCGCTGGAGCGCGGCGAGCTTGTCGAACGGCCCCAGCCGCGGCACCTGCTCCACGATGATGCGCAGCAGGTCGGAGTGCTCGTCGAACAGCCTGATCTGGGCGTCCAGCAGGGCCCGGCCGCTCGCCTCCCACGGTCCCGACATGGTGGCCTCGATCTGGGCGCCGATCCGGCTCGCGAGATGGTCGGCGAACCTGTCCAGCACCGCGACGACGATCGCGTCCTTGTTCGGGAAGTACTGGTACAGCGAGCCGTTGCTGATGCCGGCGGCCGCCGCGATGTGGTTGGTGGAGGCCCCGTCGTAGCCGCGCTCGGACAGAACGCGAGTGGCGGCATCCAGGATGCGCTCCACCATCTGACGTGAACGCTCCTGGCGCGGCGTCTTGCGGGGGGAAAGTTCAGGTGGATGGGGCATCGGCCGCCCTCCTCCGAAACGCGACTTGTAAGCGACTGCTTATTCGCGTTTAGCTTAAGGAGAAAGTTCCAGAAGTGTCATCAGGAAGGGCCGGACACATGACGATGACCGACGGGCCGGCGACGACGGCGCCGACCACGGAGGAGACCCCCCGCCCCGAGCCCGCGCCGTTCGGGCCGGGCTCGATCCTGTGGGAGCAGGTCGGCCTGTACGCCTCGGCCCTGGCCGGCAACAGCGCGTTCATCCTGCAGGCGATGCACCCGGCCATCGGTACTGTGGTCGACCAGCGGTCGAGCTTCCGCACCGACCCCCTGGGGCGTGCCGCCCGCAGTTTCGCCTCGGTCCAGACCTGGGTGTACGGCGGCGAGGCCGCGCTCGAGGAGGGCCGGCGCCTGCGGGAGATGCACAAGTCCCTCAGCGCCGTGGACGAGCACGGCCGTACGCATCACGCCCTGTCGGCCGGGCCCTGGGCGTGGGTGCATCTGACCGGTTTCTACGCCGCCGTCACCGCGGCCCGGTACTTCGGTGGCAGCCCGATGACCGCCGAGGAGGAGCAGCAGACCTTCGACGAGTTCATGCGGCTGGGCCGCATCCTGCAGGTGCCGGAGAGAATGCTGCCGGCCACCATCGCCGACTACTGGGCCTACTTCGACGACATGGTGGCCAACACCCTGGTGGGTCACCGGGTGGCCCACGAGGTGCTGGAGATGATGGACCGCGTCCCGCCCGGCGTGCCCGCGGCGCTGCGCCCGCTGCTCGCCCCGGTGAGCATGGTGAGCGGGCGGCTCGGCCGGTTCGTCACCATCGGCACCCTTCCCCAGGGCGCGCGGGACAAGCTCGGCCTGTCCTGGACCGCGGCCGACGAGCGCAGGCTGCACGCGGTCTGCTCGGTCATCGGCCGTGCCACCCCGCTGCTGCCGGAACGCGTCCGCTACATGCCGATCGCCTACCGCGCCCGCCAGGCGGCCCGGGCCCGCCAGCGCCTCGAGCGGGCCCTCGCCGACCGCCCCATCTGACCCCCCCGGAACCCTGACCCCCCACCCCCAGGGGCAGAGGGCAGAGGGGTCGGGGGTCACGGTGAGGGGATCGCCGCGGCGAGGGCGGCGAGGACCCGCGGCCAGACCGGGGACAGCGGGTCGATGAGGGCGAAATGGTCGGCTCCCGGCAGCTCGGTGAGGGTCACCGCGTCACCGGCCCGGGCGGCGCGGGAGGCGTACGCACGGCTCATCCCGACCGGCACCCGGTCGTCCCCGGTCCCGTGCAGCAACGTGACGGGGGCGCCGAGCGGCAGCAGCGCCGCCGGATCGGCCATGGCGTAGCGCTCGGGCAGCTCGGCGGCGGAGCCGCCCATCAGCGCCGCCGCCGCCCCGTCGTCGAGGTCCCAGGCGTCGCAGAGCTCCAGCGAGGCGCAGCCGGCGAGCGAGACCACGCCCGGCGGGCGGCCGGGCGCGTGCCAGCGCGAGCCCGGCGGCAGCCGGTGCCTGGCCGCCGCCCACAGCGCCAGATGCCCGCCCGCCGAATGGCCCGCCCACACGGTGCGCGCCGGATCCGCGCCGTACCGCTCCGCCACCGCGCCGACGGCGTCGAACGCGGCGGCGACGTCGTCGAAGGTGCCCGGCCAGCCGCCGCCCGGGGCCCCGGACCGGCGGTACTCCGGCACGGCGACGAGGTGGCCCGCCGCCGCCAGGGCGTCGGCCATCGGGCCGGTATGGGTCCGGTCGTACTCCGCCCGCCAGAACCCCCCGTGCACCAGGACGACCAGCGGCGCCGGCACCCGGGCGGGCAGGCGGATGTCGATGACCTGGTCGGGGTGCGGGCCGTACGGCACGGTGTGGTCGGGGTCCGGCGCGGCGCGGCCGAGCACCTCGCGGCTCATGCGGGCTCCGCCGTCACGACCGGCCGCCAGAGCACCGGGCTGGACAGCACCATGGTGCTGGACGGGGGCCCGTACTCCGCGAGCCGGTCGATGAGCGCCTCGAAGGCCGCCATGGCGGGCACCGCCACCATCAGCACACAGCACGCGTCGCCGGTGACCCGGTGCAGCTGGACGACCTCGGGCCAGGTCTCCACCTCGAAGTCGCGCAGCACACAGCGCGGCCCGTAGCACTGGACCTGGACCAGCGCGGTGATCGGCCGGCCGGCCTTGGCGAGGTCGACGTGGGCGTGGTAGCCGCTGATGACGCCGTCGGCCTCCAGCCGCCGCACCCGCTCGGCCACGGCCGGGGAGGAGAGGTTGACCCGGCGCGACAGCTCGTTGAAGGACAGGCGCGCGTCACCTTGCAGCTCCGCCAGCAGGCGCCGGTCGAGCGCGTCCATGTGTTCTCCCGATCGTAAGGTAATCTCCGAAAACACGTTTCGATCGCCAAGTCATCGAGGCTTATCCGTACATGATGCCCCTTCTACGGCAACGAGTACAGGGCAGACAATGATCGTATGACGCACCAGAAAGTGGCCCCGCCGAGGCTTTCGTCCCCGGCCGCCACCCCGTACTCCACCTACGCGGAGATCACCACGCTCCACTCGCTCCAGCGGCCGCGGACCGGCGAGAGCGCGGAGATGTCGTTCATCGTGGCGACCCAGGTGATGGAGCTGCTGTTCGGGCTGCTGCGGCACGAGTGGGAGGGGGCTCAGCAGGCCCTCCGCGAGGACGACGTGCCCGGCGCGATGGAGGCGCTGCGCCGCGGCCTGGGCGTCCAGGACGTCCTCGTGGGCTCGTGGGACCTGCTGGCGACCCTGACCCCACGCGAGTTCAACGTCTTCCGCGGGCATCTGGGCGAGGCCTCCGGATTCCAGTCGTACGCCTACCGGCACCTGGAGTTCCTGCTCGGCAACAAGTCGGCGGCGATGCTGCGGCCGCACGAGGCCGTGCCCGAGGTGCACGCCGATCTCGCCGCCGCGCTGCACGCGCCCAGCCTGTACGACGACGTGCTCGCGCTGCTGGACCGGCGCGGCCTGCCGATCCCGCTCTCCCAGCTCGACGGGGACCGCACCAGGCCCTACCAGGCCCACGCCGAGGTCGAGAAGGCCTGGCGGATCGTCTACACCGGCGAGGCCCACCGCGACCTGGAGCGGCTCGCCGAGCTCCTGCTCGACGTCGCCGAACGCGTCACCCGCTGGCGCCGGCGCCACGAGTCCGCCGTCAAGCGCGCCATGGGCGCCAAGCCCGGCACCGCCGGCTCCAGCGGCCTGTCGTGGCTGCGCAAGGCCGTCGAGCAGGACGTCTTCCCCGAACTGTGGTCTCTCCGGAACGAGCTGTAGACACGTGATCACCCGCACCGACTGCGCGGCCCGCGACGCCGCCGACCCGCTGGCCCGCTTCCGGGCGGAGTTCTCCCTCCCGGAGGGGGTGGTCTACCTGGACGGCAACTCCCTGGGCGCGCTCCCCCGCCGTACCCCGGGCCGGATCCGGGAGATGGTCGAGGACGAATGGGGCCAGGGCCTGATCCGGAGCTGGAACGACGCCGGATGGTACGACCTGCCGCGGGACCTGGGCGACGGGCTCGCCCCGCTCGTCGGCGCGGCCCCCGGCGAGGTCGTGGTCTGCGACTCCACCTCGGTCAACCTGTTCAAGGTGCTGGCGGCGGCGCTGCGGCTGCGCCCGGGACGCCGGGTCATCGTCTCCGATCCCGCCTCGTTCCCCACCGACCTGTACGTCGCCGAAGGCGTGAGCGGCCTGTTCGACGGCTGCGAACGCCGGCCGGCCGGCCCGGGCCCGGACGGCGCCCTCGGTGACGCGCTGGACGACGACGTCGCGGTGGTGCTGCTCTCGCACGCCGACTACCGCACCGGCCGGCTCTACGACATGGCCGCGGTGACCGAGCTGGTCCACCGGCACGGCGCCCTGGTGATCTGGGATCTGTGCCACTCCGCCGGCGCGCTCCCGGTCCGGCTCACCGACTGCGGCGTGGACTTCGCCGTCGGCTGCACCTACAAGTACCTCAACGGCGGTCCCGGCTCCCCCGCCTTCGTGTACGCCGCCGGGCGCCACCACGAGGCCGTCTCCCAGCCGCTGACCGGCTGGTTCGGGCACGCCGACCCGTTCGCCTTCGACGGCGCGTACGCGCCCGCGGCCGGCATGGGACGGTTCCTGGTCGGCACTCCTCCGCTGCTGAGCCTCGCCGGCCTGCGGGCGAGCCTGGAGATCTGGGCGGAGGTGGACCTGCGGGCGCTGCGGGCCAAGAGCCTGGCGCTCACCGAGCTGTTCATCCGGCTGACCGACGGCCTCGGGCTCGAGCTGGTGACACCCCGCGAGCCCGGGCAGCGCGGCAGCCAGGTGTCGCTGCGGCATCCGCACGGCCACGCCGTCGTGCAGGCCCTCATCGACCGCGGGGTCATCGGGGACTTCCGGAGCCCCGACATCATGCGGTTCGGGTTCGCCCCGCTGTACGTGACCTACCGCGACGTCTGGGACGCCGCGACCGCGCTGGCGGAGGTGCTGGACTCCGGGGCCTGGCGGGACGAGCGGTTCGCCGCCCGCGGCGCCGTCACGTGACCGCGTCGCCGGAGCCCAGCCGGGCCCCGCCGCGCAGCGCGTCCAGGATCTCCGCGACGCAGTCCGGCTCGGCCCGGTAGGGCAGGTAGAACCCGATGCGGTCGGCGATCCCGCCGGTCCGGCGGGTGATGGCGGCCGCCACCTCGGCCGGCGTGCCGACCACGCCGACGGCCGCGAGCAGCCCGTCGTCGATCAGTCCCGGCAGCTCGGCCCACCGGCCCTGGCGGACCAGGGCCGCCAGCTCGGGCTGCAGTTCCCCCTGGCCCTCGGCCTCGAGGACGGGGCGGTAGGCGGGCGTCGAACCGTAGAAGGCCAGCGTCTGCCTGACCCCCGCGCGGGCGGCGCTGAGCTCCGCCTCGTCCCGGCCTGCGCCGACGATGAACTGGTGGCAGACCTCCAGCGACGGCCGTTCCCGCCCGCCGTCGGCCAGGCCGCGCCGCACGGCCGGCAGCGTGGTCGCCCGCACGAAGGCGTCGGAGTTGAACGGGTGGATGAGGTACCCGTCGGCCACCTCGGCCGCGGCCCGCGTCATGAGCGGCCCGACGCCCGCCATGAGGATCCGCGGCGGGCCGTACGGGTTCGGGCCGGGGTTGAAGACGGGGGGCATCAGCGTGTGGGTGGTGAACTCGCCGCGGAAGTCCAGCGGGCCCCCGGTCTCCCAGCAGTGCAGCACGGCCTTCACCGCCAGGACGTACTCCCGCATGCGCGCCGCCGGACGCGACCACTCACCGCCGTACCGGCGTTCGACGTGCGCCCGCACCTGGCTGCCCAGCCCGAGCCGGAACCGGCCGCGGCTCAGCACCTGCAGGTCGTAGGCGAGGTGAGCGAGGTGGACCGGGCTGCGCGGGAAGGCGACGGCGATGTTGGTCATCAGCTCCAGGCCGCTGTCCGCCGCGAGGGCCAGCGGCAGGAAGACGTCGTGCGGGCCCTCGAAGGTGAAGACCCCGTCGAATCCCATGGCCGCGAGCTCGGTGGCGCGTGCCGCCGCCTCCGGCAGCGGGGCCCTCAGCTCGGTGTCGATCGGCACTGGCCGAGCGGGAGGAAGCGTCCGGTCGGCCGTGGTCATCGGGCCTCGCCTCAGGTGTCGCGGCGCCGTGTCCCGGCCGGGACGGCGTAGCGGACTTGATACCCGCCCGGCCGGCGGGTTGGCAAGACCCGGGCCGGAACCGCCGTCCCGCCGGTACGAATCGCCGGGGCGTCTGCGGCCCCTTCCCTGTTAACGCCAGGACCACAGACGCCTCGGCCCGCTCGCCCTCCTCTCCTCGTCTCTCGACGTGAAGAGGGGGACGACCAGCAGTACGCGGACGCGTGCGCAGACGGTTCATCCCGGCACGGGATTTCTCTCGATCAGTTCTGGCCCGCCGGCCGCGGAGGCCGGGGCCGCAGTGCCCAGGCGAGGGCCGCGACGAGGGAGATCCCGGTGAACGTGCCGATCGCCACCAGGGCGGCGCCCACCGGCCACAGGCCATCGCCGTCGGCGTCCCCCGCCGCGTCCACCGAGAAGCAGAGGGTCATCGTCAGCGTCATGCCCAGGACGGCGGCCACCGGGTGCCCGCGCCGGCCGGCCGCCACGGCGACGGCGCACAGCGTGGCCACGAGCCCGAGGACCTGCCAGGCCTGATACGGCCCGCTGACCCCGCCGCCGGGCAGCGGGTCCTTGTGCTGGTCCCAGCCGAGCCAGCCGAGATAGCCGGCGGCCGTCGCGGCCGCGATGAGCACGAACGCCGCCAGACCCCTGGTCAGGCGTCCCCATGTGGAAACCCGCATCCGGGCATCACCTCCGCCGACCATTGTGCGGAGGCACGGGCGGGCACGCCTGAGTACGCGGGCTCAGCGACGGGAGATCACCTACTCATCCGGGCGCCGTGCGCGGCGGCCTGCCCGGGGACCCCGGAGACCGGGCCGGTGGTGCCCGGCCTGCGGCGGAACCATCCGCAGGCCGGGCGGATCCGTGGCGGGGGGCGCCTGTCCCGGGCGGGTCATCACGGGCGCCCCGAGACCTCATCACCTACCTCTTCCGGGGGTACCCAGGGGTACGCACGGCGGGTGCGGCGAGTTCACCGGTTCCCGGAGAACGTGCGCCACGGCCCTTCGCCGGTGCGCCGGGACGGCGTGGTCCGTCATCGCCCCGGCGGACTCACCCGTGAGATCCCCCGCGGGTGGGTGTCGCGGCGGCGATCCGGGAGTGACCATCCAGTCATCTGGCCGGCCGTCCCTCATCGATCTGGTCACCGCTCGTCCGGCACGGCCCACCACAGTGGCAGGCGCGGAGGTATCACGATGAACGACGGCGTCCTGAGGTCGAGAGCGACCTACCCCGGAGAACCGCGCGCCGCCGCGGAGGTCCGGCGTGCCCTGCGGGAGCAGATCGGAGCCGGCCACCCCGCGGCGGACGAGATCGTGCTGCTGACCGTCGAGGCCTACACCAACGCGATCACCCACACCGGCTCCCGCGACCCGGGCGGCAGCGTCACCATCGCGCTCTACGCCGAGGACCGGGCCTACCGGGTCGAGATCACCGACCAGGGCGGCGCGCAGACCACCCCGGCCGTGCGCGAGGACCTGTACGCCGAGGGCGGCCGTGGCCTGTTCCTCCTCGACGCCCTCTCCAAGGAGTGGGGCATGCGGCGCGAGGACGGCGGCGGCCTCACCGTGTGGTTCAGGGTCTCGTTCTGAGCGGGGAGCTCATCCTGGTTGCGGGGAGTAGCGGAGATCCATCGTGTCGGTGTGCCCCGACCACGTCAGGGTCAGATGCCAGCATCCGGGCCGGGGAAGGTCGATGCCCGAAGGACCCGGCCCGCCCGGCACCGTGCGCGTCACCCGGGTCCCCGTGCCGTCCAGCCTGGCATGGACGACCAGCGGGTCTCCGGGAACGAGCGGGACGCGCGAGACCCAGAGGATCTTGTTGCTCAGGTCCCGGCGCGGCGGCGCCGCCAGCGGATCGCCGAACAGGATCGCCACGATGTCGCCACGGGCCCCGAGGACGTACGGCATGCGCGGCTCGGCCGCGCTGAACCCGGTGCGCGCCCACGGCGGGAGCACCCGGCTGGGCACGCTGACGGCACACGAGCCGGCACCGGTCGCCGGGGAGACGCGACCGTCGCCGCCGCCGGTGACGATCCCGTACACCGGCAGCACCCCGGCCGCCAGCACGGCGGCTCCGGCGGCCGTCAGCACCCGGTTGCGCACGACCCTGCGGCGGTGGCGCCGGAGCACGGCGGCCAGCAGATCCGGCGGGGCCACCACCCCGGCCACGTGGTCGCTCATCGCCTGACGCAGTCGGCTCTCAGTGCTCATACGACACTCCCGCGCTCTCGACACCGGCGTTGCGGAGCCGGGCCAGCCCTTTGGCGGCCTGTGACTTGACCGTCCCGGCGGAACAGCCGAGCAGTGCGGCGATCTGGGCCTCGGACAGGTCCTCCCAGTAGCGCAGGACCAGCACCGCCCGCTGGCGGGGCGGCAGCCGCCGCAGTTCCCCGAGCAGCAGATCCCGGAGCACGACGCCGTCGTCGGCGGCGGACACCAGCGGCTCGGGCGGCTGCGCCATGTGCACCTCGCGGAGCAGCTTCCAGCGCCGTGCCCGGCTGATGGTGACGTTGACCAGGATGCGGCGCACGTAGGGCTCGGGATCGCCTTCCACCCGGTCCCAGTGCCGGTAGGCCTTCTCCAGCGCGGTCTGCACCACGTCCTCGGCGTCGTGCCGCGATCCGGCGCACAGCAGCACGGCCGTCCGCAGCAACGCCGATCCGCGCGCCGCCACGAAGTCCTCGAACTCGTGCTCGTCGCTCACCGCCCCGCCGACCCCCATCCGTGCTCCTCTCGGCCGTTCACCGACCACACATACGCTCCGGCCGCCCGCGGGGTTGCCCGTGCGCACGAGGAAGTTGGCGGGTGCCCGGCGGGACACCGGTACGTCCAGGTTCCACCCCCGGAGCGCGCGGTCCCGCCCTGGGCCCGGCCGGGCGGCGCGGCGACGGGCCGGAGGAGCGCTCCGGTCCGGGCCGTGAAGAGGCCGCCGGTGCGGTGCCGAGACGGTCCGCACGGGGCGGCCGGGGCGGCCACGGGAAGGGCCGCAGACGCGTCGGCGCCTGCGGGAGGTTTCCCGCAGGCGCCTTGACCGCATCACCAAGCCCGGGAGCACGGGCACCCAGGAGTACGGCGCACGCCGCCGGCGCGGTTCACTCGAAATCGGGCCGGTTTCGCGCGAAGCAGGGCGGCCTCCCGGCATCCGGGCCGGGGGCGGCGTTCGCCGGTGAGATCTGCCGATATCGTGCCTGGTGAGGGGATCACGGTCGGTGCGGCCGGCGAGCCTCCTCTGAGGCGGGAGGGCGGGATGCCGGTGACCGGGGGTCTGACGAACTGGGCGGGCAACGTCGTGTTCCAGGCGGGCGGCGTGCACCGCCCGACGTCGACGGCGCAGCTACGACACCTGGTCGCACGGAGCCCGAAGGTCCGCGCGCTGGGCAGCGGGCACTCCTTCAACGACATCGCCGACACGTCCGGCGTCCTGGTCTCGACGGCGGAGCTCCCGGCCACCATGGAGATCGACACCGCCGCCGCCACGGTCAGGGTCGGCGCGAGCATGCGCTACGCGGAGCTGGGCCGGCGGCTGCACGGCGCGGGCCATGCCCTGCCCAACCTCGCGTCCCTCCCCCACATCTCGGTGGCCGGCTCGATCGCCACCGCGACGCACGGCTCGGGTGACGCGAACGGCAACCTCGCCACGGCGGTGTCCGAGCTGGAGCTGGTCACCGCGGACGGCGACCTCGTCACGCTCAGCCGGGACCGGGACGGGGACCGGTTCCGCGGTGCCGTCGTGGGCCTGGGCGCCCTCGGCATCGTCGTCAGCGTGACCCTGGACCTCGTGCCCGCCTTCGAGGTACGGCAGCGCGTCTACGAGGGGCTGCCGCTCGGCGTGCTGGACGAGCACTTCAGCGACCTCGTCTCCAGCGCGTACAGCGTGAGCCTGTTCACCGGCTGGCGGGACGCGCGGATCGACCAGGTGTGGGTGAAGCGGGTCGGCCGGGACGGCGCCTGGCCGGCGGAGCGGGACTGGTTCGACGCGCGGCCGGCCGACGGCCCGCGGCATCCGGTGCCCGGCATGTCCGCCGTGCACTGCACCGAGCAGCTGGGCGTGGCGGGCCCGTGGTTCGAGCGGCTGCCGCACTTCCGGCCCGGCTTCACCCCCAGCAGCGGGGCGGAACTCCAGTCGGAGTACCTCGTGCCCCGGCGGCACGCCCTCGCGGCCCTGCACGCCGTCGACGAGGTCCGCGACCGGGTCGCCCCGGTCCTGCAGATCTCGGAGATCCGCACCATCGCCGCGGACGAGCTCTGGATGAGCCCCTCCTACCAGGAGGACACCGTGGGGCTGCACTTCACCTGGGTCGAGGACGTCCGGGCGGTGCTGCCGGTGCTGACGCTCCTCGAGGAGCGGCTGGCGCCCTTCGACGCCAGGCCGCACTGGGGCAAGCTCTTCACCACCCCGCCCGAGGTCCTGCGGTCCCGGTACCGGCGGCTGCCGGACTTCCACGAGCTGGTCCGTCACTACGACCCGGCCGGCACGTTCACCAACGCCTTCCTCGACCGCCACCTCTTCGGCGGCCTCGTCGGCGAGCGCTTCGGCGACCGCTGAGTCCCGCCCCGGCGGGCCGGGACCGGTGGTCAGCCGGTCTCCATCGAGCCCTGCTGCCCCGGGTAACCGGGCCTCTGCCCGGGCAGGCCCACCCTCTCGTCGGGGGCCGCCTCGCTCGCGGTGAGCCGGTCCGGCGGCCCGGCGGCCTCGTCCGGCGGCCCGCCCGGTACCGGGGGAACCTCCGCGTCCACGGGAGGTCCCGCGTTGACGCCCTGCGGCTCGACGAGCCCGTGTTCGATGTCCGCCTGCCGTTCCGGGTCCGGTCGCTCTCGTCCGTTCATCCTCACCCCCTACCCCCCTTCCGCCGAAGGTCACGGCACCGGAGGCGGGGAGATCGCTCCGGGAACCTCGTCCGAACCCGTCTGCATGATCGACGGATCGCGGGGCAGTACACGGGCTCCGACACCCGCGAGGAGAGGCGACCATGGACGCGATCGTGCTGCTCAAGGACGACCACAAGACGGTCGAGAAGCTGTTCAAGGAGTTCGAGAAGGCCGGCGACCGGGCGGTCAAGACCAAGCAGCAGCTCGTCCAGAAGATCATCGAAGAGCTGACGGCCCACGCCCACATCGAAGAGGAGATCTTCTACCCCGCCGCCCGCGAGGCCGTACCGGACACCACCGACCACGTGCTGGAGAGCATCGAGGAACACCACGTGGTGGTCTGGATGCTGTCGGAGCTGGCCGGCATGGACCCGGCCGACGAGCGCTACACCGCGAAGGTCACCGTCCTGATCGAGAACGTCCGCCACCATGTCGAGGAGGAGGAGCAGGACTGGTTCCCCACGGTCCGCGAGTCCATGGGACGCAAGGTCCTGCAGGAGCTGGGCGAGAGGATGAGCGCCGCGAAGGCCGAGGCACCGCGTGATCCGCTGAAGCTGCCCAGCGCGACCGCCTGAGCGCCCCCGGCCACGAACGCCGGCCGCGAACGCCGGGCGGGCGGCGGCGGTGCCGGCACCGCCGCCGCGCCGGCGGGCCGTACCGGCCTCCGGCCGCCGGGGAACCGCCTGCGCTTCTGCGGTGGTTGATGCAGGCTTGACCCATGGACTCCCCCGCCCGGCCGCAGTGGCACATCACCCTCACCAGCGTCGGCTTCGTCTCACCGGAACAGCTCGCCGCCCTCGCCGACGAGACCGGCTGGACCGTCACGGCGGGCATCGAGCCGCACACGACCGAGATCGTCCTCACCAGCGCCCTCGATGACCTCCGGGCGGCCATCGACGAGGCCTTCACCGTGGTCGGCCGCGCCACCGCCGGCCTCGACCTGGAGCGGACCGGCGTGCGGGCGTGCCCCTGGAGTGACCCCTGCGAGCCGCCCGGCGGCGCGGCGCGGGCGGTTCCGCTCGTGGCGGTGGCCGAGGTCGCCGAGATCCTCGGCGTGTCCCCGGCCCGCGTCCACCTGCTCGCCGAGCGCAAGGACTTCCCCGAGCCGCAGTACGAGCTCGCCACGGGGAAACTCTGGCCGGTTTCGGACATCTACCATTTCGACAAGATCTGGGATCGCGGCCCGGACCGGCCCGGCGCGAACGCCTGAGAACGGAAGGCGGGCCATCACCCGGCGAGCCCGCCCTGGTGCCCCGATCAGCGCGGAGACGGGCCCCGGCCACCGTGGCACGCGGCTCCGCGGCCGGCCCGCTCTCCGCCCGGCCAGGGGATTAGGCCGTCCGCAACCAGGCCCTGTCCCGGATTGCCTCCGCGCAGATCGTCGCGGGCTGCGATCCTTCGCCGGTGAAAAGACGACTACCGTGGGTCGGGCTGACGCTGATCACCGCAGCCGTCGGGCTCGGGTTGTGGCCCGTGCACAGCGAGGAACTCGACTGCGGATCCGTCCTGCGGCCCACGGACTTCTCCGACCGGTCCGTCGAGCTGACGCAGGCCAAGGACTTCCTCGACCCGGAGGTCCCGCACGCCATGTGCGCCTCCGCGCGCACCCCTCTGCGGTACTCCGCGGCGGTCCTGGGCGTCTGCGGGCTCACCGCGCTGATCGCCGGAGGCGTCGCCCGGCGCCGCGCCACCGGACCGGCGGGCGGGCCCGAACAGGACGGCCCGGGCGCGTAGGACGCGGCCGCTACCCGGCCGCCCTGGCCAGCAGTGCCACCGAGGCCAGCAGCAGCAGCTCCACGCCCAGCAGCCGGGCGAGCATGTACGGGTCCGAGCGCCTTTCGTAGCACCAGTGGAGGAGCCATTTCAGCTGGCCCGCGGCGTCGCGGCGCGGGCTGGAGTGCCGGGGATAGCTCTTCAGCTGGGGGCTCATCTGGGTCGTCCCGGACTTCCACCCGCCGTCCACGTGGCGCACCAGGATGCTGACGATCGCGCTGCGCGGCAGCACCAGCCGGTGCCAGTTCACCGGGTCGAGCGGCAACGGCTTGCCGAGGTCGTCCAGGTGGAAGATCGGCCCTTCCAGCACCAGCTGGCGTTCTGCCGGGTCGGTCTCTTTGGAGTAGTCGTCGAACAGACCGCGATATGTGTCGCCGTTGTTGAGTTTGACCTCGAGTTCGACATCCGACGTCAGCACGTCCGTCTGCCGGCCGCCGGGATATGCCGGAGAATGCAGGCCACTTCCGGCGATCGCCGACGCCTTCTCGATCCTGGTGTGCGCGGCGGCGGCCAACGCGGCGATCGTCAGGGAGAGCGCGAGAAAACAGATCGCCGTCCAGCTCGCGAGGACGAGAGAACGCGCCAGGTAGGTGCCGTCCTCGGCCAGCAGGCGGGGATTCAGCATCGTCCCCGGCCCCAGCCACCGCACCGCCCCGAGCACCGCCAGCGTCACCGTGCCGAGCAGCACGGAGGCCAGCAGCACCCGGCCGACCTGCGGAGACGACACCGGACGGGTACTACCCGCCACCCGCCCGCGCAGCATGTCGTAGTGCATGCCGGGCGCCAGCAACAGCGCCACCGCGACGATACAACCGACGACCGACGCAGCCATCGGGCGCCTTACCGGAAGAGCGAATATGAACGTCGCGTATCCGGCGATGCGGATACCGGGTCGGCCCATATCCCGCACGTGCGTCCATCGGTCATGCCTTCTCCTTGGCGGAGCCGGTCCATGGAGTCGCCGCCCCATGATGATCACCAATTGGCACTAGAGCATCCCATCCGATATGAGCGGAAATCAATGCCTGTCCCAATTATCATGCGGTCCAATTGGCCCTTGAGCGCGACGTTCGGCGGCGACCCGCCGCGACCTTCCAGAGGGCCGCCGAGAAGGCCGCCCGGAGCCGCCTCCGGCCCGCTCGGCCGCCGGTTCTCGGGGGCCGCCGGGCGCGCCCCGGAAGCGGGCGGCCGAAGGCCCGGTGAGGGCAGGTACAAGCTTCCCCCCGGCCCGGGTGTCGGCGGGGCTCCCTCGGGCCGGTGGCCGCTAGAAAGCGAACGTGACCGACCAGGCTTCCGACCCGCCGACGCGCCGCTGGCTGTTCGCCGACCAGCTCGGACCGCACTTCCTGGACGACGCCGAGCAGCCCGTCCTCCTGATCGAGTCCCGGGCGGTGCTCCGGCGGCGCCGGTTCCACCGGCAGAAGGCGCACCTGGTGCTGTCCGCGCTGCGCCACCGGGCCCGCGAGCTCGGCGACCGGGCGACGTTCGTGCGGGCCGAGACCTATGGTGAGGCGCTCGGCGAGGTGGGCGGCCGGGTGGAGGTGTGCGCACCGACCTCCTACCCGGCCCGGCGCTTCGCCGCGTCGCGTCCCGGGGTGACCGTGCTGCCGGAACGCGGTTTCGTCTCCGGCCCGGACGACTTCGCCCGGTGGGCCGGGGGCCGTGGCAGGCGCCGCCTGCTGATGGAGGACTTCTACCGGGACGCCCGTCGCCGGCTGGACGTCCTGATGGACGGCGACGAGCCGGCCGGCGGCCAGTGGAACTACGACCGACTCAACCGGGAGCCGCCGCCGGACACCAAGCGCCTCCCGGTCCCGCCGCCCTGGAGGCCCGAGGAGGACGAGATCGACGAGGAGGTGCGGGCGGACCTCGATCGCTGGGAGGCGGACGGAGAGGTCTCCTTCGCCGGAGCGGACGGGCCGCGCTGGGCGCCCGCGACCGCGCGGGAGGCGGCCCAGGCGCTGCGGCATTTCGTCCGGCACCGGCTGCCCGCGTTCGGCCCGTGGGAGGACGCGATGCTCGCCGACGACCCGTTCATGTCGCATTCCCTGCTCTCACCCGCGCTCAACCTGGGCCTGCTCGATCCGCTCGACTGCGTCAGGGCCGCGGAAGGGGCCTACCGCCAGGGCACGGCTCCGCTGCCGAGCGTCGAGGGCTACATCCGGCAGGTGATGGGCTGGCGGGACTACGTCTGGCACCTGTACTGGCATTTCGGGCCGGACTACCGGGCGCGAAACGCCTTCGGGCCCGGGCCCGGGTGCCCGGCTGGCTCTGGGATCTCGACGCCGATCAGGTGACCGCCGCCTGCCTGCGGCGGGTCCTGGCCGACCTGAGGGAGCGCGGCTGGGTGCACCACATTCCCCGGCTCATGGTCCTGGGCAACTGGGCCCTGCAGCGCGGGATCGACCCGGCGGAACTGACGGCCTGGTTCCACCTCTCCTTCGCCGACGGCTACGACTGGGTGATGGCGCCCAATGTGGTCGGCATGAGCCAGCACGCGGACGGCGGGCTCATGGCGACCAAGCCGTACGCCGCCGGAGGCGCGTACATCGACCGGATGAGCGACTTCTGCGGGAAGTGCCGCTTCAACCCGAGGAAGCGGGTCGGCGAGGACGCCTGTCCCTTCATCGCGGGCTACTGGGCCTTCCTCGAGCGCAACCGCGCGCTCCTGGCGCACAACGGCCGGATGGCGCAGGCGCTGCGGGGGCTCGACCGGATCCGGGATCTCGACGCCGTGGCCGCACAGGAGCGGCGCCGGGGAACCTCGCCCCCCTGACCGGGGCGAGATGCACAGCCCGCTCTGCGCAGCCGCGCCCCGGCGGAGCCCGCGGCGCCGGACCAGGCTGTGCTCGCGGCCGGTACCGGCGGCCCCGGCCACAGCCGACCGGGACCGGTCTGGCCGGTCCGGATCCCGGTGCCTTACCGTTGAGGGGTGGCGTCGCAGTCCTCGACCGAATTCGCGCCCAGGCCGGCACCAGCGGGTGCCGACGAGGTCGCCCACGGCTATCCACCGCCCGAACGCCCGGCCGGTTCCACCGTCGTCGCCTACTGCGGAGCGGTGATCACGGTCCGCGGGGAGTCGTCGGACGCGCCTCCCCCCGACACCTGTCCCGAGTGCGCCACGATCTGGGAGCGACGCCGCCGCCCGCCGCCATGAGGTGACCGGCGGTCCGCCGTCTCCCGGTGCTCCCTGGTGGGAGAGCAACGAGGAGACCTCCGGATCTTTGCCGCAATGCGGGAGTGGTCTGACCCGATATCGGTCCATGCTTTGAAGAGGTGATCGACCTTCACCTCGGGAGGTCTCGGAGGGTCAGGTGCCCAGACCGGATCGGTCGTCCCTGCGGATGCGCATCACGTTGGTGGCCGGAGCCTTCGCGGCACTGGTGTGCATCGTCATCAGCGTGCTCGTCGTCATGGCCGTGCGCGACAGGGACGCCCGGTCCGGGCAGGCGCAGGTCACCGAGACCATCGACCGGCTGATCTACCACATCAAGACGAACAGATTCCCCCACTCCCTGG
This sequence comes from Actinomadura scrupuli, assembly GCF_050971785.1. Classification (NCBI taxonomy): domain Bacteria; kingdom Bacillati; phylum Actinomycetota; class Actinomycetes; order Streptosporangiales; family Thermomonosporaceae; genus Actinomadura; species Actinomadura scrupuli. The sequence continues at coordinate 255,556 of NZ_JBPCCU010000008.1, read as the reverse complement.
TCTCGAACGGCGACGACGCCATCCAGGTCCTGGACACGCGCGGACGTGTCGTCACGGCGACCCCGCAGCTCCTCGGCAAGCCGCCGATGGCGGACTTCCAGCCGACCGGGACGGAGATGCGCGCCGAGCGGACCATGTGCCCGCCCAACGGCGTCGGGGGAGGTTGCATGACGGTGGTGGGGTTCAGGGTCTTCCAGCCGAACGGCATCTGGATGATCTATACCGCGATTCCCACGGTGCCCTGGTACGCCGACGGCACCCTGGCGATCTCCCTGGCCGCCATGGCCGTGCTGATCACCGTGATGATGTCCGTGGGGGTCTTCCGGGCGGTCGGCAGGACGCTGACGCCGGTGGAGGCCATCCGGATCGAGATGGACGAGATCACGGCCACCGGACTCGACCGGCGGGTTCCGGTGCCCAGGAACCAGAAAGAGATCAGGATGCTGGCCGAGAGCGTGAACACGACTCTGGACCGGCTGGAGGCCGCCTACGAGCAGCTACGGCGCTTCACCGCCGACGCCTCACACGAGGTGCGGAGCCCGCTCACCGCCATGCGGGCCCAGGTGGAGGAGGCGCTGATGTACCCGGACGACACGGACTGGCCGGAGGTCGGGGAGGCCGTGCTGGCCGCGGTGGAACGGCTGCAGACGCTCGTCATCGACCTGCTCCTCCTCGCCCGGCTGGACGCGGGCGTGTCGCTCACGTGCGACGTGACCGATCTGGGCGGGCTGGTGGAGGCGGAACTGGACCGCCGCACCTCCACGATGAAGATCGTCCGGGACGTGGAGAAGAACGTGTTCGCCCAGTGCGACCGGCTGCGGGTCGCCCGGCTGCTGGCCAACCTGCTGGACAACGCCGAGCGGCATGCGCTCACGCAGATCATGGTGACCGTGCGAGGCGACGGCCCGTCGGCGATCCTGGAGGTGGCCGACGACGGCGCCGGGATCCCCGCCGAGCTGCGCGAGGAGGTCTTCAAGCGGTTCACCCGGCTGGACACCTCCCGCACCCGGGACTCCGGGGGCAGCGGACTGGGCCTGGCGATCGCCCGGCAGATCGCCGAGGTGCACGGTGGCACGCTGACCATCGAGGACAGCGAGCGAGGGGCCCGCTTCGTGCTGCGCCTGCGGCGGACCGGCCCGCCCCCGGCGCCGTCCCCGCTCGGGACCGAGGACTCCGTGCGGGCCGACTGATCTCCGGCGGCCGGCCCCCGCCCGGGACGTCCCGGCCCCATGCGCCTCCCGGCCGGTCAGGACGCGTCCGGCCCGGCCACCGCCGAGCCGTCCAGGGCCTTGTGGTAGATCACGACGTCGCACGGCGTGGCCAGCAACGGAGCCAGGTGCGGGTGGGACTCGTCGATGGTCCCCCTGCGGACCACCCGGTAGCCGATCCGGGTGTACCAGCCGGCCAGGAACTCCTTGGACGGATGTGCCCAGGCCCGGGGAACCAGCAACTCCAGCTGCATGACCGACAGCCCGCCCTCCCGGCACGTCCGCTCCGCGAAGCGGACCAGTTCCCGGCCGACGCCGGAGCCGCGGTGGCCGGGGTCGGCGGCGAGCATGCCGAACTCGCCCGTGCCGCCGTCGAGCCGCCGGACCCGGACGCAGCCGGCGATCCGCCCGTCCAGCCGGGCCACGGCGATCTCGCCCGCCCGGGTCAGGCCGGCGATCTCACCGACGGTGGTACGGGCGGCGCCGGCGATCCACAGACCTTCTTCGGCGGCCGAGTAGACCCGGTTGACCAGCTCGGTGACCTGTTCCATGACGGCGGTGTCGGTGCTCGCGGCGGCGGGCAGCGGCCGGACGTCGACTGCGGGCATGGGTCCTCCCCTGATTCGGCCTGGTGCGGCGAGACGAAGGTCAGCGGGCCGCCGGGCGGCACGCGCCCGCTCAGCCTTCCGCAGCGCAGGTCCGCAGCAGGATGCGCGCGGCCTCCCGGGCGTGGCGTCCCGGTTCGGCGGACGCCGAGATCGCGGCGGTGGTCATCGCCCCTTCGGCGAGCAGGACGAGGTGGTCGGTGAGCCAGGCGGGACGCCTGGCGGCCGCCACCAGGCCGGCGACGTACCGGCGGAACTCGTTCTTGTGGAACCGGGCGATGTCGGCCACGGCCGGCGTGCTGGCACCGAGCTCCCCGAAGGAGTTGATGAAGGCACAGCCGCGGAAGTCGGGTTCGCTGAACCACAGGTACAACCAGTCGAAGACCGCGAGGATGCGCTCCTCGGGCGAGGGCCGCTCGTCGGCGTACTCCGCGAGCCGGCGGCGCCACTGGGTGTCCCGCCGCCGCAGGTACGCCTCGACCAGATGGGCCTTGGACGGGAAGAGCCCGTAGAGGCGCTTGAGGGAGACACCCGAGGCGGCGCGTACCTCGTCCATGCCGACCGCTTGCACGCCCTTCTCGTAGAACAGCGATTCCGCCGCGTCCAGGGCGTGCAGCTCGGCCGTCTCATTGTCCATGACCACCTCCTTGCGCGAGAACCATCGTTCTCCTAGTGTAGGGCACAGAGCGGAGAACGATCGTTCTCCGCTAGCGAAGGAGGTGCGCCATCGCCGAGAGACCGCTGGTCCCGCCGTTCACCGAGCACACCGCCCTGCTGAAAGTGCGGGGCGCCGAAGACGCTGGACCAGCCACGCGACGCGGAAGCTCGTGACGCCGATGCGGCGGCCTCACTCGATCCGGGCCCGCCTCACGGTCGCCATCACCACGCTGTTACTGGTCACCCTGACCGCGGTGGGCGTCAGCGCGGACCTGGCGATCCGGTCCCTCCTGGCCGGGCACCACTTGGAGTACGTCCTCGGCTCGGCCGCCCTCCTCATCGTGGGTCTCACGGCCTGGATGACGTGGTGCCTGCTCGGGCGGTCGAGGAGCAGCGCCGGTTCGCCGCCACGGCCTCCCATGAGCTCAGGACCCCGATCACCGGCCTGCGCGTCCAGCTGGAGGAGGCGCTGCTCCACCCCGACGACGTCGATCCGCACGACACCATCCGAGCGGCGCTCTCGACCACCGGCCGGCTCGAGGCGATCATCGAGGACCTCCTGCTGATGGCCCGGCTGCACGCCGCCGATCCGGCACCGTACGAGATCGTCGACCTCGGCACGCTGGTGGCCCAGGAAGCGGCCCAGATCCACGATGTGCCGGTGTCCGTCCACGCGGCCCGCGACGTGCGCGTCCTCGGTTCCCGCGTTCAGCTGATCCGGGTTCTGGGCAACCTGCTGGGCAACGCGCGCCGGCATGCCGACACCGGCGTGCGCGTCTTCGTCGAATCCGCGGACGGTCAGGCCGTCGTGGCCGTGGTCGACGACGGGGCCGGGATCGCGCCGGCCGACCGGGAGCGGGTCTTCGAACGTTTCACCCGCCTGGACGACGCCCGTCGCACAGGACTCCGGTGGCAGCGGACTCGGTCTGGCCATCTCCCGCGACATCGCCCACGCCCATGAGGGTTCGGTGCGCGTCGAGCCCTCGCCACGAGGCGCCCGGTTCGTCCTGCGGCTGCCGCTGCCGGGCACCGAGCCCACCGGCGCGCGGACGGCCGATACGGGACCGGCCGGCGAGGTGGCGGCCACCCGGTCCTGCCGGTCGGCCGGCACCGCCCCCGCGAAGAGCCCTCCCAGGCGTTCCAGGAGGGCCGCCCGCGCGCACTGACCGCTCCGGCCGGATCAGCGCCTCGCCCGGACGGGAGCCCGTCGGTCCGGCCGGCGTCCCGGGTGAGCCGCGCCGATCACCGCGCGATCATCCGGATCCGGTCACGCGCCGGGCGGCCGTGCCGGCGCGCCGGGGGCGGGTCCGCCCGGGCCCGGAGCCTGCCGCGGCGTCTCCGCCGGCCTGCTCAGGCGGGCGGCGTCCTGGCCACGGTGCCGCCGCGCGACGATCCGCAACTGCACGATCCTGGCGGTGCCCGGGATCACCACCAGCAGCACGCCCAGAACGGCCGACAGCAGCAGCGCGACGCCGAGCGGGATGTGCCCGTGCAGCCCGAAGAACGAGATCTCGACGCTCTTGCCGTTCTGCAGGATGAAGATCAGCAGTAGCAGCAGCACGATCGCGAACAGGATGCTCGCGATCCAGATCCCGCCGATCCGGGTGCCGGTCACCCGGTGCTGCTCCAGCCTCGGAGCAGGTCGCACCCCCGTACCGCCCTGCGCGGCGGGAGCGGCCTGCGCGGGAGCGGGAGCGGGCTGCGCGGGCTGGGTGCCCTGCGCGGGCGGGACACCCTGCGCCGGCCGCGGCGCGGGCTCGGCGCCGTCGCCGGCACCAGGAGGTCGTGCGGCGGAAGTCATGAGGTCCTCCTCAACCAGGCGACGGCGACGCCGTCTCTGGCCCCCCTCCCCCGGAGCGCGCCCTTCACGCGCTTTTCCCCCGTCCAATCAGGACGACCCCGGGCTCCGCACGAGCCGGTGCCGCCGGCCACGACGTACCGGTGGTTCACCGGCGCCGTGCCGCACCTCGCCCGCCGGTGGACGACGTGGACCTCGGCCCCTAGACGTACCCCCAGGCGGCGCAGATGTCCTTGAGCCGCGGGGGGATCTCGGCCGGATCCGGCAGCGGCGCGGCCGGCTGGACCCGACCTGAGCGGATCTTCTTCGTCCAGTCGCCGAAGCCGGCCCGGAACGTGTCATGGTCGTTCTTGGCGTAGTCCAGCATGTCCGGCTCCCACTCGATGCCGAGGTACTCGCAGACCCTGCCGCAGACCGCCTCGGCGTCCGCGGTGAGGTCCTCGTACCGGACCGTGATGCCGGGGCGCGACGTGCGCGCCTCCTCGACCGCCTCCATGTACTTCAGTGAACTGTCGATCGCCTCGTCCAGGCTCCACTGCGGCCGGGCGGCGTGCCAGGAGCGCACGACGGCGTAGGGGTGCCGCTGCAGGAAGACGAACCGCGCGTCCGGCCAGCAGCCCTCGATGCGGCGCCACATGAACACATCGTGCGGGGTCTTGTTGAGCAGATGCTTCTTGCCGGCCTTGGCGACCTCACGCGCCAGCATGCAGTCCCACAGCAGGTGCTCCAGCTCCCGCTTGTCCAGCCCGAGGGCCTTCATCGACTCCGTGACGTAGTCGGTGGTCAGATCGACCTGGAGATCCCGCAGGTGCAGCTCGTGCGGCGCGTAGAGGTGGGAGTGCCCGCCCATGATCGACCGCAGCAGCGTGGACCCCGAGCGCACGGAGGAGATGATGAAGATCGGTGCGACGAGATGGCGGTTGCTCTGATCAGGCAATGGGAGGGCGGGCCCGCGCTGGTCGCGGACGAGCCGGTACCCCGTCGCCCGGCGGACGGCGTCGTTGGTGGAGGACTTCCAGTTCATCCCAGCAAGGATGGCGGGTCTTCCTAACACATGGGTTGCAAGAGCCTGGAAATTGTCTGGCAAATATTTCCTTAACTCACCGCGCCTCGATGGGCCGCGCGTTGAAGATCGTCATTGGGTCTGGCCGACGCCCTGCCGGTAGTGTAATGATGTAATTATGGTAACGCTTTTCGAGCATGCCGGTGGTCAGGAAGGCCTGCACCGATTCATCGACGTCTTCTACGGCAGCGTTCTGGCGGACCCGCTGCTCCAGCCCCTGTTCGGCGCCGGACGCCCGGAACACGTCGCGCATCTGACCGCCTTCAGCGCCGAGACCTTCGGCGGCCCCGACACCTTCACCCGCGAGATGGGCGGGTTCACGGGACTGATCGCGGCGCACCGGGGCTTGAAGATCAACGAGGCGCAGCGGCGGCGGTTCGTCGAGCTGTATCTGGCGGCGGCCGACGAGGCCGGGCTGCCCGCGGATCCGCCGTTCCGTGAGGCGCTGCGCTCGCACGTGGAGTTCGGGTCCCGGGTGGCGGTGCAGAACTCCCATGCCGAGAGCGACGATCAGCTGCATCCGCTGCGCGAGGTGCCGCACTGGGACTGGCCGGCCTCGGCGGACGGCCCGGTCGAGCGGTGACCCTCGGGTGACCCCGGGCACCGCGGGGTCCTCGTCACGACGATTCGGATCGGTTCCGTGTCGCACCAGGCCCGGCCACCGGCGACGGACCGGCGAAACTTCTTCACGCCGGCTGTCGATTTCGGCGGATCCCGGATGTCGTTGATAGTGGAGGAGCCGTACGGTGCGGCTCCCGACGACGAGTGACGGAGGCATCCGACATGGCCGAGAACTCCCCCGCGATGGCCCAGTACGCGGTTCTGATCTTCGAGCGTGAGACGCCCGGCGGCGTGGCCGAGATCCCGCCGGAGATCATGGAGGCCCACGGGCGGCTGCCCGGCCGGATCGCCGAGCAGGGCGGCCGGATCGTCGCAGGGATCGCGCTGGAGCAGACCGCGACGGCGACCGCGATCCGCGGCGGCCTGGTGACGGACGGCCCGTTCATCGAGACCAAGGAGGCGCTGGCCGGGGTCTTCGTGATCGAGGCGCGCGACCTCGACCACGCGCTGGCACTGGCCAGGCTGACACCGATCGTCGACGGCGGTGTCGAGGTCCGGCCGCTGATCGGCTTCGAGGTCCTGGAGGCGAGCTGACCGAGGTCGAGCGGGCCGTCGCCGGCGCGCACCGTCGCGAGTGGGCCTACGTGCTCGCCGCGACGGTGCGCGTGACCCGCGACCTCGATGCCGCCGAGGAGGCCGTGCAGGACGCCTACGTCCAGGCGCTGCGGACGTGGGCGCGCGACGGCGTGCCCGACCGGCCGGGCGCCTGGCTGACGACCGTCGCGCGACGTAACGCGCTGAACGCACTGCGCCGCCGGCAGGCCCTCCAGACCAGGCTGCCGCTGCTGGTGGAACCCCAGGACACCGGGACGCCCGAGCCCGGCGCCATCCCCGACGACCGCCTGCGGCTGATCTTCACCTGCTGCCATCCGGCCCTGGCCCAGGAGGCACAGATCGCGCTCACGCTGCGGCTGGTGTGCGGCGTCGCGACCCCGGACATCGCGCAGGCGTTCCTGGTCGCCGAGGCGACGATGGCCGCCCGCCTCACCCGGGCCAAGAAGAAGATCGCCGCCGCGCGCATCCCCTACACCGTGCCGTCCGCCGACGGGCTGCCCGAGCGCGTCGACGCGGTGCTGACCGTGATCCACCTGCTCTACGCCACCGGTCACACCGCCCCCTCGGGTCAGGACCTCGTGCGCGACGAGCTCACCGGACGCGCGCTCGACCTGGCCCGCATGCTGCGCCTGCTGCTGCCGGATGAGCGTGAGGCCGCCGGTCTGCTGGCGCTGCTGCTCGTCCACCACGCGCGCCGCGCCACCCGCACCGACGCGGACGGCCGGCTGCTGCGCCTGCGGGAGCAGGACCGCTCGGCCTGGGACCGCGAGCTCATCGCCGAGGCCGACGGCCTGGTGGTGGCCGCGCTCCGCGCCGGCCCGCCCGGGCGTTTCACGCTGCAGGCGGCGATCGCCGCGCTGCACGCGCAGGCCCCGGCCTACCAGCAGACCGACTGGCCGCAGATCCGCACGCTCTACGACGAGCTGCTGCGGGTCTGGCCGTCGCCCGTCGTCGCGCTGAACCGCGCGGTGGCGGTCTCGATGGTCGACGGGCCGGCGGCCGCGCTGGCGGACGTCGAGGGGCTCGAACGCGACGGGCGACTGGCCGGTTACCGCTACCTGCCGGCGACCAAGGCCGACCTGCTGTACCGCCTGGGCCGGCACGCGGAGGCGGCCGACGCCTACCGCGCCGCGCTGGCGCTCAGCGACAACGCCGCCGAGCAGGAGTTCCTGGCCGGGCGCCTCGGATCGGTGCGGCCCGCGTCCTGACCGCCAGGTCGCGCTCGTGAGGGGTGGGCAGGGCGGGCGGATGAGTACCTAGCCGGTTGGCTGGTGTGGGGGGCCGTGGGCGGGGGTCAGGATGCGAGTGGTAGTCCCGATGGCCGTGCACATGGCAGGGACACAGCCCGATCGAAGCAGAAGGGGTCCGACATGACATCCCTGACCGACCTACACGATCACCAAGCTCGCCGCCCCACCGCCACCACCACGGGCACCGGCGCGGGCGGGATCCGGCAGCGCGGCCGGGCCGCCACCGGCACCGCGCGCGAGCGCGAACTGGAACTGGAGCGCGAGATCCGCCGCCGCCGCCAGTTCGCCGCCAACGCCTCCCACGAACTACGCAACCCCCTGACCGGCCTGCGCACCGAACTCGAGGAAGCCCGCCTGCACCCCGACCAGACCGACCTGCCCGACCTCATCGAACGCACCCTCAAGAACCTCGACCGTCTCGACAGCATCGTCACCGACCTGCTCCTGCTCTCGCGAGCCGAGACCGGCCTGCCCGACGAACTCCAGCACTTCGACCTCGCCGCCCTCGCCCGCACCGAGGCCACCCGCCGCACCGACCGCGTCACCGTCCAGCTCCACCTTGAACCGCACGTCATCGTCAACGCCGTCCCCAGCCACCTCACGCGCATCCTGACCAACCTGCTCGACAACGCCCAACGCCACGCCGACCAGACCGTGCACCTCCGCGTCCGCCGCCACCACGACGGCGCCGAACTCACCGTCACCGACGACGGAGAAGGCATCGACCCCGCCGACCGCGAGCGCATCTTCCAGCGCTTCACCCGCCTGGGCACCCCCCGCACCCGCGACCAACGCGGCGCCGGCCTCGGCCTGGCCATCTCCCGCGACATCGCCCACGCTCACGGCGGCACACTCCAGGTCGGCACCTCCCCCACCGGGGGTGCACGCTTCACCCTCCGTCTCCCCCTCTCGCGTACCTCCCCACCGACCGGCTCCGCCCTCCCGGCCGCCATCTGAGCGCGCCACGCCGGTAAAGCCGGTCCCAGAGACCTCCCGCCGGAGTCAAATACCAGGGTTGACCAGGTAAGTTATAGGCCTGGTGTCTCATGAACCCACGGCGGACGCCTCGCCGTCCGCATCGGATACCGCGGCCGGAGACGACCCCGGCGGATCGTCGCGGCGCGGTTGGCGTGGCCGGAGCCGGGAGTGGCAGGCCGTCGCCGGCCTGCTGCGGGCGGCCGAGGGCGGCCGGGGCGGGGTGCTGCTGGTCGAGGGCCCGTCGGGCATGGGCAAGAGCCGGCTGCTCCGCGAGGCGATCGACGCCGCCGCGGAGCGAGGGTTCGTGCTGGCCCGGGGAACGGCCGACGAGCCGAGCCGGCTGAGGCCGCTGGAGCCGCTGATGTCGGCGCTCGGGGAGTCCCCTCAGTCCCTGCGGGAGGCCGGGGCGGGCGTGCACTCCGAGGCGATCGACGTACGGCTGTGGCTGGTCGAGCAGTTACAGGCCCGGCTCGAGGAACGGGTCGGACGCGGTCCGGTGCTGATCACGCTGGACGACCTGCACTGGGCCGGCCCGACGACCCTGCTGGCGCTGCGGTCGCTGATACCCGAGCTGGCCTCCTACCCGCTGGTGTGGATCCTGTCCCGGACGCTCACCGGGGTCTCCGAGCCCGGCATGGACCGGCTGTACGACGTTCTGGAACACGACGGGGCGACCCGGATCGGCCTGGACGCGCTGGACTCTGGGGCCATGGCCGAAGTCGTCGCCGATGTCCTCGGTGCGGCGCCGGATCCCGCGTTGCTCGCGCTGGCGGCCGAGGCCGGGGGCAATCCGTACCTGCTCGTCGAGCTGTTCGAGGGACTCCAGGACGAAGGCGGGGTCGCCGTGGCGGACGGCCGGGCACGGCTGATCTCACGGCAGGTGCCGCTGCGAATCCAGGCGATCGTGCGCGGCCGGCTGAGCCGGCTGTCCGCGCACACCCGCCATCTCCTGCAGGTCGCGGCCGTCCTCGGGCGCTCGTTCTCCGTCGACGATCTGGCCGAGATGCTCGGCCGCTCCACCGGCGAGCTGCTGCCGGCCCTGGAGGAGGCGGAAGCGGCGGCGGTCGTGATACCGGCCGGGGACCTGCTGACGTTCCGGCACCATCTGCTGTGGCGGGCCGTGACCGAGACCATCTCCGAACCGATACGGCTGGCCCTGCACCGGCAGGCCGGGGCGATGCTGCTGAATCGGGGCGGTTCGGCCATTCCCGCCGCCGCACACCTGATGCGGTACGTCCGGCAGGGCGACTCGCACGCTCTCGCCGGTCTCGACCGGGCGGTGGGCGAGGTGCTGGCATCGTCCCCGCAGACCGCGGCCGACCTCGCCGTCCGCGCGCTCGAGCTCACCCTGCCCGCCGATCCGGGCCGGTTCGACCGTACGGTGACCGCCGTCTACGCCCTGACGGCCGGAGGACGGCTGTCGGAGGCGTCCGAGCTCGCCCGCACCGTGCTGGACCAGACCACGGAGCCCGGCCAGGCCGCCCGTCTGCGCTACGAGCTGTCGTACGTCCTGATGCTGGCCGGTCACCCGGCCGAGGCGGTGGCCGAGGCCGAGAAGGTGCTCACCGAGCACGACCTCCCCGACGAGCTGCGTGACCTCGCCGAGCACGTGGTGTTCCGGGGCTTGTTCGTCGGCTTCGACTACGCGCGGGGGCGGGAGCGGGCCGAAGAGGTCCTGACCGGCGGGGCGGGCCGCAGCCATTCCGCCGTGGTCGGGGCCCACACGCTGCTCACCCACATCGCCTGGACGGAGGGGCGGGCCGCCGACGCGATCGGTCACACCCGCGAAGCCGCCCGCATCGCGAACGCCGGGCCGATCCGGGTCCAGCACTCCCACCCACGCCTGGACCTGGCCGCGCTGCTCACCAACCTGCGGCGGCTGGACGAGGCGGAGACCGTCCTGCGGGCCGCCGACGACGAGATCACCACGCTCGGGCACACCGCGCACGCCGCCAATCCCTCGCTCTTCCGGGCCCGGCTGCGGCTCGCCGCGGACCGGCTCGAGGACGCCGCCGCGGAGGCGGAGGCCGGCCTGGCCATGGCCGACGATCTCGGTGTGCGCGCCTATGTCCTGCTGGGGATCTCCGTGCTCGCCATCGTCGCCGTGCGCCGCGGTGACCTCGACACCGCGGCCAGGCACGTCGAGCACTATGAGGCCCAGCATCAGGCCGGCCAGGGCGTGATGTACGGAAACGTGTGGGGCAACTGGGCCATGGCGATGGTCGCCGAGGCCGGGGGCGGCGCGCAGCGGGCCCGGGAGACGTTCGGCACCCCCTACACCGATGCCAGGAAACGGCGCTGGCTGCTCATGGTGGAGGCCGACGCCGCGGCCTGGCTGACCCGGGTCGCGCTCGCCGCCGGGGATCGTTCCGGCGCCGAGACCGTCACCGCCACCGCCGAGCACCTCGCCCGCGGCAACCCGGACTTCCCCACGCTCGCCGCCTCGGCCGCGCACGCGCACGGCATCCTGCGCGACGACGCCACGGCCCTGGCCCGCGCCGCGGCCTCCTACCTGGGAGCGTGGAGCAGGGCCTCCGCCGCCGAGGACCTCGGCGTCCTGCTCGCCCGCACGGCCGGTGACGGCGGCTCCGGCCACGAGGCCGCGGTCCGCAGCCTCGAACAGGCGCTGGACGGATACCAGCGCACCGGCGCGCTGCGGGACGCGGCCCGGATCCGCGCCAGGCTGCGCGAGCTGGGCGTGCGACGCCGTCACTGGACCAGCGCGGAACGGCCGGACTCCGGCTGGGCCAGCCTCACCGACACCGAACGCAAGGTGACCGCGCTCGTCGCCCGCGGCCTGACCAACCCGCAGATCGCCACCCAGATGTTCATCTCCTCCCACACGGTCAAGTTCCACCTCCGCCAGGTCTTCCGGAAACTCGGCATCGGCTCCCGCGTCGAGCTGGCCCGCCTCGCCACCGAGCACAGCCCGGACCCCATGGCGATCGACACCTGACCGGCACGCGGACAGTACGATCTCCCCAGCGCAGAGGGGGGACGATGACGACACCGAGCGGTATTGCGGACTACGGACGCATCGGAGTGGGCTACGCACGGCACCGGCGGACCGATCCGCGGATCGCGGCACTGGTGCACGCGGCCCTCGGCGAGGCCCGGACGGTGGTGAACGTCGGCGCGGGCGCGGGTTCGTACGAACCGCCCGGCCGGCATGTCCTGCCCATCGAGCCGTCCCCGGAGATGCGCCGCCAGCGCCCGCCGCATCTGGCGCCCGCCATCCACGGGATCGCCGAGGCGCTGCCCTTCGACGACGACGCCGTGGACGCGGCCATGGCGATGGTCACCGTTCACCAGTGGCCGGACCCGGTGGCCGGGCTGCGGGAGATGCGGCGGGTCGCCCGGGGCCCGGTGGTGGTGCTGACCTTCGACCCCGCCGCGCTGGGCCGGTTCTGGCTCCTGGACTACGCCCCGGAGCTCGGGCAGGTCGACGCGGCACGCTGCCCCTCCATCGGCACCATCACCGCGGCGCTCGGCCCGCGCACCGAGGTCCGCCCCGTGCCCATCCCGGCCGACTGCGTCGACGGCTTCGCCGAGGCCTTCTACGCCCGGCCCGAAGACCTGCTGGACCCGGCCGTCCGGCGGGCCCAGTCCACGTGGAGCCTCCTCGCGCCGGGCGTGGAGGAGCGCGCCGTCCAGGCCCTGGCCGCCGATCTCGCCACGGGGACCTGGGACGAGCGGTACGGCTTCCACCGCACCCAGCCCGAGTTCGAGGGGGCCGTACGGCTCGTCATCGGCCACTGAGGTCACCGCGGCGCACCGGCCGCGGCCTCGGGTCCCCGCATCGCCGATCGTGTACTTGGTCCAGCGGGCGCTGAAGCAGCGGTGGCTCCTCGAGGTGTCGAACCTCGTCCTCCCGGGCTTCGACCGGGCGCTCTACCAGGTGAGCTAAAGAGCCATGCCTTCCGCCGGAACGACAGGATCCGAACCTGTGATCTCCGCCGGGTGAGCCGGGAGCAGATCCCGCCCTTGGTGAATACCAGGATCCATATCACGTCCCGGCGGAGTCAACGGATTTTCCCGGCGCCGCCCCGGCACCGACCCGGCACCGGCGGCGCCGCCGAGCGGCCCCGGTGCGGGTACGCGACCGCCGCCGTCGGCGGGGGCCATCCGGCGGCCCGCCGGATCCGCCCAGGTGAATGCGGGGTCGTTCGCCGGCATTTGCCGATCTTGAGGGCCGCGGGAGGCTACTCTTACCAGAGTCCGTCCAAAGCCGTGCAGACCGGAGAAAATCTGTGACCGATGGTGCGCCCGCCCCCGGCCCCAAGCCCAGGATCGACACGTCGGTCGCGCATTCCGCCCGGGTGTGGAACTACCTGCTCGGTGGCAAGGACCACTACGCCCCGGACCGCGAGGTCGGCGACCTGATCCTGCGGATGTTCCCCGACATCGCCATGCTCGCCCGGTTGCAGCGCCAGTTCCTCGCCCGCGCCGTACGGTATCTGGCCGGCGAAGCAGGCATTCGCCAGTTCCTGGACATCGGCACCGGCCTGCCCACCGCCGACAACACCCATGAGGTCGCCCAGCAGGTGGCGCCCGACTCGCGCATCGTCTACGTCGACAACGACCCCCTGGTCCTGGTGCACGCCCAGGCGCTGCTCACCAGCGCCCCGCCCGGCGTCACCGACTACGTCGAAGCCGACGTGCGCGACCCCGAGGAGATCCTGCGGGCTGCGGCCGCCACCCTCGACTACAGCCGGCCCGTCGCGCTCATGATGCTGGGGATCGCCGGGCAGCTTCCCGACACCGACGATCCGCACGCCATCGTGCGCCGGCTGCTGGATGCCCTGCCGCCCGGCAGCTACCTGGCGCTCAGCGACGGCACCGACACCAGCCCGACGCTGAACCAGGCCATCGCGACCTACAACGCCACCTCGGCGAGCTCGTACCACCTGCGCAGCCCGCAGCAGATCGCCGGTTTCTTCGACGGCCTGGAACTCGTCGAGCCCGGAGTCGTGGCCCCCACGATGTGGCGGCCGGACCCCACCAACATCAGCGGCGCCTCCCAGCAGGTCGACGCCCTCTGCGGAATCGGCCGCAAAGCCTGACCCCGGCGGGCGCCCCGCTCGGCCCTCCGCGGGGAGGGCCTCGTGGAGGGCCGGCGAGCGGTCACCCCGGCTCCGGGGCACCGGGGCGCTCCCGGTCCTGGGGATCCTGCAGGGCATCGGCCAGGGTCGGGTGGCAGCGCAGCCGGGTGTCCAGGCCCGTGGCGCGCAGGATCTTGACCAGTGAGGGGCGCGGCGCGACCAGGACGACCGTGCCGCCGCTCTCGCGCTGGTCCTTCCACACCCCGACCAGCGCGCTCAGCCCCGCGGAGTCACAGAACGCCAGCCCGCCCAGGTCCAGCAGCACCCGGGAGGCCGGCAGGCCGGCGGTGTGGCCGGCGACGTAGCCGCGCAGCTTGTCGGCGGTGGCCATGTCCAGATCGCCGGTCACCGTGACGACCAGCCGGCCATCGCAGGTACGGGCCGTGATCTCCAGCGGCACGTGTCTCACTGGGCCGCTCCCTCCTCGAGACCTGTCCGCAGGAGACGGGCGCCGGCGCATCTCTTCGCGGAGGTCAATCATGTTCGACCACGCGCCCGCCTGCAAACGAGTGGCCCACATCCCGTATCGCCGCCGCCGCCGCGCGCGCGTGCCGCGCGACGGCCAACGCCCCCGCACGGTGGCCTCGACGACCGCCACGCCGCCGCGGCCACGGCCGCTGCGAAGGCGGCGGACGGTCAGCGCACCGGGTCGCGGGGGCCGAGCCATTCGGCGGCGAGGCCGCGGTAATAGCCGCTGGCGGTCATCAGGTCGTCGTGGGTGCCGGCGGCCGTGACGGTGCCCTGGTCGAGCACGATGATCTGGGCCGCGGTCCGGATGGTGGTGAAGCGGTGTGCGATGACCATGAGCGCGCACTCCGCGGCCACCTGGTCGATCGTGCCGCGCAGCGCGGCCTCGTTCTCGGCGTCCAGGTGCGAGGTGGGCTCGTCGAGGAGCAGCAGGGCAGGCCGGGCGAGGAGGGCGCGGGCGATCGCGACCCGCTGGCGCTCGCCCCCGGACAGCGCCGTGCCGCGCTCGCCCACCGGGGTGTCGAGCCCCTGCGGCAACCGGGCCACCAGCCCGGTCAGATTGGCCAGCTCGACCACCCGGTCGAGCTCGGCCCCGGTCGCGTCCGGCACGGCGTAGGCGAGGTTGTCGCGGAGGGTGCCGTGCAGGATCGGGCAGTCCTGGTCCACCAGGCCGATCCCGGATCGGTGGGCGGCCCGGTCCAGGCCGCGCAGGTCGGTGCCCCCGGCCAGGATCCGGCCGTGATCGGGATCGTAGAACCGCTCGACCAGCGCGAAGACGGTCGACTTTCCGGCTCCGGAGGGGCCGATCAGCGCGAGATGGCCGCGCCGGGGCACCTGGAACGACACCCCGCACAGCACCGGCCGTCCCGGTTCGTAGCCGAACCACACGTCGTGGAATTCCAGCGCCGCCGCGCCGCCGGGTCTCGCCGGTCCGGGCACCCCGTCGTCGTCCTCCGGGGGCCACGCGAGCACCTCGTTGATCCGGTGCACCGCGCCGGTCCCCTGCTGCATGATGCTGACGGCCTCGAAGATCGAGCCGAGCGGTCCGGTCAGGTAGACCATGTAGAGCAGGAAGGCGACCAGGTCGGCGACCGACCCGGTGCCGGCCGCGACCCGCATCCCGCCGACCAGCAGCACCAGCAGGAACGAGCCGGTGACCGCCAGGTCGCCGGCCGGCGAGGCGACCGCGTCGAAGCCGGCCATCCGCACGTTCGCGGCGTACGCCGATCGCGCCCGCCCCGCGATACGCCCGGACTCCCGAGCCTCGGCCCGGGAGGCACGGACGGTCCGGATCGCACCGAGCGCCCGTTCCAGGTCGGCGGCCATCTCGCCGGTCGCGGCCTGGCCGTCCAGCGATGCCGCCCGGATGCCGCGCAGGGCGAGCCCGAGCAGCGAGCCGGCCACGGCGACCAGCGAGGCGACCAGGACGAACAGCACCCAGTCCAGCCAGATCATCAAGGCCACCGCCCCGGCCAGGCCGACACAGCCCGTCGCGGCGTCGGTGAACCCGGTGGCGACCACCTGGCGCAGCGCGACGGTGTCGACGCCCGCCCGGCTGATCAAGTCACCGATCCGGTGCCGGTCGTACACGGGCATGCGAAGCCGCAGCAGCCGGTCGACCACCTGAACGCGGACACCGAGCACGATCCCCTCGCCGGTACGGGCGAGAACGTACCGGACGCATCCCCCGACCAGCGCCTGGGCGACGAACAACGTGATCAGCACGGTGACCGCCGGCCACGCCACCGGCCCGGCACCCGCCGACTCGATCACTTGCTTGACGAGCAGCGGCTGCGCCAGGCCCAGCGCCGACGCCGTCAGCGTCAGGGCCATGGCGGCGGTGACGGCACCGCGGTGCCCGGCCGTCAGGCTCAGGATGTCGCGCAGCCCGGCCCGGTTGCCCGCCGCCGGGGCGCTCCCGTCACCGCCCACGGCGTGGCGGTACGGACATCAGCGGGCTGAAGTAGCCCTCGGGCCCCTGCTCGTCGACGAGCCTGCCGTCCGCCTCCACCCAGGCGTGTGCGCCGAACGGAGGCATCATCCGGGCGCCGACGCACCAGGTGGGCCACACCCCGGCCATCCGGCACAGCAGCGTCGTGGCCAGCGACCTCGGCAGGCACCCGTGCGTGCCGAGACAGGTGAGGCTGACCGCGAGCACGGCATCGCGGGCGGCCTTCGCCTCCGCGTAGGTGGCGGGAGCCGCGCCCCTGCTCAGCAGGGCGCAGACCGCCCGGATGCGGCGCGGTGGCAGCCGCGCGAGCAGGAACGCCGCTGCCACGGCGACCCGGGCCGCCAGGCGGTGGCTCCGCGAGATGTCGGTGGGCCGGTGCAGCGCGCTCGGTGTGGTCACGACGTCACCAGCCGGGCCGAGCGGAGCCCCTCCAGCAGCGCGGTCACGTCCAGCAGCGCCCGCGCCTCATCGACGTCGTACTCCGCGGCCAGCGCCGCCGCGGCCTGCGCCGGGTCGTCCCCCGCCAGCAACCGGACGAGGATCAGGGCACCGGTCGGATTGAGCTGCCAGTAGTCCCCGCTGCGTTCGTCCAGTAGAACCGCACCGTACTCGGTGTCCGTCGTGGACACGTCGGCGCGAAGCCGCAGGCTCATCCGGAGTTCTCCTCTCTCATCGGGGTCTCATGTCGGATCTCATGTCGAATCTCATGGCAAGCCGGCCGGCGACCCGCTGCCGCGCGCGGCGAGGGTGCGCAGCCAGACCTCGCACCCGATGGTCGAGTACAAGATGCCGTCGCGGAGTTCGGGAGTGTCCGGGCGGGCGGCCAGTTCCCGCAGCCGGGCCGCGTCCACCAGCCCCAGCCGGGCCAGGCGGGAGTCCTCCCACAGTGCGAGCAGATCGCCGCCGTG
Source organism: Actinomadura scrupuli (assembly GCF_050971785.1). Lineage (NCBI taxonomy): Bacteria > Bacillati > Actinomycetota > Actinomycetes > Streptosporangiales > Thermomonosporaceae > Actinomadura > Actinomadura scrupuli. Next base: position 238,392 of record NZ_JBPCCU010000008.1, on the reverse strand, counting down.
CCGGCGCAGGCCGTCCGCGGCGTCCATCGAGGCCTCCGCCTTGTTCGTCCGCTGGAGGCACTCGTCCGGTACGACCCCGCGCATCGCCGCGACGAGGAGCGGCTTGTAGCGCCACGGCGTGACCCGGTCCTCCGGGCGCACGGACAGGCACGCCTCGATCACCCGGTCGTCGAGGAACGGTGAGGTCATCGGAAGACCTGCCCGGCGGCTCATCTGCTCCCACTGCCGGATGATCCTGGTGCAGTCGCGGATCGCGTGCAGGTCGGCGTGCAGCCCCCGGTCGGGTGCCAGCGGTTCGGCCGTGGCGGCCGCCTCCCTGACCACCTCACCCGCCGCCCGTACCGCCTCGGGGGTGACCCAGTCGAACATCCGGGGCCGGCCGCCCCAGCCCAGTGTCTCGGCGACGTGGGCCGGCCCGGGGGCACGGAGATCGTCAACGGCGTCCGCCAGCCAGCGGCGGTAGGAACGTCCGTCGGCCAGCGCGCGTGCCATCGGACCGGCCGGCCAGTGGAACAGGGCGCGGAAGCCGCGCAACCGGCCCAACGCGAGGAGCGGACGCCTGCGCAGCAACCCGTGGTAGTAGGCCTCCGAGCACCAGGCGACATGGTCGCCGCCGATGCCCGTCACGTGCAGGCGGCTGCCCATGGCGATCAATCGCGGCACGTGGCTGAGCATCCGGGCACGGTCCATCATGCCGATACTCGGCTCGTCCAGCGGATCGTCGATCTCCAGCAGATCCTCGTAGACCAGGGGCGAGTCCTCGGCGGGCCAGACGGCGTGTTCGACCCCGGGCAGATGCGCGGCCGCACGACGGGCCCAGACCAGATCCTCGTCGGCCGGATCGCGGCCGGGCCAGGTACTGGCGATCATCTTGGCGCCGGGCCGGCCGGCGGCGAGGAAGCACAGCGAGGTCGAGTCGAGGCCGCCGGACAGGTCGAAGCTCACCGTGCCGCCGCCACTGGTGCGCGCCGCCACGGCTTCGGTGAGCACGGAGGCGACCTCGGCCGCACCCTCGGCCAGCGGCCGGACCGGTTCCGGCGGTGCCCACCAGCGGCCCAGCCGGACGCTCCTGCCGTCGGGCTCCACGATGAGGTGGCAGCCCGGCTCGACGGCCGCCACGTCCCGCCACAGCGGAGTGTGCTGTAGCGGATGCGGCACCGGCCAGAGCAGGCGCACCGCGATCTGCCGCTCGTCCAGGGCTCCGCCGAGGAGCGCGGCCAGGACGTCGGCACGATCGGCGGCCACGGTGAGGCCGTGTGCCCGGGTGTGGAACACCAGTCTCAGCCCGGAGGCGCTGCCCTGCACGCGCAGCCGGTCGCCCAGCGCCGCGATCAGATGGAAGCTCCCGGGCAGCGTACGGGTGAGTTGATCGAGATGAGCGAGGTCACGCAGCCGCGCCGCCTCCTGGCCGAGCCGCTCGGCGCCGATCGGGCAGGTGCCGATGATCGCGAGCCGGGTCTCCCCCGCCGCGGCGACGGTGATCTCGTCGTCGGACCAGTGGCCGATCAGCCAGGGCCGTCCGGAGGGGTGGGCGAGGGTCCGGGTGGTGGGCGTCTGGAGGGCCGGAGCCACGGCGAGGGCGGCCTCATGGTCCGGAAGGACCACGAAACACGCCTCGCCGTGGCTCGGCATGCCGTTGTGTTCAGGCATGAGTGGGGTCAACGGCCTCTGATCGTCAGTTCTTGCTGAAGATCAGGCGGTCGTTGCCGCTCCGCTGGAGCAGGCCGGTGGCCTTGCGGAAGGAGCCGGCCGCCACCAGGGCGGGGGTCTCGTAACGCTTCATCGTGATTCCCTTTCTCTCCTGCGGACTGAATTCCGATAAATTGTCGGAATTTGCCTCGCACCGCATCCGGTGGCCTTCGACCTCCGTGTGCGGCAGGGGCACGAGAGAAAGTTCTACAACTCCGCCTCGGCAACGTCCAGACCCCGAATTTTCCGGTGTTAGCATGATCATTAATCGCTAGAGACGGAAAAGCCGGATAAGGAGCGCAATCAGGGTACGAAAGAATGGCCGCCAAGCGGTTCCAGCGGTCGGCTCAATGACCGTGGCGGTGACAATTTCCTGATGGCGCGATGACCTCCGCCTGGAGCCTGCGGTTGCCGGTTGGGCCGCGCGGAGCGTTGGTCCGGCGGCCGCCACTCGCCGCGGATCTCCCGGTCGTTGCCGCCCGGGCCGACCGTAGCCCTCCGCCTCCCCGCCATCTCCGCCACCTTTCGCCGACCGCCCAGGAGGACGATCATGAAGCGGGGCCTACCCGTGTCACGGGCTTCATGCACCTACAGCGGCGACCATGCCCGGCTGATGCGCATGTGATGCAGCTCATACGGGGGTCGCGAAATATCCGGGGACGAACTCCCCGTTTACCCCTATGTCTCGGAACCGGGGAATCCCTCCCCGGTTCGTACGACAGCCGACAGAAGGGGGCACCGCCGTGGGCACCGTGGGCACGACCGCCGAGCGGAGTGGGGCCGCCGGGCTGCGGGCGGACGCGTCTCGCAACCGGGAGCGCATCGTGGCCGCCGCACGCGAGGCGTTCGTCGAGTACGGCGCCGAGGTGACCCTCGACCAGATCGCGCGGCGGGCCGGGGTGGGCAACGCCACCGTCTACCGGCACTTCGCCGACCGCTCGGAGCTGATCCGCCAGGTCACCCTGGAGGTCATGAACCGGGTCGTGCAGCTTGCCGAGTCGGCGCTCGCCGAGGCGCCGGACCCGTTCGAGGCGCTGCAGCGCTTCGTGCACGGTGCGGCCGGCGAGCGGATCGCGGCCCTGTGCCCGATGCTGTCCGGCGGTCACGAGCCGATCGCCGCCGAGCTCGCCGAGAAACGCGTTCGGCTCGAACGAGCCCTGGAGGAGATCATGGACCGGGCGCGCGGCTCGGGCCTGCTCCGCCCGGACGTGACCGCCGGTGACGTCCTCATCGCCCTGCCGCAGCTCACCCGGCCGCTGCCGGGAATGGCGTGCCTGAACCTCGACCGGTTCATGGACCGCCATCTGCAGCTCTTCCTCGACGGGCTGCGCGCTCCGGCACGCTCCACCCTGCCCGGGACCGCGGCGACGTTCGAAGACCTTCGGCGGCGCGCCTGACCATTACCACAGCGGCCATCTGATTCCCCCAATTACCAAACGGCACCTTTCGTGCTGGATTCGCCTCCCTTCGCACCCGTTAGAGAGTTCATTCATGCCTGAAATGGCCCAGGTCCAGCTGGACCCCCGCCGCTGGAAAGCCCTCGCGTTCATCGCCATAGCCCAGTTGATGGTCGTGCTCGACGCGACCATCGTGAACATCGCACTGCCCTCCGCCCAGGCCGACCTCGGAATCTCCGACGGCAACCGCCAGTGGGTGATCACCGCGTACGCCCTGGCGTTCGGTGGTCTGCTGCTGTTCGGCGGCCGGATCGCGGACCTGTGGGGCCGCAAGCGCGCCTTCACCATCGGCCTGATCGGCTTCGCCGGAGCATCGGCACTCGGCGGCGCCGCGGCGAACGAGGCGATGCTGCTCGGCGCCCGCGGGCTCCAGGGCGCGTTCGGCGCGCTACTCGCGCCCGCCGCGCTGTCGCTGCTCGCGGTGATGTTCACCGACGCACGGGAACGTGCCAAGGCGTTCGGCATCTACGGCGCCATCGCCGGTGGCGGCGGTGCCGTCGGCCTGATCCTCGGTGGTTTCCTGACCGAGTACCTCGACTGGCGCTGGACGTTCTTCGTCAACATCCCCTTCGCCGTCGTCGCCGCCGCCGGCGCCTTCTTCGTCATCCGCGAGCCCGCCGGCGCACGCAACAGCAACAACCTCGACATCCCCGGCGTGGTCCTGGCCACCCTCGGCCTGGTCTCCCTGGTCTATGGCTTCACCCGCGCCGAGACCGACGGCTGGAGCTCGAGCGTGACCATCGGCCTGTTCGTCGCGGCCGTGGTTCTGCTCGTCTCGTTCGCCGTGGTCGAGAGCAAGGTCCGGGGCCCGCTGCTGCCACTGCGCGTGGTCGCGGACCGCAACCGCGGTGGCGTGTACCTCTCACTGGGCCTGGCCGTCATCGCCATGTTCGGCCTGTTCCTCTTCCTGACCTACTACCTGCAGATCATCAAGGGCTTCTCCCCGGTGCGGACGGGCTTCGCCTTCCTGCCGATGATCGTGGGCATGATCACCGGCTCGACCCAGATCGGCGCCCGTCTCATGACCCGCGTGTCGCCCCGCCTGCTGATGGCACCGGGCTTCCTGCTCGCCGCCCTCGGCATGCTGATCCTGACCCAGATGCAGCCCGGCAGTTCGTACTTCGCCCTGGTCCTGCCCGCCCAGCTCCTGCTCGGCCTGGGCATGGGCACCGCCTTCATGCCGGCCATGAGCCTGGCCACCTACGGAGTGGAGCCGCGCGACGCGGGGGTGGCCTCCGCCATGGTCAACACCTCGCAGCAGGTCGGCGGCGCCATCGGTACCGCCCTGCTCAACACCATCGCGGCCAGCGCCGCCACCGGCTGGATCACCTCGCACGGCGCCGAGGCGTCCACCCTCGGCAAGGTCGCCTTCGCCAACCAGGCCGCGGTGCACGGCTACGCCACCGCTATCTGGTTCGCGGTCGGCATCCTGGTGGTGTCCGCGGTCATCGCGATCACCCTCATCAACACCGGTCACCAGGGCGGCAGCCCGATCGCGGTGTCCGGCGAGGAGGGCGAGCAGGACGCCGCGGTGATCCCGGCGCTCGCGCACTGATCCGGTTCCGTACGACTCGATAGGCACGACTGAGGGGCCCGGCCGAGCCGGGCCCCTCAGCCCGTCTACGGGGGCGTGTGGTTTCAGGCGGGCGGGTCCGGGCCGCCACCTGAAGCTGTCGCCGGCATCCGGGACGGCCCGGCGGGCCGACACGCTCCAGCCTTTCCGGGAGCACCGGCGCGCTAGCGGGGACGAATTCCCAGCATCCGCTCCTGTTCGACCATCAGCCGTTCCAATTGGTGCGGATCGGCGCTCTGCAGGAACTCTCCGCCACCCCCGAACCAGGTGGGCCAGGCGAGAAACCTTTCCGAACACCACGACCACATGACCATCCAGCGGCCCCGGTATTGGTCGCTGAGCCGTCGTGCCATTTCCACTTTGTCCGGGTCCGGGGTGGTCGCTCCCGGCGCTTTCCCCGTAGGCATGTCGTGTGCCATTCCGTCGCCCTCTCCCCATCCTCTATCCGGCCTCCAGCCTGACCAATCCCGGCGTACGCTGGACAGACCGCGCACCACCAGTGCCGGATGTACGGATCGGATCGCAAGAATTACAGGGGATTACAGGATGGCGACCGGTAATCACATGACGGCCCGCGAGTTCCTCGGCAGGGAGATCCGCCGGGCGCGGGAGGCCCGGAGCGTCAATGGGCGGAAGATGGGCCGCCCCGAGCTGGCGAGGGAGCTCTTCGTCTCCGAGTCCCTCGTGGCCGCATGGGAGTCGGGCAGGCAGATCCCCAAGGTCGACTATGTGCTCAGGCTGATCAAAGTGCTGAGATTCGACCCCGAGATCCTGGTGCGGATATTAGAGGACCTCGTGGAGCGCGAGGTCTCCCCGGAGTGGACGGGCAAATGGCTGGCCATCGAGAAGATGGCGGACCTCCTGCTCTCCTATGAGCACGCGATCGTCCCGGGGCTGCTGCAGACGCCCGAATACGCCGAAACCGTTCTGCGGCAGGCCCAGCCGCTCGCGGACATCGGCGGCAACCTCGCCGACCGGCTGAAGAGACAGGAGATACTCCAGGGAGAGGACGCCCCGACGGTGGTATTCGTCCTCGACGAGCGAGTCTTGCGCAACCGGGTCGGGGGTGCCACGATCATGAATGCGCAGATCTCCAAGCTTATCGAAATGGCGAACCTCCCCAATGTCATCATCCAGATCATCCCGGATGAGGCGGGGCACCATCCGGCGCAGGCGGGTGCATTCATGATCGCCAAATTCAAGGGCGTGGAGGTCGTCTACCAGGACGGCACCTGGCGGGGCCAGGTGCTGGAGGACTGCCGGGACGTGGCCGCGTTCTCCCGGCTGTGGATGAACACCCAGAGCGCGGCGCTCGACAGGACGGCCTCACTGGACCTGATGGAGAAGGCGGCGGCGGAATGGACACCCTGAACTGGCGTAAGAGCGCAAGGTCGAGCGGCAACGGAGAGAACTGCGTGGAGGTGGCCGCCGCACCCGGAGCCGTGGCCGTCCGCGACTCCAAGGACCCGGGCGGCCCGGTGCTCACCTTCCGCCGGAGCGCGTTCGCCGCGTTCGCGGCGCAGGTGCGGAGCGGCGCCCACGGGTGAACCCGTACCCCCCGTAGGCCCGGTCAGGTGAAGGTGAAGTCGGCCGGGTCGGGTTCCCTGGTCCAGGCCCAGTAGTCGACGAGCCGCCACGGGCTCAGCACGTGGATCTCGCCGTGCGCGTTCTTGAAGAACGAGTGCTTCACCGAGGGCAGCGACCACACGAGCGTACGGAGCTCGGCCTGGGAGCGGTCGTGCCAGTCGCGGTACCGCTCCGGCAGGGGCTCCATGGCGCGGTGGCCACCGGCGATGAGCCGTTCGAGGCACCGGCTGATGTAGCGCATCTGGCACTCGGAGTGGAAGATCAGGCTGCCGCCGTGCGCCAGGTTGGTGCCGGGGCCGTACATGCAGAACAGGTTGGGGAAGCCGGGCACGGTGATGCCGAGATAGGCGGCGGGCCGCTCACCCCACATCGCGCGCAGGTCGGTGCCGTCGCGGCCGGTGATGTCCATCGGCCACAGGACCCGGTTGGCGTGGAACCCCGTCGCGTAAACGATCACATCGCACTCGTGGCGTTCGCCGTCCACCGTCACGACGGCGCCGGGCTCGATGTGGTCGATGCCCGTACGGACCAGGTCGACGTCGTCGCGGGTGAGCGTCGTGAGCCAGGCGCCGTTGTCCTGGAGCGTGCGTTTGCCGGTGGCCGGGTAGTCGGGCACGACCTTGGCGGCCAGCTCGGGGTCGTCGCCGACCTGGCCGGTGATCCAGTCGGTGAACATCTGCCGGGCGAACTCGTTGCCCGCGCTGATCGACCGGCCGTCGCCGGAGTAGTCCGGGTCGATCCTGGCCGCCTCCAGCCCCTTGTCGCAGCCGGGCCAGAAGAGCAGGAAGCGGTACCAGCGGCCGTAGAACGGCAGGTGCCGCAGCGCCCAGCGCACGCCCGGCCCGACGGCGGCGTGGTAGTCGGGGTTGGGGAACATCCACTGGGCGGTGCGCTGGAAGACGGTGAGGTGACCGACCTGGGGCGCGATGGCGGGCGCGATCTGGAAGCCGCTGGCACCGGCGCCAATCAGGGCCACCCGCCTGCCGGACAGGTCGACGTCGTGGTCCCAGCGGGCGGAGTGGAACGCGGGACCGGCGAAGTCGTCCCGGCCGGGGATCGGCGGGATGCTCGGCCGGTTGAGCTGCCCGACGGCGGAGATCACGGCGCGGGCCACGAGCGTCTCCTCGGCGCCGTCGCGGGAGCGGATCCGCACCGACCAGACGGCCCGGTCGTCGTCCCACTCCGCGCCCAGCACCTCGGTCTCCCAGCGGACGTGCGGTTCGATGCCGTGCTTGGTCATCACGTTGTGGAAGTAGGACTGCAGTTCGGGCTGCCGTGCGAAGAACTCCGTCCAGTGGTCGCTGGGCTCGAAGCTGTAGCAGTAGAAGTGGTTGCCCACGTCGACGCGGGCGCCGGGGTAGGTGTTCTCCCACCAGGTGCCGCCCACGCCCGCGTTCTTCTCGACGATGGTGAAGGGAATGCCGGCCTGCCGGAGCCGGATGCCCGCGAGCAGCCCCGACTGGCCGCAGCCGATCACGACGACGGGGAACGCCGCGCGGGCCTCGTCGCCGCCCGGCTCCTCCACCCGCCGGGCGTCGGTGCCGTCCAGCCCCATCTCCTCCATGAGCATGGGCACGTACTCGCCGGGGACCTCCTCCACGACCAGCCACGACATCATCTCGTGCACCAGCTCGGGCGGGAGCGGCTCCGGCTCGGGGCAGCCGCGGTCGCGGTGGTCGCGGATGACGTCGAGGGCCAGCGCGCGGATCTCGGCCTTGTCCTCCTCGGAGAGGTAGCCCTGGACCTCGTTGAGGAACAGGCCCGCGGGCCGCAGCCGGCCGCGGATCAGCTCGGGGTCGCCGGACATGTGCACGAGGGAGAGCATCAGCGCCGGGACGCTGACGTCGAGCAGCGCCTCGGCGATCTCCTCGTCGGAGGTCGTGAACGGCTCACCGGCGTGCGGGTTGCGCATGGCTCGTCGTACTCCATCACTCGCCTGTGGTGCGCGCTTCGATCGAGGGCCAGTGTGCTGGCCGCGGCCCGCGATCACAACCTCCCCGCCGGGTCAGAGCGTGTAGACCCGGCGGGCCGTCCCGGCGAAGACGTCGCGCCGCACGTCGGGCGGGTAGCGGTCCAGGGCCTGCCGCCAGGTCCCCAGGAGGGTGGGCAGGTCGGTCCACAGCTTCTCGATGGGGAAGTTGCTCCCCCACATGCAGCGGCGTGAGCCGAACAGCTCCAGGCAGGTCGCGGTCACCTCGTCGATCAGCGCGCGGTCGACCCGGTGGACGAAGGTGCCCTGCCCGGTGAGCTTCACCACCACGTTGGGATGCTCGGCCAGCAGGCGCATGCCCCGGGTCCATTCCGCGGCCTCGGCCGGTTCCATGCTCACCGGCATCCCGGCGTGCACCAGCACGAAGGTGACGTCGGGGAAGGCGGCGACGAGCCCGGCGGCGTCGGCCATCTGCGGTGCGAAGACCTGGAGCTCGAACAGCCAGCCCAGGTCGGCCAGCGCGGCGAGGTTGCGGCGGAACACCGGGTCGCGCATCCGGTCCGGAGCCGAGGCGAACCGGAACTCCGGGCGCTCGTGCCAGTGCAACTGCAGCCGGGTCCCCCGCACCAGCGGGGTCAGCTCGGCCTGGCGGCGCAGCACCGCGGCGGCCCCGGGGTCGAAGAGGTCCGCCGAGCCGATCACCGCCATCGGCCAGCCGGTCTCCGCGTGGACGTCGCGCAGCCAGCGGACCTCGTCGACGGAGCGGTCCAGCGGCCAGTTCGCCTGGACGTAGACCGACGCGGAGATGCCGCAGGCGGTGGCCTCGGCTGCGTACTCCTCGACCGGGTAGTCGCGGCGGATCGGCTCGTAGGGTCCGAAGATGCGCGGCACCGTCTCGCCGCCGAGCCACGGCACATCCGCCATCCGCCAGATGTGGTGGTGGGCGTCGACCGTCTCGGTCGCGCCGTCGTCGGCGTCCTGGGAGTTCGTCATGGGCGCGCTCCAGCGGGTGCGGATACGGGGTCGGGCCGGCGGCGTCCGGCCGCGCGGCGAGGGCCGGCCAGGACGACCGGGATACGGCGGACCTCGGCCAGACCGGTCTCCAGGTCGCGGACCCCGCCGAGATGGTCGAGGCTGCGCAGCTGGCCGGCCATGCCGCGGGTGATCGGACGGTAGGTCGGTGAGCAGGCCAGCGGGGACCACCAGATCAGCCGGTGGCCGAGCCGGGACAGGCGTTCGGTGGCCCGGATCATCGCGGTGGGGTCGCCGCGCTCCAGCCCGTCCGAGATGACGATCACGAGGGCGCCGCGGGCGAGCGCGAGGAAGCGGGGATCGTCCAGGAACCGCTCCAGCGCGGCGCCGATCGCCGTTCCCCCGTCGGCGTCGGCCACCTCCTCGGAGACGGCGTGCAGCGCCCGGTCGGCCTCGGGGCAGGACAGCGCCGCGGTGACCCTGGTGAGACGGGTGCCGAAGGTGAAGACCTCGGTGCGGCCGGGCGCGCCGTGCACCGCGGTGTGCGCCAGCCGCATCAGCTCGGGGGTGTGCTGCTTCAGCGACCCCGAGACGTCGACCATGAGCAGCAGGCGCCGCGCCCGGGGCGGCCGTGCCGTCCACCGGAGCCGTACGATCTCGCCGCCGTCGCGGCGGGCCTGCCGCCAGGTGAGCCGCAGGTCCAGCCGGCGGCCGGCTCGGGCGGGCCGCCGCCGCCGCGACCGGACCGTGGGGAGGCAGCCGGGCCACGCGGCGAGCAGGGAACGCATGAGGTCGCGCTGCCGGGCGTCCGACGGGGCGAAGGCCCGCCGCCCGAGGGCGGTCAGCGCGCTCGCCTCGATGCCGTCACCGTGCATCGCGTCCTGGGGCGGCGGCTCCGCGCCGCCCCCGTCCCGCGGGGCCTGCACCTCGCTCTCCTCGCCGGGCGGTGGCGCCGCGACCGCCTCGGGCCGGACCTGCCGGAACCAGGCGTCGAAGACCCGGTCGAAGGTGTCGAGGTCGGCGATGTCGCTGAGCAGGGTGAGGCGGGCATACCAGTACAGCGCGGTGAGGTCGCGCGGCGCGGACCCCGCGAGGGCCCGCAGGAAGTCGGCCTGCTTGGGGGGCGCGGGCCCGATCCCCGACCGCCGCAGGGCGTGCAGGAAACCCCAGAGGTGATGGGCGGCCTGCTCCTCAGCCATCGCCGAACAGCTCCTCCGCCCGCCCCCGCAGCAGGCGGGTGTCCTCCTCGTCCTTGATCAGCAAGCCCAGGGCCCGCCGCAGGGCCTGCGGCCAGCTGCGGCCGCCGTCGACCAGGGCCGCCGCGCCACGGGCCCATTCCACCGACTCGGCGATGCCGGGCCGCTTGAGCAGCGGCAGGTCACGGACGTCCTGGACGGCGCGCACCAGCCGGGCGGCGGCCTCCTCCTCCAGCCCCGGCACGTGCGCGCGCAGGATCGCCCGCTCACGTCCGGCGTCGGGGAAGGGGATCCAGTGGTAGAGGCATCGTCGTTTCAAGGCGTCGTGCAGTTCCCGGGTCCGGTTGGAGGTCAGCACGACGACCGGTGGCCGCCGCGCCCGCAGGGTCCCCAGCTCGGGAATGGTGATCTGGAAGTCGCCCAGGAACTCCAGCAGGAACGCCTCGAACTCGTTGTCGGCCCGGTCGATCTCGTCTATCAGCAGCACCACGCCGCGCTCGGACCTGACCGCCCGCAGCAGGGGACGTTGCAGCAGGAACTCCTCCGCGTACAGGTCACCGACGTCCTGGCCGTGCGCCTCGGCCGCCCGGACCCGCAGGAGCTGCCTGGGGTAGTCCCACTCGTACATGGCCTGGCCGGAGTCCAGGCCCTCGAAGCACTGCAGGCGGATCAGCTCACGGTCCAGCACCCGTGAGAGCACCGCCGCGAGCTCGGTCTTTCCCACGCCCGGCTCGCCCTCCAGCAGCAGTGGCCGCCCCAGCCGCAACGCCAGGTGGACGGCCGTCAGCAGGCCCTCGTCGGCGAAGTACCCCTGCTGCCGCAGCACGACGGCGAGCCGCTCCTCGTCGAAGAGGTCGTCCACCGCCCGCCCGAGGCGGCCGGTCATCGTCACAACTGCTCGTGCTCGGTGGTCAGCAGATGGACGCGCTGGGAGGTGTGGGCGCCCGCGTCCGCCGCGGCCGCCTTGCCGGGCTCGGAGCCGAACGCGGCGGCGCGGGCGTCCTCGTCGTCGAAGTAGAGCTCGTTGACCGCGTCGTAGGCCGCGTCCTCGCCGGCGGTGACGCTCACCGTGTACCGGCGCAGGCCGGGCAGTTCCTTGGCGAACGCCAGGTGGTCCTCCAGCACCCAGGTGGTGAACTCCTGCTTGGACAGGCCGTCGGCGCGCTTGAGCAGTGAGATGACCTTCAGCATGAGGGAGTGCTCCTTCTGTCGTGATCGTGTCGTGCTCTGTCCGGCCGGGTCCGGGACCCGGTCAGGTAGGGGCGCGCAGCTCGTCCAGGGCCCGCAGCACCCGTTCCGGGGTGAACGGCATGGACGTCAGCCGCACGCCGCAGGCGTCGAAGACGGCGTTGGCGATGGCGGGGATCGGGGCGTTGGCCGTCATCTCGCCGATGCCCTTGGCACCGAAGGGACCGTTTGCGGCGGGGCGTTCGAGGATGACGCTGTGCTGCACGGGGATGTCGGCCGCGGTGGGCATCAGGTACTCGCTGAAATCCCGGGGCCCGTGGTCGCGTGCCGGGTAATAGGGCTCGGTGGCCTCGAACAGCGCGTGGGACAGCCCCATCCAGGCTCCCCCCTCGATCTGCTGGGCGGCCATGGCCGGGTTGAGCGCCCGGCCGACCTCGTAGACGTTGTGCATCTCCAGCACCTCCACCACGCCGGTCTCGTCGTCGACCTCGACGACGGCGACCGTGCAGGCGTGCGCGTGGCAGGAGTCGGGGTCCATCTCGCCGGTCTCGGGCACGGGCTCGCTCTTCTCCTTCAGGAAGATGCCCCGGCCGGAGATCGTGCGCCCGTGCTCGAAGTGCGCGGCGAGCGCCAGATCGGTGATGTGGATCCTCTTCTCCTCCGCTCCCCTGACCTGGATGAAGCCCGTGCCGTCGGTCTCCAGGTCCGCCGCGTCGGCCTCCAGCTCCTCTGCGGCGACCTCCAGCATCACCTCCCGTGCCTCCGCGGCCGCCATGATGACCGCGTTGCCGACGCGGTGGCTGCCCCGGCTGGCGAAGGTGCCCATGCAGTGCGGGCCGGTGTCGGTGTCGGCGGTGTCGACGATGATGTTCTCGTAGGGCAGGCCGAGGGTCTCCGCCGCGCACTGGGCGGCGATCGTCTTGATGCCCTGGCCGAGGTCCACCGAGGACAGCGACACCACGAAGGTGCCGGTCGTGGTGGCGTGGATCAGGGCCTGGGAGGGGTCGCCGCCCAGGTTCATGCCGGTGGGGTAGTTCACCGAGGCGTACCCGCGGCCGCGCAGTCTGGCCATGGCTCAGAGCCCTTCTCGGGTCGTCGACGACATGCGGCGGTAGGCGTCGGGCAGCTCGTGCCCGACCAGCTCCGCGGCCCGCTGGATCACTTCCACCAGCGCCGTGCCCTCGGCGACCTTGCGGTGGGCCTTGAGGTCCCCGTCGCGGTAGGCGTTGAGCAGGCGCAGCCGCAGCGGGTCCAGCTCCAGCGCGCGGGCGATCCGGTCCATCTGCGACTCCAGGGCGAAGTCGGCGATGGTGACGCCGAAACCGCGCATGGCGCTGGAGGGGGTGCGGTTGGTGAACACGCAGTGGCAGTCGGCCCAGACGTTGGGGATGCTGTAGGGACCCGGCAGGTGCGCCGCCGCCTTGGTGGTGCCGTACGGGCTGTGCCGGGCGTACGCGCCCGCGTCGACGTAGAGGGTGACCTTGCGGCCGATGATCCGGCCGTCGTTCATCACCGCGTCCTTGATGTAGATCCGCTCGGCGGCGCGCGGCGAGGAGACCTGCATCTCCTCGTACCGGTTGTAGACGAACTTGACGGGCCGGTGGGTCAGCATGGCCGCCACACAGGTGACCGGCTCCACCACGACGTCGACCTTGCCGCCGAAGCCGCCGCCGACGGTCCCGCCGACCAGGCGCAGCTTGTTGAACGGCGTCTCCAGGATCAGGGCGGTGTTGTCGAGGGTGAAGAAGCACGCCTGGGTGTCGGAGTGGATGCGGAGCCTGCCGTCGGCCTGCGGGACGACGATGCACCCGGTGGTCTCGGTTGGGGCCTGCTCGATCGGGGCGGACTCGTAGCGCCACTCGAAGACCCGGTCCGCCTCGCCGAACGCCTTCTCGACGTCGCCGAACCGCAGCCGCCGGCAGTGGTGCCCCTCGTAGGTGAAGTAGTTGCGGCCGTGGTACTCGTTGACGATCGGCGCACCCTCGGCGAGGGCCTCCTCCACGTCGAAGACGGCGGGCAGGTCGGTGTAGTCGACCTTGACCCGGGCGGCGCCCGCGTAGGCGGCGGCCTCGGTCTCGGCGATCACCGCGCAGATCGGATCGCCCAGGTAGCGGACGGTGTCTTCGGCCAGGATCGGCTCGTCGTCCGGGCCGACCCCGATCAGCTTCAACGGTGTGTACAGATTGTGGGGGATGTCGGCGTACGTCAGGATCCGGACCACGCCGGGCACCGCGAGGGCCTCCGTCAGATCGAGGCCGCCGATCCTGGCGTGGTGCCGCTGCGAGCGGAACATCTTCAGGTGCAGCATGCCGGGCAGCGCGAGATCCTCGAAGAACTCGGTGCGGCCGGTCACGTGTCCCAGCGCGTCCGAGCGCTGGACCACCGATCCGATGACGCTGAGGCCTTCGGTGCGCTCGTCGGCGAAGTAGCTCTTGTCGATCGGGTCGAGGCGGTAGCTCATCGGACCCCCACCCCTTCGGCGGGCACGGCGGGCGGGGCGGACCCGGCGGCCTCGCCCGAGGTCGCGTCCCTCCTGCGCCGCGCGGCGTCCAGGATGGCGGTGACGATCGGCCCGTAGCCGGTACAGCGGCAGACGTTGCCGGAGATGGCCTCGATCACCTCGTCGCGGCTCGGGTCGGGCACCCGGTCCAGCAGCGCCTCGGCGGACATGATCATCCCCGCGGTGCAGAATCCGCACTGGGTGGCGAAGTCCTCCAGGAAGGCGCTCTGCACCTCGTCGAGCTCGCCGTCGCGGGCGACGCCCTCCAGCGTCCGGACGGAGGCCCCGCCGATGGTCTCCACGGCCACCAGGCACGACATCATCGGCCGGTCGTCGACCAGCACCGTGCAGGTGCCGCACGTGCCCTGGCCGCAGCCGCGTTTGGCCGCCATCAGTCCCAGCGCGTCACGCAGGATGGACAACAGCGAGTCCCCCGGCCGGGCGATGAACTCCCGCTGCCGGTCGTTGACGACGAGCGAGACCATCTGTGCACCCATGATCAGGCCTTTCTGCTACGTGAACGGAGCGGGTCAGCCGAGGAGGGCCCGGCGGAGGTGCACCGGGAGGACGCGTCTGCGGTACCACGCGCTGGCGTAGGCGTCGTCGAAGGGCTCGACGTCGGCCTGCACGGCCGCCCGGCCCGCCTCGTCGAGGACGTCGCGCTCCAGCGCGCGGCCGATCAGGACCCGCTCGGCGGACGCGGCCCGGACGGGGCGGCGCGCCATTCCGCCCAGGGCGATCCTGGCGGAGGTGACGATTCCGCCGGTGACCTCGACGACCGCGGCGACGGTGACGATGGCCGCCGAGTTGAGCTTGCGGCGCATGGCCTTGTGGTAGAACCAGGTCCCCGCGGCCGGCACCGGGAGCAGCATGGCCGTGACGAACTCGCCCCGGGCGACCCCCTCGGTGAGCACGTCCAGGACCGGCGCCTGCCGTGGTCCGCCCGGTCCGGTGATCTCGACCGTGGCGTCGAGCGCGAGCAGGCACACGGCGAAGTCACCATAGGGTTGCCGGACGAAGAGGTTGCCTCCGGCGGTCGCCTGGTTGCGGATCTGCGGTGAGGCGATGGTGCGCACCGCGGCGTGCAGGAACTCCAGCCCCGGGCATCCCTCGAGGTCGGCGAAGGTCGTCGTCGCTCCGACGCGGGCCATCCGCCCGTCGATCGCGATGCCCGACACTCCCGCCCTCCGCAGGCTGACGAGCTCCGGCGCCGTCACGAGCCCGGTGTTCACCTCGGCCATGACGACCGTGCCGCCGCCCATGATCCGGCCGCCGCCGGCCGCGAAGGTTGTCACATCCGCCAGGGAGTCGGGCACGTGGACTGCCGTGATCATGATGTTCGTCCGTTCTCGCGGCGGCACAAACTATCGATAATCGATTAACGTAACCTCGGGTTAACAATCGCACAAGGCCCACCCGGGCGGCCATGGACCGAAAGATCACTGACAGCCGCCTGGCTACCATTGACCGCATGACCTCCGGCGAGCCCGTACAGCTGTCACGCCTGACGCTGTCCCGGCAGATCCGTGACTCCCTCGTCAGCCGCATCGCGTCCGGGGAGATCAAGCCCGGCGAGCGGCTGGTGGAGACCCGGCTCGCGGTGACCTACGGCACCAGCCAGGCCCCCGTGCGCGAGGCGCTGCGCGAACTCGAGGCCATGCGGCTGGTCGAGACCCGGCCGCGGCGCGGCACCTTCGTCCGGCACTTCGTCCAGCAGACGCTGCGCGAGTGCTACGTGGTGCGCGCCGCGCTGGAGGAGACGGCCACCCGGCTCGCCATGCTCGCCGGGACCATGCCGGTGGCGGCACTGCGGGCCGAGGTGCGGGCCATGCGGGCGGCGGCCCGCGCGGCCGATGCCGTGGAGGCGGCGCGGGCGAGCGTGGCGTTCCACCGCCTGGTCATCGACGCCGCCCGCAACGAGCTGCTCAAGTCCTCCTGGGAGGCGCTCCAGATCGAGGCCCGCACGTCGGTGACGATCCTCGCCGCCGGAGTGGACCTCGACAAAATCGCGTCCGACCACGCGGACCTGCTCGAGTCGATCGAAGGCGGAGATCTCGAGGTGGCCTGCAGGCATGCCAGAGATCACCAGTGGCACTACGCCGAACTCCCGCACGACGCGCAGGGACGCAGCCGCCAGAGCGCCGGCTGACCCGCCCTTCCAGGGGCGCGCCGCCGCGCCGGGTCAGTGCCGGCCGAGGAGGTTGTCGGAGACCCGGATGAGGTGGTCGCGCATCACCTCGCGGGCGGTGTCGGAGTGCCGGTCGTGCAGTGCCTCGACGATGGCGGTGTGGTCCTCGTGGTAGCAGGCGCGGCGTTCGGGGGTGAAGGTGCGGCGCTTGAGACTGCCCCAGACCGGGAGGGCACGGGCGGCGTTCATGACGTCGTAGACGCTCATGAGCAGACCGTTGTGCGCGGCCTGGGCGATGGCGTGGTGGAGGGCGGTGTCCCAGTGCTCGAAGCCCTGGTAGTCGAGGCTCGCGCCGCCCTTCTCCAGGCACCGGGTGATGCGGTCGAGGTCGGCCTGGGTGGCGAGGCGGGCCGCGGTCGACGCCACCTGGGGCTCCAGAAGCAGCCTGACCTGCATGATCTCGGCGGGGCTGGTGTTGTCCGGGGCGCCGTGACCGAGGGCGGGGGTCTCGGCGAGGAAGGTGCCACGGCCGACGTGCCGGATGATGACGCCTTCGTCCTCCAGCGCGGCCAGGGCCCGGCGGATCGCGCTGCGCGGCACCGCCAGCCGTTCGACGAGGTCGCGTTCGGTGGGCAGCTTGGAGCCCGGCCGCAGCGTGCCGTCCTGTGCGCCCTGGTCGAGCAGCGCACGCAGCGCGTGATCCACGGTTGTCGTCACCGGTCCAGGATAGCCGCCCAGACTGAACCAATCGAGACCAATCATCGGATCGCAATCCGGCCCTGGACATGCTTCGAGCCGCGACGTATGGTCGGTGGCACCGAAGATTGGTACCTATTGGTTTAGATTGGTGCACCAATGAGGCTGGTGACGTTCACCGACTCCCCCACGGCCCCGACGGCAGGTGAACCGCCTGGCCCCGAGGCCGGCCGGGTCGGAGTCGTGATCCCCGAGGCCGGCACCGTCCGGGATCTCAGCGGTGCGCTGCCCCCCGGGGCGGGCATGCTGGACGTGATCGCCGGCTGGGCGGAGCTGCGCCCGGTGATCGAGGAGCGCCTGGCGGGGCTGCCCGCCACACCGCTGGCGGACGTGGTGCTGCTCGCGCCCATCCCGGTCCCGCGCCGCAACGTCTTCTGCGTGGGCAAGAACTACCGCGAGCACGTCGCGGAGTTCGGCGCCAGCGGATACGACACCCCCGAGCGGTCGCTCGACGTGCCGGACAAGCCGGTGGTGTTCTCCAAGGCCACCACGTCGGTGACCGGGCCAGCCGCCGACATCGACCCGCACCACGGCGTCACCGGCGAGCTCGACTACGAAGGCGAGCTGGGCGTCATCATCGGCCCCGGCGGCCGCGGCATCGGCCGCGAGACCGCCCTCGACCACGTGTGGGCCTACACGATCGTCAACGACGTGACCGCACGGGACCTGCAGCGCGACCACAGGCAGTGGCTCCTGGGCAAGTCCCTGGACACCCACTGCCCGATCGGCCCCTACGCCGTGACCGCGGACGAGATCCCGGACGTCACCGCGCTGGAGGTACGGACCCGCGTCAACGGCGAGCTCCGCCAGTCCGCGCCGGTCAAGGACATGGTCTTCGACGTGGCCGAGCTGATCGCGACCATCTCGGCCGGGATCACCCTGCTGCCCGGAGACATCATCGCCACCGGAACGCCCGCCGGAGTCGGCATCGGGTTCGACCCGCCGAAGTTCCTGGTCAGCGGCGACGTGGTCGAGGTGTCCATCACCGGCCTCGGCGCCCTGCGCAACCGCGTCGCCTGACCGGCGCCGTCTCCGCACCCGCACCACCGATCGGCACCGCTGCCGGAAGGGACAGACGTGAAGGTCAACGACAGGGAACTGGCCGTCGAGATCAACGGGGAGGGCCCCGCCGTGCTGATGGTGCACGGCCTGGGCGGGACCTCGAACTTCTACCAGGTCCAAGCCGACGACCTGGCCAGACGGTTCCAGGTCATCCGGGTCGACCTGCCGGGGGCCGGCCGCTCCCCGCTCGCCGGTCCGGTCACCATCGACGGCCACGCGGACGACCTCGCGGCCCTGCTGGGCGAACTCGGTATCGGGTCCGCCGCCGTGGTCGGACACTCGGCGGGGACCCTCGTCGCCCGGAGCCTGGCCGCCCGCCGGCCCGGCCTGGTCTCGGCGCTGGCACTGCTCGGCGCGATCGCCGAACCCACCGAGCAGGCCCGCGCGGCTCAGCACGACAGGGCCGCGCTGGTGCGGCGCGAGGGCACCTCGGCCGTGGCACCGGCCGTCGTCGCCAACGCGCTGTCGGAGGAGACCCGGCAACGGAGACCCGAGGTGGCCGCGTTCGTCCGCGAGTTGATCATGCGGCAGGACGCCGAGGGCTACGCCCGCAACTGCGAGGCGCTGGCCGGCGCCACCACCCCCGCGCCGATCAGCCCGCACCTGCCCCTGCTGCTGATCACCGGGCAGGACGACAAGGTCGGGCCACCCGCCGTCAGCACCGCCCTCGCCGCCGCGCACGGGAGCGCCGGTCTGGAGATCCTGGACGGCGTCGGCCACTGGACCGCCCTGGAAGCCGCGATCCCGGTCACCCAGCTCCTGCAGAAGTTCCTGTAGCCACCCGGCCGCATCCATCCGAATCCGTCCGGGCGGCCCACCGCAACACAGCCCGTAAGCACAGATGAGTGATCGTCGGTTCTCACCGGGCGCCCTCACCGACCCACCCCCGGCACATCCCGCCGTCTCGGATGCGCCGCTCCCGCGAGGAGAACACCATGCCCGTCCCGATCACCAGAGTCCTCTTCCGCGACGTGAACATCCTGGACTCCACCGGTGCCCAGCCGTACCAGGGCGACGTCCTGGTGGAGAACGACCGCATCGCCGCCGTCGGCACCGTGGAGGCCGCCGCCGCCCAGGGCGCCCGCGTCATCGAGGGCCGCGGCCGGTTCCTGATGTCCGGGCTCTGCGACGCCCACACCCACTTCACCTGGAACAACAGCGCCGACCTGGACGGCCTGGGCACCATGCCGGTCGAGGAACACCTGCTGTTCGCGATCGAGTCGGCGCGCACCTACCTCGACTCCGGTTACACGATGTGCCTGGGCGCCGCGTCGGCCAAGGACCGCCTCGACGTGGTGTGCCGGGACGCCATCAACGCCGGGCGCATCCCCGGACCCCGCTACCTGGCCAACGGCCCGGAGATCGCCGTCACCGGCGGCGCGCTGATCAAGTCGATCACCAAGTTCGCGGACGGCCCCGAAGGCATGCGCAAGGCCGTCCGGGAGCTCATCGAGCTCGGCGTCGACCAGATCAAACTGTCGATGACCGGGGAGGAGATCACCGGCAGCCAGCATGCCGAGGACACCTACTTCTCCGACGAGGAGGTCGCCGCCGCCGTCACCGAGGCGCACCGGCGCGGCAAGCGCGTCTGCGCGCACGCCCGCAGCGCCGAAAGCGTCAAGATGTGCCTGCGGCACCACGTCGACATCATCTACCACGCCAGCTTCACCGACGAGGAGGGCATGGACCTGCTGGAGGCCAACAAGGACTGGGTGTTCGTCGCCCCCGGCCTCAACTGGCTGATCGCCACCCTCTACGAGGCCGAGAGCTTCGGCTTCCCCCAGGAGGCGGCCGAGGCCGTCGGGTACAAGCGTGAACTGGAGATCGCCACCGAAGGACTCCGCGAGATGCGCCGGCGCGGTGTCAAGATCCTGCCCGGCGGTGACTACGGCTTCGCCTGGACCCCGCACGGCACCTACGCCCGCGACCTGGAGCACTTCGTCGAGCGGCTCGGCTTCACCCCGATGGAGGCCATCATCTCCGCCACGGCCTGGGGCGGTGAGGTCATGCTGCGGCCGGACGACCTCGGCAAGGTCCAGCCCGGCTACCTCGCCGACCTGCTGCTCGTCGACGGAGACCCGCTCGGCGACATCACGATCCTGCAGGACCACGACCGGCTGCACTACATCATGAAGGACGGCCGCTTCCACAAGGAGGCCGGCGACCCTCCGGCGCCCACGCCGCCCAATCCCGGCAGCATCGACCACAACCGGTCCGCACCCGGCCAGGGCTGACCGGCCGGACCGCTTCGTGGTCCAGGAGGGCGGCCCGTGGCCGCCCTTCTGGCATGGCGCGCCGGGACGTCGGACGAGGCGATCCGTCAGCCGCCGACCCGGAACACGTGCGTGCCCGCGCCCACCTCCGCCGGGACGGCCCCCGGGCCGGGCAGGTCCACTTCCGCGGTGGTACCCGGCGGGATGGTGGCGGTGACGGTCAGGCTGCCCTCGGCGCTCGTCCAGGCCACCGACGCCGGTCCGTAGGGGGTGTGGAGCTCGGCCGAGGCGTGGGTGAGGCCCCCGCCGGGGCGGGGGGCGATCCGGAGGCGCCGGTAGCCGGGGGACGCGGGTGCGAGGCCGGCGACGGTGCGGTGCAGGAAGTCCGCCACCGCGCCCAGCGCGTAGTGGTTGAAGGAGGTCATCTCCCCCGGGTTGACCGATCCGTCGGGCAGCAGGCTGTCCCAGCGTTCCCAGATCGTGGTGGCACCCATGGTCACCGGGTACAGCCACGAGGGACATTCCTGCTGGGTCAGCAGTTCGTAGGCGGTGTCGTGGGCGCCGGCGGCGGCGAGGGCATCGCAGATGAGCGGGGTGCCCACGAAGCCGGTGGCGATCTGGTGGTCGTCGCGGGCGACCAGCTCGGCCAGCCGGCGGCCCGCCCGCTCGCGCTGTCCGGCGTCGTCCAGCAGGTTCAGGTGCAGGGCGAGGGCGTAGGCCGTCTGCGTGTCGCCGGCCAGGCGGCCCGAGGGGGTGACGAACTCGCCGCGGAAGGCCTCGCGCACCGCGGAGGCCAGCGTCTCCACCACCGCCGTGTCCAAGGTGCTGCGCAACGCCTACGGCGTCAGCCCTGCCATGCGGGACCGGGTCAAGGCGGCCATCGACGAGCTCGGCTACCGGCCGCACGCCGCCGCGCGTGCCATGCGCGGCCGTACCTTCACCATCGGCGTGCTGCTGCCCGACATCAGGAACCCGGTCTTCCCCGACATCGTCGACGGCCTCATTTCACAGGTCGCCGCCGCCGACTACCAGGTCATCATCGTCCAGGGAGGCAGCGACCCGAAGTCCGAGGCGCGGGCGATCAACGCCCTGGTCGACCGGCAGGTCGACGGCCTGCTCGTGGTCGCCCCGCTCACGTCCAAGGCGCCGCTGGAGGAGGTGGCGGAGGGGGTGCCCACCGTCGTGCTCGGCCCCCACGAGAAGTCGGCGGTCTACGACTCGGTGCTCGACGACGACGACGCCGGGGTCGAGCTGGTCATGGAGCACCTGATCGCGCTGGGACACCGCCGGATCGCGCACATCGCCCACCAGGACAGCAGCCGCCGCCGTCCCGGCGCGACGCTCCAGACGATACGGGCACAGACCTACAAGCGCGTGATGCGGGACCGAGGGCTCGCCGACGACATCGCCGTCGCGGTGACCTCCTACACCGAGGAGGGCGGCTACCTCGGCGCGCGCGAGCTGCTGGCCCGGTCGCCCCGGCCGACGGCGATCTTCGCCGGCGCCGACCTGGCCGCCTTCGGCGCACTCGCCGCCGTCCACGAGGCCGGCCTGGCGGTCCCGGCCGACATCTCGGTCGCCGGGTACAACAACACCCGGCTGGCCGCCCTGTCCAACATCTCGCTCACCAGCGTCGACCAGGACGGCACCACGATGGGCAGAACGGTGGGGCGGCTGCTGCTGGAGCGGATCGAGGGCCGGGCGGCGTCGGTACGCTTCGCCATCAACCCCGTACTCGTCCCCCGCCGCTCTACCGGTCCGGTGCACCGCCCGGACGAGAGCCCGGGACCGGCCTGAGCAGGCCGGATTAAAACGTTCTCACCTCCGGGCCCGGCCGGGCCCGGCGTTGTCGCGTGCCGGTGGGGCGACTCGCGTATGTTCCAGGCGGGGGCCTTCGGGGGGACGAGCCGGCCCGAGACGAGGAGCGAGACGTGTCCGAACAGATCCCCGGCAACCTGGAGTTCGTCGGCCGAGGCTGGCATCCGCTGCTGATGCGCCTGCACGAGCAGTTGCTCGCGGTGAGTCCCGGATACAGCGTCCAGCAGGTGAAGGAGAAGTACGGCACGCTGCGCGTCTACCTCAACACCGGCCTGATGCGCGAGCCGTACCTCGGGAGCGGCCTGCTCCCAAGCCCGCGGCAGGCGGCGGAGCACGCCCGGGAGGACGCGCAGGCGCGGCGACTCGTCGCCGCCGCCGAGGAGGAGTCTGCCGGCATCTGCGAGTCCTGCGGTGACCCCGGGCAGGCCAGACAGGGCGCCTGGATCAAGACGCTGTGTGACCGCTGTCATGGATGCCGCCCCGGCGCGAGCCGCGAGGGGCGGTGATCGCAGCGACCACGGGAGCTGCCGTGGGCCGTGTACGGAACGGGATCGCCGGGCGGGCATCGGTCATCGATCGCCCGGCCTCATGCCGCGGAACCGCACCCAGACGAACAACGCCGCGAGAGTGCAGACGAGCCAGCCCGCCTGGACGAGGAAGGGCCCGATGTGCTGTGCGTGGGGGAAGTAGACGATTCTGCGGAGGATGTCGACGGTCGCGCCGGGCGGCAGGTAGCGGCCGACGAAGGCGTAGAGCGGCGGCAGCAGCGGCGGCGCGACCGTACCCCCCGACGAGGTGTTCCCGAAGACCACGAACAGCAGCCAGGTCGGTACGATCGCCCATCCCCCGACCAGGCAGCGCATCAGCAGGCAGAACAGGGCCGCTGCGGCGATCTCGGCGGCGAGAGCACCCCAGATCTCCGCGAACCCCCCGCGTAGCGCGCCGATGAGCGGCCCGGTGACCAGCGCGAGCGCGAGCCCGCCGAGGGCCGCGAGCACGAAGATGACGGCGAGCCAGCCGCCCAGCAGCAGTTGCGGCGCGTGCGTGGCGATCTGGAAGACCGAGACGAATCCCAGGATGGTGGCCGCGAGGGTCGCGTAGAAGCCGACGAGTCCCTGCGGGTCGGCGGGAGGGAGCGGATGCAGGTCGCGGACGACCGGCGGAGGGGACACGTACTGCCCGGCCCGCATCGCGGTCTGCTCGAGCACCCGCGCGACCGAGACCCCGGAGGCACTCGAGACCAGCAGCAGCGGCCTTCCCCGGCCGAGGACGAGCGCAGCGTAGATCCTCTGTTCGTTGATCGCCACCTGGGCGGCCGCGACCGAGCGGAAGGGGTGTAATTCCAGGGCACCGCGGGTCGCCCGCTGGAACGCCCCGATGAGCCGGGGATCACGGGCCGGATCGCCCACGACCCCGGCAGGCAGATGATGCGGAGTCACCCTGCCGAGCACGAGGCTGTAGGAGGCACCGAACAGCGACGCCATCGCGATGGCGACGGCGACGACGACCAGCGCGTTGCGGTACGGCGGTCCTGCCGCGAGGTCGATCAGCCGCCGCAGTCGCGGGCCGGTCGGCGGCGGCGTCGGTGGGACTGCGTGCCTCTCTTCGCCCTGCTCACTCATGAGGTTGTTATCCCCGCCGGAGGCCGGTTGATCGAGAATCCGGTCCCCGGGGGTCACGGGCCGGCGCTCGGGGGCGGGCGCTGACAACCGGGGGCGGCCCTGGGGAGTCGTACAGAGGAGTGGACGCGCCGCTCACCACGAGGTCCGGGCAGGCACCTGGAGCGGCCGGTGAGGGGAACGGTCATGTCGAACAGGGCCGGGTGGGCGTCGATCGGGTGGGGTGGCGCGCTGCTGGCCGCCGTGCTGCTGGTCACCGGGTGCTCTCCGCACACCAAGAAGACGGCGACGACGGCCGCCACGGCGTCGGCGAGCGCGGCGCCCACGCCGCTGACCGCCCAGGAACTCCGGTGGCTCGAGGCGTCCAGGGCACTGGTCCCGAAGATGAACAAGGTCGTCACCGACAGCCCGACCGAGTTGACTCCCGCCGCGATGGCCTCCTTCGCCAAGCAGCTTCGTGGGTGCGGCCGGGAGCTGGGCCGGATCGGCGTGCCGAGTGCCCGGTTGCTGCCGGTCCACGCGCTGGTCGAGCGGGCATGCGGTGCCTACGACGGTGCGGCGAAGTGCCTGGACGAGGCCGCTGACATGGGCATTCCCTTCGAGGGCGCAGCATCGCGGAAGCAGGAGCAGAAGATCCGATGTGGCTTCGGCGGAGCGGCGAAGGGGCTGACGCTCCTGGTCGACGCCGATCGCCGGGCCCTCCAGATCAAATCCGCCGCGAGCTGACGCGCGACCCGGGTCCAGCATCACGAGGAGGACACGATGCTCCGTCGGTTTCGGGCGGCCGTGGTGACGGTGTGCACGGGCGTGGCGTTGATACCCGGCGGGATCATCGCGGGATCCGCCCAGGCGGCCGCGTGCGCGCCGTTGTCGGCGTCGGCGACCCGTGAGGATCTGTTCTGGAATCCCCTGTTCAACGGGTACGGCAATGACAACAGCAGCCTCACCGACTGGACGGCGGCCGACAGCAGCATCTCGGTGAAACTGCCGAGCGGTATCGGAGCCAATGCGAACAAGGTCGTCTGGCTGTTCAACGACACCCTGCTCGGCGAGGTCAAGGCGCCGCCGAACCCCAGCGGCGCACCGTACCGCTGGCACGCTCCCGGCAAGCAGTTCGCCCGCAACAGCGCCGTCGTCCAGGAGCCCACGAACAACTGGCTGGTCCAGACGCTGTACGGCGGCGGAGCGGCGAGCGCTCCGCTGCCCTGGATCAGGCATCCCCAGCACCCGGCCAAGCGCTACGAGCTCCTGGGCGCCGCCGTCGAGCCGGCCACGCCCGGATCCTCGACCCAGCGGCTCAAGGTCATGCTGCTGGAGAAGGACGACAGCAATCCGCCGTTCGGCGGTGACCTCGGCTACGCGGTCGCCGTCTTCGATCCGGCGGACCTGACCGCCCCGCTCTGGAGTCCCGTACGGTTCGACGCCGTCGACCTCGGGCGCGGGAAGATCTACTGGGGCGTCTCCGTCGTCCCGCACGGCTCGTACCGCTACATCTGGGGCGAGTCCAGCCAGACGGTCAACGGCGACGGAGGCAGCAACGCCTACCTGGCGCGGGCGGCCGCCGGCGATCTGGACGACCCCTGGCAGTGGCAGTTCTGGAACGGCTCCGCGTGGACGGCCGCCGGCCGGCAGGACCTGGCCCAGCCCGTGATCCCCTTCACCGGTGCCGGTGACGGCCAGACCGGGGTGGCGCACGGATTCGGTGTACAGGAGGTCACCGTGGGCGGCACCACCCGCTATGCGCTGACCACGATGGACCCGACGGCGGGGGTCGGCGTCTTCGCCCAGCTGACGATGTACACCATCTGTGACATCACCGATCCCCGGGCCTCGGTGAATCCGGTGCTGTTCGGCAAGAACCGCTTCTATGTGGCCCCGGAGGCCACCAATCCCAAACCGGCGGGCTTCGCGGAGTACACCCCGGAGACCGTGGCGTACATGCCGGCCCTGCACCCGGAGTTCACCCACTCGACCGGCCTCCTGCTGAGCTACAGCATCAACGACATCGGCGGCCAGGGACTGCAGAACATCCTGGAGAACGTCAACCGTTACCGGCCCAGGTTCCTTCGGGTCGCGGTGGGCTGAGCGCCCCGCCCCTGGTGGCGTCGTGAGGCGTAGGCCGATGGTCGCAACGGCTTCGGTCCTGCGGCCGTTACGCGGTCGTGGGGCGCGTACCTACCGTTGCACCGGGACATGATCGTCGTCCGGGTGGGGCCGGTGGCCCGGACCCGGTCACGGAGGGGCGGCTACCGGTGAGCGGACGCAACGTGGCGGATGAGGTGCCGGGCTCTGCCGGCAGGACGGTCGTGCTCGGCCCGGGCGGGCTCGTCGGTACGGCCTGGCTGGCCGGGCTGGCGGCAGGGCTGCGGCACGCGGGAGTGGATCTCGGTGCGGCGGACCTCATCATCGGCACCTCCGCCGGGGCGATCGTGGGGGCCGCGCTGGCCACCGGCCGGGACCTCGATCGGCTGGCCATCCTGCCCGCCCGCCCCGGCGGTCCGGCGCGCCGCGCCGATCCCGGGCAGCAGGCCGCCGTGTTCGCGGTGCTCGGCGATGCCGGACTCGACCCGGTGGAGAGGCTGCGGCGGGCCGGCCGGCTCGCGGTCGCCGCCGAGACCATCAGCGAGCAACGGTACATCGCCCAGATGGAGTACCTGATCGGCGCGCATCGGTGGCCCTCGCGCAGGCTGCTCGTCCCCGCGGTCGACATCGAAACCGGCGAACCCGTGATCTGGGACCGCGCCGGCGAGGCGCCGTTGCCCGCCGCGGTGGCCTCCAGCACCGCCTTTCCCGGCGCCGCCCCGCCGATCACCGTCAACGGCCGGCGGTACATGGACGGCGCCCTGCGGGCGGGCGCCAACCTGGACCTGGCCGAGGGGGCCCGGGTCCTGGTGGTCCTCGAGCCGGGAGCGCACATGTTCGGCTTGGCCGGCGAGGCGAGCGGCGACACCGCCGGGCCGGGCGGGCATCCGGTCGTGAGGATCGTCCCCGACCCGGCGGCGGTGGAGGTCTTCGGCCCCGACCTGGGCGACCGGAGCGTCTGGCCGGCGGCCTATCAGGCCGGGAGACGGCAGGCGGCCGAAGCCGCCGGGCGAGCCCGCGCCGCCTGGCGATCCGCACACCGATAGGGCGGCGCGGCGCGCCGTTCTCGGTTGATCCGCTCTCCCCTGACGAAGCCGTCGCCCCACCGGCCGCCCACGGCCGTCACACGAGCACCATCCCGCCGTCGATCATCACGACCTGGCCGGTGAGATAGTCGGAGTCACCCGAGGCGAGGTAGAGGGCCGTGCCCACGATGTCCTCCGGGCGTGCGGGGCGGCCACGCAGGATGGGAGCCGAGAAGTCCTCCATCGCCTGCCCTGGGCGCTCCGAGTCGCCGATCTCCATCAGGTCCTTGTCGAGCTGGGTCCACAGTGGTGTGTCGACCACTCCGGGCCCGAACGCGTTGACCGTGATGCCGTGCTGGGCCAGGCCGCGGGCGCCCGCCTGGGTCAGCGCGACGACGGCGAACTTGCTCGCGGAGTAGGGCGCGAAACTCGGGTAGCCCTGACGGCCGGCGATGGATGTCGTGTTGATGATCTTCCCGCTGAGCTCACCGCCGCCGCCCTGCGCGATCATCTGCCTGGCCGCCTCCTGGAGCCCGATCAGCGTGCCGAGACCGTTGACGTCCATGATGGCCCGCCAGTTCTCCTCGGTGACGTCGAGCAGCCGCATGGGCTTGTTGAAACCGGCGACGTTGAACATCACGTCCAGCCGGCCGAAGGCCTCGACGACACCGGAGACCGCCCGCCGTACGTCGCTTCGCCGGGTGACGTCGCCGGTGAACGCCACGGCCGATCCGCCGGCCGCCTCGATCTCCGCGACCGTGGCCTCCGCCGCGTCGCCGCGCAGGTCCAGCACGCCGACCCGGGCCTTCTCACGGGCCATGGCGATCGCGATCGCCCGCCCCATGCCGCTGCCCGCGCCGGTGATCAGTACCGTCCGTCCCTCGACCCTGCCCGTCATCGTCGGTCTCCTCCCCTTCCCTGCTTCTAGCCGTCGTGCGCGGCGCGGTGGCGGTTGTTGACGTGCGACTGGCTGTCGCGTTCGGTGGGGAGCGCGCCGCCCGTGGTGTAGTAGCGCCGCCCGGCGACGAGCAGGTCCTCGGCGGGGAACTTGGTGATCACCTGGGCGCCCTCGGCGGTGACCACGATCTCCTCCTCGATGCGCGCCGCGCCCCAGCCGTCGGCGGCCGGCCAGTAGGTCTCCAGGGCGAAGACCATGCCCTCCTCGAGCACCTCAGGGTGGTCGAGAGAGACGAGGCGGCTGAAGATGGGCTTCTCCCAGATGGACAGGCCCACCCCGTGGCCGTACTGGAGGCCGAACGCCGCCTCCTCGTCGGCGAACCCGAACTCCTGCGCGGCCGGCCACACGCTCACGATGTCCGCCGTCGTCGCACCGGGCTTGACCAGCTCGATCGCCGCGTCGATGTACTCGCGGCAGCGCTTGTACGCGTCGACCTGCGCCCGCGAGGCGCTGCCGACGGCGAAGGTGCGGTAGTAGCAGGTCCGGTAGCCCATGAAGCTGTGCAGGATGTCGAAGAAGGCGGGGTCTCCGGGCCGGATGAGGCGGTCGCTGTACACGTGCGGGTGCGGCGAGCAGCGCTCCCCGGAGATGGCGTTGACGCCTTCGACGTGCTCTGACCCCAGGTCGTAGAGCACCTTCGAGACCAGGCCGACGGCCTCGTTCTCGCGGACACCCGGACGCAGGAAGCCGTAGAGCTCGTCGTAGGCCGCGTCGACCATGGACGCCGCGGTGGTGAGCAAGCCGATCTCGTCGGCGGTCTTGATGCGCCTGGCCTCGAGGAAGACCTGCTGACCGTCCACGACCTCCAGCCCCTTGGCGCGCAGTGCCGAGAGGATCGGCATCTCGATGATGTCGACGCCGATCGGCTCACGGTGCAGGCCATACCGCTCCAGCTCAGCGTAGATCTTGTCGGCGACCGCCTCCGCGATCCCGGCGTCGGGATGGAAGGCACCGCGCAGCACCGAGATTCCGGCGCGCGCACCGCTGGTGCCACGGGCCCCCTCGGCCACGTCCTCGCCGGTGCGGTAGTCCAGCCACGGCGCGGAGAGCTGGTGGTGCCGGGCGGCCGACCCGAAGTCCCACAGCACCGGCTCGCCGCCCCGGGGCAGCAGCGCGAAGCGGATCAGCTTGTCCATCGCCCAGGTACCGATGTGCGTCGAGGTCATGTACCTGATGTTGTGGAAGTCGAAGGTGAGGAGGGCCCCCACCTCCGAACCGTCGAGATGCGCCTTGAGCCGGCCGAGCCGCTCGGTGCGCAAGCGGTCGACGTCGATGCGCTTCTCCCAGTCAACGACGTTCATTCCGAACGTGGCCGTTCCCATGTCAAGCCCCTCTCCTTGGTCCGCGAGCCGTGCGGCTCGACGGACCTCGCACTTGCCGTGTCTGCGCCGGCGCACTATCGGCCTCAGGCGCGACGGTCGTACGC
The DNA here is from genome assembly GCF_050971785.1 of Actinomadura scrupuli. NCBI lineage: Bacteria > Bacillati > Actinomycetota > Actinomycetes > Streptosporangiales > Thermomonosporaceae > Actinomadura > Actinomadura scrupuli. The sequence goes on along the minus strand of NZ_JBPCCU010000008.1, from coordinate 209,213 downwards.
ATTGGATGTTGTGGATGGACGAACACTGCGGGGGGACCCTCGTCAGGGCAGCGTGACGAGAATCTTCAGCTGGTCGCCCGCCGGGTCGACGAGGACGTCGAAGCCCTTGGTGACGACCTCCTCGAGGCCGATCTGACCGGTCACGACCTTCTCCACCGGGTACTTCCCCGACGCGACCAGCCGGATGACGCGCGGCCAGTCGGTGATCCGGTAGCACCAGCTCCCGATGAGGGAGAGATCCTTCTCCGACAGGGCCATGGCGTCGATGGTGGCCGGTCGGGTGTGCAGGCCGGTCTGGACGACGGTGCCCGAGCGCCGCGTCCGGCTGATGCAGGTGGCCAGACCGGGAGTGGAGCCCGAGCACTCCACCGCCACGTCCACGCCGAGGCCGTCGGTGAGCTGGTCGACCAGTTCCGCGAAGCCCTCGTCCGCCGGATCCAGCACGGGCCCCACGTCCAGGGTGCGGGCGAACGCCGCGCGAGCGGGGTTCGGCTCGGCGACGATCACGGTGCCGGCGCCGAGCGCGTCCGCGTACAGCGCCGACAGCGCCCCGATCGGTCCCGCGCCGGTGACGAGCACCACGTCGCCGCCGCCGACACCGCCCCGGTCCACCCCGTACGCCGCGACGGCCGCCGGCTCGATGACCGCCGCCGCGAGCTCCGAGACGGCCGCGGGCACCCGGGTCACCTGGTACTCCTTGAGGACCGCGTAACGGGCCAGCCCACCGGTCTCGGCGCTCAGCCCGGTACAGGCGAATCTGACGCACAGGTGTCCCTGCCCCCGCCGGCAGAACGCGCACCGGCCGCAGACGATGGCCGGCATGACCGACACCCTGTCCCCGACCACGACATCGGTCACCTCGCGGCCGGTCTCCACGACGCGTCCGGCGAACTCGTGCCCGAGGATCTGAGGGAGCGTGACTCCGGTCAGCGGGTGCGGCGTCGTCGGTGTGACGATGGGGCCCACGACGTACTCGTGCAGGTCCGTACCGCAGATCCCGCAGTGCGCGACCTCGACGAGCACCTCATCGTCGGCCTTCAGGGTCGGCTCGGGGACGTCTTCGAGTCTGATGTCCCGCTTGCCATGAAAACGAGCTGCACGCATTCTGTGCCTCCTTGCAATGTGTTCGAGGGGCCTCCGCCCACGGACCGGTCAGCCGAGCACCGTTCTGCGGGAGCCGTGGCGGGCCTTGGTGTACACCCCGGCGGCGACCAGGATGAGGAAGCCCTGGAAGAAGTACTGCCAGGCCTGGCTGAGGTCGAGGAACGTGGTGGCGTTGAGGATCTGCTGGATCAGCGCGGCTCCGAGCAGGGTGCCGACGAAGGAGCCACGGCCGCCCAGCAGGCTCGCGCCGCCCAGGACCACCGCGGTGATGCTCGTCAGCGTGTAGCCCACGCCCTGGGCCGGATCCCCCACCCCGATCTGCGCCATGAGCATGACCGCGCCGAGGAAGGTCAGACCCGAGCAGGCGACGTAGGCCAGCACGTGGGCGCGGTCGACCTTCACCCCCAGCCGGCGCGCCGACTCCTCGTCGGAGCCCACGGCCCGCAGTCCTCGTCCGGCACGCGTCACCCGGAGCACGACCTCGAGCCCGGCGCCGAGCACACAGGCCACGAGGAACGCCACGGGCACCACACCGACCTGCTTCGTGATCAACGCCGAGACGTCGGCGTTGATGTAGCCCCCCTGGAAGGGGCGGAGTAGAAGTGAGATGCCCTGGATCGCGATGTAGGTGGTCAGGGTCGCCGCGACGGCCGTGAAACCTCCGAACCGGACCAGCAGGCCGTTGAGCAGGCCGGTGGTGAGGGCGACGACCAGCATGAGAGCGAGGGCCGCCGCCATCACCAGGCCGGACTTGTGATCGTTGACGAAGAAGGAGGCCACCACCACGAGCAGGCCGGCCAGGGGCCCGACCGACAGGTCGATCCCGCCGGTCATGATCACGATGGTCTGCCCCATGCTGATGAAGGCCAGGGCGGTCAGCAGCGTCAGCACGGACGTGACGTTGAAGGGGGCGAGATACCGGGCGTTCTGCTCGTAGGTGAACAGCCCCAGCAGGATGATCACGGACGCCAGCACCAGGCTGGGCGCGTAGTCGCCCTTGAGCATCTTCGCCAGCCGGCCCGTCGCGGAGCCGCGACTCCCCGTCGTGGCGCGGCGCCCGGCCGGGTCGTCCTTACGGTGGGCGGTCGCCCGGACGAACGAGGTGGTGATGCGCTCCTCGGTGACGTCGGCCCCGGTGAGCTCCTCGACGACCTGGCCGCGGGAGAACACCAGGACGCGGTCGCAGACGCCTTCGAGCTCCTTGGCGTCGGAGGAGACCATGACGACCGGTACGCCCGTCGCCGCGACCTCGCGCAGGATGCGGTAGATCTCCGCCCTGGCGCCGATGTCGACGCCCTGGGTCGGCTCATCGGCCAGGAGCATGTCCGGTGCGGCGAGCAGGGCCCTGGCCATCACGACCTTCTGCTGGTTGCCTCCCGACAGGGAGGTGACCGGGGCCTCGATCGTGGCCGTTCGCACCGCCAGCCTGTCGACCTCGGCCTGGACGGCGTCGCGCTCGCGGCCGGGATCGACGATGCCCCGGCGGCCGAGGGCCGACAGAGCGTTGATCACCGTGTTCTCGCGGACCGACATCGTGCGGAACAACCCGTCACGGAGGCGGTCGGCCGGCATGTACGCCGCCCGCGCGGCCAGCCGGCCGCCCGAGTACGTCCTGCCGCCCAGCTCGACCTCGCCCGTCGCGTGGGAGCGGCCGCCGAGTGCCCGCAGGAACTGGCTCTGGCCGTTGCCGACCACACCGGCGAGCCCCACCACCTCTCCCCGTCGCGCGCTGAGATCGACGTCGTGGAAACCCGCCCCGCTCAGCCCGCGGACCGTGAGGACGACGGGCGCCGAGTCCAGGCCCTCCCCCTTCGGCGGGAAGGTGGAGCTCAGGCCCCGCCCGACGATGAGCCGGAGCATGTCGGCGTCGGAGAGCTCACCGACCGCGGAGGTGCCTCGCACCTGCCCGTCACGCAGGACCGTGACGTGGTCGGCGACCTCACGAAGCTCGGCGAACCGGTGGGTGATGTAGACGACCGCGGTACCGCGCGCCGCCGCCAGCCGTACCTGGTCGAACAGAAGCCCGACCTGATCCGCGCCGAGGGGGGCGGTGGGCTCGTCGAGGATGAGCACGCGAGGTTCCAAGGCGATCGCCTTCGCCACCTCGAGCAGCTGCTTCTGGGCGATGGTCAGCGAGTCCACCCGGTCCGCGAGCCCGAAGTCGGCGCCCACCCGCTGGAGGAGCTCGCGCATCCAGGCGCGGGCGTCCTCCGCCGCGCCGAGGATGGCCGCGGGGATGGCGATGCGGATGTTCTCCGCCACGGTCATGTCCGGCAGCACCGCCGGGTGCTGGTGCACGATGGCGATGCCCAGGCTGGTCGCCAGGAGCGGGGTCAGGGCGGCGATGTGCTCGCCCGCGATCTCGATTCGTCCCGTGTCGGGCACCGTCGTGCCGCTCGCGACCCCCATCAGCGTCGACTTGCCCGCCCCGTTCTCGCCGAGCAGGGCGTGCACCTGCCCGGCGTGGACGTCGAGCGAGACGTCCTTCAGGGCCTGCACGCCCCCGTAACTCTTGGAGACGCCGCTGAGCCGGAGCAGCGGAACCGAAGTGTCAATGTCCACGGTCTACCTCTTACCGAAGTGCATGGTCCCGGCCGTGGGAGGCCTGTGACGCGGGGCCTCCCACGGCCGCTGGAGGGACCGCGGCTACTTGAGCGCCGCGGCCTGCTGGTCGTGTGTCAACGAGCTGGACAGGAAGGCGTCCATGGAGAGCGTGGTGTCGCACTTCGGCGCGTGGGGCGTCCCGCTCACCGAGTCCTCGAAGGCGGTCTGGGGGTACATCGTCGAGGACGGGACCTTGCCTCCGGTCGCCTTGGCGACGGCGTAGTCGATGGCCAGCCGGGACATGGCGTTCTGCGAGGAGACCGTGAAGAGCTTGAACTGCGGGGCGGCCGCCTTACGTTTCTGCCACTGGCAGGCCAGCATGTTCGAATCCTCCGTCGCCACCGCCGGGATCTTCCGTCCGGCCTGGTCGAAGGCGCTGAACGAGCTGGCCAGGGCCGACCCGAAGTCCGTCGTGACCGCGTCGATCTGGGGGTTCTTGGCGAGCGCCGCGGTGACGACCTTCTGCGTCTGGGCCGGATCCCAGTTGGTGACCTCGTACGGGGTCTGGCCGACGAACTTGATGCCCGGGTAGTCCTTGAAGACGCTCACCATGCCCTCGTACTCGGCCTGGCTCTGCGAGTTGGCCGGGGGGCCGCCGAGGTTGAGGATGTTGCCCTTGCCGTTGAGGGTCTTGGCGAGCCACTTGCCCCACAGGACGCCCGCCTGCTTGAAGTCGGTGTCGATGAAGGCGTCGTAGTCGGTGCCGGGCCGGCCACCGGGGTTGACCCGGTAGGGCACCGTCACCACCCCCGCCTTCTTGGCGCTGCGCAGGGCGGGGAGCATCGCCTGGCCGGCGTCGGGGAACACGACCAGGGCGCTGACGCCCTTGGCGACGTAACCCTGGATGTCGGAGATGGCCTTCTGGGTGTTGCCCTGCCCGTCGGAGTACGAGAAGTCAGTGATGCTCGGGCACTTGGACACCTCGTCCTTGGCCTCGGCGGTCGTGACCCGCCGCCAGTTGTTGCCGCCGAATCCGTCGGTGAGTGCGAGGCTGGCCTTCTTGGAACCGCACCATGAGGGTGCGTTGCCGACCGGCCCTCCGGCGGTACCGGAGTCGGAGCCCGAGCTGGAACCGCCACAGGCGCTGATCGCGAGCGTGCCGACGCCGACGAGTGCGACGAGCAGCTTGTGCGCATGCTTTCTGGCCATGTGCACCATTCCCTTCTGTTGACCGCCCGACGGCGCCGGTACGGGGTGTGAGCGTGTGGCAGGGTCGGAAGGCGGGAGTCCGCGTTCGATGAGGTGAAGTGAGGTGAGGTGAGGTGAGGCAGGGGCGGCGAGCGCCGCCGTACCGCGTCGTCAGGAGAGCCGGGGGGCCGAGACGGGGCGTCTGGGGCGGATGAGCGCGGCCACCCGATTCCAGCGGACGCTGTAGACGGCGACGCCGAGAGCGAGGGTCGCCGCCTCGACCAGGTTCTTGACCGCGGTGTTCACCCCGATCGTGAGCACGAGCTGGTCGAGCTGGCTCAGGAACAGCGCGGCGACCGCGCTGGCGACCGGGCTCCCCTTGCCGCCCAGCAGGGAGGTACCTCCCAGGACGACGGCCGCGACGGAGGGGAGCAGCAGCGGATCCCCCTGGAAGGCGCTGGGCGCGGTGACCACACCGGCGAGCAGCACCCCGCCCGTGCAGTACAGCAGCGAGGCCCAGACGTAGGCCGCGAGCTGGTGGCGGCCGACCCGCAGTCCCGTGGCGCCGGCGGCGGCCGCGTTGTCGCCGACCGCCTCGAACCGGCGGCCGGCGACCGAGCGTTTGACGGCGAAACCGGCCACGGCGGTCACGGCGATCGCGAACAGGACCGCGTTGGGAACGACCAGGAGGTCTCCGGCCACGATCGAGTGCAGCGCCGAGGTGGTGTTGCGCGGAGTACCTCCCGAGATACCGAGCACACCCGCGTAGAGCAGGGCGTTGGTGCCGAGGGTGGTGACGATGGCCGGCATCCGCAGCCGGCTCACGATCAGACCGGTCAGCAGCCCGGTGGCCAGGGCGACCGCGTAGGCCAGCAGGACGGCGGGAAGCAGCTTGGCGTTGTCCCCGTTGGGCTCGTGCGTAACGATGATCACGCTGAGGGAGACCATGCCGGGCACGGAGAGGTCGATCCCACCCTGCTGGATGACCAGGGTCTGGCCGACCGCTATGACGGCCAGGACGGCCGCGAACGGGAGCATTCCGAAGAAGGAGCTGCGGCTCATGCTCTCCGGCTGCACCAGGGCGCTGATCGCGAACAGCACCGCGGTCGCCACGAGAATGGTGCGCAAGCCGCGCGAGGCCCGGATCTGCCGGCGGTGGATGTTCACCTCCGGCGGACGCGAGTGGGGGTCCGCTTGCTGGGAGGTCGCGGCGGTGCCCCCTTCGCGGCCGCCTCTGATCTCGCTCATCGTGCCTCCCACGCTCACGGCCGCAATGCGACCGAATCAATCAGTTCATGTCCCCGTAACAGCGTTGAGTAATACTGAACACTGCCCCGTGGGCCCGTCAAGAGGTTGATGGTCACGACTTCATTTAGTGCGCTGACCGTGAACATTCATGGATTGCGTCGCCGGATCGATCGAGCACAGGGACGCCATGAACAGGAAGGACAGGACCCACTGCGGCCCGGACGGCAGCCGGGATCAGGGCGGCGACGACCTGGCCGTCGCCGCCCTGAGACCGTTCACTGCCGTCGCCCGGGCATGCGTTCAGCGACAGCGGACATGCCGCTGCCGAGCTTCCCGCTCGATCAGCTCATGCAGAGGCCGGGCGGGCCGCCTGGGTCACGCCCAGGGATCCACCAGGACCTTGCCGCGGAGCCGGCGCTGCAGGAGTGCGTCCAGCCCCTCCGGGACCAGGTCGTCGAGGCCGATGACCCGCTCGAGCACGAGCTCCGCGAGCGATCCGTCCGTCAGCAGGTCCAGTGCCTCAGGCATGTCCTCGCCGCACACGTGCGCGACGGTCGTGCTGACGTCGACCTCGCGCAGGGTGGCCTCGGCCAGTTCGATCGGCTGCGGCCCGTGCGGCAGGCCGACCAGCAGCACCCGGCCTCCCCGGGCGGCCATCCGCACGGCCCGCTGCGCCGACCCGTCGGCGCCGGTCGCCTCGACGACCACGTCCGCCCCCGCGCCGCCCGTCAGCTCCCGCACGAGCGGCACGGGGTCGAGCCCGCCGACGTCGTGGGTCTCGGTCGCGCCGAGACGCCCGGCCATCGCCAGCCGCTCCGGGTCCACGTCGAGAGCGATGATGCGCCCGGGCCGATGACCGGTCAGCCCGCACAGGGCGAAGGACCCGATCGCCCCGGCCCCGACGAGGACGACCGTGTCGCCCTCCTCCACACCTGCCCTGCGCGCGGCGTGCAGGCCGACCGCGAGCGGCTGCGCCAGCCCCGCCGAATCGTCACCGCAGTCGTCCGGCACGAGCACGCAGGTCGAGGCAGGAACCACCGCGTACTGCGCCATCCCGCCGTCCGCGCTCAGCCCGAGCGTCCAGTAGCCGGCGCACAGGTTGGTCCGGCCCTTGCGGCACCAGCGGCATTCTCCGCAGGAGACGCCCGCGCCGGTGGCCACCCGCTTGCCCAGCAGGCCCTCGGCACCCGGCCCGCTCTCGACGACGAGGCCGGCGAACTCATGGCCGAGGATGATCGGCCCGCGGTGGCCGCTGCCGGGGTGCCTCGACCGCAGCGGCACCATCATCGGACCGTGATCGTACTCGGAGGCGTCGGTGCCGCAGATCCCCGAACGCAGCACCCGGACGAGCACCTCGGACGCGCCGGGGGCCGGCACCGGGCCGCTCTCGATGCGGACGTCCCGCGGCCCGTGGTAGCGGGCCGCGCGCATCATCCGGGTGCTCATCGACCGGCCTCCGAGACCAGGTGCACCTTGACCTGCCCAGGGTCGTGGTGCGCGAGTTCCACCGCGGTCACCGCCTCGGGCAGCGGCACCGTGGTCGTGATCGCCGGCGACAGGTCGAGGCCGGTACGGGCCATGAAGGCGAGGGTCCGCGGCCACACTCCCGGGGAGCCGATGGTCCCCCGGATCTGCAGTTCCTTGGACTGGATCAGCCCGAGTTCGGCGAGGGCCCGGTCCCCGACGTTGATGCCGATGTTCACCAGCCGGGCACGGAAGGCCGCGACCTCGAGGGCGGCCGCCATGGCGGCCGGTCTCCCGGAGGCCTCGATCACCACGGAGGCGCCGCGTCCCGCGGTCTCGGCGAGCACCGCGTCGGCCAGGCCCTCCCGCGTCGGGTCGAGGTGGACCTCGGCGCCGAGGCTCCCGGCGAGAGCGGCGCGGTCGGCTGACGGCTCAATGATGATCACGCGGGCCCGCTTGGCCGCGGCGGCCGCCACGACGCCGAGACCGATCGGGCCGGCGCCGAAGACCGCGACGGTGTCGCCCGCGTCGAGGTCGTCGGCCCGGAGAGTGGCGTAGTACCCGCAGCTGAACGGCTCCACCAGCGCGCCCTGCGCCCAGCTCATGCCGTCGGGCATCCGGTGCAGCCATTCCGGCCGGGCGACGAAGAACTCTGCCGCGGCGCCACTGATGCTGAACCCGAAGTGGTCGCTGCCGATCACGCACTCTCCGACGACCCGGTCCCCCACGCTGAGGCCCGTCACGTCCTTGCCGGTCTCGACCACCTCACCGGCCCATTCATGGCCGGGGATCACCGGATACCGGAACGGAATGATGTAGCGGCCTTCGAGCAGTTCGATGTCGGAGTGGCAGATTCCCACGGCCCTCGATGCGACGAGCACCTCATCGGCCCCGATCTGCGGGATCGGTAGATCGTCCACTCTGGCGCGCGCGTCGCCGACGAATCGGAGTGCCTTCACAATCCCCTCCATGCAACTGTGGGAGCGGCGGCCGTCGGGCGCGCTCCATTGCTGGAGGAGCGTATGATCACACTTGACGTCCGTCAAGCGTCACTACACAGCACCCTGCTGATGCAGGTTGTTGCGACCCCGCACGAACCACACGGCCTCCACCGGCTCGTCTCCCACGTTCGACAGGCGATGGGGGGTGGAGGAGTCGAACGAGATCGCCTCTCCCGGGCCGATCAGGTACGTCTCGAAGCCGAGAGTGATCTCCAGCCTGCCGCGGATGACGTAACCGTACTCCACGCCCGAATGCCTGGTCAGGCGCTCATCCAGGGTCGAACTGCCGCCGACGTCGTACCGGACGAACAGAAAGTCGATCGCCGCCTCGTGCATGGTCGAGAGCTGTTCCCACACGACGCCGGAGTCGAGGACGAGGCGGCGCCGATTCTGCGGGGTCACCACCGGCGACGCGGACTCGCGGCCATCGCGCGGCTCGGCGGGGGCGGTGCCGGCCGTGGACGCGGGCGCGTGCTCGGCGGCGGCGGGCCACGTGCCGTGCCGCCGGCGACCGCCGGCGACCGCAGGGTCCTGCCCGGCCTCGTGCCCGGCCTCGTCCCCGGAGGCGGCGGGCCTGGCGTCGTCGGGCCGCTCCTCTCGCCCCCCGCCCTGTCCGGCGAACAGCTCGTCGATGGACAGGTCGAGCTTGCTGCAGATCAGGTAGAGGGTGGCGACGGACGGCTGGGTCTTGCCGGTCTCCACCTGGCTGAGGAACGAGGCCGAGACGCCGAGGTCACGGGCGAGCTTGCGCAACGACAGGCCGGCCTCCGTCCGCCGCGCGCGGAGCCGTTCGCCCATCCCGTTCACGGCCTGGTGCTGCGCCTGACGACGGCCCTCCGGACCCGACTGCTCCCGGTCCGCGGCCTGTTCGGACGACGGCGCCGGGACACGGTGTGACCTGTGCTCCGGAGTGCCGGAGAGCTTCTCGGGCGTTGCCGGCACCGTGGACTCCTTCGCGTGACACCCTCACGCGGACCCGACCGGGCCCACGCGTACTTCACCTGTAGCCGTGCAGCGGTAATGAACAGACTACACTCACCTCCGCCGACCGGCCCGCGAACGACCGTCCGCGCGGGGCTCCCGGCCGGTCCGGGGATGCGGGCGGGGCACGATGCGTTCACTCCTACTTGACGATGTCCTTCCCGGCGGCCCACACTGTCCGCGCGCACCCGGGGTCACGGGACCGCAGGTGCGAACGGCCGGCGAACCCGCCGTCGGCCGAAGCGGAAGGGAAGACCACTCGTGGACGACAGGACAGCACTCGTCATCGGTTCCACCGGCATCTCCGGCGGCAACCTCGCCCGGTACCTCGTGGACGCCGGATGGGCGGTGCACGGGGTTTCCAGATCGGGGGCCGGCGACCCCGAGGGCGTCAACCCCGTCACCGTCGACGTTCTCGACGCGGACGCCGTACGGGCCGCCCTGGCCGGGCTGAACCCCACCCACGTCTTCTACTGCACGTGGTCGCGACGCCCGACGGAGGCGGAGAACTGCCTTGTCAACACCGCCATGCTGCGCAACGTCCTGGACGCCCTGGAGGACGACCGGGAGCTCTCGCACGTGGCCCTCGTGACCGGGCTCAAGCACTACCTGGGCCCGTTCGAGGCATACGCCCGGACGCCGATGGAGACGCCGTTCCGCGAGGAGCAGCCTCGCCTGCCCTACCAGAACTTCTACTACGACCAGGAGGACGTGCTGTTCGAGGCCGCGGCACGGCGCGGTTTCACCTGGTCGGTGCACCGGCCGCACACCATGATCGGCTGGGCGCTCGGCAACGCGATGAACATGGGCGTCACCCTCGCCTTCTACGGCAGTATCTGCCGGGAGACCGGAGCTCCGTTCGTCTTTCCCGGCTCCCCCCAGCAGTACAACGGCATCACCGACATCACCGACGCGCGGCTCCTCGCGAAGCAGCTCGTGTGGGCCGCCACCACCCCCGCCGCGGCCGGCCAGGCGTTCAACACGGTCAACGGTGAGGTGTTCCGCTGGCGTCAGATGTGGCCGGTGGTCGCGGCCGGTCTCGGGGTGGAGCCCGCCCCCTACCCCGGTCACGCCCAGCCCCTGGAGCCGCGGCTGGCCGGCGGGCAGCCGCTGTGGGACAAGATCGTCGCCAAGTACGGCCTGGTACCCGGCGACGTCGACCGGCTGGCGTCCTGGTGGCACACCGACGGAGATCTCGGCCGTGAGGTCGAGACCTTCGCCGACATGTCGAAGAGCCGGCGCTACGGGTTCATGGAGTACCAGGATTCGGCGAGGTCCTTCCTCGACCTGTTCGACACCCTGCGCGCCCAGCGCCTGATCCCGCCGCTCCAGAGCTGAGCCCGGGCGGCGTCCTCCCCAGGGCGCCGCCGGAGTTCGATGAGGTGGGCAGGGCGGGCCCACGGGGGTGGACCGCCCTGCCCACGCTCACCTCCCCGCAGCCGCCCGCCGGCCGTTCTGACCGGCCAGCCGCGCGCGCACCCACTCCAGCTCGCGGGAGAGATAGTCCACGATGTCGCCGTCCTTGAACTGCTCGGGGAGGACGTCCCAGGTGTAGGTCTCGATCTCCAGGTGAGCCGACTGCGGCCGCGTCGCGTGCACGCGCAGCGCGTCCTCCAGCGCGAACCGGGTCGTGTGGAACGGCCCGAGCCGGTCGAGGAAGACCGGCACGTGGAAGTGCGTGCGCCACTCTGCCGGGCCCGGGTCCTCGTGCCAGGCCGCGATCGCATCCTCCAGGTTGAGGAACTTGCGCAGGACGCCGTCCCGCAGCTGGGTCGTCTGGCTCAGGTAGATGGTGTCGGTGAGGCGTTCGAGCTCCGCCACGGCCTGCGCGGTGACCTCGGGCACCCGGAGCGCGGCGGCCTCCTGCAGCTTGAACACCGGGATCCCCGCCGCCTCGAGCGCGGCGAGGGACGCCGGAATGTCCTCGAACCCGACCGCCTGATGGCAGACGTCGAACACCACTCCGAGGTGGCGGCGCAGCGCCGCATGGGCCTCCGACATCGGTACGCCCGCCAGGTCCGCGAAGGCGCCGGTGCCGGCGGCCGAGTACACGTGCCGCTGGAAGTAGGCGACGGTCTCCTGCGTCGTCTCGAGGTGGCAGGCGGGTTCCGGCTCCAGCGCGAGCGTCACGCGCCTGCCCGTCCGCCGTTCCAGATCCAGCAGGTGAGCCACGACCCGCAGCAGATTCCGGGTCAGCCGCCGGACGTCCGCCGCGCCGTGCACGTTGCGGGCGAACGCCAGGGGAGCCGACTGGATGCTCGGGTTCACGTGGGCGGGCGACACCTCCGCGAGGATGTCCGCGACCTGGCACGTGTAGCGGACCCGGTCCTCCGTCCGCCAATCCGGCTCGTAGACCTGCTCCTTCACGAGCCGCCCCTTGAAGGGGCCGTAGGGAAAGGCGTTCACGGTGTACAGGTAGAGCCCGTTGGCCGCCAGGAACTCCCGCAGCTCCCGCCGCCGGCCGGGCTCGTCGGTGAGGTGGCTCGCCGACGCGGCCGACAGCCGCAACGACACCCCGAAGGGGGCCTCAGGGCTGACCCGCCGCTTCACCCGCGGTACGAAGTCCGCCAGGCTCTCCCGCATCTCGTCCCACGTGTCACCCGCGTGCACGAGCGTCGAGTACGTGAGGTGCCCGAGACCGTCACCAAGATCCATCAGTAGCCCTTCGATCACAGCGGCGTCCGGCACGGATCGCCGGGGCACCATCGTAGAGTGCTACTGAACACCCTTGTCCATACCTAGCGAACACCACTCCGGCCACACCGCCGCGCAGGGCCCGCGCTACGGCTGCGAGCGCGTGGGCGTGACGAACTCGGGCTGGTCGAGCAGGCGCAGCCAGCTTCCGTCCGGCTGGCGCCGGACGACCTGCGCGCGGGCACCCGCCCCGTCCTTCGGCGGGGTCGAGGTCAGGGCGATGTCGCCGCTGACCAACGTCGGCAGCGACGGCTCCGGCTCGAAACGGGGACGGCCGGCCAGCACCTTCTCCCACAGCGCGCGGATCGCCTCGCGGCCCACCGTCCGGCCGCCCGGCGGGTAGGCCATCACCGCATCCTCTTCGTAGAGCGCGGCGACCCCGGCCGCGTCACCGGCGTTGGACCGTTCGACGAACAAGCGGGTGAGGTCTTCGGGCCGCATGGCCTTCTCGTACTCCATGGATTCCTCCTGCCGTAGGGCTTCGACGCTCACCAGCGTGGCCGCCCACGGATCAGAAGTCCAACAGATGGTTCTGATGGAATCCAGAATCAGCAGTCATGGAGCGGAGAAGGGCGATCAGATGTCGACCTGTGATCCCATGACGACGGTTCGCGGCTCGGGCAGGCCGAAGTACTCGGCCGGGCTGGCCGCGTTGTGGGCCATGACGAGGAAGAGCCTCTTGCGCCACTGACGCATGCCGGGAGCGTCGGTGACGCACAGCGACACCCGCGACAGGAAGTAGGAGGCGGCGTCCGGGTCGATGTCGATCTCGGTGCCCGGGCGCGCCAGGTCCGAGACCGCCCGCCGCAGGGCCGCGGGAATGTCCTGTTCGTCCTGGAAACCGCACTCGAGAGTCACGTGGACGATGCCGTCGTCCCGGTAGCCGAGATCATCGATGCTGATCCGTTCCGCCGTGGGGACGTGCGGGATGTTCTGCACGATCGCCGAGACGATCACGACGTGCTCGTGGACGACGTGGTTGTGTTCGTAGTTCGTGCGCAGGGCCAGCGGCGTGGTCTGCTTCGTCGAGTGGGGGAACACCGCGGTCCCCGGTACCCGAAGGACGTTCGCGCCCCGGATCTCCTCGACGAACTCGGGGAGCGCGCCTTCCTTCTTCGTACGGCGTTCGCTGACGATCCGGCCGCCACGCTGCCAGGTCTGCATGATCGTGAATACGGATACGGCGATCAGCAGCGGGAGCCAGCCGCCGTGCACGACCTTGGTCAGATTGGCCGCGAAGAAGGTGACCTCCGCACCACCGATCACGACCGCCACCAGGACGAGCTTCCACCCGGCCCACTTCCAGCGCGCCCGTGCCACGATCAGGAACAGGGTGGTGGTGATGACGAAGGTCGCGGTGACGGCCACGCCATAGGCCGTGGCCAGGCGCCCCGACGAACGGAAACCGAGCATCAGCGCCAGCACACCGGCGAACAGCGTCCAGTTGACCGCCGGCACGTACACCTGCCCCATCTCCCGCGGCGAGGTGTGGCGAATTCGCAGGTACGGCAGGAAGCCCAGCCGCACCGCCTGCCGCGACACCGAGAAGGCCCCGGTGATCACCGACTGGGAGGCGATCACGGCCGCCGCCGTCGCCAGCACCACCATCGGAAGCCGCGCCCAGCCCGGGAACAGCAGGAAGAACGGATTCGCGATGCTCGCCGGATCACGCAGGATCAGCGCGCCCTGGCCGAGGTAGTTCAGCGTCAGCGCGGGGAAGACCACGGCGAACCAGGCGCGCCGGATGGGCTGCCGGCCGAAATGACCCATGTCCGCGTACAGCGCCTCCGCGCCGGTGATCGCCAGCACCACCGCCCCCATCGCGATGAACGTGATGTAGGGATGGTCGAGCACGAACGCGAGGGCGTACGTGGGCGACAGGCCCGCGAGTATGCCCGGCCGCCGGATGACCTCGTGCAGCCCCCCGGCCGCCAGCGCCGCGAACCAGACCACCATCACCGGCCCGAACAGGCTTCCGACGCGGTGGGTGCCCCACCGCTGCGCCACGAAGAGCGCCGTCAGGATCGCCGCCGCGACCGGGACCACCAGGTGGGACAGGCCGGGCGCGGCCACTTCGAGGCCTTCCACTGCCGACAGCACCGAGATCGCGGGGGTGATCACGCTGTCGCCGTAGAACAGCGAGGCACCGAACACGCCCAGCGCCATCACGGCGGCCGCCCTGCCACGAACCTCACCGAGGACCCGGCGCACCAGCGCGGCCAGTGCCATCACGCCGCCCTCGCCGTCATTGTCGAGGCGCAGGATGAACAGGACGTACTTCACCGACACGATCAGCGTGATCGACCAGAAGACCAGCGAGATCACGCCGAAGACGTCACCGCCGGTCGGGCGGACCGCCCCATGATCGATCGAGAACACCGTGTGCAGGGCGTACAGGGGGCTGGTGCCGATGTCGCCGTAGACGACGCCGAGCGCGGCCAGCATCAGCACCATCTGCCCCGGCCCGCTCACCGGCTTCGCCGCGGAACGGAGCGACGGCTCCGCCGGGCGTTCAGGATCCGTCATGGCGCCATACCTACCCGGCGGGCGCCCCGGCAGCCTCCCGGCCGGCGGGGCCCGGTCCGGCGTCAGCGGGCGCCGGCGTCGCCGATCCGCCGGCCGGTGCCGGGCGACGGACCGTGGGCGCGAGCCTCCGCAAGGCGACCACCGTGTCCCCAGGTCAATGCCCATGATCTCTTTACCCGAGCGATACCGGGCGGATTTCGGCGGCGTGCGAGCATGGTGACGACCGCCGATCAGACCAGGAGCCTTGAAGACCGGGAGATCCGTTGTGGAACTGCTGAGGATGTCCACTCACGCTCATGACTGGTGCACCGTTGTCGCCCTGGCCGGGGAACTCGACCTGTCCACCGCCCCGCAGCTGCGACGGCAGATCCTGCGCAGCCGGACCCGCGGCCCTCACCTGGTCCTCGACCTGGCTCAGCTGACGTTCATGGACACCACCGGCCTGCAGGTCATCATGGACGCGCACACCCAGGCGCTGCCCACCGGCGCGACGGTCGCGGTGGCCGGCCCCGCCGGTGCGCCGTTGCGGCTGCTCCAGATCACCGGACTCCACCACCACCTGCCCGTGTTCACCACGCTGGGCGAGGCGCTGTCCGCGGCCCGCGCCGCGCCCCAGTTCCACTAGCCGGCGGGATGTCAGCCCTTGAGCGCCGCCGCGATCGTGTCGGCGAGCGGAGTGGTCGGGCGGCCGATGAGGCGGGAGAGGTCGCCGCTGCCACCGGCCAGCAGCCCGCGGGAGATCCCGGCCACGTCGACGTCGACCAGGATGTCGGCGAACGGCTCGGGCACGCCGGCGCCGACCAGGATGCCCTTGAACGTCTCGGCGGGCACGTCGAGGTAGCCGACCTCCTTGCCGGACTGCCTCGACAGCTCGGCCGCGTACTCGGGGAGGGCCCACGCCACGTCACCGCTGAGCTCGTACGCCCTGTTCTCGTGGCCCTCGCCGGTCAGGACGGCGGCCGCGGCGGCCGCGTAGTCGGCGCGGGTGGCGGAGCCGACCTTTCCATCCCCGGCGCTGCCGACCACACCGTGCTCCAGGTGGACCGGGATCTGGGCGGTGTAGTTCTCGGTGTACCAGCCGTTGCGGAGGAAGGTGTAGGTCAGACCGGAGTCGAGAATGGCCTGCTCGGTGTCCTTGTGCTCGTCGGCGAGCGCGAAGTCGGCCGCCGGGCCGCCCAGGACGCCGGTGTAGGCGATCCGGGCGATGCCCGCGTCCTGGGCCGCCTTGATCACTGCCGTGTGCTGGGCGGTGCGGCGGCCCATCTCGTTACCGGAGATCAGCAGCACCGTGTCACCGGCCCCGAAGGCACCGGCCAGCGTCTCGGGGGCGTTGTAGTCGGCGATCCGCAGCTCGACGCCGCGCGCCGCGAGGCCGGTGGCCTTTCCGGCGTCCCGTACGACGGCGGCGACGTCGGCGGCGGGAACCTCGGCCAGCAACTCGTCGATGACGAGGCGGCCGAGCTGCCCGGTGGCGCCGGTGACAACGATGCTCATGCTCTGTCCACTCCTGGGTCTCGTGGGTCTTGGGCCCGACGGGAACTAACCCTATGAGTGGTACAGCCTCTATGGTTAGTACCCACTTTGAAGTAAGGTACTGGCATGGACGTAAGCGGCAGTGTCGTACGAGAAGCACCCGACGTCAACGTCGCCACCTGCCCCTCGCGCGTCATGCTCGAGCACGTCACCAGCCGCTGGGGGGTGCTCGTGCTGGGCGCGCTGCTCGAGGGCACCCACCGCTTCAGCCGGCTGCGCCGCCGGGTGGGCGGGGTGAGCGAGAAGATGCTCGCCCAGACGCTGCAGACCCTGGAGCGCGACGGCTTCGTCCATCGCGAGGCGCACCCCGTGATCCCGCCGCGCGTCGAGTACTCCCTCACCCCGCTCGGCGAGGACGCCGCCCGGCAGGTGTGGGCACTGGCCCGCTGGGTCGAGGCCCAGGTCCCGGAGATCCTGGCCGCGCGGGAGGCGTACGACACGGCGAAGGCCGCTACCTGACCGAGCCCGCGGCCAGGAACCGGTTGGCCGAGCCTGGCCTATTTCCACACAGTCCCCGTATCGCTACACACGGTGGACAAGACTGGCCGAATGACTCCCCTCGGACGGTTCAGGAGATGGCGGGACACAAGCCGGTTCTGGACTCATGCGCGCGAGGTCTGGCCGAAGGCGTGGCCCGCGACCGTCATTCTGTTCATCACCTTCTGTGCCATCGGTTTCCTCCTGGCGCAGGGTTCCCAGGAGGCCAACCTGGTCGCGGCGATCGGTATGACCATCGCGATCGTGACCGCCCTGATCCAGGGCAGGGGTGAGGGCGAAGGGCCCGAGCAGGACCGGCGCAGCCTCGGCACGATCGCGATCGCCCTCCCCACCGCGGCCGTCCTGGCCCTGTTCGCCGGCGGGGCGATCTGGCTCTACCGCGGCAACGGCCCGCTGGACGTCCTCGACCGGGTGAGCGTCCAGCAGCCGTCGACCGGACTCGGCTACCCGGTGCCGAAGACCGACCGCGACTTCACCGCGACCGTCGAGATCCGCTCCCCGCGATCGCGGGACCACCTGACGGTGGTGTTCCAGGTGAGCGACCATGACCCGCACCAGCAGAACTGCGTGCCCAACGGCGGCACCCGGCTCGAGGTCACCCTGGACCAGCAGGGCAACCGCCGGACCGTGCGGAGCGGGCTGCAGCCCGGCCGGCCGGTCACCGTCGACTTCACGACACCGCCCCACGCCGTACGGCTGCGCGTGCGGGTGACGAACGAGAAGGACCGGAGCTGTGTCATGAACCTGTCGGTGTCCCGGGCCGTCTACGCCACGTGGCCGAGCTGGCTCTATCCCGCCGCATGGTTCTGACGCTCTCCGCCCGGACGAAATGGGCGCTGGCCGCCGCCGCGGCGGCCAGCGTCGTCCTGATCGTCGCGGCCGTCGCCATCGCCCTGCACGCGGAGCAGCGACGGCTGCTGGTGGGAACGATCACTGTGGGGATCCGGGACCCGTCGACGGACGACGGTGCCCCCGTCAAGCCCGGCATCATGGACCGGGCGCTGCGGGACTTCCTCGTGGCCCGGCTGGGCGTGAAGCTCAACCCGAAGCCCGTCTTCGTCACCGCCGCGGACAGGGAGAGCAAGCTCGTGAGCGGCGCGGTACAGCTCATCATCAGCACCTACTCCATCACCGCCGACCGGGAGAGACAGGTCGCGTTCGTCGGCCCGTACATGCAGACCAGGCAGGCCATCGCCGTGCCGGAGTCCAGCCGCCTGACGACCTTCGCGCAGGCGCGGACGCAGGTCATCTGCACGGCCTGGGGCTCGAACACCGAGCAGAAGTCGCCGTCCGGGTCTCCCTCGCCCGTGGAGGAGCGGGAGTTCCCCGCCTGCTTCGACCGGGTACGCCGCGCGCCGAAGGCCCCTGGCTCGCCGGTCGGCGTGTTCAGCGACCGGATCGTCCTGGAAAGGCATCTTCCGGACGACTTCAAACTGCTGCTCGCCGACGACTCCCAGGGCGCCACGAGCTATTACGGCGTCGGAATGCCGCGCGGCTATCCGGAAGAGTGCGAGCGGGTGTTCGAACTGGTGAAGGAATGGGTCGGCGGCAGGACCTGGGACCGGACCTTCGCGCAGGCCTTCCCCACCCTGGACGCCTCGCAGTACCGGCCGGACCCCGGCTACCTGAGGATTCCCTCGTCCCCCGAAGACTCCGGCTACTCCTGCAGGTCGTCCAGACGCCCCTGAGGCACCGGGCCGGGCCGCACGTCATCCCCCGAGGATCCAGGCGTGCCCGGGGCGGTCAGGGAGGCGAGCAGAGCCAGCTTCTCGGCGCTGCTCGTGCCGGGTTCGGCGTGGTAGACGACGAGCAGCTGACCCTCGGCGCCGCCGATGGCGAGCTTCTCGCGGCGGAGGGTGAGCTCCCCGACCTGAGGGTGACGGATGAGCGTCGGCATCCCCTCACGGGTATGGACGTCGTGGCGGGCCCAGAGCCGCCGGAACCGTTCGCTGGCCAGGGACAGTTCCCCGACGAGCTGGACGAAGCGCGAGTCGTCGGTGTCGGTTCCGACGGACTCGCGGAAGCCGGCGACCAGCCGGGCGCTCGCCTGGTCCCAGTCGGGGTACAGCGCCTGCTCCGCGGGATCGAGGAAGACGGCGCGGAGCCGGTTCTGCCCCTCGCGCAGGTTGGGCGAGAGCGCGCGGGCGAGGCCGTTGGCGGCGAGGACGTCGAAGTACCGGCCCTCGACGAAGCCGGGAAGGCCCAGGACGTCGAGCAGCTGCCGGATGCCGGCCGGTACGGTCTCGCGCCTGGGGCGGCGCCGGCGATGGCGGGGCCGTGGCGTGCCCAGGCTCAGCAGGTAGTCGGTGGCCGCCTGGTCGAGGAGCAGCACGCGCGCGAGCGATTCGAGGACCTGGATCGAGGGGTTGTGGTCCCGGCCCTGCTCGAGCCGGAGGTAGTAGTCCGAGCTGATCCCGGCGAGCATGGCGACCTCTTCGCGCCGCAGACCGGCGACGCGCCGCGTCCCGGTGGCGGGCAGCCCGACGCTGCCGGGCCGGACGAGCTCGCGGCGGGCCCGCAGGTAGTCGCCGAGCATGTTGTTCTCGCTCACATCGACCACGTTATCCCCGTGGATCGTGTGCTTCCTGGCCCTGCCGCTCCCAGGATCGTCGGGGCTCCGCGGCCACTCGCACCAGAAGCAGCCGTGTCGCCGGTCCCGGCCGGCGATCAGCTCTTCCGCCTCCGCGAGCCCGCCGTGGGCCGGTACGCGGTCTCACCACGTCGGCGATCTACTCCGGCCGGTGGCATACGGCCTCGATGTTGTTGCCGTCCGGGTCGCGGACGAAGGCTCCGTAGTAGCCGGGGTGGTATTCGGGCCACAGCCGGGGCTCGTGGAGAACCGTGGTGCCGTGGGCGGTCGCGGCGTCGAAGAAGGCCCGTACGCCGGCCCGGTCGGGCGCGGAGAAGGCGACGTGCGACTCCCGGAAACCGTCGCCGTTGGTCTGGCGGCCGATCCAGAACGTCGGCATCGGCGGGACGCCGTACCCGATCGCGTCACCGAAGTCCATGATGCGCTCCCCGCCCAGCGGAGCCAGGACGGCGTCGTAGAAGGCGGCGCTGGCGGCCAGATCGGCACACTGCATCGACAGATGATCGAGCATCGGCTCATCCTCCCTACGCAGAACTCGATCATGGCATGGCCGGGGGCCGCCCGATGCTGGAACACGTGGAGGGGGGGCGGCAGCCCGGCTTGACCGCCGCCCCCCTGATAGGGGGACGGCCATCCCCTCCCATGTACCGTCCCCGTCATCGCCTCGCCGCAGGAGCATTGCCGCGCGGCGAATCATCAAGATCTGACGCTGCCACGCCGGTGGCTAAGGTGTGGTTAAGCCACCGATAAGCCGCAAGTAAGGCTTCGGTGGGCCGTGGTCCGGCGGGCGAGGGCACGCCGGATCATCGGATCGACTCAGGCCGGACCTCTCGAGAGACACGACCGAGCCGCCTGCGGCAGGCGGGACCCGGAGGCCGCCGGAGCGTGCGCGGCGCGGCCAGCACCGCACCGACACCGACCAGAACACGACGGCGTACGGCCTGGAGACGCCGAGACCGGGGGTCACCCCGGACAAGGCGGGCCGGGGCCGGTACCGGTCGCGGGCGATCTCGGCGGCCCGCAGCGCCCGGATCGAGCGCGGGTCGGCGGGCCGCGTCCCGCCCGGGGGCTTCCACAGCCGGGAGGAGTGGAAGGCACGCCGGCTGAAGTCCCACACCATGAGCCAGGCCGGTGCGGCGTGGCCGAGGAGGGAGGCTGCCGTCTCCCTGCGCCGGATGTCCGGAGCCGAAGGGGAACTCCGCGGAAGACCAGACCCCTCACGCGAGTGCCGTCTCACCGCCACGTGCCGACCTCCGATCCCCGGCACGCCAGGATGCCGAGGGCACCGATAACGGCGGGCTGTGGTGCGGCTAAGACACTGCTAAGGCCGGGACGGTGGTGTGCCGAGTTCGACCAGCACCTGGGCCCCGCCGGCCGGGGAGGTCCCGAGGTACATCGCCCTGCCGGAGGATTCGGCGGTGCGGCGGGCGATGTCCAGGCCGAGACCGCTGGAGGCCGCCGTGCTGGTGCCCCGGTTCAGCAGATACCCGTCGCGGAACCCCGGGCCGTCATCGCTCACGACCAGGCGTACCGGTGAGCCGGGGACGGCAGGGTCGGGTCCCTCCAGCGTGACGGTCAGCGCCGTTCCCTCGGGGGTGTGCGCGAAGACGTTGCCCAGCAGCGCGTCGACGCACGCCGACAGTTCCTCGCCGCCGACCGCCGACGGCACCGGGCGCGTCGGGATGGTGAGGTTCACTTCACGGTTCTGTTCGTCGGCCAGCACCGACCAGAAGGCCACCCGGTCCGTCACGATCTCGGCCGCGTCACAGCTGGTACCGCGGTGCCGGGCGGGCTGCCGGGTCTGCTTGATGAGCTGGGTCACGGTGCGCTCCAGTGCGTCGACCGAGTTGGTGAGCCGTTCGGCCTCCTGGGGATCGCGGAGCGCCTCGGCCTCCAGACGGAGGGCGGTCAGCGGCGTGCGCAGCCGATGTGACAGGTCGGCGGCCGACTCCCGTTCGCCGGCGAGCAGGTCCTCGATCCGGGTGGCGAGGTGGTTGAGGCCGGCGCCCACGTCGCGGATCTCGGGTGGTCCCGCCACGGGCACCCGGGCGTCCAGTTCGCCGCGGGACAGCCGGTGCGACAGCCGCGCCAGCGCGGAGATCTGCCGGACCAGCGAACGGGCCAGCCTGTCGGCGACCAGGAGCGCGAACGCCAGCAGTCCGACTCCGAGCAGCGCCAGGATCGTCCAGGCCTGCGCGACCCCGCGGCGGAGCCGATGGTCGGGGACGAAGCTGCGGATCACCGCCGTACCCTCCGGGCCGCCCTGCACGGCGACCAGGATCTCCTGCCCACCGTTGGCGTCGACGGTGAGGCTGCGGCCACGGGTCGCGAGCTCGATCGCCGGATCACGCGGGGCCGCGGCGCCGGTCGTGGTGCCGTCCGGCCACAGCACCGTGAGCGAGGCGTCGCTCCACGACTGCATCTGCTGGACGGCGACCTCCACGGTCTTCCTGTCGCCGCTCGCCACCACCGGCGCCAGTGACTGGGCCCGCACCGTCGAGGTCGCCATCGCCCTGGTGACCGCGACGTCCCGGACCAGCAGGGCGAGCGGCACCAGGAACGCCAGCAGCACCAGCGAGGTGGTCGCCGCCACCAGCAGTGTGATGCGCCATCTCACTTGGACGGTTCAACGATCTTGATGCCGGAACCGCGTACCGAGCGCAGGTAGCGCGGGGCGGTGGCGGTCTCCCCCAGTTTGCGGCGCAACCACGCGACATGGACGTCGATCGTCTTGTCCGCCCCGCCGTAGGGCACCTGCCAGACCTCGGTGGACAGCTCGCGCTTGGAGACGACCTGGCCCGCCCGGGCCATCAGGTAGTGCAGCAGGTCGAACTCCTTGGGCGAGAGTTCGAGCACCTGCCCCTCCAAGACCGCCTCCCGCGCCTTCGGGCGCACGCACAGCCCGCCGATCCGTACCTCGTCCTCCCCGCCGGTCCCCTCCTCCGCACGACGCAGCACCGCACGGATGCGCGCCTCCAGTTGCCCGGCGCCGAACGGTTTGACCACGTAGTCGTCCGCACCGGCGTCCAGCACCTGAACCATCGTCCGCTCGTCGTCGCGGGCGGTGGCCACGATGATCGGCACCGTGCTCACCGCCCGCAGCATCCGCAGCAGCTCACAGCCGTCCAGATCGGGCAGTCCCAGATCCAACACGACCAGATCGGGGTGCGTCTCCATGGCCCGGCGCAGGCCCTCCATCGCCGTGGGCGCGGACGACACCACGTGCCCGCGCTCCGACAGCGCCCGGACCAACGCGCTCCGCACGGGTGGATCGTCCTCGATCAGCAGCAGTTGAATCACGGGCCAAAGCTAACCGTCCCGCTCCGGCCTGTATGACGGAATTCGTGCGACTTACCTGCATATATTTCCGGTCTTAGCCGTTTCTTAGGGCTGGTCATGGCACAGTCGCTGCCCATGAACCGCCGCATGCTGTTCGTCTTCGCGACCTGGGCCGCCACCGCGGGCACCGCGGTGGCGGCCGGCGCGGTGGCCATCACCGTGCTCGGTGAAGGGATCACCGACCGGGCCGGTCAGCCCATGACCTCGGCCGACGTGCAGCGTGCCCTTGCCCAGCCCTACCAGAGCCCGTCCGCGGCGTCCTCGCCCCTCTCCTCGGTCTCACCCCCGGTCGCCGCCGGCCCGGCCCCCCGGACGACCGCGCCGCAGGCGGGCGGCGTCACCCGCGGCCTGGCCTCGGCAGGCGGCGACGTCATCGCCCGCTGCGACCACGGCTCCGCCTACCTGATCTCGTGGACGCCGGCACAGGGGTACGGCACCGGGTACGCGGGCCGAGGACCCGCCGACCGGGTCACCGTACGTTTCCAGGGAGGCGGTCGCCAGGTCACGATGGTCATCGTCTGCCGCGATGGGCAGCCCGTCCTGGACGGTGGCCCCGCCGCCCCCGGCGGCACCCGCGACGGAGTGCAGGACGACCAGGTCACGGTGCCGAACGTGGTCGGACAGACCTATGACCGGGCTGTGGCGGCCCTCAAGGCTGCCGGCCTGCGGGCCAAACGCCACGGGCGCCCGTTCAGCGGCCCGGTCACCGGCCAGGACCCGCAGGGCGGCCGCGCCGCACGCGGCTCCGTCGTCAAGATCTGGGGATGACCCCGCGCACCACCCGGCCCGAGGTCAGTCCGGCGGTGGTGGCGTGAGCCGGACGCCGGCGAGTATGCGGTCGGTGAGGTCGGGTCGGCCTGCCGTCTGCTTGAGCCTGATCCAGGCGGCGTACCTTCCGCCGGGGTCGGTGAGGCCGATCTCCGTGATGGTCTTCGTGCCTCGTGTGCAGGAGGTCCACGGGACGATGACGACGTTGAGGGAGTGCAGCCGTTCCCTCCGTTCGGTCCCCCTGGTGCAGGAGCCGGTGTGGTCGGCGGCGGAATGCCGGGGGACGACGGTGGAACGGGTCAGGCCGATGAAGATCCCGGGATTGTCGTGCTCGGGCCTACGGAATCGGGCCGGGTCGGTGCTGGCCCACAGGGCGGGGCGGCCGGCGCGGTCGGTGATCCCGGATGCGGCGGGATTCCAGGTGGTCTGCGGGCTTCGCCGCCACGTCTTCGGCACCGAGACCCTGATCGTCCGGGTCGGGTCGGAGAGTTCGGCGAACGGCTCGCCGGTCGTGGAGACCCTAGGTGCGTCCCGGGAGAGGTCCGGGAGGCCGACGACTCCGACGAGGGTGGCCAGCCACGCCAGGGCGGAGGTCGCCGCGACGCCGGCCAGGCGGATCCCCGCCTCGCCCCTGGCAGGGGTCGTGTCGGGGCGCTTCAGCTCCAGCGCCCAGAGGACGAGGCCGCCGGCTCCGAGGGCGACGACCAGTGGCAGATTCCACCAGGTGGGCGCGAACACCATGGCGACGGGGGTCGCGGCGGTCGCGGCCGCGAGCAGGTGAACGGCGGTGCGGCCCAGCGCCCCAGGGTCCCTGGGGATGGTCAGCCCCGCCCAGGCGGTGGCGAGCAGGAGTCCGACGATCAGCGTCAGCCATCGGGGGTCGAACGGCCCGGACCAGGATAACGACAGCCCGGCCACCGGAAGCAGGGCGACCAGGGCGAGCGCGTAGCACGTCACCCGTGTGACCGCGCGGATGTGCGCGTGGGCGACGGCCCGCGCCAGTTCACGTTGCCGCGCGGCCGGTCCACCGTCCGGCCCGGGCGGGCCGCCGGGAGCGCTCGCCGCGTCCACGCCCTCGGGCTCCCGGGGAACGACGGCGGTCCCTCCCTGACCGGCGGGTGCCGCCGGGACGGCCGCCGGACCGGCGGGTGCGGCCGGCGTCACCGGCGTGTGAGGCGGCGTGGAATCTGGCGGAGTGACGGAATCCGCCGGGTGTGCGGAGGGTTGGTCCGGGAGGACGGGCGTCGGCGGGTCCGGGACGGTGTGCCGCCGGCTCGGCCGTCCGGTGCGGGCCGCCGTGTCGCGGACACCTTCATCGAGGAGGGCCTGGAGGGCGGTGTACATGGCCGTGGCGTCGGGGTATCGGTCGGCGGGGTCCTTGGCCAGGGCGCGCAGGACGGGCGGATCACAGGCCGGGGGCAGGCCGGGCCGTGCGGCCGAGGGCGGCTGCGGCTCCTTGTTGAGGTGCTGGTTGAGCACGGCGGCCTTCAGGTCCGCGGTGAAGGGCGGGCTGCCGGTGAGGAGCTCGAACAGGACGCAGCCCAGGGAGTACAGGTCCGAGCGCGCGTCGACGGGCAGGCCGCGGATCTGCTCCGGCGACATGTAGTGCAGCGTGCCGACCATCGAGCCGCTCGGCGTGAGCTGCGTCATCGTGTCCGACAGCAGCTTGGCGATGCCGAAGTCCATCACCTTGACCCTGGGCTGCCGGCCACTCCTGTCGATCATGATGTTGGAGGGCTTGAGGTCGCGGTGCACCACGCCCTTGTGGTGGCTGTGTTCCAGCGCCTCCAGGACGTCCGCCGTGATCCGCAGCGCTCGGTCGGGAGGCAGGAATTCCTCCTCGTGCAGCAGTTCCGCGAGGGTGCCGCCGGTGATCAGCTCCATCACGAGGTACGGCACGTCGTCGTCCTCGCCCCGGTCGTAGACGATCGCGATGCACGGGTGGGACAGTGACGCCGCCGCGTGCGCCTCCCGGCGGAACCGGGCACGGAACTTCGGATGCTCGTTGAGCTCCGCCGGGAGGACCTTCACCGCCACCAGGCGGCCGAGCGCGCGATCGCGTGCCCGGTAGACCTGGCCCATGCCGCCCCGACCCAGTGGTTCGATCAGCTCGTACCGGTCACCCAGCACCCGCATCCGCAGTCGCCCTTTTCGTCCCCGTTGCGACACCCCGAGTCGCGTCCCATTATCGCCGACAAAACGTGTATGGACCGGGGATCCCGCGCTGATGCATGGTGTGCGTTGGGGTTTCGTGACGCGGCCGACCCGCCGCCGAAGGTGATTTGGGGGCCGCCGTGCGCGCCGGGCAGGAGTTCGCCGACCGGTATCGGCTGGAGGAACGGCTCGGACGCGGTGGCATGGGCGAGGTCTGGCGGGCGCATGACCGGGTGCTGGACCGGGAGGTGGCCGTCAAGGTCGTCCTGGCGGGGTGGTCGTCCGGCTCCGATCGTGAGCGGGCGATGGCGCGTTTCCGGCGGGAGATCGCGGCGACCGTGCAACTCGACCATCCGGCGATCACCGCGGTCCTCGACAGCGGCGAACACGACGGCCATCCGTTCCTCGTCCTCGAACTGATCGCCGGCGAGGACCTCACCGCCGTCCTGGCCCGCCACCACGACGGCATGCCGGTCGGAGAGGTGCTCGCCATCGGACGGCAGATCGCCGAGGGCCTGGCCGCCGCGCACGCCGCCGGGATCGTCCACCGCGACGTCAAGCCCGCCAACGTGATGGCCGTCAAGACCGCTGACGCGCGATGGGTGGCCGGCCCCGACGGCGTCATCGAGCCGGTCACCGAGCCGCCCGGCTGGCGGGTGAAGATCTGCGACTTCGGCATCGCCTGGCTCGACGGGGCCACCGCCGGGCTGTCCACGACCCGGACCCGCCTGGGCACGCTCGCCTACACCTCGCCCGAGCAGATCGAGAACCAGCCCGTCGATGGCCGCGCCGACCTGTACGCCCTCGGCTGCACCCTGTTCGAGCTCCTCACCGGCCGGACGCCGTTCCCCACCGACGACCCCCTCGCCCTCATGGCGATGCACCTCGTCGCCGACCCGCCGAGCGCGCGGTCGCTCCGTCCGAAGATTCCCGAGTACCTCGACCGGTACCTGCGCGGCCTGCTGGCCAAGGCCCCGGACGAACGTCCCGGGGACGCCGCCGCGGTGGCCCGTACGTTCGGCGCCCTGCTACGGAACGAGAAGGTCACCGCGACGCTCGTTGGCACCCTCAGGGGCCACAAGGGCGGCGTCACGGCGCTGGCGTTCGGCCCCGACGGGACCCTGCTGGCCACCGCCGCCTCGGACGGCAAGATCCGGTTGTGGGACACCGCCACCGGACGCGGGGCCGCCGGACGCGGTGCGCACTCCGTCCCCGCCGGCGTCCTGGCGTTCGACCCTGACGGCGAGCTGCTGGCCTGCGGCAGCCGGAAGAACGCCGTGTACGTGTGGGATCCGGCCGCCGATCAGGTCGACGCCTCCATGCTGAGCCACACCGACCAGGTGACCAGTGCGGCCCTGGCCCCCGGCTGCGCGCTGCTGGCCACCGGGAGCCGGTACGGCACCGTGCGGCTGTGGGATCCGGTCACCGGACGGGATGTCGCCACGCTCACCGGCCACACCAGCTACGTCGACGTCGTGGTGTTCGACCTCGACGGCGCGCGGCTGGCCAGCGCGGGCGTGGGCGGCGTCGTGCGGCTGTGGGATGCGGTCACCGGGGAGACCCTCGCCACGCTCACCGGCCATGACGCGCCGGTCGGCGCGCTGGCCTTCAGCCCCGGCGGAGCCCTCCTCGCCGGGGGTGGCGGTGAGCACTCCGTGTGGTTGTGGAATGTGCCCGCCGGGGAGACCGCCGCCGTCCTGGCCGGTCACACCGACGACGTCACGGCGTTGGCGTTCAGTCCCGACGGCACGCTCCTGGCCAGCGGCGGCAAGGACGGCACCGTACGGCTGTGGGACCCCGTCACCGGCCAGGCGGTCACCACGCTGACCGGACCCGACTCCGAGGTCACGACGGTGGCCTTCGGCCCCGACGGCCGCCTCCTGGTGGCAGGTGACGGTGACGGAGCCGTACGAACATGGGCGATCGACGTCGGGGCGCCCGCATCCGTACGACCGTGGGCGGTGTCACGCCGCCACCACGCGAAGCCGGCGGAGGAGGAGGTCGCGCTGAAACAGGCGGTCCTCGACTGTGCGCGGAGGCTCGGCTCCGATCACTCGAGGACGCTCGAGGCCCGGTTCCGGCTCGCCTACCACCGCGGCGTCGACGGGCGCGACCCGGCGGGCGCACTGGCCATGTTCGAGGACCTGCTCGCCCATCGGCAGCGGGTGCAGGGCCCTGAGCACGCCGACACCCTGAGGACCCGGCACGCCGTCGTCTACTGGGGCCTGAAGGCGGGCCGGACGACCGGCGGCGGCGCGGTCGCGGTCTACACGGAACTGCTGGCCGACTTCCTGTCCGCGCTCGACGCCGATGACGACGCCACGCTGCGCGTACGGCGCGATCTGGCGTCCGCGCGGTTACGGGAGGGCGACACGGCGGGCGCGGCGGCCGACTACACGGACCTGCTGGCCGACTGCACGCGGGTGCTCGGTGCCGAACATCCCGACACCCGTTTCGTCCGGCGGGCCCTCGCGGGCGCGGTGGGGAGGTCGGGTGACGCGGCGCGGGCCGTGACCATCCTCGAGGACCTGCTGGCCGACTGCACGCGGGTGCTGGGCCCCGACCATGCCGAGACGCTGCTCGTCCGGCGCAGGCTGGCGTACTGGCATGGGGCGGCCGGGGACGTGGCGCGGGCCGTGTCGGAACACGCGGAGCTGGTGGCCGACTGCTCACGGGTGCTGGGCCGCGATCACCCCGAGACCCTGGCGATCGACGAGGACCTGGAGTACTGGCAGGCGCACGCGGGTGCACGGCTCGCGGAGGAGAGGCCGTTCACCTCCCCGGGACTCACCGGATCCGGCCCGGTGATCGAGGACGGGGACGTCATCACCGCCACCCATGGCGGCCTGATCGAGGCGTTGGCGTTCAGCCCTGACGGTGCCATGCTGGTCAGCGCCGGTGTGGATTTCGCGATCCGGTGGTGGGATCCGGCCACCGGGCGTCCTCTCGGGGCCCTGACCGAGCAGTACGCGGTCGGTTACTTCCACGAACTGCGGTTCAGTCCCGACGGCGGCCTCCTGGCCAGCGGGAACTGGGACGGCAACGTGTGGCTGTGGGATCTGGCCGGTGGACGTGCCACCGCCGTGATGGGCAGACCTTCGCTCGCCGGACGCCTCCGGCACCTAGGGACCGTCGCGGCGAGCATCAGTCACACCGACCACGCCGACTCGGTGACCTTCAGCCCTGACGGAAGGCTCCTGGCCAGCGGCGGAGGCGACGGGCACGTCAAGATCTGGAACCCCGTCACCAGACGGCTCGTCACGAGCTTCGCGGCCCACCCCTACCGTGTCTTCTCGGTGGCGTTCAGCCCGGACGGCACGCTCCTGGCCAGTGGCGGAATCGGCGACGACGTCAGGCTCTGGGATCCGGCCACCGGCCGCCCCGGCGGCAGACTCCACGGGCACACCCGGCCGGTCACGTCGGTGGTGTTCAGCCCGGACGGCACCCGGCTCGCCAGTTGCGGCTGGGACGGCACCGTACGGCTCTGGGATCCGTACGCCGTGGCGGCCGGCGGCACCCTCCTCGGACACACCGACGACGTCATGGCCCTGGCGTTCAGCCCGGACGGCGCACTGCTGGCCAGCGCCGGCGAGGACGGCACCGTGCGCCTGTGGGATCCGGCCACCGGACGGGCGCTCGCCACCCTGACCGATCACACGGAGGGGGTCCGGGCGGTGACGTTCAGCCCGGACGGCAGGCTCCTGGCCAGCGGCGGCACGGACCGGACCATACGGATACGGCGGGTCGCCGGCCTCGTCTAGGGTCCCGCGCGCAGTTCTCCGTCGATTTCCCACCGCCGGCCAGGGCAGTGCGGACCGATTTCCAGCTAATACGTCATCACCCCCGATGCCGGAGGTACGCGGCACATATACGGCCAGGCGAGGTCCGCCGAACGGGAGGGCGACCTCGCGCGTGAAATGTGCCTCGAGTGGCCATGAAAGACGTCTGCAAGTCTAGGTCAACTCTTCCGAACACGCGATGCTCCCCGGGCACGTGATAAGCCCGGGCATGTTTCTCTATTGTCGGCGATGCCGATGGGGTATTCGCTACCGACAGGACAAATGTCCATTTTTGCATAGGGGCGGCCTGATGGGCTCTCTTCCTAGAATCACCGGTGGCATAGGGGCCACCGTGCTCGCGGCGGTCGCGCTGGGCGCGGTGCCGCCGTCGGCACAGGCGTTGCCCGGCCTGGTGAAGATCGTGAAAGTCTCGTGCAGCTCGGGCGCGCTCGTGACGGCGATCCAGACGGCCAACGGGATCGGAGCCGCCAGGCTCGTTCTCTCGCCGAACTGCGTCTACAACTACACCGCCGCGACCGTCCCCGGCGACGCGCTGCCGATCATCACGGGCGACGTCACCCTGGTGGGCGGGCCGGGCACGACGATCAGGCGCGATCCGGCCGCTGCCACCGACTTCCGTATCCTGGAGGTCGCCTCCGGGGGGACGCTCCGCGCCCGGGGGATCTCCATCCTCAACGGAAGCACGACGGGGATCGGCGGTGGGATCCTCAACGCGGGCACCGTGGTCCTGGAGCAGACCACTTTCGGCGGCAACCGCGCGGGCAACGGTGGCGCGTTCGGCAACAACGCGGGCGCCACCGCGACGATCTCCCTCAGCCTGCTCAACGCGAACTCGACGACGAGTGTCGGAGGCGGCGGAATCATCAACTCGGGCACGCTGACGGTGTTCAAGAGCATCTTTGCCGGCAACAGCGCGCCGATCAACGGAGGCGCACTCAACACCCAGTCGAGCGGCGTGTCGCATCTCATTCAGACCACCGTGGACCACAACATTTCCGGCGGCCTCGGAGGAGGCCTCTCCAACCTGGGAACCACCACGCTCGATCGCGTCCTGGTCAAGGAGAACAAGGGATCCAATGGCGGCGGAATCGCCACCGGCAACACCAATGTCATCATTCAGAATTCCGCTGTCCGCGACAACATCCCCAACAACTGCAATCCCTTGAACACCATTCCTGGCTGCGTCGGCTGACCGTCGGCCGGGGTGCGAGCCGGGCCCCGGCCTCCGGGGCCCGCCCCAGGAGCGGTGGAAGGGTTCATGACCGCCCCGGCCCGCGCGGTCATCACGGCCGAACCGGGACGTATCCGGATTCAGAGGTGGTAGACGCGCCGTGCGTTGTCCCTGCCGATCATGGTGATGACCCGCTCGGCGTCGGCGGCCGACCAGTCCCCCGCCGATACCCAGCCGCCGGCGATGCCGGTGATCGCGTGTCGCCAGAGCCGTGCGCCCAGGTAGTGGAGTTCGGCGGGTCCGCAGGCATCGGACGAGTAGAGGACCTTGGCGAACGGCGCCAGCTCCAGCGACTCGGCGACCACGGCCGTGGCGCGGGCCCCCATGTGGTTCAGCACGAGGCCCACGTCGAGGTGGACGTTGGGGAACGACTGCGCCAGGTATCCGGCCTGGCGGTGGTAGGGATAGCAGTGCAGCAGCATGATCGGTACGGCGGCCACCTCGGGCCGGCGCAGCAGGCCGAGCAGCAGCATCGGGTCGGCTCTGTGCAGATCCAGGTCCCGGTCGCCGTAACCCACATGGATCTGGATCGGCAGGCCCAGGTCCACGGCGCTGTGGATCCCGAACCGCAGCAGGGTCGGGTCGGTCAGCCGGGGGCCGGGCCCGGCGCCGGAGAGCCACCGGTCCGCCGACGCCGTGACCTCCGCCGGGGCCGGCGGGGTCCAGTCGATGTCGAACCCGGTGCGGTAGGCGACCACGGTCTTGACACCGGCGGCCGTCCTGCCCGCCGCCCGCAGCAGGTCCCGGAAGGCGTCCGCGTAGCCGGCCCCGGAGATGCCGCCGGCCGCGAGGGACTCCGCGAGCGCCTCGAGCCGGACGATCTCGTGGGCCCGGCCACCGGAGACGGCGGCCAGCCCGGACGGATCGAGGAGGTCGCCGCCGAGATACCCGGTATCGACGAGCCAGTCGCTCACGCCGGCGGCCGGCAGCAGGCGCCCGGCGACCTCCCGCTCCCCCAGTTCCGCGCGCCGGGCCCAGTAGTCATCGGCCGGCGCATGTTCGGGCAGGTCCAGCAAGGGTGCGCACCAGCGGCGGATGGCGAAGCCGAGCTGTGAGTCGAACTGCGTCATCCAGCCCGGAATCGGATCCGGCGATCCCTCGTTGATGGACTCCTCGAAGCGGGCGCGCGTCACGGGCGCGTGGAAGGCCCCGTGGACGTGGTGATCCACGAGCTGCAGCTCCGCCACCGCCGCACGCAGCGCGTCCCTCACGCCGCCGCCCGTGCCGTCCCCGGGGACCGATCCCATCGCGACCCTCCTTCGCTGCTCGGACAGGGCTCGGCGGCGGAGCCGGTGCGGTCAGCACGACCAGGCGTACCGGAACCGTTCGGCGAGTTCGTCGAGCTTGCTGTCGGCGTAGACGCGCTGCTCGTGCCTGCGTACGGCCAGGAGCGCCTCGACGATCTCTTCGCCGAGGATGCGCCGGGCGAGCGCCGAGGCGCTCAGCGCGTCAAGTGTCGCCGCCTGGGTGCCGGGGAGCCGTTCGGGCCGGCCGGGCGTCCCCTGCAGGGCGGCGGGGTCGTCCCGTACCTCCGCCGGCAGGGCCACCGACCGCGCCATGCCGTCGAGGGCCAGGCCGAGCAGCGCGGCGACGGCGAGGTACGGGTTGGCCGACGGGTCGGCGCACTTCAGCTCGATGCTGGCGCCGTGCGGGTTCCCGGCGGTCGCGGCACAGAACCGTACGGCCGCCTCACGGTTCTCCAGCCCCCAGCAGGCGAAGGCCCCCGACCAGTGACCCGGCTGCAGTCGTGATGCCGACAGCACCGACCCCGCGAACACCCCCAGCAGTTCGGGCAGCCCCGTCACGATGCCGGCCAGTGCGGCCTCGCCCTGCGCGGTCAGGCCCCAGGGCCCGGACCCGCCGGACAGCAGCGGCGCATCCCGCTCACGCAGTGACAGGTGCTGGTGTGCGCCGTTGCCGGCGCCGTCGTGGAACGGCAGGGGCGAGAAGGAGGCCCGCAGGCCGTGCCGCCGGGCCACCCGCCCGATCACAAGCCGGGCGAGGACCACCTGATCGGCGGCCTCGATCGGGGCGGCCGGGCCGAGGGACAGCTCGTACTGCCCGGCGCCGTACTCGGCGTGCAGCTGCTCCACCGCGAGCCCGGCCTGCTCCAGGGCGCCGAGCAGGTCCACCAGAACCGCTTCGGCCTCGAAAACCGAGCCGAGGCCGTAGGCCTGCCAGCGCCCGCCGCGCAGGGCCTCACCGTCCGCGCCGGTGAGCACGAACTCCAGTTCGCCGCCGACCAGCACGCCGAGCCCTGCCGCCTCCGCCCGCGCCTGCAGGCCGCGCAGACGCCCCCGCGCGCAGCCCGCCGCCGGTGCGCCCTCCTGGTCGAAGAACTCCGCCGGAGCCCACGCGTAACCGTCGCCGAGCACGCGGAGCCCGGTCAGGTCGGCGCGCAGGCGCAGATCGCCGACCACCCCGAGCCGGTCGGTGAAGGCGATGGCGTTGTCGATGCAGAACACGTTCCAGGTCGGCGCGGCGCCCATGCCGGCGACGTGGAAGGAGGCCGCGCGGCGCACCGGCACGGTCTTGGCCCGCGCCACGCCGGCCATGTCGACGACGGAGCCGACGAGGATCCGGCTCCCGCTCTCCGCCAGAACGGCGAGCCTGGCGGCCTGTTCGGCCTCGGTCAACACGGGCATCGGGTCGGCGATCGCCATGACGGCCCCCTCTCGGACTACGGCGGTGGATGCGTCCTGACGTTCACGTCCATTCCCCTGCTCCGCGCTGCGGACGCAGGACCGGAGTACGAAGGTGAGGCGGGCGGGCTTGACGGCCGGCCCGGTCGCCTCGGCGCCCACCGCCCGACCACGCCGACGCGCGACAATTTCCACCGAACCGAAGCAACTCGGGTTTCGCGCGTCCTAGCATCGCAGCGTGACTTCGGACGGGGGCGGGGAGCTGCCGTGGCAGCTGGGCGGGGTCATCGAGCTGTTCGCCCGGCAGGGAAACCCGGAGCACGATCAGGGGGCGGCCGAACGGATCGTGGCGCTCGCCGAGCGGTACCTGAGGCAGATGGAGCACCGGCGGGCCGAGCTCACGGTACGGGCCTGCGTGCGGATCTGGCTGGCGAACGGGCTGACGGGGCCCATGTACAACGGGGCGCACCGGCCGGAGCTGATCTGGGACGTGCAGCGGGCCATCGGAGAGCTGAACAGGGCGGTCATGGAGCTGCGCGGCAGTGGCGCCGACTCGTTGCTCGCGATGGCGCACGAGGCGCTGGCCCGGACTTACCAGGAGGGCAACGCGGTCGGGCCCATTCACCTGTACGAGCCGCTGGCCATCCGCCACGGGGAGCGGGCCGTGGAGCTCACCCGCGACGGGGTGCCTCCGGCACTCTTCGCCACCGCCCGGCAGACGCTGGCGATCATCTGTATGGGCGGGTTCACCGGATCGCGTGCCGAGCGCATCGACCGGGCGATCGCGTTGCTGGAAGAGGCGTCGGACCGGTTGGGCGGTGAGGTCGGGTCCGAGCTGTGGTGCAACGTGCTGCACAACCTCGGTGAGAGCTACACCGTGCGGCCACGTGGCGACTACGAGGTCAACCTCGCACGGGCGCTGGAGTGCTATGAGCGAGTGGCCACGGCCGAGACCGAGGAGCAGCGGCCTGGGCGGTGGGCGCAGACGCAGGTGTCCATCGGGATGATCTGGTTCAGGCGGGACGAGCCAGAACGGGCACTGACCCACCTCGAGCGGGCCCGCCGAGTGTACGAGAACGCACGGGGACGATTCGGCACGGGCAGTCTGGGGGGCCTGTACCGGAACATGTCGATGGTGTACGGAGAGCTGGGCGACACCGATCGGCAGGTCGAGTTCCTGCGGAAGATCCTGGACGGGTATTCGGGCGTCCAGAGCCTGACGAAGGTGCGGACCCAGACCATGCTGGCCGCCGCACTGCGGGACACGGATCAGGCGGAGGCAGGCCGACTGCTCCGGGAGGGACTGGCGGAGCTGGACGGTGTCCCGGCGGCGGTGCGGGATCGCGTGACCTTGGTACTGGAGTTGACCGCGCTGGCCACGCGTGGGCGGCGACCCGCCCGGCCAGACGAGTTGGTGGAGCTGGTCCAGCGGCTGGAGGCGCTCAAGGAGGAGGCCTGGGACGATCCGCGGACGTCGTGGGCGGTCTGCGACCGGCTGGGGCGCGTCCAGGCTCTGCTCGGCCGGTGGGCCGACGCGGCGGACGCCTACGTGAGCGCAGTCGACCGGCTGGAACTCAACTATCGGGCCATGCTGTTGTTCCGGTCGCGGGGCATGGAGCTCGCGGCGACCGTGCCCGTCCGGCACAACGCCGCCTACGCCCTGGCCCGGGCCGGGAAGGCGCTGGACGCGGTCGCCATGCTCCAGGCGGCGCGCGCCCGGCTGCTCGGCGAGGTACTGGAACGGGATCTCGTCGAGCTGGAACGTGTGGCGGCCGAGGACCCGGCCGCGCACCGGTCCTACCTCGAGGCGGCCGCGCGCATCAGAGCGGTGGAAGTGCGGGATCGGGCTTCAGGCAGCGACGACATCCTGCTGCGGAGCCTGGCCGAGGAGGCACATGCCGCCACGGCGGCCCTCGAGGAGTCCACGGCCAGGATCCGCGGGCTCCCGGGCCACGCCGACTTCCTGACACCGCCGGCGTCGGTACGGCTGCGGCCAGGGCAGCGCACGATGTTCCTGCTCAGCACCGCGATGGGCAGCATGGTGATCTCAGCCGACGATCGCGGGGACGGCCCCGTGGCGACGGCCGTCTCGGTGGAGGGTGTCACCGATGACGACGTGATGGCGGCCCTTGGACTGGACCGGAAATCGCCCGCGGTCACCGTGGAGGCGGGGCGGCTCATCGACGCGGTGGAGGTGTTGGGCGCCTCGTTCGCCGAGGCGATGGGTGAGGCGGTCGGCCCGGCGACGGCGGTGACGCTGGTCCCCTGCGGGCCGCTCGGATTGCTACCGCTGCACCTGATCCAGGTACGGCGCGACGGGTGGCAGCGGCGGCTGATCGACGCCTGCGTGGTCGACTACGCGCTGGTCGACCGGCCCCAGGACGCCGCGATCCCGGCTCGCCCTGTCGTGCCGATGGTGGCGGTCAGTGACCCGGGAACCGATCTGGTCGCCGCCGAGGACGAGGTGCGGGCGATCCGGGCGATACAGTCCGAGGCCACCCTGGTCACCGGGGTGGCGGCGACGAAGGCGAACGTTCTGGAGAAGGCCGGGCGGGCGGGACTGATCCACTTCGCCTGCCACAGCGACTATGACCCACGGCGGCCCTACGAGTCCGGCCTGCACCTGGCCGACGGGGCCCTGTCGATCGGCGAGTTGATGGCCGAGCACCCGCCCCGGCTGGGGGCGGCACGCCTGGTCGTGCTGTCGTCGTGCGAGAGCGCGGTGATCGATCCCAGCTCCCCCGATCAGGTGATCGGCCTTCCGGCGGCGTTGGCGTGCGCGGGGGCCGGCGCCGTCATCGGGACGTTGTGGCGGGTCTCCGACGCCGCGGCGGCGGTGCTGATGGGCGACTTCTACGCCAGGCTGGACGTCAGCGGGGGACGGATCGCCGCCGGTGAGCCGCCCCGCGCCCTGCGGGAGTCTCAGCGCTGGCTGCGCGGGGCGACGGCGGGCGAGATTCTGGACCTGCCATATGTGCGATCACCGCGCCTGCGTGGCTGGTTGGGCTCCTTCGACCCGGGAGAGGCGCCGTTCGCCTCGGCTCGGCACTGGGCTCCTTTCGTTGTGCTGGGGGCGTGATCCGGATGGTCACCGAGGCGGAGATCCAGGCCCGGCTGTCGGTCGACCGGCTCCCGGAGATGGCGCCCTACGAAAAGATCGTCTGCTACGAGCTGGTCCTGCTGCCGGTGATGCGCCGCGAGGGGGGCCGGGCGGACCAAGCAGGCCAGTCGCTCAACCTGGGAACGGCCTATCTCGACGCGGACCGCTACGACGAGGCCGTCCACTACCTGAACGAGAGCATCCAGGGCTTCGAGGCCGAGGGCGAGCAGGAGTGGTCGGCCAAGGCGCTGGTGAACCTCGGCATCGCCCGGCGGTTTCTCGGCGAGCCCGGCGCGGCGCTGGCGGCGTACCAGCGGGCCTTTGAGATCGGGCGGCGCCAGAACATGCCGGACGTGATCGAATACTCGGCCCGCAACCTTCTCGAGCTGCTCGACGAGGAACGATTCGACGAGATGCCACCGCCCGGTTACGTGGCCGTGGAGGAGCAGGCTTACCGGTTCGGATTGACGGAGCTCGCCTGCGACGCCGGCCGATTGCTCGGTGCGGCGCTGCTGGGCGCCGGGCAGTACGAGGCCGCCCGGCAGGCGCTGGACCGCGCCCGGCTGCTGGCGGAGCAGCTCGGGTACTTCGCCGAACGCGCTGAGATTCTCCGGCTGCGGCGAGCCGGCGATTACGGGCCCTACCGCGCCCGGCTCCAGATCCGGGCGGAGCGGTATCTCGCGGCGGGCCGCCCGCAGCTGGCCGCGGCGACCTTCGCCAAGATCATTTCCATGCCGGGGTGCGACGCTGCGGTGCGGCTGCGGATAGCGGCGTCCTACCTCGCCGCCGATCAGTGGGCCAGCGCCGACGAGCTGTTCCCGGAGATCGCGGCCGAGTCGACGGGACCGGCCGTCGCCGATCTCGCCCTCGAACTGGGCGTGGCCGCCGCCGCCATCGAGCGAAGGGACGCGGCGCAGGAGTACGCGCGGACCGCGATCAGGCTGTACGAGCGGAATGAGGACACAGCCGGGGTCGGACAGGCGCGGTCGCTGCTGCGGCTGATCAGCGGCTAACCGGTCCCGTCGGGTGGGCCGGCGGGGAGGTCCGACAGCGCCTCCACGTCCATCATCGTCGCCTCGTCACCGGCCTCCTCGGGCGGCCCGACCCGGGACTGGTCCACCATGCGGGCCTGGCGCAGCAACCGATCGGCCACCCGCCGCCCACGCCACATCACCGCGGTGGGCTCCTCGGTGTCCACCCGCGACGCCAGGCTGCCCCGAAAGCCGACGACCACCTGCGGGGCCGCGCCGACCGTCCTCTCGGCCGCCTGCACGTCGGCCCGCACGCCGACGTCCACCTCCGTGCCCTTGTCGGCCGCCACCAGCACCAGGACCGGGCCGCCGACCACGACCTCGGTGACCAGGACCCACTCCCGCCGCCACGTCCCGGCCCCGTACAAGTCGAGGACGGCACCGTCAACGGCGGCGAGATCCGCGATCCGGCGGGTGGTGACGCCGCTCGCCCGCCAGACGAACGCCCCGGCCCGGTGGAACTTGTAGGTCAGATGGCCGCGCCCGGCGACCTGGGCGAGGTCCACGCCGACATGGCCGGTCCCAGCCGTCACCTCGACTCCGCCCTCGGAGGCGTATTCGATGTTGCTGGGCACCCCCTGAGCGTCGGCTCGGTAGGGGACGCCCAGTTCGGTCAGCGATGTGTGCTTGGCCCAGCCGCCCGGTTCCAGGACGCCGACATCGCCGAGCTCCATCGTGGCGCCGGGAAACCACACCGGGAGCCGATTGAAGCCGGCCCGCACCTCGTTCCAGTACGCGGTCATGATCGACTTGTTGGTCACATCTCAAAGCATGGTGCGGAAGCATCCCCGTGGCTAGTGCGGTGCAGCGTTGGCCCTGTGGGGGTTGATCACGGGGTGGCGAACTCGCGGATGAGCCGCCATACCTCGGCGGGTGCTTCTTCTTGGGCGAAGTGGCCTGCGTCTGGCACCACGGCCGTGGTCAGGTTCTCGATCCCGGCCTCGCGGAATCCGGCTGCGTAGGCCGCTATGTCGCCTCCCTCGCTCTGGCCGCGCAGGTAGAGCAGCGGGGTCCGGATGGCTGCGGACGTGGCGGAGGCAGCGTTGTCTCGGGCGTCTTGAGCGAAGGCCCGGTAGAAGTCGAACCCAGCGGTGAGAGAGGCGTCGCTGCGGTAGGCGGCGGCGTGGGTGGCCCGCGACTCCGGGGTGATCTTCGATGGGTCTACCGACAAGACGTCGTAGAAGTAGTCGAAGTATTCGGCCTGATGGCCTTGCACCAGCGTCTCGGGCAGCGTCGGAACAGCGTGCAGGCCGAAGTGCCAGATATAGGGATTCTTGAGAACCTCGGTCCACGGCTCCACACCGGGGATCACCGTGTTCATGATGACCACGCGAGCGATCTGCGGGTATTGGCGGAGGTAGGCGTAGGCCACCATCCCGCCGGCGTCGTGACCGACCAGGGTGAGATCGGTGAGACCAAGGGTCTGGATCAGCTCGTGGACCCTGGCGGCCACGTGCCGCTTGACGCCTCCGCCCCCTGCGGCGGTCGACTCGCCCACTCCCGGCAGGTCGATCGCGATGGCGCGCGCATCTGGCGCGGCCAGGGCCATGACGTCCCTCCAGGTACACCACGATTCCGGCCAGCCATGCAGGAACAGGTACGGCCGGCCGTGCGGGTCGCCGGACTCGACGACGTGCAGCGCGCAGTCTCCGATGTTCACGTGGGCGTGACGCCGCTCAATAGACATGACTCATGTATATATTAAAGACATGAGTCATGTCTATCTACTAGAGTGGAGGCCATGAGTGGAAGTGGCGACGACCGTCCAGCGTTCGAACGGGGTACCGGCTTCCTGCTGGGACGCCTGGGATCACTGGCTGCACGCTCATGGACCACGTTCCTGACCGACCACGGGCTGACCCAAAGCCAGTACTCAGTGCTGGTGGTCCTCAAAGATCAGGGGCCGGTGGGGCAGCAACGACTCGCGCACCTGGTCGCCGTGGACGCTCGCAACATCGTGCCGGTGCTGGACACGCTGGCCGCCAAAGGGCTGATCAAGCGGCAGCCCGACCCAGCCGATGGCCGCCGCCGCACAGTCGCCCTCACCTCCGACGGGATCACGCTCGCCGACACCATCGCCGCCGCGGCAGCCTCAGGCCAGGACGACTTCCTTGGTGCGCTGGACGACCAAGACCGCGAGCAGCTCAACGACCTCCTTCAGCGGCTGTACGACGCACACGTACAAAAGGCCTGACCAGAACCAGGGCGTCCGCCGAACCAACCGGGCAAACGTTGCCCGATGTGTTCACGAGGGAAGCCCGCTCAGAGCCGCATGATCAACCCCCACAGGATCAACGCGGCGCTGCACTAGATGCGAAACCGCTGATCGCCAAGGTGATGTCGATGACGCACGGTTCAAGGGAACGGGGGCTGCCGCAGAAGCCGCTCAGGTCACGCCTGCGGCCGGCCGCCGAACCGCCAGTCGTGGATCTCGATGCTCTCGTACAGCCCGGCCCGGGCACCGGGCTCCTCTGCCAGCAACCCCTCCACCGCGTCCCGATCCGGCAGCTCCACCAGCATGGCCGTGCCCGCCCACATAGCGCCGTCCTCGGACATCAGCGGCCCGAGGGCGATGAGGTGTTCGCGGCGATCGTGGGCGGCATACCGGCGATACTCCTCGGCCAGCGCCTCGCGGGCCGCCGTCCGTCCCGGTCCGGCGTGCGCGATGATCAAAAATCGCCGATGACCCGTCATGCCTCCGGCGAACTCCCACATCGTGCGGCCCAGCGTGTTGCTCCAGCGGCGCACCAGCACCTCCTCGAAGACGCCGGCCTTGTAGTAGGGCTCGTCGAAAGCGAACTCCCGTGCGGCGTCGACGTCGGGCAGGTCGACGATGTGCATGCTGCCTGTCACCTCCGTGCCGTCGGGGCTGAGCGTGGGGCCGCGCGCGATCATCCCGTCGGCGTAGCGGTCCATGAACGCCCAGTGCTCCTCCGTGCACTCCCAGCGCAGGTCCCCGGCACCCGGCCGGTCACGGCAGTAGAAGAAGAATTCCATCCCACCCGTGTATCACATCCATGATCATCCTGTCGTCCGCACCACCGGAGGGCCTGCGCCGGATGCCAGGCGGTCCACGGAGCGGCCGGGTCAGGGCCGGTGGTCCTCGTGGGGGTGGCGGGCGGGGTAGGACTGGTCCTGGGTGACGGCCCAGGTGGCCAGGAGGCGGAGGTTGTCGGCGGTGGGGGTGTCGGGAGCGGCGGTGTAGATCAGGGGCCTGGGGACCGTTCGCCGAAGGCCGCAACGGCCTGTTCACCCACCCCGTCCTCACCGAGATCGCCGATGCGCACGGCGAGTCCGTCCCGCAGGTCGTGCTCCGCTGGCTCATCCAGCGGGACGTCGTCATCATCCCCAAGTCGGTCCGTCCGGACCGGATGGCGCAGAACCTCGACGTGTTCGCCTTCGACCTCACCGACGACCAGATGGCCCGCATCGCCGCCCTGGACACCGGCAGGTCACTGTTCTTCGACCACCGCGATCCCGTCGTGACCGCCCGTCTCGGCACGGTCCGCATGCCCGACTGAACCCCCTCGCGCTCCCGCAAGACATCAGGCCATTTACGCCGAAGCCACCACCGCGGCCGCCCCGGACGTAGCGCCGCCACGGGGCTCGATGCGACAGTGCTCAGGCGCCGGTGAAGGTGAACGCCGCCCAGCTGGCCGGGGAGGCCGTGGAGCGCTCAAGCGGATCTTGCAGGATGACCTGCTCCCAGCAGGCCATCGCGACCTCGGAGGGCATCCACCCTCCTCCGTCGAGGTGTTCTTCGAAGGTGGCTCTCTTCTCGGCATTGGTGGTGTCCCGCATCCACTGCTGTGCCTGCCGGAGTGCGTGCGCGATGCCCAGTCCTTCGCGTCGCCATTGCTGGTAGAGCATGATCATCAACAGCATGGTGTTCTCGTCGCTGATGGGCCACAGTGACGACACGGCACCCGCGACTCCGGCGTTCAGGAACGCGCCCGGCAGGCCGATGACCTCGTCGAGGAGATCGAGATTCGGGATACCGGTGTCGCACGCGGACAGCACCACCACACGGGCCCTGAGCCGTAGTGCGGAGACGTCTTCGATGGACAGCAGTTCTCCGTCTGCCAGAGCCAGCGCGACCGAGCTGGGATCGGCGGGATCGGGAAGGGTGTGACAGGCGAAGTGCAGCACGTCCGCGGCCGGGATGGCGTCCATGACGGTGGACCTGTCCGCCTGTCCCGATCGGATCCTGAGGTGCTCGTGCCACAGGCTGCTGGCCGCCTGACCTTCAAAGCCGGCGTATGCCAGTGGCCGGCGATCGTTCAGGGCGGGGTCCTCCACGGTGACGAGACGCCCTTCGGCGGCGGTCTTCTCGGCACGCCGATGCGACCACTGCAGTTCCCTTGCGTTCGGCGCGTAGGTCCAGAGCACTTCGTCGAGCGCGTACCGGCGCCCGGTCGGCCTGCTCGGATCCGAAGTCCACGCGGCGTGCAGGGGCAGAAGAGCGAACGGCCCGCACGGTATGAGCACTGCATGGTCCACGGGACCCAGGGCGTTGAGGACCGGTCCCATGGCCTTGTCCCAGAGCCATTCACAGGTGAGGTCCAGAACCCGTTCCCAGGTGTCCCGGTCGAGCCCCCGTTGTTCCTTCTGCTCCAGAAGTCTCTCGACCCAGCCGATCAGGGCATCGGTGTGCAGGTCTGGGAGCTGGAGGTGGTCCACCCGACCGTCTCGAGCGATGAAGGCCAAGCCCGAGGTGGGGCAGCTGGCCAGATATACCAACGGGGTCGTACCGACGGGTGGTGGGATCTCGCCGGTGGCGGCGTCCGGATCACGGAGGATGGCCCGCCAGCGTTCGAGAATGCCCAACGCACGCGCCGGATCACCGGCCATCGCCACGGCGTGGGCGGCCCGCGAGGGCAGCGTGACATCAAGTCCGAGCGCATGCCGCTGATTGACGGCCTTCTTCTGCGCGGCGAACTGTAGGTCCACCACCTCCAGGCCGGTTTCGTAGGCATCCGCAGCGGCGCCCCAGTCGGCCAGTTGACCGCACCAGTCACCGAGTTCTCGAGCGGCCTCGAAGGTAGCGGCAAGATGGCCAACGGCCTGCCCCTGTGAAAGAGCCCTGTACAGGGCATCGAGGCCATTGCGGAGATCTTCCGGGTCGCCGAGCCGGGCGTGGCGATCGCGTAGGCATGCGCCCAGGTGGACCAGGGCCAGAGTGCCGTTGTCTCCCCTGTCCGCACCGGCCCCGGGAGCGATCTCGGATGCCGTTGTCCGGGCCAGACGAACTGCGCGATCGAGGTCGGCCAGGTCCTGCGTCGCCCGGTACTTCAGGCGGGCGGCGTCCGTGTACATGGTGTTCAGGTCGAACGCCGCCGGGTTCCGTTCCCCGGCCTCGGAGACCGCTTGGGCATAAAGGGTGAGGGCCTGATCGAGGTGGGCGGCGCGCTCCTGCATCTCGTATGCCCCCACGTGGGCGTAGGCCAGCCTGCCGAGCGCGTTCGCCCGTTCCGGCCCTGCTGCGGCCGCCTCGGCCGCCTCCTCCCCCGCCTCTATGGCCGATTCGAGCAAGCCGAAGTCGGCTGTGCGCGCCGCGAGAGCATGCCGCATGTGACAGAGCATGGCCAGCATCCTGGCGTCAGGAGCAGTGCCCGCCTCGGCTCGCACCTGCTCGAGGCCATCGACCGCCTCCTCCAGGTCAGCGATGTCTCCCAGGCGCCCATATCTGAGCCCCAGGGTATCGGCGAGGTCGGTCATCTTCCCGGCCGCGGCTGCGGTACCGCGAGTCAGTTCCACCGCTTTCCGGAGCGCATCGACGGCGGAATCCAGATCATCCGGCCCATTCCGCTCCAGGTACATATTCGCCAGATGGCTCCAGGCGGCCGGCACCCGCGGATAGAGGGCGACCAGGGCCTCCGGCGGATCGATCGAAGAAACGATCGACGCGATGCGGTCGAAACGTTTGGCGTCCTTCGCCTGGCGACGGGACTCGCGGTCACGCCTGAAGATCGGCAGCGCTCTCACCCACCCTTTGCCGCGCGGGCCTTTTCCAGTTCCTCCGCATAGATTCGCGACTCCAGCGAGCCCGGCTCGGCTCGATTCCGCGCTATCTCCAACGCCGATATCGCTTGGTCAACACTGGCTTCGTCCTTCAGCAGCTCATATCTCGCGAGGAGGGCCTTGGCCCACTCCAGCAAGGTGTCTCGCTGGGCGCGCGAGCCTTCCTCGGCAAGCGTCCGAGCCTCCTCCAGCAGTTCGAGCGAACGCTCCAGATGACCGGCATCGCCGAAGGCACTGAACGCGTGCCTGAGCACCAGGCCGCCTTCGTGACGCAGTCGCACCACACGCCCGTGCGTCGCCTCCGGGTCCATGAGACGTTCGTCCTCCAGGACCTCGTCCCAGGCTGCGACGGCGATCCGGAGATCGTCCTTGCGGCCGCTGGACGCGAACTTCGCCAGCGCGTCCTGGGCCTTCATCATCCGATTCCAGGACCGCCTGAGGGACACGGTGAAGAACACCATGTCGACATCCCCGGTCTCCCGGACAAGCCTCAGGAAGCGCAGCTTGGTGTACAGGGTGGCGCGGTCTTCGGCGTTGTTCACGTCCTCCGTCCCGGCGATGACGGCGCTGACCAACTGTTCGGCCGCCGGGGTCCGCAGCTCCGGGAAGTCCGTCAGCACGCGCCGCGTCCGGTCGGGCCCCTCCGCATCCAGGTACGCCTCGACCGCGGCCAGCAGGCGCTCGGCCTCGTGCACGCTCCCGACCGGGATCTGGACTTCACGACCGCCCAGCCGCACCCCGATGTGCGCCTGGTCGTTGTCTCTACGAAACCACCGCCGCCGGCCTGCCCTTCCCGTCATGCCCGGACACCCTCGGCAACCGGCATCAGGATTCCCCCTGCAGAGACGCGTTCTGGCGGAAGCGCATGCCCGGCGCGGCGATGCCCCGCCAGAGGTACGCAGTGAGAGCCCTGCCGCTCGGCGATTCGTCGGTCGGGTCGGGAGACTCCAGACGCAGGGCGTCGTACAGTTTGTGCCGGTTGAGGGCATAAGTGGCTTCCAGTAGCTGGCCGTAGGTCTCCGCCGCCCTGAGTAGATTCAGGTGATAGATGAGCGCGCATGCCACTACGGCCGCCGGAAACGCCCACCAAGCCCAGAATGTCCAGACACCGAACAATGCGGCCCAAAGCCACGAACGAGTCGCATCGTT
This sequence comes from Actinomadura scrupuli, assembly GCF_050971785.1. Lineage (NCBI taxonomy): Bacteria > Bacillati > Actinomycetota > Actinomycetes > Streptosporangiales > Thermomonosporaceae > Actinomadura > Actinomadura scrupuli. The sequence continues at coordinate 164,607 of NZ_JBPCCU010000008.1, read as the reverse complement.
GAGCGCACCACGGGCGACCGTCAGTTCGTCCCGGGCAAGATCATCTATCAGCAGCCACAGGTAGGGCCAGCAGACGATGGCGTCCAGGCCGAAGCGCTCACGAGGCCGCTCCTCGGCCGTACGCAGCTGGTTACCGAGCCGAGTGGGCATCATGAGGTGGGCTTCGGCCGGCAACCGGCGCAACAGCGCCTCGACCTCTTGGAGCTGCGCGCGCGCCTCCGCGGGAAGGCCACCGTCCTCGTCTGCGTGCCGGGCGAGCCGCTGAGCGAGGTCCATCGCCTGTGCCCGCTTGCGCAGATTCCGGCGGACCAGCGGACCCGCGAGCCGGCGAGGCCAGTATCCCTCCAGTAGCCGTAGCAGCGGCAGCGCCAAGCGCTCCGACATCAGAGCCGAGGTCAGGAGAACAAGCAGTACCGAGATCAGAAGGGCCATCTGCTGAGACACCGGGAGTTTGCCGATGCGGCCGCCGAGACTGCGCACAGCCGACCCGAAATCACCGGGACGGCTCCACAACCAGGCGACGAGCCCTCCCAGCCAGAAGCCGAGAGCGGCGGTAAGGAGGCGGGGCGTCCACCGCTCCAGCATCCTGCCGGCGAACGACTCCCAGAACTTCGTCAGCACGACTCGCCCTGCTGGAGTACGTAGCGTAGATCATGGATTGGGCAGACCGGGATATCGTCTCGCGCGTCGAAACGGAACCAGGGCACCTGGTCCCCTTCCGGGCAGCCGTAACGGAATACCGTGACCTCCTGGGGCTGCCCGGGCAATGGCTCGAAGGCCCGCTCATCGGCCGGAACGGAAAGAAGGCTGCGCGCCCACTCGCGGGTGGAATCACGCTCGGCCAGCAGCACGAGAATTCTGGCCCTGACCGAAACCCCGAGCTCACCTTCACGCACGAGCTTCGCGAGCTCGAGTTCCACGGAACCGGCGTCCTCACCAATCAGATTCCCGAGATGCGGCTGAATCGCGCGGGCGACCTTCAGGACTTCGACATCTTGCGCCGTCACACACTCCTTTGTACTTGAATGGCAGCAGGCCTGTACCTGTAACCAATCAGATCGATCTCATGTGCAATGGTCTCAAGGAGGTCGACCGCGCCCAGGCTCACCTCGCCGACCAGCCGAACGCCCGAGCGGATCACCCGCTCGGGCACTTTGACCGGATCGGCTCCAAGCGGCTACGACCGGCTCGGGCGATACTCGGCAAATGCCCGAGAACTCCGACCCAGTGGCCGATCGGCTCCGCACTACGCCGGTGCAGCTGCACGAAGCCGTACCGGCCCTGCCACAGACCGAAGGGCTGTACGCCTGGTGGGCGCCCCCGGCAGTCCTGCCCGCACTCCCCGGGCCGATCAATCCGAACACGCCCCACCTACGGTTGCTCTACATCGGGATCGCGCAGCGGCTGCGGACCCGAATCGCCGGCAACCATCTGCGCCGATCAGGCAGCTCCACTCTTCGCCGCACTCTCGCGGGGCTGCTGATGGAGACCGAGGGATACCGGACGACGTGGACCGACCGGGTGGTCCTCGTACCGGACGACGAGATCCGCCTGACCGCCTGGATGCACCAGCACCTGCTCCTGACCTGGACCGAGCAATCCGGGGCCCGGCAGATCGAGACGGAGCTCATCCCCCGGCTACGTCCCCCGCTCAACGTCGAGGGCTCGGGTACCGGCGCCGAGCGCGCCCTCGTGCGACGAGCCCGAGCCGCCTTCCGCGCAAGCGCGGGACCGCGACCGGACGCTCGGTAAGCGCCATGAGCGGACGTTGGCGCGACCTGAGCACCGAGATCACCGAACTCGACGCCGCCCGGCCGCCTTGGTCGCACAAGGCCCCCTTGGAGACCACCCGGCGCCGTCACCTCGACGGCGGGCGGCCGGACCGCCGTCCTGCGGAGGCGGTCAGCACGCAGTGGGTGCCGCCGTAGATGGTCGGCACGCACCTGTTGCAGTGGGTGCAGAGGGAAGAGGTCGAGGTGTCGCGCCGGATCCGTTCGATCAGGTCGGGTTCCATCAGCAGGGCGCGCCCCATGGCGACGAACTGGAAGCCCTCGTCCATGGCCTGCCGCATGTGGGCGTGGTCGGTGATGCCGCCGAGCAGGATCAGGGGCATGGTGAGGGCGGCGCGGAACCGGCGGGCGGCCGGCAGAAGATAGGCGGGGGTGTACGGGTAGTGCCGCAGGAAGCCCCGCCCGAAGACCTTGAGGCCGGCGCGCAGCGGCTGGGGGAAGGCGTCGGCGAGTTCCTTCACCGGAGGTCGCCCGCGGAACAGGTACATCGGGTTGAGCAGTGAGCCGCCGGCGGTGAGCGCGAGGGCGTCCAGGTGCCCGTCGGCCTGGAGGAGCTGCGCGACCCGCAGGCTGTCGTCGATGGTGAGCCCGCCGCGCACGCCGTCCTCCATGTTGAGCTTGGCAGTGACGGCGATGGCGCTCCCGACCCGGGCGCGGACCGCCTCGGCGACCCGCCGCGCGAGGCGGGCCCGGTCGGGCAGTGCCCCGCCCCAGCGGTCGCCGCGCCGGTTGAGCCGGGGGGTGAGGAACGAGCTGACGAGGTAGTTGTGCCCGAAGTGCAGCTCGACGGCGTCGAACCCGCTGTCGGCGGTGAGCCGGGCGGCGTACGCGTGCGCGGCGATGACGCGCTCGAGGTCGTCCGCGGTGGCGGCCTGGATGAACCGGCCGGTGAGCGGGCTGAGCCGGCGTGAGGCGGCCAGGGCGGGCAGGCGGTTGGATCGGGCGTCGGCCACCGGGCCCGCGTGGCCGAGCTGCGCGGAGACCAGTGCGCCCTCGCCGTGCACGGCCGCGGCCAGCCGGGTCAGGCCCGGCACCACCTCGGGCCGCATGTGGATCTGGCGCCGTTCCGTCCGTCCCTCGGGGCTCACCGCGCAGTAGGCGACGGTCGTCATCGCCACGCCACCGGCGGCCACCGCCCGATGAAAGGCGATCAGCTCGTCAGTGACGAGCCCCTGCGGGGTACGGCCTTCCAGGGTCGCCGCCTTGATGACGCGGTTGCGCAGTGTCCGCGGTCCCAGCGTCGCCGGACGAAAGAGCTCAGCGGGCTCCATCGGTGCGTTCCTCTGGGGTCGGTGGGGCGCCGAGGCCGGCGGCCACGAACGCCACGACGGTTTCGGCGGGAACCGGTGGCACGTCGGTGCCGGGCTCGGCGAACGGTGCGCCGTAGGTCACCAGCAGCAGGTCACGGGCCAGTTGCCAGCGGGCCGCCGCCACCTCGGCCGGCAGCCGCGGAAGCGCCCGGGAGATCATCGCGATCCAGGGGCCGGGGGCCGACCAGGGCGACCGCCAGGGCAGCGGATGACGGGCCAGCACCAGCCGGGCCAGCAGGCCCAGGAGCCATCGGTGCTCGGGGTCGGCCGCCATCCGGGCCATCGGCTCGACGAGGAGCACCGCGAGATCGGTCACCTCCGGCGGGTCGTCGGCCTCCAGGCGTTTCTCCAGCGCGGTCAGCCCGCCGTCCCACAGTGGCCGCAACCGCCGTTCCAGCAACGCGGTGACCAGTTCCTGCTTGGAGCCGAAGTGGTAATGCACCGCGGCCGGGTTCATCCCCGCGGCCTTGTTCACCGCGCGTACCGATACCTGCTCGTACCCCTGTTCGCGCAGCAGCCGCTCGGCGGCGTCCAGCAGGCGGTGGCGGGCGTCGGACGGCGACTCGGGTGGCATTCCTCCAGTCGATCACGTTCGCCGGCGTACCGTCAATCACTGACTCAATCAATGATTGAACATCGGCCGGGCGCGACCTAGACTCCACGGCCATGGAGACGTTGCGGACAGGGAGCCGGAGCCCGCTGGCCGGCCGGGTCGTCGTGATCACCGGGGCCGCGGGCGGAATCGGCGGCGAGACCGCACGGCGGCTGATCGGCCGGGGCGCGCGGGTGGCCCTGCTGGATCGCCAGGCCGAGCAGGTCCGGGAGCTGGCTGCCCGCCTCGGCGACCGGGCGGTGGCGTACGACGTGGACGTGACCGATCCACCGGGGCTGTCCGAGGTCATGCGGCACGTGGGCGAGCGGTTCGGCGGTATCGACGTACTGGTCGCCAACGCCGGGATCAGCGGGCCGCTGGCCACCATCGCCACGATCGACCCGGAGGCGTTCGAGCGGGTCGTGGAGGTCAACCTGCTGGGTGTCTGGCGTACGGTGCGGGCCGCCCTGCCGCAGGTCACCGCCCGTCGCGGCTACATCCTGATGACCTCTTCGATCGCGGCGGCGATCCCGTGCCCCACGGTCGGGGCGTACGGTGCGACCAAGGCCGGGGTGGAGGCCTTCGGGCGGGCGCTGCGGATCGAGCTGGCCCACACCGGCACCGGGGTGGGCATCGCCTACTTCGGGGCGGTCGACACGGGGCTGGTCCGTGGCCTGCTGACCCGACCTGAGCTGGCCGAGGGCCTTGACCGGCTGCCCAAGGTGATCGGTGGCCCCATCTCGGTGTCCCGGGCGGGAGCGGCGATGGCCGCCGGGATCGAGCGGCGGGCCAGGTCCGTCTACGCGCCCTGGTGGGTTCCCGGTCTGCTCGCGCTACGCGCACAGCTCGCCTCGGCCGACCGTGCCGCGGCCCGCTTTCCGCCCCTGACCAGGCTCATCCGCGGCTCCACCGGTTCGTCGGCTGCCAGGTGAGGAGCTCGACGGCCTGACCGGCACTCAGGCGGGGCGCTCAGGCCGGGGAGACGGTCACCGGGAACCCGTTGACCGCCGCGTTGCCCGAGATCGCGTCGACGAAGTCGCCCGGCGACAGGACGTTGGTGTTCACCCCCGCGTGCTCGTTGGCCACGGACATCCGGGTGCCGGGCTTTCCGTGGCCCCAGCCGTGCGGCATCGACACCACCCCGGTCATGATCGCGTCGGTGAGCTCGACCGGCACCTCGACGGCGCCCGCCTCGGACGCCACCCGCGCGAGGTCCCCGTCGCCGAGTCCCTTGCGGGCCGCGTCCTCGGGATGCATGAGCAGCGTGCAGCGGTCCCTGCCCTTCATCAGGGCGGGGACGTTGTGCAGCCACGAGTTGTTGGAGCGCAGGTGGCGGCGGCTGATGAGGACCAGGTCGGGCCGCTCGCGCTCAAGGCGGCCGGCGAGACGCCCCAGGTCGCCGGTGATGTACGACGGCGCGATCACCAGCCTGCCGCCCTCGGTCGCCAGCACGTCGGCCAACCGCCGCGGCACCATGGGCCCGAGGTCGACGCCGTGCGGCTGCGCCTTCACCTTCTCCAGGGTGATGCCGTCGGGGTTCTCGCCGTACCGGTCACCGAACGGGCCGGTCCGCAGGGTGAGGTCGAGCATCCGCTCGGGGCCGCCCTCGTCGTACTGCTCCCGAAGCCGGGCGCCGTCGAGCCCGTGCACCGAGGCGAGCACGTCGAAGAACCCGTCGTCGATACCGGCGACGTCGACCTCCCGGGCGGGCTGGCCGAGGCAGACGCCGGCCAGCCGGATCAGGATCTCCCACTCGCGCGGCCGGCCGTCGGCGGGCGGGAAGACCGCGGGTGAGTACTTCGCCCCGCTGCCGACCGCGAACGCCCAGATCATGTCGTCGTGGTGGGCGGACTCCAGCGGGGAGAGCCCGGGCAGGATCACGTCGGCGTGCCGGGTCGTCTCGTTGATCCAGAGGTCGAGGCTGATCATCGCGTCCAGCAGCGGCAGCGCGGCGTCGAGGCGGTCCCCGCCCGGCGTCGAGAGCACGGGGTTGCCGGCCACGGTGAACAGCGCCTTGATCTGACCGGCGCCCGGGGTCGAGATCTCCTCGTGCAGGCAGGAGACCGGTACGTGGCCGAGGACCTCCGGCGCGCCGCGCACCCGGCTGCGCCACCGGCCGAAGTTCTCCACTCCGTTCTCGAGGCCGGGCATCGGCAGGTCGTTGACCATCCAGGCCGCCGGGCGCGGGAACATCAGCCCGCCCTCGACGTCGAGATGACCGGTGAGGATGTTGACCACGTCGACCAGCCAGCTGGCGAGGGTGCCGAACTCCTGGTTGCACAGGCCGATCCGGCCGTAGAGGGCGGCGCGCTCGGTGCCGGCCAGCTCGTGGGCGAGGGCCCGGGTCCGCTCGGCGGGTACGCCGGTCACCGCGGCGACGCGGTCGGGTGTCCAGTCCGCCGCCAGTGCGCGCAGGTCGTCGAGCCCGTCGATCAGGTCGCCGTAGTGCGCGAGGTCCACCAGGCCGTCTTCGAAGATCACGTTGACCACGGCCATCAGGAAGGCCGCGTCGGTCCCCGGGACGATCGGGATCCACTCGTCGGCCTTGTCCGCGGTGCCGGTGCGGCGCGGGTCGATGACGACGACCCTGCCGCCGCGCTTGCGGATCCGCCCGATCTCGCCCATGACGTCCGGGCAGGCCAGCAGGGAGCCCTGGGACGCCTGCGGGTTGGCGCCCATCAGGACGAAGAGGTCGGTGCGTTGCACGTCGGGCACCGGGATCTTCCACATCCCGCCGTACATCAGGTGGGAACTGACGTTCTTCGGCCACTGGTCGACCACGCCGGGTGAGTAGATCATCGGCATACCCGACATCCCGATCAGGATGCCGACGTAGCGGCTCAGGTCCATCGCGTGGGCCAGCGGGTTGCCGACGTAGGCCGTCACCGCCTCGATGCCGTGCTCCGCCACCACCGGCAGCAGCAGCTCCGAGCACCGGTCCAGCGCCTCTTCCCAGCCGACCTCGCGGAACGTGCCATCGGGCTGCTTCACGACCGGCGCGCGCAGCCGGTCCGGGTCGTGGTGCAGCGCGCCGAGCGTCGTCCCCTTGGGGCAGATGTGCCCCTTCGACCAGGCGTCGTCGCGGTCCGGGGTGATCCTCTCCACCCGGTCGCCTCGCACGTGGATCTCCAGGCCGCACATCGCCTCGCACAGCGGGCAGGTGCGCAGGTGCACGGTGGTGCCGTCCGGCCGCTCCCCCGCCGCCGGCTCCGGTCCCGGCTCCGCCGTCCGGGTGAACACGTCCGCTGCCATCAGATCCTCCGCGTCGCTCGGCCTCACCCAGCGCGGACTTTAGCATTCGATTGAATTGAAAGATTTAGTCGAAAGCGTGGGGATTGGAAGGCGCCGCGGTGAGGTGCCCGCCGTCCTGTGCGTTCCTTTACCGCGCCGGCTGGACGTGCCAGCCTGGACGGGTGAGGGCGTCGATCAGATACTGCACCACCCCCGCCGGCCGGGTGGCCTACTCGACGACGGGTACCGGGCCGCCGCTGTTGTGCGATTCAGGCTGGATCACCCATCTTCGCGGGCAGCTGGACCTGTTCTCCTTCGGCGGTTTCGTCGAGCGCCTGGCGGAGCGGTTCACCGTGATCCGCTATGACAAGCCCGGGTGCGGCCTGTCCGACCGGGACAGCATCGATCTTTCCTTCGACGGGCAGGTGGCCGCGGCACTGGCGGTGGCCGACGCGGTGGGCGCCCGCCGGTTCCGCCTGTTCGGTGCCTCGCAGGGAGGTCAGCTCGCAACCGCGATCGCGGCGAGGCACCCAGAGCGGGTCGAGGCGCTCGTGGTGTACGGAATGTGCGCCAGCGGCCGCGATCTGGCGCCTGCCGAGGTCAGGAAGTCGGTCGTGGACCTGGTGCGGGCACATTGGGGCATGGGGCTGAAGGCTCTGACAGGGGCGTTCGTCACCGATCCCACGGCCGACGACGAGGCGGAGTTCACCAGGTTCCAGCGCGCGAGCTCCTCGGCGGCGGTGGCCGCGCAACTGCTCGAGGTGTACTACGACACCGACATCGGGGCAGTGCTTCCAGCGATCCGGACACCGACCGTGGTCCTGCACCGCGAAGCCGACAGAGGCACCAGGTTCGAGCTGGGCCGCGAGGTCGCCGCGCGGATTCCCGGGGCGGTGCTGATCCCGCTGCCAGGCTCCAGCCACCTGTTCTACCACGGTGACTGGGAAGCGGTCCTGCAGGCGACACTCGAGTTCCTGTGCCGGCCCGCGCACACGGCACAACGGCTGACGGACCGGGAGTTCGAGGTGGCCGAACTCGTCACCGAAGGGCTGACCAACCATGCCATCGCCAGGCGCTTGTCCATCACGCCGCGCACGGTCGAGACGCACGTGGAGAACGTCCGGCGCAAGCTGCAGGTGCGCTCCCGAGCCCCGATCGCGGCCTGGATGACCGAGCACCGGCTTCGCCGGCCTCCCTGACCGGCTCCGTCGTTCACCGGATGCCGCGCCCGGCCTCCGCGCACGAGGCCGCGCCGACGTGGCGATGTGCCGGTAATTCACCCGATGGCCGGGGCGCTGCCGGTGGTCCTAGCGTGAACGACATGTCAGACGATATGACGTACGTGTCGAGGCCGACCGTCCCTCCGGCGGCCGGCAGGCGGCCACCGCGCGAGCCGATGCCCACCCTGACCGTCCCGTTCCGCTTCCGCGGCCCGGCGGACAGCGCCAACGGCGGTTACGCATGCGGACTCATCGCCGAGTGCCTCGACGGCCCGGTGACGGTCACGCTGCGCCGACCGCCGCCGCTGGAGACACCGATGACCGTCGAACCCGTCGGCGAGGGTGCGGTACGCATCCGGCTGGGCGGCACACTCGTGGCCGAGGCCACCTCCGTGCGGAACGGCCCGGCACCGCGGATACCCGGCACCGTCTCGCCGGCCGAAGCCCGCGCGGCGGAGGGCCGCGCACGATACTTCGAAGACCCCGCGTTTCCGGCCTGCTTCGTCTGCGGGACGGATCGGCGGCCGGGCGACGGCCTGCGGATCTTCCCCGGGCCCGTGACCGGCCATGCGTTGTGGGCGGCACCCTGGACACCGGACGCGACGGTAGGGGACGGTGGCGGGAGCGTACGCCCGGAGATCGTCTGGGCGGCACTGGACTGTCCCACCGGGATCGCCGCCATCGAGGGCGCCGACGTCGGCCAGGACACCACCATCCTGCTCGGCCGGATGACCGCCGACCTGACAACGCTGCCCACGGTCGGCGACGAATGCCAGGTGGTCGCCTGGCCGATCGGACGCGACGGCCGCAAGCTCACGGCCGGATCGGCGCTGCTGGGGCCGGACGGTGAGGTGCTCGCGGCGGCCACGACGGTGTGGCTCACCGTGCCGCGCCCGGTCCCGGGAACGATCGCGGAAGGGGCGTCGTGACAGTGCGGCGTGGCGTGGCGCTCACGCCCATGGAGACCCGGCGTGAGGTCATCGTCAAGGCTGCGGTGCTGGCTGACGAGTTGGGGTATGAGACGTTCGCGGTACCCGAGGGATGGGGGCTGGACTCCACCCCGGTGCTGACCGAGATCGCGCTGCGCACCACCGGGATCCGAGTCGCCTCGGCCATCCTGTCGGTGTGGGGACGCACCCCGGCCACGCTGGCGATGACCGCCGCCACCCTGCACCAGATCAGCGGAGGGCGGTACGTGCTGGGCCTGGGTGCCAGCACCAGGGCACTGGCCGAAGGGCTTCATGACACCCCGTTCGAGCACCCGGCCGACAAGCTGCGTGACGTCGTGGCCCAGGTCCGCACGCTGCTCGACGGCCGGCCGGCCCGGCTGCACCGCGTCCCCAGCGCGCGCCCCTTGCGGCTGGGCCGGCCGCCCGCGCCCGAGGTTCCCATCTGGGTCGCGGCGCTGGGCCGCCGCACGACCCAGGTGGCCGCCGAACTCGGCGACGGTTGGATCCCCGCACTGGTGGCTCGAGACCACCTCGCATCCTGGACGAGCCGGCTCAACCGGATGCGGGAGTCCGCCGTCCCGCAGACGAGGGCCTTCACCGTGGCGGCCGGGCCCATCACCGCCGTCGACGAGAACCCCGACGCCGCACGTGACATCGCCGCCGCGTGTACCGCCTGGTACCTGAGCGCCATGGGCGGCGTCTACGCCCGGTCCGTCTCCGATCAGGGCTATGCCACGCAGGTCAGCGCGATCGTCGCCGCGAACCCGCGCCCGAGTCCGCGACGCGCGATCGTCCCGCCTGCCGCCCGGCCCGTACTCGATCAGCTCGCCGCGTACGGAACCCGCGATCAGGTCGGGGAACTGATCAGGCAGTGGGACCGGGTAGCCGACGTCGTGACGATCCTCTTGCCACCGGGCATCGCCTGGCCCGCCATCGAGGCCACCCTCGTGGCCGCGGCTCCACCCGGCTGACCCGGCGCGCGGCCGTGAGTCAGTGGTTACCCGGATGCGCAATGGAGGATATGCCGTCATTGTCGGACTTCATCGGGGTGTTCGACGCATGGGCCGATCGGCGGCGGTGTTCCGCACCGTGGGCGAACGGCGTGCGACCTGTCACCTGATGGGCGGCTCCCAGAGGAGAGACTCATGATCTTCGGTATCACCACTGATCGTCGCCTTCGGGTACGGGAGGACGTCCCGCACTGGAAGCCCGTTCCCATCAGCGGCTCCGTGAATTCGGTGACGGTGCTGCCGAACGGCACTCTTCTCGCGGCCAACAACGACGGCACCTACACCCGTTCCACCCTCACCAGTGGCTGGCGGCCGACTCCCGACAGCCCCGCGGGAGTCAAGGTGGTGGCCGGGCTGCCGAACGGCGACATCCTCGGAGTGAGCAGCAGCGGCTACTTCCTTCGCAAGAGCGGCCCCGATTCGTACTGGAAACCAGCCGACGACAGACAGCTCAGGCTGATCGATCTGGCACCGCTGGGATCGGACATGGTCTTCGGGGTCGGCGAGGATCGCACCCTGTACCGGAGAACCCTCAACACCGGTCGGACGACCCCGTGGGAGAAGGTGCCCAACAGTAGTCCTGTGATCGCGGCGACCGTACTGCCGGACGGCACGCTGCTCGGGATCAACGACAGGAACCGCCTCCAGGTCTGGCTGCCTCTCGCTGGGCGCTGGAAGGACATCTCCACCAGCGAGGACATTTCACTGATCGGTCTGGCGGTGCTGCCGGACGGCGGCATTCTGGGCATCGGCATGGACACGCAGCTCTATACCCGGGCGCCCATCTCATGGACCGGATGGCGCCCGATGAACCTCGCCGCCGAGCTGGCAACGATGACGGTGATGCCGGACGGCACCTTCGTCGGTCTCACCCCGGACGGGTATCTCCAGAAGAACACCGGGCATACCGCGAACTCCTGGGAGAAGGTGAACAGCCACCCGTATCCCCTGCAAGCGATCACGGTATCGACCTGGGGAAATCTCATGGCCGCCGGCCGTGACCTGTGGATGTACGAATGGCTGGCCGGCCTCGACGCCAAGCCGACCATGTGGAAGAACAGCTACGGCGTCACCGGGCTGGCGATGCTGCCCGACCGGCACCTCGTCGGGATCGCGACCACGCGCGTCATCGGCGGCCAGGACGCGCAGCTCTGCGAATGGATCCGCGCGGAGCATGCCGGACAAGAGCATGTCGACCTGTGGAATACCGTGACCAAATCCCGGGATCCCATCGGGGTCCGGTCGATCACGGCTCTGCCGAACGGCAGACTGGTGGGCGTCGGGCTGGACAACCAGCTCTACACCCGCGAGAAGATCACCGACACGTGGGTGTTCGAACCGGACAGCGGCATGGTGACCTCGGTGTCCGCGCTCGCGGACGGCTCCCTGATCGGCGTCGGACTGGACCGGCAGGCATATGTGTGGCCGAATTTCCAGGATCTCGGCACTTCCCCCTGGCGGACGAGCAGACTCCAAGCGGGCGTCCAGCTCGACGCGGTGGCGGCGGGCCCCGGCGGGACGCTTCTGGGCGTCACGCTGAACAAGACGCTGTGCACCATCGACAGGACCAGCGGCGACTGCGCGGAGATTCCCGGCAGCGGTCCTGTCATCGGGGTGGCGACCCTGACCGACGGGACGATCGTCGGTGTCGGGGACGACAACCGGCTCAAGGCCCGGTCCTCCCTCCAGGCCCCGTGGAGTCCGGTTCCCAGCAGCGGCGGTGTCAAGGCTGTGGCGGCCATGCCGGACGGCACCCTGCTCGGCGTCCGCACCGACGACACCCTGTGCACGAAGGCCGGTCTGAGCGACTACTGGGAGCCGGTGCCCGGCAGCGGCAATGTGAGGTCGGTATCGGTCCTGCCGGACGGCACGATCCTCGCCGTCGGCTCATCGGACCACGAACTGCTGACCAGAACCGCCCTCAGAGGCGGCGCGTGGCGGATATCGCCCGACATCCTGACCGCGAAGCCGGCCGACAAACTGCTCTCGGTCGCGGTGCTGCCGGATGACTTCCCCCAGCCGCCCGGCACGTGGCCGTTCGCGGTGTCCAGGCGGCCCGCCGACTGGCTGCTGGAGTTCACCTCCCCCGATGCCGCCGCCTCCGACGGTGACGGCAGGCCGTGGGGTGATGGGACGGCGATGTCACGGCGCGCCTACGCCAAAACCGCGCCGTGGGACCACGGGTGCCTGGTCACGCCGATGATCGGTGGCCACGCCGCACTCGCCGCGATCCGCGAGGCCCTCGAGGCCGCCATCATCGATGCCACCGACCAGGGCAGGCGCGGTGTCCCGGCCGGCGAGCGTGGCCACGTCTATCTGGCCGACTGGCTGCTCAACGGCCTGCGGGACCTTTCGGAGACCAGGCAGGGCCAGAAGTGGGACCCGGCAACGAAGCCCGTCAAGGACCAGACCGCGCTCGGCCTCATCCTGCGGATGATGTCCGCGGGCATCACTGTCCGGATCATGCTGTGGCTACCGACCACCGCTCAGGCCCAGAAGTTCGGCGCCCACGCCAACGAACACTGGAATCTGGCCGCGGCCGTCCAGGATCACAACGAAACGTTGCAGCGACTGTGGTCACTGCAACAGCCGCTCGGAGTCGTCGCCCTGGACGCGCGCACCGCCTACACGACCAGACGGTTTCCTTCCTCGGTGGCCTCACACCACCAGAAGATGATCGCCGTGCGGGTCGGGACGGTGAACGTCGGATTCTGCGGAGGCGTGGATCTCGCCTTCACCCGGCGTGACTACGGAGGCTACGGCCGCTCGGGCAGCGGCGACTGGCAGTCCGGGCTCGGCTCACCGCCCTCGGCCGGCGGCTGGCCGCGCCAGGACCCCCCACCGACCGGCGGCTACCCGCCCTACCCCTACAAGCCCGCCGACACCTACAACCAGCAGCCCTTCCCCGAGGACCTGCCCGAGAACGCCTACGGCAAAGGCAACCGTCACTGGCACGACCAGCACCTGAAGCTGGAAGGACCCGTGGTCGCCTCACTGGAGGACCAGTTCGCCGAACGGTGGGTCATCGATACCGGCACCAGGGCCTTCCTGTTCAACCGCGACAGCACCATCGGCATCGTGAACCAGGTGAACCTGACCAGCGCCCAAGCGATCCAAGGTGTCTCCGGCCAAGCGGACAACGCGGTGGTGCCGCTACCGAGCAGCCGGCCGGTACCGCCCGCGGGCGAGGCGATCGTGCAGATGTGGCGGACCATCCCGATGTATCCCGGGCGCACCGTCGAGCCGTTCGCCCGAGGTGAATTCACCGTCCTGGCCGGAGTGGCCAAGGCCATCACCCAGGCACGTCACCTCATCACGATCTGGGATCAGTACTTCTGGAGCAGTCCGCTGGCGAAACTGGTCGCCAACCAGCTCAACACCCATCCCACGCTGCGGCTCCTCATCGTCCTGCCGCCCTACGGAACCACCACACCGGAGACGGAACTGGGCCTGCGCATGGACGCACTACAGGTTCTGTGGGAAGCGCTCGGACCAGACGGCCGCGCCCGGGTGCTGGTGCGCAACATGTGGGACACCAAAGCCAGCGTCGGCATCTACGTACACGACAAGGTCCAGACCTACGACGACGCACTGCTCGTCTGCGGATCCGCCAACATGAACCGGCGGTCGTTCGAATGCGACAGCGAACTCGACTGTGCCGTGCTCCACACCCCGACCGTACGCAGCCACCTCGCTCGCCTCCAGACCAGCCTGGCCGGCGAACAATGGACCGACTTCGGCCCCGGCTGGCTCCACCGCTACTGGACGAGCTTCACCTTCGGCATCTCCGGCTCCAGCTGGTACGAGCAATGGCTCATAGACGACCCCTTCTTCAAGGCGAAAAACGCCATCGGATCCCCGACACTCCCCGGTGGAACCGTGAACATCCCCACTGCGGGCGGCAATGACTTCATGAAGAGCGAGGTGTACAACCCGACCTGCTTCGCGACCGACCTCGCCACAGCGAGCACCGGTCTAAACCCGAACAAGTCGGCCGCCTTGACGGAATCACCTACCTGCTCGAGAGGTACCACACCGGCGACACCTGGCCCGCACGCCGCGCCCGCGGCGATTAGGCGAGCAGCGAGAACCACCCCTGCCCGACGTGAGGTGCCATCGGGCGAGCACGCCGGGCCGGCTGCCGGCCAATGGCCGCTCTGCCGTCTGGGGTACGCGTGCGAACGTACGGCCCGGGGCGGTCAGACGCGAAGGCCGAGGCGCCGCAGCCATGCCCGGACGTCGGCGTCGGCGTCGGTGACCTCCTCGCGCGGACGGCGAGCCCTGGACCGATGGCGGCGCCTGGGCAGGAGGCGGCGTAGTCGCGGGCGGTGGTTCCCAGCCCGCTCATGCCGCGTTCGGCGACGACGTCGGTGGCGCCGAAGGCACGGCCCAGGTCGGTGCGGTCGGTGTGCCGTCCCATGAGGATGACCTGTTCGGCGCCCAGCCGGTCCGCGGCGATCACGGCGCACAGGCCGACCGCGCCGTCGCCGATGACCAGGACGCGGTCGCCGCGGGCCACTCCGGCGGTAACGGCGCCGTGGTGGCCGGTGCCCAGCACGTCCGACAGCGTCAGCAGGGACGGAAGCAGCGGGGAGTCCTCGGCCACGGGGAGCTTGACCAGGGTCCCCTCCGCCAGGGGGACGCGGACGGCCTGGCCCTGGCCGCCGTCGACGCCGTCCAGACCGTAGCGGCCGTCGTGGCGGCAGGAGGACTGCAGTCCCTTGCGGCAGAAGTCGCAGGTGTTGTCGCAGTAGGTGAAGGTCCATGGGCTCCGCATCGTCGCAACGACCAGGCCGCGGAAGGTGGAGGCACCTCACCGTCACCGACACTTGCCACGGCAGCTGAGGCGGAGCCGGGTCGCCGCTTCGGAGAGCGGAGCGGCGACCCGGCCGGTGCGAGCGGGAGACCGGCGGTCAGGACGTGAGGTAGAGGGTCTGGTCGTAGCTGCCGGAACCGGCGGTCGTCTCGCCGACGACCTGGAAGTTGCCGTTGTAGGTGACGGTGCCGGGACACAGGAAGCTGCCGCTGTCCTTGGTCAGCCTGACGTTGTTGGCTTTCAGCTGGGCCTGGGCCAGGGCGGTTTCGGGCCGGTTGGGGTTGTCGGGGTTGTAGAAGTCCAGGGTGATGCTGTTGCCGGGCCCGGTACCCCGGTAGGTGCAGTTGATCGTGCCGAACCAGCCGGTGGCCCCGCCGTTGCCCTTGAAGTTGTTGACGGTGAAGGTGCCGTCGCGCCCACCTGCGGCGGGCGCGTAGGCGATGCTGCCGCCGTTCCACGGCAGCCCCACCGCACCGACATTGGCCTCGCCGCCCACGCTGCTGGGACAGGTCGTCGTGGAACCGTTGTGGAAGTCCCAGACCGAGACATCGAGAGCGGACCCGTCCGACTGCACCGTGGCATCGACCGTACCGGTGTCACAGGTGGCACTACCGAGCGCCGTCGTGCTGACCAGAGGCGAGGTCAGCGTCGCCCGGACATTGCCGGCGTAAGCCACCCCGGCCGCGTCACCGGCGTGCACGGTCGTCGTCGCCGCCGACGCCGACGGCGAGACCAGCGCGAGTGTCACGGCCGCACCCGCACTTACGAGAGCGATGCTTCTGACGTGTTTCATCGGCTACTCCCTTGTCACGTATCAGGTCATCACGACGCTAAATAGCGACAATTATCACGTCAATAGCGGGGCTACTTTTCTCCGAAAACTACATATTTGGAATGCCTCGATTATCAAGAACGAACGAATAATGTCACCTAGATGCGACAAAGAACGTTTCAGATACTTGAAGAGATCATTCAGAAGGACCATATGTCTGGTGGTAGCCCCGCCCACAGAATGCGAGAACAACACCCTTCCAAACTGCGGTCCACTTCATGGCCAGGAAGGTCTAAATCCGCTGGTTCCTCAACACCGGCCCGCCCCAGCTGACAACGCGTAAAAGGTCGTCCAGTCTCGTAGCCCGGCGGGCCACGTCGATAACTTCTGGCGGCGCTTCACCGGCGCTCGGCAGCCGACGCGGGCGCCCTGCCTGCCAGGGGCACCGCCCCGGGCACGGCGGCCGTGACGCGACGAGAACGGATCAGATCCGGGCTGCCCGGGCGGCGTGCGCGAAGAATCAACGGCTCAGGACGCCGGCGGATGGCGGGCTCTCGACTGCCTACCGTGTGGTGCACACCCAGGTGATCCAGCGGCCGCCGCCCGCGTTGGAGATGGCGTTGCGCTGGGCTGCGGTCCGTGTGTCGCCATGGCCGCCCCAGTACCTGTTGGTCTTGGAGTTGTATGCGACGGCGCCGCAGCCGTTGACGAAAACCGTGAGGACCTTGCAGTTGGAGCGGGGGCACTCGTTCAATGCTCGCCGTTCGGCGGCGGCCCTGGTGCTGTAGTCCCAGGCTTTGCCGACGCTGCCATCTCGCGCCACGGCAATGGCTCCGTAGTGCTGCGGCGGCGGTGCGTACGTGGTGGGTGGCGCGTACGGCGTGAGGGTGGGCAGCGGCAGCGGGCTGTAGGTGGGCGGCGTCGGGACGTCCTGCAGCGTACGCGCCGCGGGCCTGCGTCCCGGGTCACCGGCGTCGAACAGCCACCACAGGAAGCCACCGCCGCCGATCACCAGGGCGAAGACCGCGACGATGGCGAGAATGATGATGACCGCCGCGTTGTTGTTCGGCCGCTGCGGGCCGGGCGGGCCCCATCCGGGGGGGCCAGGCGGCATCGGCGGTCCTGGCGGAGGCCCGTAGGCGGGCGGCTGGCCGCCGTACGGCGGCTGCGGGGGTTGCACGGTCACACTCTCCCCAGATACGTCGATGTCCGGAAGATCGTAACGGTTGCCCGATCAGCACTGGGACTCGATTTCCGGCAAATCGGTTCCGGGTCGCCCGGTGGTCTTCGCGATAGGTGGCGTCGCCGATCCTCGACCAGCTCCGATGACCAGCCGGCAGCCGACGTCTTCCGCTCGTCCCCGAGGGCCGGGACCGGTGGTCGGCGGGGCAGCGGATGGAGCGGGCGGGCGTCGCACCCGGCCGACCGGCGCCCGGCCCGAGCGCATCGGCGCGGCTGATCGGCCGGCCGCGGAGGCGGAAATCCCAGGGAAGTGCGATCTGCACGGACGGATCACCGGCACCCGCAGAATCGACCAATGACGCTATCCGGGGAATTGCGAATGGTCGAGCGCCGAGACCGGCTGCGGTCATCGACATTCACGCGCCAATCATCCGACCGTACGTTGAGAGCATCCCACCCAGCCCCCGGAGGTGCACCGTGGCCACTCCCGATCCCATATGGAATGTAGCTAAATGTCGGCGTCCAGGCGGCGAAGTTCCGCTTTTCTCGGGCCAGGACGTCATCAACAAGCTCAAGGAAACAGAGCAGGCACCGACGTTCATCCAGGTATGGGACGCCCATCCCACCAACCAGAAGTGGGACTGCACGTTCGCGCTCGTCTTCCGGGTCCAGCTGAGCGGCTGGACCGTCTACGTCGTCTCCCATCTGCACGTCAAGAGGCAGCGCAACAAGACCCTGAAGTTCGGCGACGGGAATACCTACATCCCTGGCTATGCGAACTTCTCGGTCTCGTCTCCCGACTTCGCCTTCGACCACGTGCCGGGGTACGACGCGAACGTCCACGTCGACGGCTGGACCAACCACGCCGGGAACCACGCGAACTTCTGGGCCGGGAACAACCGCTACCCGATCTGACCACGACGCTCCGACGGCATCGCCCCGAGGCGCAGTGACCATCCGGGCTTCGCCTGGTACCCAGGCGGGCGGGATGGGCGCGCGCCGCCGGGCTGCCGAGCGCGGCCACCATCCCCGGCCCCTGGGTCAGCCGCCACCGGCGGATCCTGGCCGTCGCCGGCTTCGATACGCCCAGATCCCAAAGATCAGAACCATTGTCCAGGTCAAGCTCGGCATCAGGCTCCTGACAGCGGCTCCCTGCCGCGCATCGACCGCACCGGACGGCCGCGAGGGTACGTACCTGACGCGAACCTGGGCGCCGACCTCCGGCATCCGTTCCCAGTCACCCTGGGTGATGGAGACCCGGACATGCCCCCCGCCGAGGTCGTGAAGGCCACCTCTGCGTACTGGGTGTTCTTACCGCCACGTGCCCATTGGTCCCTTTTAGGACGCCTCCGCCCACGACCGCGTTCACCGGGTGGCCTACTGCGGATGAAACCCCCCGCTCGATGACCTGGCGCCGGGGGTGCTGAGGTGAACGGGACTCGGCAGGTCAGCTGAAGCCCTCGGCCATCCAGGAGTCCCACGCGGTCTGCCCGTCGCGCCCTGCGAAGTTCTGGTGGCCGAGCACGAGTGCGTCACCGCGGGCGGATCCGGCGTGGATGAAGCGGTACAGGCCATCGTCCGTCCGGACGTCGTGCGCCGAGCTGAAGCCGACGCCGGTCAGCGGCCCGAGCAGCTCGGCACTGCTGAGCGTGACCTCCACCGGGTCGTCGCCGTTGAGCCGCGCTCGGCATCGAACGGTTCAACCCGACGACCGGTGGATGGTCCCGCCCCAAGGGGTGTTACACGACGGCGACGGCGTCGATCTCGATGAGGACCCCGGGCGCCAGACCGGCGACGAAGTGCACCGTGATGGCCGGCGGTGGGTCGGACCGGTTCCAGACCTCCTGGAAGGCGGCCACACCCTCGTCGATCGAGGTGCCGTCCACCGCGGCGAGGCGCCAGTGCACGATGTTCGCCAGGCTTGCCCCCTCGCTCTCCAGGATGGCGGCGAGGTTGCGGAACGCCTGCCTGGCCTGCTCGCCGAGCGTGGGGCCGACGACCTTACCGTCGGAGTCGACGCCGTTCTGGCCGCCGATGTAGATCGTCTTGTTCGGCTGTTCGACCACGACGGCCTGGCTGAAGGCCGGGCTGCGGTGAAGCCCTTCGGGGTTGATGTGCCGTACGCCCATGTGTTGCCTCCTTCGAGGATGACACCGGTCTTACCGGTGTCGTGTCTGACACCAGTTATAGTGGTGTCGTGCAAGCGAACACAACCGGGCGGATGCTGCACGACCCCAAGGGAGGGTCGTTCTGGTTCGACGCCGGCGCCGTCTGCCTGGACTTCGCCCACACCGGTGGCGAGGGCCCGTACGCGAAGTTCGAGACTCTCCACGAGGGTGCCGACCTGGGCGACTGGCTGGCCCAGCCGCCGCTGGCCGCGGCCATGACGGTCCCCGTGACGGCCCGCGAGCTGACCGCGGCCAAGGCGCTCCGCCAGGCGATCTGGGACGCGGCGCACGCCCGAGCGGCACAGCGCCCCCTCCCCGCCGAGGCGGTCGCGACCATCAACCGGGCCGCGGCCGCGGCGGCGCTGACGCCCGAACTGGCCGCCGACGGCACGACCGCGAGGTGGAGGACGCCGGTGCGGACGACGCAGGCGCTGTCGACGCTGGCGCGGGAGATGATCGAACTGCTGTCCGGCCCGCTCTCCGAGCGCATCCGCGAGTGCGCGAGCGACAACTGCCCGCTGGTGTTCGTCGACTCCTCCCGCCCCGGCACCCGGCGCTGGTGCACGATGGAGCGCTGCGGCAACCGCCACAAGCTCAGGGCTCTCCGCGCCCGCCAGACCACTGGGGGCCAGCGGTGATGACCATGCACCCGGCGCGGTCACTTCTCGTGGCGCTCTTCCGGCCGGCGGCGTGGCTACCCTGGAAGAGATGCCGCACAAGCGGCAGCCCGGACGAGGGCGTGTCGTACCCGGCCTGCAAAGACGACCGTGTCGAAAGGCTCGGTCGTCATGCCGTGGTTGGTTCTGGTCATCTCGGGTGTGCTGGAGGCGGTCTGGGCCGTCGCGCTCGGCAAGTCCGCCGGTTTCACCCGCCCGTTGCCGTCTGCGGTCTTTGCCGTCGGCCTGGTGCTCAGCATGGTCGGCCTCGGCTACGCGCTGCGGACGATTCCGATCGGTACCGGCTACGCGGTCTGGGTGGGGATCGGCATCGCGGGTGCGGCGATCGCCGGCGTGCTCTTCTTCGGCGAGTCGGCGAGCATGATGCGCGTGCTGTCGTTGGTGCTCGTGCTCGCTGGGGTCATCGGCCTCAAGCTGTCCCACTGACGGGGATGCCAGATCGGCGCAGGCCTCTACAGTTCCCCGATGGCGGCGACGGGTCCGTCGCACGGCCGGCAGTGCCAGACCGCACGCCCGCTGGTGTCACGGCTTGGGTGCAGGCCGGTGTGATGGACCGGGCAGAGCGGCCAGACG
Source organism: Actinomadura scrupuli (assembly GCF_050971785.1). Taxonomy (NCBI): domain Bacteria; kingdom Bacillati; phylum Actinomycetota; class Actinomycetes; order Streptosporangiales; family Thermomonosporaceae; genus Actinomadura; species Actinomadura scrupuli. Next base: position 144,316 of record NZ_JBPCCU010000008.1, on the reverse strand, counting down.
GTCCAGGTGAACTCCATGACCACCTCTTGCAGGGCGTCGGCGACGGCCTGGAGCGCGATCTCCGGGTCGGTGCCCTCGAAGGAGGGGATCCCGGAGCCGTGAGTCCTGCCGTCGTGGCTCACGTAGGCCATGCCCCACTCCCGCGCCCATTCTGGTCGGACCAGCCGGATGTCGGCGGTCCGCTCCGGCCCGGTGGCGCGCAGGTCGCGCTCGACCGTGCGCAGCGCCTGGACGAGCGTCTCCCACCGCTCAGGGGCCAGGTCGAACCCCGGTTCGAAGTCGGCGATCAGCCGGTCGGCGAGCTCGGCCACCCGCTCGTCGGTCAGCTCCCCGGGCGACCGCTCGACGAGCTCACGGACCTCCGGGTCCGGCCGCCAATCGAGCAGCAGGCAGGCGAGCTCGACCGCTGCCTCGCGGACCGGCCGTCCGCCTCGCAGGCCCTGGTAGATCCGCTTCTCCAGCAGGTCGAGCCGCTCTTCTAGCCGCTCGTACTCGTCCTTGGCCGTCACCGACCCGAGCATTGGGCAAGCGGCCCTACCGGCGCAAACCGGTTGTCATTACCGGCGCGGAGACCGAGTTGTATTCAGCGCATGGCGGGGCTGCGGTTCCAGGTCACCGCCGACGGCGGTGAGGTGCTTCGTGGCGGTCCTGTGGTGGCAGCCGAGGGGTTCTGCGGAGCTCTGAATAAGGAGTGTGCGCGGTTGTTACGGACGGTTGGGTCGTACCGGTAAAGACGGGGCGCGAAGATCTGCGCGGGGTTTAGGTTGTGACTCGGCATGCACGAGACATTCGAGAGAAGAGCCCAGTGACGGACAGATCATCACCATCATCCAAGATCGATACAAGTCGGCCACATTCGGCCCGCATGTGGAACTACTGGCTCGGCGGAAAGGACTACTACCCGATCGACAAGCGGGTCGGTGACGAGATCTTGGAGACCTTTCCCGCAATCCGTGAGGTCGCCCGCCAGTCCCGCGCATGCCTGGGCCGCATGATCCGTTATCTGGCCGCCGAGGAGGGGATCCGGCAGTTCCTCGACATCGGGACCGGGCTACCGACCGTCGGCAACACCCACGAGGTGGCCCAGCGAGTCGCACCCACAAGCAAGATCGTCTACGTCGACAACGACCCGCTGGTGCTGGTCCACGCCGCGGCCCTGCTCACCTCCACTCCGGAGGGTGCCTGCGGCTACATCGACTGCGACGTCCGCGACCCCGACCGTATCCTGGAAAAGGCCGCCGGGATCCTGGACTTCACCGAGCCCATCGGGCTGATCATGTTCGGGATCCTGGGGAATGTGATCGACGACGATGAGGCGACGGTGATCGTGCGCCGTCTGGTCGGCGCGCTGCCGCCGGGCAGCTTCCTGGCGCTCAACGACGGCACCGGGGAGCTGGATCGAGCGGGCCGCGAGGAGGCGATCCGGATCGCGGTGGAGCAGGGCTCCATGCCGTATGTGGCCCGCAACCCCGACCAGATCGCCGGCTTCTTCGACGGCCTGGACGTTCTCGAGCCCGGCGTGGTGACCACCTCACAATGGCGGTGGGAGAGCAACCCCTTCGGCGAGCCGGCTCAGGTCGACTCGACCTGCGGGCTGGCCCGCAAACCCTGAAACCCACGGCCGAGGTCCGCGCAGGTGTGCATGGCCCGGCCCAGCCGCCGTCGGCTTCGGTGGGCGTGGGCGTGTTCACGATCTTCGTGCCGCTTTGGGTCTAGGATCCGGGGGTCCGCTGCAAGATCCCGTCTCATGCCGGGGTCGACGATGCCCTGGAGGAAGACGTGACCTCGCCCAACCCCTGGCAGGTCCAGGGCCAGTTTCCCGATGGTCCCGACCTGGGTGCCGGGGACGGGCCGATGCGGCCGACCTCTGCTCTCAAACTGGCCGTCTGGGCCGCCCTGGCCGTCTGGTGCGTGGTGCTGATCGCCGAGGCGATCACGGCGCAGCTCCAGCTTGACGTCATCGCCTCCGCCGATGCCGATCGCGCGGACGTCCGCTCCTACGACAACCTCACCCTGGCACTGACGATCTGGGAGTACTGCGCCACCGCACTGGTCGCCACCGCGCTCATCAGCTGGCTGTTCCGGGTACGCGCCAACGCGCTGGTGATCCGGGACGACGGCCAGCGGTGGAGGAAATCGTGGCTCGTCCTCGGCTGGTTCGTGCCCATCGTGGCCTTCTGGGTACCCAAGCAGGTCGTGGACGACATCTGGACGGCCAGCAAGCCCGCTCAGCAAGACCGGCCGGGCAGCGGTAAGCACCTGCTGGTCTCGGCGTGGTGGCTCACCTGGATGCTCTACTGCTTCCTGGGAACCTTCGCCTACAAGGACATCGGCACGGGCGGCGATCTGGTCTCGCTGCGCGACACCGCGTCCGTCACCTTGTTCCTGTCCTTCCTCGGGCTGCTCCCCGCGCTGCTGCTGGCACTCGTGGTCTGGAAGGTCAGCCGGTTCCAGGACACGCAGACCGCGCGCATCACCGCCGCCCTGGCCTGAGCGTCGGGCACTCACCGGCCGGCGCGCCGTCGTGACCGGCGGCCGATACCGACCGGTCTCTACTGCAAGAGCGGACAGTCCCTCGCCGGTGGTCGCTTCTTCACATGTGCCGCCCGCCGGTGACCTCGAGCACGGTGCCGGTGACATAACTCGACATGTCGGAGGCCAGGAAGCAGGCCACGGCCGCCACCTCGGCCGGCTCGCCGAATCGGCCCAACGGGATCTCGGTGAGCTTCTGCTGCCAGATCTCCTCGCGCATGGCCTCCGTCATCGGGGTCCTGATGAGGCCGGGCTGAATGGCGTTGACCCGCACACCCACGTGCGCGACCTCCTTGGCCGCGGCCTTGGTCAGGCCGACGATCCCGGCCTTCGCCGCGCTGTAGTTCGTCTGCCCGGCGTTCCCCACCTTCCCGGAGATGGACGACATGTTCACGATGGAGCCCCCGCCGTGCTCGCGCATGTGCGCAGCCGCCGCACGCGTGCCCAGCCAGGTTCCCTGGAGATGCGTCTCGATGACGAGGCGGAACTCGTCCAGCGCCATCTTCCGCATGGTCGCGTCGCGCAGGACACCGGCGTTGTTGACCATGACGTCGAGCCGCCCGAACGCCGTGAGGGCGGCGGGGACGAGTCCCGCGACTTCCGATTCGACGGTCACGTCACACCGCACGGCGACCGTCGCCTCGCCGAGTTCGTCGGCGGTGTCTTGGGCGGCCGCCAAGTCCGTGTCGGCCAGAACCACCCGCGCTCCCTCCGCCACCATCCGCTGGGCGATCGCACGGCCGAGCCCGCGGGCCGCTCCCGTGACGACGGCGACTCTTTGGTCCAGCAGGTTCACGCGATCTCCTTCGTCGGCCGGCGCAGCGCGTTCAGCGCCGCCCAGGGGTGGGGTGCACATTTCGAATCACCCACCGGAACCCGGTGCGCAGCAGTACAGAGTTCATAATAGTGGATTAAGTTCGCTATCATGAACTCCATGTCGGCATCGCCACCGCTTCGCGGTGGCTCAGACGGGAGTGGCCTTGATTCTCCTCGGGTACCGCGATCGCAACGTGCATGAGCTGCTGTGCCACGAGGTCGCCCGGCGCGCGGGCTACTACGACCTGCTCGGTGTGGAGGTCAGGGCGGTTCCGGCGTCGGACCACCCGGAAGCGCCGCTCTCGGCAGGGCTCGGCGGATCGCTGGTCGAGTCGATTCAAGGGCGACGACGGTGGAGGGTGGCGCTGGTCCATACGGTTCACCCGCTGTTCTGGATCTGGCGGCGGGAAGCGCATCCGGCCCTGACCGGCCCGACCGTCGTGGCCGGGCATCCCGAAGGGTCGATCGTCTTGGCGTTCACCACGCGGCTGCTGACCGGTCATGGCTCCGGGGGCACCGCGCCTTCAGTTCTGCACTTCCCACCGGGCGACGAGGGCGACCTCGACCGGCTGGAGGCACTGAGATCCGGAGCGGTCGACGCCGCGGTGCTGGGCTCCAACTTCGCGCCGAGCACCCTCTCCCGGCTTGGACTGACTGCATCGTTGTTTTTCGGTGACACCCTCAGGTTTCCGACTGCCGGCGTCGCCGTCGACCTGGACATGACCTCTGTCGACGATCCCTCTGTGCAAGCGGTCGTCGCCGCACAGCAGGCGGCGATGCTGAAGGTGAGGTCCAGAGATCCGCTGGCCTTGGAGGCGGTGGCATCTTTTCTCCACCGGAGCGACGGGGACGATGCGCTGCGGTTCCTGGGTGACTACCTCGCACCTCAGTACGGCCCTGATCTCCCGGACGTCCGGGCCGCCGGGGCGAAGGCGCTCGCCTGGCTCACCGAAGAGCTGAATCCGGCAGAGCCCGTTGCCGCTGACTTCTACGCGGGGATCCGATGAACGCGGCCCGGCGGGAGCACCTGGTCGTCGAAGCTCGGCCCGTGAGCCGGGGCGTCCACGTCGCCGCGCGCGGACACGGGCTGACGGTCGACGAAGCCGCCCGGTACGGCGGGCACGACACCGGCGCGAATCCCGTCGAGCACTTGCTGGCCGGACTTGCGTCCGCGTCGCTGGTCGTCCTCCGGCTTGTCGGCGAGGGTGCGGTGGCGGAGTCGGCGACGCTCCGGGTGTCTGCCTCCCTGAACGTCGATCGCGTCATGGGTGCCGATGACGGAGCGATGTTCGAATCGATCCAGCTGGAGTGGGAGGTGGAGAGCGAGTCGCACGCCGAGCGGTTGCGGGCGGCCCTTCCCCTGCTCGCCGCCCGCCGACCAGGACAGGCGCTGGTCGATGCCGCCGCCGTGTCCGATGAGGTGGTCTCCGTCCGCGTGTGAGCGTTGGCGGACGGATACCGGTGGGGCGTACTCCCGCCGGCCGCGCTCACGCCCCGACGCGAAGTCCCATGGAACGCGCCACGTAGTCGAGCTGCACCGACGGCGGACCCGCGACCACACGTGCGATGATGCCGTCGGAGTGGTGCATCGGGAGCGTGTGATCCCGGACGTAGCCGTAGGCACCCTGGATCTGCATCGCAAGAGCCGAGGACTCCGCGTAGATCTGTCCGCAGAGGAACTTGGCCATCGTGCTCTCGACCTCGCACGGCACGCCTCTGTCGAACAGCTCGGCGGACCGGCGTACGGCACAGCGCGCCGCGTCCAGACGGACGTGCATCTCCGCCAGCGGCAGTGACACGCCCTGGTACGACGAGATCGGCTTGCCGAACTGTTCGCGTTCGTTGGCGTAGGTCACGGTCATGTCGATGACGGCCGACGAGCTGCCGACGAACCCGGAGCTGATCATGATCCGTTCGAGAACGAGTCGCTCCTTCAGGATCCGCCACCCCTGCCCGACCTCGCCGAGCAGCGCGTCCTCGGGCAGCACCACGTCACGCAGGAACACTTCGTAGATGCCGCTGATGTTGCGGCCGAGAGCCGGCATCCGCCGGATCTCGATGCCGGGAGTGTCCGCGGGCACGAGGAAGACCGCCAGATGATCACGCTTGCGCCCGCCGTCGCCGACCTTGGCGACCAGCTCCATGACCGTGCCGGGCAGACCCGCGGCTTCGCAGTAGGTCTTCTGGCCGTTGAGGACCCACCCGCCTTCCGCGGGTTCGGCCTGAGTCGACACGCTCGCCGCGTCGGACCCCACGTCGGGCTCGCTCACGGCGATCGAGAACCGGCCTTCGCCTCGTAGCACCGGCTCCCCGTACTTCGCCTGCTGTTCGGGCGTCCCCCAGCGCTGGAGGTCCCGGATGCCACTGAGGTTGAGGTTGAACAGCGCAACGAGGTCCGAGCTTCCTCGGCCGATCTCCTCGCACAGCGCGGCCAGGAGCCCCGCCTGGCCTTCGACAGGGCCGTCGGCGACGATGTCGTACCAGCCGAGCGCCGCGATCTCGCGGTACAGGTCGACCGGGTAGGAGCCCTCCTCGTCCCAGATACGGACGTCTCGCTCGGACGCGTGCTTGGCGAACAGTGACCGCGCCGTCTTGCGCAGCTCGATCTGGTCCTCGGACTCGAGTGTCGGGGTACTACTCATGCGCGTGCCTTTCTTGAACGTGAACGGAGCCGGCGCTCTGCTTGAGCACCCGGAGCAGTCCGGGAGCGGAGCGTGCGAAAAGGTCGGCCAGGCCCTGGGCCCGCTCGCCCAGGAGGTCCGGCGCCATCGCCTCGACCAGGCCGGCCAGCGCCCGGTCGCCTGCTCGGAAGGACTCACCCGACCCGAGGAGGCGCAGCGACCTGACCGGGCCGGCGACCTCGTGGAACCGCCGGACGATCGGTTCCGGCGGAAGGAAGCCGAGCGCGAGCTCGGGGAACTTGAACAGCGCGTCCTCGGCCGCGAGGACGACGTCCGCGGCGAACGCCAGCCCCCAGCCACCGCCCACGGCGGGTCCGTGGACGACTGAGATCGCCACCGGGAACGAGCTCACCAGGCTGATCGCGTTCTCGATGAGGTCACGGCGCAGAGTGGGCTTCCCGATCGAGGTGCCGTCATCGGAGCGCAGGTCCGCACCGGCACAGAACGCGGTGCCCTCGGCACGCAGGACCAGGACCGTGACGCCGGCGGCGACGCACTCCTCGAGGCGGCCGATCAGCGCGTTCAGCAGGTCGATGTTCAGCGCGTTCTTCGCCGCCGGGCGGTTCAGGGTGACCGTGGCGATCGGCCCGTCCCGGTCGAGAAGGCAGAGGTCCGCGTGCGTCATCGTCCCGGAGCCGCTCATGCGAGCCCCCGGAGGACGCGACCGGTCAGGAGCTCGACGGCCTCACGAGGGTTCGGGCCGACCGGCGCCCCGATGTAGGCCTCGGTGAAGCCGGCGCCGCGGGCGTGGTCGAGCAGCTCGCCGAGCGCCGAGACGCAGTCGTCGGGAGTTCCGGACACCACGAGCTGGTCGGCGATCGCCTGGGGCAGCAACTCGGCGGCCCGGTCGACGCCCGCCCCCTCCTGGACCGCGGCGCGGGTCGCCGCGTAGTCGGCCTGCTCGAATCCGACCCGCTGCAGGTTCTCGTGCGGCTGCTGGCTGACGATCAGGGTCGCCTGGCGCCTGGCCGCGGCGTTGGCGGCGTCCCGGTCGGCCGAGACGGAGAGGTTCACGCCGTAGATCCGGGCGAACTCGGCTCGGTCGCTGCGCGTGCGCCCCCTGTCCAGGCTGTCGAGGTTGCTGACCGCGTCGAACTGCCCGCTGCGGAACGCCGCCAGGCTGTGCGCCGGGAAGTTGCTCGCGCAGATCACACCGTCGGCCCACTCGCCGGCCATCTCCAGGATCTTGGGCCCGGTCCCGGCGACGACCACCCTGACTTCGGCGTTGTCGACCCAGGGAAAGCCGACCTTGCCGTCCGGGCGCATCCGCAGCCGGGCGCACGTCACCGGATAGTCGCCCAGCCGGACGTACTCGCCCCGCCACAGAGCGCGGCAGAGCCGGATGAGCTCAGTGACGCTCTCCACCGGATTCTCCCGGGGCATGAGAGCGCTCACCAGACCACCTCCGGTGCCGATGCCCATGCTCACCTGCCTGCCAGGGGGCATGAACTCGGCGAGCGTGGCCATCGTCGAGGCCTGCTCGAGCGGGTTGCGGCCGAACGGGAACGTCACGGCCGTGCCGACACCGGCGCCGGTCCGTGCTGCCACCGCCCCGAGGACCGCGGCGACGCTGCGCGACTGCAGCTGGTCGGTCACCCAGACCGTCTCGAATTCCCGTGCGGCCAGCTCGGCAACCTGCACCATCTCGGGCGCGCCGGCCCAAGCGTGAAGTTGGATGCCTTTGATCACGTGAACACCCGATTCATATTACTGAACAGAGATCATTATTTGGAACAGCCTAGGGACGTAGCCGTACGAGGGTCAAGGACCGGCGAGTCAAGAGATGACGTAGTCGGGCGTGGTCAGGTACTTGATCGTGATCGATTCGATCAGCGGGCCGTCGTGCTCCGTGCTCGCCTTGATCGCGAGCCAGCGCGGGTCCGCGGCGAAGCGCTCCCAGTGCCGCCGGGCCTCGTCGATGCTCGCGAACCGGCAGAGGTAGGAGATCCGGTGCCGGTCACCCGTCTCGTGCCAGAAGCCCTGAACGTCGAGCCCGACCTCCCGGAAGAGGTCGAGCGTCAGGTCGGCGAACCGGCGGTGCAGGTCCTCGGCACGCCCCGGGACCGCGACGTACTCGCGCAGCTCGTGGATCATCGCTCGATCCCGGCGATAGCGACCCCCGAGCGGACCTTGTAGCGCCGGTTGATGCCGATCAGGACCGCGGTCAACGGCTCGAGCTGGCCCGCGAGGCGGAGCGAGCCGACGTCGATGCCGGGCCGGCCGGTGATGGCTGAGGCGAGCTCGACGACGATCTCCTTGGCCTCCTTGCTGTCGCCGCAGACCAGGACGTCCTCGTGGTCGAGAACGTCGTCGCTCTCCCACAGGCTGACCGCCGACAGGTGGTGGAACGCGCCCACCACCCGCGCTCCCGGCACGACCTCCTGGGTCTGCTGGGCCGCGCTCCCCTCCTCGACCACGAGCCCGTATGCGCCACGCGCGTCGAAGCCGAGCGGGTTGACGCAACTGACGACCACCTTGCCGTCGAGTGCGCCGGCGAGCGAGGCGATCAGGTCGCGGTGGCCGTCCCAGGGCACCACCACGAGGACCACGTCTGCGGCGCTCACCGCGGTCTCGTTGTCCGTCCCGGAGACGTCGCCGCCCGTCCGGTCCCGGAGCTCCTGGGCGGTCACCTCGGCGCGGTCCGCCGAGCGAGATCCGATGACGACGCAGTGGCCGGCCTCCGCCAGCCAGCGCGCGAGGCCCCGGCCCTGCGGCCCGGTGCCGCCGATGACAGCGATCTTGTGGAACTTCATGTCGGTGTTTCCTGTTCTGGACACGGCGAGGACGCCGGTGCGACCTGCAGTCGTACCGGATCCTCTGCGTCGGGATCAGCCGGTCAGGCCCTCTGGACGACCGACGGTCGGATAGCCGGGGGGCACGGTTCCCCCGCTGCGGGTCGTGATCGCGTTCGCCGCTTCCACGAGGAAGCCGGACATCTTCTCGATGTCGCCGATGGTGAAGTCCTGCCCGATACCGAGCAGGGTGATGAAGAGACACGGGTGGGCGTCGCGGTCGAAGACCGGGAAGCCGACCACGTTGAGCTCTGGCCGGTAATCCCCGAAAACGGCCCAGTGCCCCTGCTCACGGATGCGTTCCAGCTCACCGGCGTCCAGCGCGGGACCGGAGGAGGCGCTCGTACCCGCCCAGGCTCCCGCCAACCGGCTCAGCAAGGGGGCGGTGCTGTCGAACCGCGCGCCCACCTCGATCGTGACCTTGATGTCCTTGCGGCTCTCGATCTTGGAGATGGCGGTGAAGTGCCCGTCCGGCATGGGCTGGATCGCCAGGCAGGCGAGTCCGGTCCGCTCGGCGAGCCGCTCCATGAAGGGGCGCGCCTCAGTGACCGCCGTGGTGCGCGTGATCGCGGCCACGCCGAACTCGATGAGGAGCGGACCCAGGTTGTACAGGCGCGTCTGCGGGTCGTAGCCGACCAGGCCTTCGGCCACCATCGTCCGGAGCAGGTTGGAAGCGGTGCTCTTCGCGAGGGAACACCGCTCGGCCAGTTCCGTCAGGCTGGCGCCGTTCGGGCGCCGGACGAGAGCCTCGAGCACCCGGGTCGCCCGGGTCACCGCCGGCACGAGCAGTCCGGCAGGGGACTCCGCCGCACCGGCCTCGTGGCCCTGCGCGGCACCCAGGCTTTCGTCCGTGCTCACTTCGGCATGCCTCCTCTGGAAACGCGTTACCTGACGGTAGCCGCATCCCCGATCAGTTCGGCGAAGTGGAACAGCGTGCCATCGGGATCGCGAGCGAAGAGCAGTTTCCACCCGTTCACGCCATCCGGTCCCATCACCGTCTGAGGCGTGTGCAGGAACTCTACGCCGTCCACCGACAGCCGGTCGTACTCGGCCTGGATGTCGTCGGTGAGGATGGAGAACCGGCACAGACCCGGCACGAGCAGGTCCGCGTTCGCGGTCCCGTCGGAACGGGCGTCGCGCCACTGGATGAGGTCGAGCAACGCCTCGTCCGGGGAGTCGTTGAGCCGCAGATGGGCGAATCGGAGCTTGCTCGCGCCGTCCACCATGAAGGCACGCGCCAGGTTCGCGTCGTCGATCTCCTTGTCCTGGATGACTTCGAACCCGACCTTCCGGTAGAACTCGATGGACGCATCCATGTCGGTAACATTGATGCCTACGTGCCAGAACTTCCGCACGTCAGTCACTTCCTTTCCCTGTTGCGGACTGGTCTGAGAGTTCAGCGCCTTGCCGGCAACTCCCTGCGAAGGAGCTTTCCGGTCTCGGTACGCGGCAGCTGATCGACCACCTCGATGTCGCGTGGCCGCGCATGCGGTCCGACGGTGCCCGCCACCAGTTCCCGCAAGGCCGCTTTGAGGGAGTCGTCCAGCTCTGTCTCGTGGAGCTGCACGAACGCCTTGATGTGCTGGCCGATGGCGGCATCCGCGACGCCCACGACCGCCGCGTCCTCGACGGACGGATGCAGCTTCAGCGCCTGCTCGACCTCGCCGGGCCCGATGCGGTAGCCACGGCTCTTGATCACGTCGTCGACGCGGCCCAGGTACTCGAGCCGGCGCCCGAAGGCCCGCCGGGCCAGGTCACCGGTCCGGTGAATCTGCCGGTCGACCACCACCGGCCGCCCGAGCGCCGCGTCCCACACGCCGAGCATCGCGACGGGGTCCGGCAGGGACAGGGCGATCTCGCCCACCTCGCCGGATCCGACCTCGGCACCGGCCTCGTCGAGCAGGACGATGCCGTGTCCGGGGTACGGCGCACCCATGGTCGAGTCGTCCACCGAAGCGAGCACCACCGAGTCACCGATCAGCGCGTTCGCCTCCGTCTGGCCGAAGGCCTTGTTGACCGCGGCGGCGAGGTGGCGACGCGCCCAGGCCATCTCGGCCGCACCGGCGGGTTCACCGCCGGTGACCACCGCCCGAAGGCGGCGACGCGGGTGCTGCCCGTGGGCGGCGAGCAGCCGCAGGACCGACGGCGGGAGGAAGGCGGTGGTCACCCCGTACCGCTCGAAGACGGCAAGGGTGACAGCCGGATCGAAACGCTGCTGCCGGAACGCGACAACGGGCACCCCGAACGACCACGGCACCAGGAGTCCCAGCATGAGCCCGCCGACCCAGCCCCAGTCCGCCGTCCCGTAGTAGACGTCGCCGTCCTCGAAGAGCTCGAAGGCGAAGTCGACGCCGGCATGACCGAGCAGGACCCGGTTCGCGTGCACGATGCCCTTCGGGTTCCCGCTGGTGCCGGAGGTGTACATCAGCAACGCCGGCTCGTCGGCCGAGGGCCGGTAGGGGTCGATCGGCTCCGCCCGGCGGGCCTCGTCGAGCAGGTCGTCCCGCGACGTCGAGTCGGTTGTGAGCACCGTGACGTCCGTCGTCGCGGCCTTCGTCTCCAGCAGTCGCCTCGAACCGGCCGAGTCGGTCACCAGGATCGACGCTCCGGCGTCGCGCAGCCGGTGCGTCACCGACAGGCCGCCCAGGAGCCTGGGGATCGGCAGGATGACCGCGCCGGCGGCGAGCACGCCGCAGACGACCTCGGCCGCGACCTGCGACGGGTCCAGGTACATCGCGACGCGGTCGCCCGGCCGCACGCCGCGGTGGCGCAGCGCCCCCGCGATCCGGCGCACCGTGTGCTGGATCGTCCCGAAGGTCACCCCTTCGGGACCGTGCGCTCCTTCTCTCAGGATCGCGACCCGCTCGGGGTCCTGGTCGAAGAGCGCGTCGCGCACCATCGAGTAGCCGGGGTCCGCGACCCAGCCGGCGCTGTCCCGTGCATCGCGGAGCCGGGAGACGACGGGCCGCACGCTCAGTCGATCCTCACCCATACGCTCTTCTCCTTGGTGAAGCTCTCGACCGCCGTCTGCCCGAGGTCGCTACCGTGGCCGCTGGCGCGGAAGCCGCTGTACGGCGATGCCGGGTTGAGCACGCCCCAGCTGTTGACCCAGACGTTCCCCGCGTCGAGGACCTGCGCGAACCTGAGCGCTCGGCCGACATCACGGGTGAAGACGCCGGCCGCCAAGCCGTAGATCGTGTCGTTGGCCAGCGTGATGGCCTCGTCCTCCCCCTCGAAGGGGAGCACCGACAGGACCGGGCCGAAGATCTCCTCCTGGGCGATCCGCATCCCGGCGGTGACGTCGGCGAACACGGCCGGCCGGTAGAAGAAGCCGGGCTCGTGGGGAGTCGGCGCGTCGGCGCTGCCGGCCACGAGCCTCGCTCCCTCGGCCACGCCGGAGGTCACGTAGGAGTGCACCGACGAACGCGCGTCCGCGTCGATGAGCGGGCCGATCTCCGTGGCCTTGTCCTCGGGGTCGCCGACGCGCGCGGCCTCGACCTTGTCGACCACCAGGCTGAGCACCTCGTCGTAGATCGGTCGTTCCACGAGCAACCTGCTCGGCGCCGTGCAGGTCTCGCCCTGGTTGCTGTACATCGCCTGGAAGACGAGCGCGGCGACCGCCTTGGGTGAGGAGTCCGCGAAGGCGACCAAGGCCGACTTCCCGCCGAGCTCCAGCGACGCGGTGATCAACCGGTCCGCGGCCGCGCGACCGATCTGCCGCCCGATCTCCGTGGAACCCGTGAAGGTGAGCTTGCCGACCCCGGCGTGCTCGACCAGTGCGTTGCCGGCCACCGAACCCCTGCCGGGCAGCACGTTGACCAGCCCCGGCGGCAGCCCCGCCTCGAGAGCGAGCTCACCGAGGGCGACCGGGACCAGGGGCGCCAGCTGCGCGGGTTTGAGGACGATCGCGTTGCCCATCGCGAGTGCCGGCGCGATCTTCCAGATCGCCTGCACGGCGGGGAAGTTCCACGGCGTGATGGCGCCCACGACACCGATCGGCTCCCGGACGGTGTAGTTGAGGAACCGTCCGGGCGCAGGCGTCGTCCGCCCTTCGATCTTGGTGACGAGTCCCGCGAAGTACTCCAGGGTCTCGATCATCACCGGGAGGTCGATTGCGCGCGACTCGCGGATCGGCTTGCCCATGTCCCGGGTCTGCAGCAACGCGAGCTCGTCGGCGTGCCGCTCGACCAGCCCGGCGTACCGGGTGAGATGACGGGCCCGTTCGGAGGGGCGCATCCGCTGCCACTTGCGGGCGGCGTCGTGCGCCGACCGGACGGCACGATCCACGTCGTCGACGGACGCCTCCGCGACCGATGCCAGCACGGCGCCGTCGGTGGGGTTGATCGTGTCGAAACGTGCCCCGGTCGAAGCCTCGGCGACGAGTTCCCCGCCGAGGACGAGGGGAACCTTGTCGGTGAACGCATGCATGACTGTCACTCCGATCAGGGCAGCCGGTGGGCGGCGGGCAGGACGGCGTCGGCGAGCTCCTGGAGTTCGTCCATCGCGTGCTGGAGGGTCTCGTGCTCGAACGAGGTGTCACAGACGAAGTGGGTGACGCCCTGGTCGCCGTACGCCTCGATCGTCTCGGCGGTGTACGGCGCCGTGCGCAGCGGGCGCGCCGTCAGGGTGATCTCGCTCATGTCGCGACCGGCCTCCGCGACGTAGCCCCGCAGGGTCGTGAGGTGGCCGGCGTACTCCTCCGGTCCGATCGCCAGCGGGTGCCAGCCGTCCCCGATCGCGGCGATCCGCCGCAGCGAGGCGTCGCTGTAGCCGGCGAACCACACCGGGATCGTGCCCCGGGTCGGCTTCGGGTACATCTTGAAGTCGTGCAGGTCGTAGAACTCGCCGCTGAAGTCGACCTCGTCCTCGGTCCACATGTGGCGCATCGCCTTCACCATCTCGGTGGTCCGGCGGCCGCGGTCTTTGAAGGGCGCACCGAGCAGCTCGAACTGCTCCTTCATCCAGCCGACCCCGATGGCCACGGTGAGCCGCCCGCGCGAGAGCACGTCGATGCTGACCAGGGTCTTGGACGTCTGCACCAGCGGACGCCACGGCAGGATCAGGCAGGAGGTGCCGAGCTCGACGCGCTGGGTCGCGGCCGCGGCCCACGTCAAGGAGGTCAGGCAGTCCAGGTACGGCGTATCGGGCGACCAGAGGAACTTCCCGTCCGCGGTGTAGGGATAGGGCGTCTCGACCTTCGTCGGCAGGGCGACGTGATCCGTCATCCAGAGAGAGTCGAATCCGACCTTCTCCGCGAACCGCGCGATCTCGGTGATCGCCTCGGGTCCCGCCCACGGTCCCGCACCCGGAATCCTGATTCCGACCTTCATCAGACTTCTCCTCTCTCATGTCCTGCGTCTGTCATCGGACGACGGCGGCGGCCATCAACCGGGCGATGTCTTCCTCGCCGTAACCGAGACCCGCGAGGAGCTCGATCGTGTGCTCACCCACGGACGACGGCGGCCGGCGGATGCTTCCCGGGGTCCGGTCGAGCGTGATCGGGATTCCGGGCACCCGGAGATCACCGAGTTCGTCATGGGCGATGTCCACCACCAGGTCCATCGCGCGGATCTGTGGATGCTCGACCGCTTCGTCATAGGCGAGGACAGGAGCACAGATGATGTCGTGGCCCGCCAGCAGCGAGACGATCTCGTCACGATCGTGGGCGGCGAACCAGGGCGCCAGGGCGGCGTCGATCTGGGCCGCATTCTCGAGCCGGTGGGCGGCGGTGTCGAAACGCGGATCGTCCAGCAGTTCCGGCCGGCCCGTCGCCTGCACCAGCTTGCCGAAGTGCCGATCGTTGAAGGCCACGACGTGCACCGAGCCGCCATCCCTCGTCGGGTAGGCGTTGTACGGCGCGTAAAAGTTGCTGCCGTTCCCGGGCCGCTCCTGGACGTAGCCGGCGAGCAGGAACTGCCCGAGCCAGGGGCTCTGCAGGTGGAACAGTGCGCCGACCAGGGAGACCGAACCGGCCTGGCCCTGCGCCGTCTGCCGGCGCGCCAGGATCGCGACCAGGGCGGCGATGGCGACCAGGTACCCGGCGGAACTGTCGGCGATCGGCGGGCCGGCCTTGATCGCCTCACCCCCTCGCCGGCCGGTGGCGGCCATGAAGCCGGTCATCGCCTGCGCGACCGGATCCATCGCAGGGCGGCCCGCGAGCGGCCCGGTGTCGCCGTATCCGCTGACGTTGAGGGCGATGAGGTGCGGATGGCGCGCGGTCAGTTCTTCGACGGTCAGGCCGAAGCGCTCGCGGACCGCCGGCAGCATGTTCTCGATCAGGACGTCGGCGCCGGCACAGAGCTCGTGGAAGATCCGGAGTCCGTCCTCGGTACGCAGGTCGACGGCGATGGCCATCTTGTTCCGGTTCACCCCGGAGTAGACGCCGCTCATTCCGTCCCGCCCCGGACCGAACGTCCGGGACTCGTCGCCGGCGATGGGTTCGACCTTGATCACCTCGGCACCGAAGTCGCCGAGGATCGACGCACCCAACGGCCCGGCCACCATCGTCGCGGCGTCTATGACCCGGATGCCTTCCAGAGCCGGCACGTTCCCTCCGTTCATTATTGTGAACTTTAATCGGTATTTCGAACACGGTAGGCGCGCGGTGGGCGAGTGTCAAGCCTCACGCCGCCATGGCGATCGAGGTGACCGTGGGGCACTCCAGCGGTTCTCCAGCCGGCACCGGCTACGGCATGATCAACGCGGACCGGGCCGCGTTCACCCTGGTGAGCGGCGTCATCGCGCCGACCCGACCGGCCCCTGCGGCCGCCGTACCGTCTTATTTGACCTGCAGGTCTAGAAAACTTACGGTGGAGATATGGGCCGCCCCGCGAAGTTCGATCCGGCCACCGCCGTGAGCATGGCGATGGACGTCTTCTGGCGCCAGGGGTACGGGGCCACGAGCCCGCAGGGCCTGGCCGACGAGCTGGGCATCGGCAAGGGCAGCCTGTACTACACCTTCGACAGCAAGCACAATTTGTTCACCCTGGCGTTGCGCGCCTATACCGCGAAGCGCACGGCCGCCCTCGCCGAGCTGCTTGACGCGCCCGGCCCGATACGGCCCAGACTGCGTGCCGTCATCGAGGAGCTGACCGGCGCCGGCGATCACCGGCGCGGATGCCTGATGGTGAGGGCGATCACCGAAGTCGCCCAGGCGGATGAGACGGTCAACGAGGTCGGCAACGCCCTTTTCGACCGGATCGAGGAGGCTCTGTGCGCAGCGATCACCCGCGGGCGCTCGACCGGTGAGCTCACCGGCCACCAGCCCCCCGCCGACGCCGCGAGCAGCCTTCTGGCGACCGTCATCGGCACCAGCGTCCTCGTCAACGCCGGCGGCAACGCCGAACGGGTGCAGCGCATCGTGGACACCGCTCTCGAAGTCCTGTGAGGCCCGCCTCCATCCGCCTACGGGCTGAACGATACGAACAACGACACGAGGAGATCGGCGATGTCGATCCATGTGACCGGATCAGAACCCACCTCGCAGGCCGGCGCCCCGCCGCACGGCGACGCGGCCCATGTCGCGGCCTCCGCACCAGTCACCAGCCGCCCGCCTCCGGTGCCCGCCGACCTGCCGCCCGCTACCCCCGACGGTCCGGCGCCTGACCGCACCGGGGCCGCCGACCGGCACACCGAGCCCCTGCGAGGCGTCGCCAGGTCGCTGGCCGCGCACATGGACGCCAGCCTGGCGATGCCCACCGCGACCAGTGTCCGTACCATCCCCGCCAAGCTGCTGATCGACAACAGGATCGTCATCAACAACCATCTGGCGCGGACACGCGGCGGCAAGGTGAGTTTCACCCACCTGCTGGCCTGGGCGCTGGTCCAGGCGGTCAAGGACTTCCCGGTCGTCAACGTGCACTATGACGTCGTCGAAGGCAAGCCCGTCGTGGTCACCCCGGCTCAGGTGAATCTCGGGATCGCGGTCGACGTCACCCGGCCGGACGGCTCGCGCATGCTCGTCGTGCCGAACATCAAGCAGGCCGAGCAGTTGTCCTTCGGAGAGTTCTTCGCGGCCTGTGACGAGCTGGTCTCCCGCGCCCGCGCCAACCGGTTGACGGTGCGGGACTTCGAGGGGACGACGCTGACACTGACCAACCCCGGCGGGATCGGAACGGTCCACTCGGTGCCGCGGCTCATGACCGGCCAGAGCTGCGTCATCGCCGCCGGAGCGCTGGAGTACCCCGCCGAGTTCCGTGGCGCGAGTGCCCGCACCCTCGCCGACCTGGCCATCGGCAAGACGCTCACACTCACCAACACCTACGACCACAGGGTGATCCAGGGTGCCGCCTCGGGCGAGTTCCTACGCCGGATCCACCAGCTCCTCCTCGGCGACGGAGCGTTCTACGAGGGCATCTTCGCCGCGCTGCGCATCCCGTACACCCCGATCCACTGGGCTGCCGACACGGGCACAGCGGACAGGGAGCGGAAGACCGCACAGGTGGAGAAGTTGATCAACGCCTTCCGGGTCCGCGGGCATTTGATGGCCGACACCGACCCGCTGCTCTACGTGCAGCGCTCGCACCCCGACCTGGAGATCGAGAACCACGGCCTGACCTTCTGGGACCTGGACCGGGAGTTCCCCACCGGGGACCTGGCCGGGAGTGATGGGCCGGCACCACTGCGGGAGATCCTGCGAGTGCTGCGGGACGCGTACTGCCGGACGGTGGGCGTGGAGTACATGCACATCCAGGACCCCGAACAGCGCAGCTGGTTCCAGGAGCGGCTGGAGGCCCCCTACCGCAAGCCGACGCACGACGAACAACTGCGGATCCTGAACAAGCTGAACGAAGCAGAGGTCTTCGAGACGTTCCTGCAGACAAAGTACGTCGGGCAGACCCGGTTCAGCCTGGAGGGCGGGGAGTCGGCGATTCCGCTGCTGGACGCCCTGATGCGCAGGGCCGCCGAGGAGGGCTTCGACGGGGCCGCCCTGTCGATGGCGCACCGAGGACGGCTCAACGTACTGACCAATATCGCGGGCAAGACCTACGGCCAGGTCTTCCGCGAGTTCGAGGGCACCGACCGGTCCGCGGGCTCCGGCGACGTCAAGTACCACCTGGGTACGGAGGGGACCTACCGGGGCCCGGGCGGGGAACGGCTGCCGGTGACGCTGGCGGCGAACCCCTCACACCTCGACGCGGTGGACGGCGTGCTGCTCGGCATCGTGCGGGCCAAGCAGGACCGGAACCCCGGACGGCCCTACGCCACCTTGCCGGTGATCGTGCACGGCGACGCGGCCATGGCCGGGCAGGGCGTGGTCAGCGAGACGGTTCAAATGGCGCTACTGCGCGGCTACCAGGTCGGCGGCACCGTACGGGTCAACATCAACAACCAGGTCGGGTTCACCACGCTGCCCAGCGAGGGGCGCAGCTCGGTGTACTCCACCGACGTGGTGAAGGCGGTGCAGGCCCCGGTCTTCCACGTCAACGGCGACGACCCCGAAGCGGTCGTCAGGGTGGCCGAACTGGCTTTCGCCTACCGGCAGCGCTTCCACCGCGACGTGGTCGTGGACCTTGTCTGCTACCGGCGGCGCGGCCACAACGAGGCCGACGACCCGTCGATGACACAGCCGCAGACATACCGGCTCATCGAAACCAAGCGCAGCGTCCGCACCCTGTACCTCGAGGCCCTGATAGGGCGCGGGGACATCACCCGCGACGAGTACGAACAGGCACACCGCGACTTCCAGCGGCGCCTTGAGCAGGCGTTCACCGAGACCCACCGGGCATTGACGGCCACCGCGGCCGACGAGGGCGCCCCCGATACGGCGGGGTCCGAACGGACGCCCGCCCGCGAGCAGGAGACACCTGGGGAGCCGGAGTCCACCGGAGTGGCGCCCGACCTCCTCAAGGCGGTCGGCGACGCCTTCGGCCGCCCGCCGACGGGATTCGCCCTCCACCCCAGGCTCAGCCGGCTCCTCGACCGGCGGGAACAGATGTCCCGGCCGGGCGGGACCGTCGACTGGCCCTTCGCCGAACTCCTCGCCTTCGGGACCCTGCTGCTGGAGGGCACCCCGGTCCGGATGGCGGGCCAGGACTCCCGGCGCGGCACCTTCGTCCAGCGGCACGCCGTGCTGCACGACTCCGAGGACGGCCGCGAGTGGTCGCCGCTGGGCGGGCTCGGTTCCCGGCAGGCGCCGTTCAGGATCTACGACTCGCTGCTGAGCGAGTACGCGGCGATGGGTTTCGAGTACGGCTACTCGGTGGAACGTTCCGATGCCCTTGTGGTGTGGGAAGCGCAGTTCGGTGACTTCGTCAACGGCGCTCAGATCGTGGTGGACGAGTTCGTCTCCTCCGGCGCACAGAAGTGGGGGCAGTACTCCTCGCTGGTGCTGCTCCTCCCTCACGGCCAGGAGGGACGCGGGCCGGACCACTCCTCCGGCCGGATCGAACGCTTCCTCCAACTGTGCGCCGAGGACAACATGACGATCGCCCAACCGTCCACCGCCGCCTCGTACTTCCACCTGCTGCGACGTCAGGCCCACGCCAGGCCGCGCAAGCCGCTGATCGTCTTCACCCCGAAGTCGATGCTCCGCGCCAAGGGCAGCTCCAGCCCGCTGGCGGACTTCACCGGTGGCCGCTTCGAACCCGTACTCGACGACCCGTCGGTCACCGACAAGGGTGCCGTCCGCCGGGTGGTCCTGGTCAGCGGCAAGCTCTACCACGAGCTCGCGGCGCGCCTGGCGGGGCAGCCCGATCCGACGACCGCCCTGGTCCGGCTCGAACAGCTCTGCCCACTCCCCCAGCGGCGACTGAGGCAGATCATCGACCTCTACCCCGGCGCCGAGCTGGTCTGGGCGCAGGACGAGCCCCGCAACCAGGGCGCGTGGACCTATCTGCTCTCGGAACTCGCCCCGCTGCTGTCCCGGCCGCTGGCGCTGGTCTCCCGTCCGGCCTCGGCGGCCCCTGCGACCGGCTCCAGCACCCGCCACGCGGCGGACCAGGCCGACCTCGTCCAGCGGGCACTGAGCGGCTCTGCCGCCACCCGGTGAAACCTTCCGGCGGTCAACGGACGTGTCACCAGCCGCGGTCGAGGGGTGGCACTCGCTCTTGACGTACGAGGCCGCGATGGGGGGCATCGCGGCCTCGGGACGGCGGGTCAGGGATGGCAGATCGGGTCGGCGGCGGGGAGGATGCCGGTGGCCAGGTAGGCGTTGACCTTGGCGTCCACGCAGGCGTTGCCGTATTCGCCGTAGATCCCGTGGGCGGTGGTGCCGCGCAGGGTGAGCAGGCGGGAGCCGGTCAGCGCCCGGTGCATGGCCTTGCTGCCCTCATAGGTGGTGGCGGTGTCGCCGGTGGCGGACACGATCAGCGCGGGAACGGCGTTGCCGACGCGCGTGGGGCGCTCGCGCGGGCGGTTCGGCCAGAAGGCGCAGGGCCAGATGTTGTTCTTGAGGGGGCCGAAGAGGGGGTGGCGCGCGCGGCTGCGCTGGACGTCGTCCCAGTAGGTGCCGGGGTCGCGTGGCGCGGCGCGGTCGCCGCAGGTGATCGCGGCGGCCGGGCCGGCAAGCGGGGAGCCGGCGCTGGTCAGGACGAACGTGAGGAGTCCGTCGAGTTCGGGGCCGGGGTCGGCCGGGCGGCCGTGCGCGGCCTCGTTCAGGGTCCGAACGGTGGAGGTGAACTCCGCGCGGCTCGCGGGCCGGTCGTCGCCGGAGCCGACGGAGATGATGTACGGGGTCGCCTGGTCGTCCACCTCGTACGGGCCGACGCGCAGCGGGCTGTCCTCCGCGGCGGCGACGATCGCGTTCACGGTGGCGAGCACGCGGGCGGGGGTGGTGCCGAGGCCGTAGGTCCCGTGACGTTCGGCGGCCCAGGCCGCCCAGCCGCGCAGCGCGCGTTCCGCCTCGTCTTCGGTGCCCTGCATCGCCCTGGGGCCCCATTTCTGCGGGTCGCCCGCGCTGTCCAGGACCACGCGGTCGGTGCGGCCGGGGAACATCTGGGTGTAGACCGCGCCCAGGTAGCTGCCGTAGGAGTAGCCGAGGAAGGAGATCCGGCGCTCCCCGAGGACGCGGCGCACGAGGTCGATGTCGCGGGCCGTGTCGCGCGTGTTGACGTACGGGAGTACGTCGGCGTGGCGCCGGGCGCAGCGCTCGGCCAGGTCGCGCTGTACCGCCACCTGGTGATCGAACCGGGCGCGGGTCAGGCCGGCCGAGCGGAGCCACAGGCCGATGGGCCAGCCGCAGTCGAGCGGCGTGCTGCGCCCGACGAAGCGCGGGTCCAGGCCGACGAGATCGTACCGGGCGGCGACGTCCTTCATGGCCGCGCGCGTCTGCAGGGGCATGCCCAGCGTGCTCTCGCCGGGGCCGCCGCTGTTGAGGACCATGGTGCCGATGCGATGGGCGCGGTCCGTGGCGGGGAGGCGGGACAGCGCGAGCTTGATGGTGCGGCCGCCGGTCCTGGAGTGGTCGAGCGGGACGGTGAGCTCCGCGCACCGTGCGCCTGCCCGGTCGAGCTCGCCGCCGAGGGCGTCGTCGGGGCCCTGGGCGCAGGGCTTCCAGTCGAGCGGCGGGGACGGGTCGCGGTCGGCTCTGGCCGCCGGCGCAACGGCGGCGGACAGGGCGATCAGGGCGAGGGCCGGGACCAGGCGTCTGCGAGCCTGCACGAATGTCGGTTTCATGGTCGAGGACGCTAATCCGGCCGGACATCCGGCACGATACAGCCGGCCGCACCCGCGTTGGTACAGCCCGCTGTAGTGCCCGACGGGCACCGGCGGCGGATAATGATCTCCATACGGCGTCGCGAGGAGGTGCGCATGCGTGACCGTGCATTCTCCGGCTCGGCCTACCTGCTGGGCACGCTGGCCACCGCCGTGGCCACGGCGCTCGCGTTGCCGGTGCTGCTCGCACCTCCGGCGGCGCGGGGCTGGGCGGACTGGCACCGCCGGCGGGCCGGCAGACTGCTCGGCGTTGCGTCGGACGGGCGGCCGGCCGGGCGGCGGGATCTCGGCTGGGCGCTGGCGCACGTCGCCGTCGGGTTCCCGCTCGGGCTGGCCGCCCTGCTGTGCCTGGGCAACATCGTGGTCGCCGCGGTGGCGCTGCCGCTGTGGTGGGCGTTTCCCCCCGGCGAGCGCCCCACCCTGTTCTTCGATGTCCATGTGGGCGATTGGGCGACCGCGCTGGTCGTGGGCTCCGTTCAGATCGCCGTCCTCGGTGCGGCGGCCTGGTGGGTGCTCCCGGTGCTGGCGCGACTCCACGCGCGGCTGTGCCTGGCGGTGCTCGCGCAGTCGGCCCGCGAGCGGCTCACCGAGCGGGTCGACGTGCTGACCAGGAGCCGGGTCGGCGTGGTCGACGCCCATGGCGCGGAGCTCCAGCGGATCGAACGCGATCTGCACGACGGGACGCAGGCGCGCCTGGTGACCATCGCCATGCAGCTGGGCATCGCCCGGGAGTCGCTCGCCGACGACCCGGACACGGTGGCGACGCTGCTCCAGCAGGCGCACGAGACGGCGGAGGAGGCGATGGCCGAGCTCCGCACGGTGCTCCAGACGATCTACCCGCCGATCCTCGCCGACCGCGGGCTGAACGGGGCGCTGACGGCGCTGGCCGCCCGGTCGAGCGTGCCGGTCCACATCGAGCTCGCCGGCCTCGGCGCGCTCCCGGCGACCGTGGAGGCGGTGGCCTACTACGTGATCGCCGAGGCGCTGACGAACGTGACCAAGCACGCCGCCGCCACCCGGGCGGCCCTCCGGGTCGAGCGCGCCGACGACGTGCTGTCCATCGAGGTCACCGACGACGGAGGCGGCGGAGCCGACGAGGCGCGCGGCACCGGGATCACCGGGATACGCCGCCGGGTCGCCGCCCTGGACGGCACCGTCCGCCTCGACAGCCCGCCGGGCGGCCCCACCACGCTCGCCGTCCGGATGCCGTGCGCATAGTGATCGTTCAGGAGGTCCCGTGCGGGTCGTGATCGCCGAGGACAACGTCCTGCTGTCCAGCGGCCTGGAGCTGCTGCTGGCGGCGAAGGGCTGCGAAGTCGTGGCGGTCGTCCCCGACGGCGAGGCGTTCCTCGACGCCGTCGCCGAGCACCGCCCCGACATCGCCATCGTGGACGTGCGGCTGCCACCGTCGTTCCGGGACGAGGGAATCCACGCCGCGCTGCGGGCCCGCCGCGAGCACGGCGCGCTGCCGATCCTGGTGCTCTCGCAGTACGTCGAGCGGGAGTACGCCGGCGAGCTCCTCTCCGACGGCCGCGGCGGCATCGGCTACCTCCTCAAGGACCGCATCGGCCGGGTGGCCGAATTCGTCGACGCCCTGCGCCGCGTCGCGGCCGGCGGCACCGCCATGGATCCCGAAGTGGTCGCCCAGCTCCTCGTGCGCCGCGCCGGCGACCCCCTGGACACCCTCACCTCCCGCGAGCGAGAGTCGCTCGCCCTCATGGCGCAGGGCCACGACAACGCCACCATCGCCGAGCGGATGCGCATCTCCGACAACGCCGTCCACAAGCACATCGGCAACATCTTCGCCAAGCTCGGCCTGGCACCGGACGACTCCGGCCACCGCCGCGTGCGGGCAGTGCTCGCCTACCTGGACGGCGTGCCCCGGGCGGCCGGCGGCCCGCGCTGATCCGCGTTCAGACCTCTTCGGGCCCGCGCGATCGGACCGGAGCTCGGCGGTGGCGCTGAGGAGTTCGTCAGATCGTGCGCTCAGCGTGGGTGTCAGCCGGTGCGGAGGCCGCGTGGTTCGGCGGGCAGGATCTCGGTCGGTGTTCTTGGCCCGGCCGATGCGGCGGTGGCGGCGCTGGACCGGGGCGATCCACTCATCGAGTTCCCTCTTGACGCGAGCGGTGTCGATGTCGAGGTCGCCCAGGACCCGGCGGGCGGCCGAGCCGGGGTCGATGGCCAGGCAGAACAGCAGATGCTCGGTGCGGACCTGGGACTGGCCGCGCCGGGCGGCCAGCCGTCTGGCCCCGGCGACGGCTTGGTCGCCCTCGCCGTCGCCGTCGCCGTCGCCGTCGCCGTCGCCGTCGCCGTCGCCGTCGCCGACAACACGGTGCTCCTGCCCGTGGGTGTCGGCAAGATCGGGCCGCTCATGCCGAACGGTTTCGGAACGGCGACCGGGAGCCGCTCTGCCAGCACTGCGGGCGCACGCGATCGCTTGCGGTCACCGGCCGCCTCGGCAGGATGCCTTGCGAGGTCCTGCCCGATCACGACCGCCGAACCTGGCCGCTCCTGGAGTACGGCGTCGGTCTTCGTCAGGGATCACGAGTCGGGGTCGTTGTCCGACTCCCTCAGTAGCTTCGGCAACAACCGGAGAGCACCGCCGGCCGCGGCGCCTCCGGTGAGCAGAGCGGCCGGCCAGAGGGCGCCGGCGGCCAGCGCCAACCCGGCAGCGATCACGGCGATCAACAGGGCAAGGGTGAGAGCGGTCAGTCCGCGTTGGGTGATCATCGACTTCTCCGTGCGGCCATCGAGTACGTTCCGCGGGCAGCGGCGTGGTGGTCAGTTGGAAGCTGATCGTCGACCCAGAAGTCGATGAGTTCCTGCTCTGTCAGGTCATGGGGAGGCACGTCGGCGGGCAGGAGCCGGCCGGTCCGGGAAGCCCATGTGGCGATGAGGATCAGGGCCAGAAGCTCATCGTCGGTGGGAGGCGGGGTGCGCATGAGGGGATCGTTGTCTCCGTCCTCCCCCTCCTCTGTGTCGGGGAGGAAGGGGATGTAGGTCAGCGACATCCGGTGGTCTCCGTTCGGTGTGTGCGCTGGGTGAGGTACCAGTAAGCCGGGAGCGGCAGCTGAGGAGTGGATAAACCAGGCGTTCAGAAGAAACCGGAAAGGACTGGAAATATCAGCCTGACCAGGCCCCTGAGGACGGTCGAGAACCGAACTCAATTCTGCAGGTATTTCTGCAGGCCAAGCACGCTAAAGCGCCTTTCCGCCAGCGTTCCCCGGGGAACACGGGCCAGATCTGGACCGCTCCATTAGGCCGTAGAACAGGGCAAATGCACGTGCAGGTGCACGAGAATGGGCGTTTTGCGGCATTCCTGATGATGCGTCAGCACACAAGTGTCCGGAGGGGATGGCAGCATTGGAGTGTGTACATGATCGGCAATCCAGACGTTGATCGATAAGGCCGGAGAAATGACTGCAGACCTCAACATCACCCCGCAGGCGCATCCCGATGTGATCGTGGAGTTGCGCAGTCTCCGCACCACCTGCGGCAGCCCGACCTACCAGCAGATCTGTGACATCTCCGAGCGCCTCGGCGGCCTGTACGGGCACGACCACAAGTTCCAGCCGTTGTCGATCACGACGGTGAGCGAGATCCTCACAGGCCGCCGGAAGCCGAAGTGGGAACGCGTACGGGCCTTCGTGCTGTCATGCAACAGGTACGCGTTCGAGAGCAACGGCATGGAGATCGATCCCGGCCTGGACGCTCTTCCCTACTGGTTCGGCCGGCTCAACGCCGCAGCCGATCCCTCCGTCGAGCCTGAGGCCGGGTCCGTGGCCGGTAAGCCCGTCCCGGAAGCCGAACCGGCTCCGACGCCGCCTCACCCCCACGAAGAGCTGGTGCTACGGGTCCTGGCCGGCCGCGGCCTGGTCGAGCCCGCACCGTACGGCCTGCAGCCCGACGAGCCGATCGAGCTGGACGCCCTGCTGAAGCAGTTGCGCATCCACACCACCGACCCCCTCGCGCTGACCGCCGGACGGTACTGGGATCTGTTCCAGCATCCGCACGTCGTCGAACTGCTGCATGCCGCCCACGATCGCGGCGACCCCGAGGCCGCCGGCCGACTCGCGGTCCTCCTGATCTGCGCCGGGCTGTCCGAGGAGGCGCATCCATGGCTCGAGCGTGCTGCGGCCGACGGCGAACCGCTCGCAACGGCCATGCTGCACGCCCAGCCCGCCTACCGGCGTGGGCTGGCCGTGGAGTTCGCGTTCGAGCTCGCCGTACTGGACGGCAGCCAGCCCTGGGAGGTAACGCCCGACCCCCAGACTCCCGCCGAGTTGTACGGGCGGGTCGCGGCGCGCTGCGGCCTCCCGGGCGCCGCCTACTGGCTGGCCGCCCGCCACGCCGGCCGACGCGACGTCGCAGGTGCCGCGTACTGGTTCACCCATGCCGCTGAGCAGGGGCACCATGACGCCACTGGCCGGTTCGAAGAGATCCACCATGACATCTGGGCGAAGATCGACCCCAACGCGATCACCGTTGAGGACCTCAGCGACGAATGGGCCACCGAACCCCCTCCGTCCGCACCCGACGACTACGCACCATGATCTGAGCGATTCACGAACGTTCAGGCGGGACCGTACAAGCGGCCGCGGGCACCGCACCGAGACATCCATGACCCCCGGGGAATCCACGGCGCCCGGCCAGGGTAGCCCGGCGACCCCTGCCCAGGGCACCCGTCCGACCCGGACTCTGTCCATGACGGCGAAATGGCATTGCCGTGTGAAAAGAACTCGATTATCACTCGCACGCGGCTGGAGAGGCGGAACATATCACCCGGCCACATAGACCCCCAGGTGGCGGCCGGGGAGGGTGGAGCGGCGCCCACCCCCACCCCTGGAGCGAACATGAGAATCTTTGGGCACCTCGCGCGATCAGCACTGGCCCTCCCCCTGGTCGCCGCCCTCGTCTCGACCGCCCTCACCGCGACGGCCCACGCCGCCGGCCCGGAGGATCCCGTGGTGTCCCGGGGGGTGACCATCCCCACCTTCTACAACCCGCCCGCCCAGCTGCCGTCGGCCAACGGCGCGCTGATACGAAGCGAGCCGCTACCTCTCGGCCTGAGCCTGCCGGGGCTGGACGGCAAACCGTTGCCCGGTACGGCGACACGGCTGATGTACAAGTCCACCGACTCCAACGGGCAGCCCGTGGCGGTGACCGGCGCCTACATCGAACCGTCGGCGACCTGGCAGGGCGGAGGAGCCCGCCCGTTGATGGCGGTGGCCTCGGGCACCATGGGCCAGGGCGACCAGTGCGCGCCCTCGTTCGCGCTGCAGTACCCGCTGACCCTGAACGGTGACACCGTGTCGGTCGGCTACGAGAACCTGTCGATCTACCGCCTGCTGTCCACCGGTGCGGCGGTGGTCCTCACCGACTACGTCGGTCTCGGCGCGACCGACCGGCTGCACACCTACGTCAACCGGCTGGACGAAGCACACGCCCTGCTGGACGCGGCCCGGGTGGCGCATGCCGTACCGGGAGCGTCGATCACCGCGGCCTCCCGCGTCGGCCTCTACGGCTACAGCCAGGGCGGCGGCGCCACTGCCGCGGCCGCCGAGCTCCAGCCCTCCTACGCGCCGGACGTCAAGGTCGCCGGCAGCTACGTCGGCGCGCCGCCCGCCGATCTGACCTCGGTCATGAAGGGCATCGACGGCAGCGCCCTCGTCGGCGCGCTGGGCTGGGCGGTCAACGGCTTCGTCCAGGCCAACCCGGCCTTGCGCGGCATCGTCGACGCCAACACCAACGCCGTCGGCAAGGCCGCCCTCCAGGACGTGTCCACCATGTGCGTCGGCGACGCGGTCTTGGGCTACGCCTTCACCTCCAGCACGAAATGGACCACCAGCGGTAAATCTCTCGGCGACATCATCGCGGCCGAACCCGTGGCGAAGGCCGTCCTGGACAAGCAGCGCATCGGGACGCTCAAGCCCGTCGGCCCGGTACGGCTGGCGACCGGCGTCCACGACGACATCGTGCCGCACGCGCAGGCACGCCAGCTCGCCGTGGACTGGTGCCGCAGGCTCGGCAACGTCACCTACGTACCCGTCGACCTGCCCAACCTCGGAGACAAGATCCTGCTGAACCATCTTGCTCCGCTCCTCACCGACCAGAGCGACGCGATCACCTGGCTGACCGACCGCCTCGCGGGCAAGGTGACCCTCTCCAACTGCCTGACGATGCCCGCCCAGCCCTGAGGTGAGGTCCGTTCCGCGACCCCCCGCCAGAGCGCAGCGGGCCGAACAGTGATTGCACGGTAAGTCCGGACGACGATCGACGATCTCGTTCGGACTTACCTGCATGAACGAGGCCGTGACCGGCAGTATCCCGGGGTGGAAGAACGCCCTCAACGCCTGTCCCTCGGTACGGTCTCCAGCGGCTGCGGGGTCAGCTGCCGCGGCTGTCAGGGATCACTCCCCCATCCGCCGGGCGATCGCCGGAGGTTCCCGGCCGGCGAAGAGCCAGCCCGTCACGGCGGCGATGAGCGGGGTGCCGGCCACGATGCCCAGCGGGAAGCCGATCGGCACCCGGCCGAAGACGGCGAGGTCGTGCCGGTAGACCGCGAGCAGGCCCAGGCACGCGCCCGCGACGCCGAGTAGCACGCCGAGCAGGGCCAGCGCGCCCGCCGTGGTCGCGGTGAGGGTGCGCCGGATCCTGCGGGTGGCGCCGGTGGCGGTCAGGGTGCGCAGGTCGGCGGCGGCCTCGCTGCGGATCAGCCCGACAGTCATGGCCAGGATGCCGAGCGCGAGCAGCATGCCGATGGCGGTCGCGCCGGTCCGGACGTTTCCGAAGGCGGCCTGGCCGTTCCGGGTCTCGATGGTCAGGCCGGCGGCGGCCGCGATCTCGCGGGCGTCGGCCATCTGATGTCCGGTGAGCCGGCTGCCGGACTGGATGAGCCACCCGGCCCGGACCTGGGTCCAGTGCCGGCGGGCGAGCCCGTTCGTGGTGATGGCGGAGGTAGGGGGCGAGGTGTAGGCGGGCGCGCGGATGCGGGTGATGACCGGTACGTCGGTGCTCCGGGCCGTCTTGCTCAGGATGGGGAACACGGGATGGCCGGACCGTGAGGTGAGGACATCCGTCGCCGGGCTGATCGAGGCCGGATCGACGCCGAGGTAGCGGAGCAGTTCCTGCGATGCCACGTACAAGGGGATGTCAGCGCACTCGTTGCCGTGGGGAAGGCAGTAGATCGCAGGCAACTGTGCCGGCTTGCCGTTGTCCATCTGTGGCGGGAAGGTCGGATCGATCGGCATGTCCAGCGGGACGGTCACCGGATGATCAAGTGCGCTCGTGATGCGGTCGACCTGCGCGGTGAGCGCGCTCACCTGGGCAGTGGTCCGCACCGGGACGAGGTTCGCCGCCGGTCCGGAACCGGTCGCCCTGATGAGCATCTGGCTATCGCTGAGGTTCCCGGTCTTCGCGGTGCCCAGCGCGCCGGTGGTGATGATGACCAGGGCCGCCGAGATGCCGAGTGCGAGGCTGATCGCGGCCACCGCGGCCCCGGAGCGGGCTTGGTGCCGGGCCAGGTCGCGCAGGGCCAGCCGTACGGCGACAGGTGCGCGTGAACCGGCCGTGGCGAGCGCCCGGATGGCCGGCGGACCGGCGAACAGGATCGCCAGGGCGGTCGCGACCGTCCCGCCGATGACCGGCCACGGGTGGGTCTTCTGGCCCCAGGCCAGCAGCCCGATGCCGGCCGCGAGGAAGCCCGTGGCCAGCAGCGCGGAACGGCGGCCGGCCTGGGGTACCGGCGGCCGGCCGGACAGCGCGGCCGTGATCGGGACCCGCGATACCGCACGGGCCGGCCACCACGCCGCCCCGGTCGACATCGCGACCGCCAGCACCCCGAGGGCCACGACCAGCGGCCACGGGATGTTGGACAGCGCGATCCGGTGGTTGGCCGCGTTCTCCAGCCGGGGCGCGACGAACGGCCACAGCGCCAGCCCTCCGGCCGTGCCGAGGATCGCGGCGACCGCACCGATCAGGAAGCCGGTTGCCGTCATCACCAGCCGTACCTGCCGGCCGGTCGCGCCGATCGCCGCCAGCATCCCGAGCTGCCGCAGCCGGCGATGCGCGAGTACCGCGAACGCGGCGGCGGCCACGAACGCGACGAGGAGCAGCAGGATCGTGGCGGCGGACAGCACCAGGGTGGTGGCCACCAGCATGCCGTCGCTGTTCCCGGCGCCATCGGCCATCGAGTTGGCCGTGCGCAGGTTCAGGCTGCCGGCCCCGACCCCACGCTTCCGCTCGACCAGGACCGACAGTGTCCGTGGCCGGACCGACGACGGGTCCACCAGGGCGAACTCGTCGCTCAGATCACTGGGATTCTCGGCGATGCCGACGATGGTCCGGGAACGCCCGTCGAGGGCGATCGTGCCGCCGAGCCGGAGGCCGAGCAGCTGCGCCGTTCCGTCGGTGACCGCGGCCTCGCCGGTGCCGGAGGGGTAGCGGCCCCGGTGGATGGCCAGCATCCGTCCGGAGAAGGCGCCGTGAAGCCGCTGTGAGCGGTACTCGATCGGAGTGGCCGCGCCGGGGGCCTTCACATGGTCGTGCCCGATCACGTCGATGGTGCCGACCGCGTGGCGAATGGCCGCCAGATCGGCCGCCACCGCCTGCGGGTCCGTGCCGTCCAGGGTCAGCATCGTGCCGGCCGAGCCCAGCCTGGGGTTCGTGCTCTCCGGCATGTTGTAGACGGCGGTGCCGCCGCAGACGGCCGCCAGCACGGCCAGCATCAGCAGGAGGGCCACCAGCACCTGCGACCGCCACTCCCTGCGCAGCAGCCGCCAGGACCAGCGGACCAGCGCCCGGCGCGCGGGCATTCCGCCGCCGGTCGCGGGCCGCGGCGGTGCGAGGACGCTCACGACTCCGCCTGGAGCAGGGACTCGGGACCGGCCGGCGGTTCCGTCTGGTCGATGGTCACGCCGTCGCGGACGAACACCACCCGGTCGGCCCAGGCGGCGAGCTGCGCGTCATGGGTGGCCAGTACGGCGGCGGCCCCCTCCTTGCAGGCGGTCCGCAACAAGCGGATGACGGCTTCGCCCGTCTGCGTGTCGAGCGCGCCGCTCGGCTCGTCGGCCAGCAGCAACCGGCGTTCGCCGACCAGCGCCCGGGCGATCGCCACCCGCTGGCGCTGCCCGCCCGACAGCTCGTCGGGGAAGCGGCCGGCCTGGTCGGCCAGGCCCACCTGCTCCAGTGCGCGCCGGGCCGAGACCGACGCGACCTTGGCCTTCGTCCCGTCCAGCTCCAGCGGCAGCGAGATGTTCTCGGCGGCGGTGAGCCCGGGAAGCAGGTTGAAGTCCTGAAAGACGTAGCCGACGTGGCGGCGGCGCATCCGGGCCTGGTCGCTCCGCGACATCTCGGAAAGCG
Source organism: Actinomadura scrupuli (assembly GCF_050971785.1). Taxonomy (NCBI): domain Bacteria; kingdom Bacillati; phylum Actinomycetota; class Actinomycetes; order Streptosporangiales; family Thermomonosporaceae; genus Actinomadura; species Actinomadura scrupuli. The sequence goes on along the minus strand of NZ_JBPCCU010000008.1, from coordinate 113,481 downwards.
GGCTCCCCTCCACCAGAACCGTGCCGGAGGTGGGCTGCTCCAGGCTGCCCGCGATGGTGAGCAGGGTGGACTTGCCGGAACCGCTGGGGCCCATGATCGCGACCATCTCACCGGCCCGCACCGACAGGTTCACCCCCCTCAGGGCGTGCACCTCGGCCGGTCCCGACCCGTACACCTTGGACACCTCGTTCAGTTCGAGCACCGGGGTCATCGGGACGTCCTCACCTTCCGCTGCTTGCCGGGAGCCGGCGCCGGAGCCGCAGGCGGAGCGGGCAGGTGCCGGAGGCGGGCATCAGCGGCGTCCAGCCAGCGGACGATCGCCTCCAGCCGAAAGAGCTCCGCGTCCGCCACCAGGAGCAGGCCGATGTCATCCCCGTCGGCCTCCTCCTTCAGGCGGGTGTAGCGGCGCATCGTCTCGATCAGATGCCTGCGGTGCGCCTGCACGATCCCGGCGACCTCGACACCGGGCACCCGGAGAGCGACCAGCACCTTGATCACCAACTCGTCGCGCGGCGGGACCTCATCAGCGGGCGGCGTGCTCAGCCAGGCGGTCAGTTCGGCCCGGCCCTCCTCACTGATCCGGAAGCTCTTCTGCGGACCGGGCTCTCCCGTGTCGTCGGACTCCACCAACCCGTCCCGCTCGAGCCGCTGAACCGTGGTGTAGACCTGACCGACGTTGAGCGGCCAGACCTCCCCGGTCCGCGCCTCGAACTCCTGACGCAACTGCAATCCGTACTTGGGGCCCTCACTGAGCAGGGCCAATAGCGCATGTCGCACACTCACCGGCAGCCACCTTCCTGGACTATACCAAGTATCATACTCAGTATAGTGAGCCCCTTGCCAAGTCCCTCCGCCACATCGGGATGCCGGCGTCAGCGCGGTCGGCGTGCAGGGTTCAGTGCCGCTGCCGTTGTCTGGTGTCGATCTGCCTGAGCCGGACGAGTTTCCCGAGCTTCGGATCGAGCCGTGGGCCCGCGAACCGATTGAGCGCCGCCAGGAGTTCGGTCGGCAGGTCCTGGGAGAAGTCCGGCAGCCAGCAGAGGGTGAGCCACCCGTCGGGCGCCGGGACGGGTGACGTCATGCCGGGGCGGAGCCGGGCCTGGACGGTGTGGTAGCCGGTTTTGGAGCCCTGGCCGGTCTGGACGGGCCGTAGTGCCACTTGCGTGACGTCGTCGGAGGACAGGTAGACGGTGGTGGTGGCCACCGTCAGCTCGACGGCCTCCGGTGTGACCCGGATGGTCCACGGGCCCTGCGGCATCCTGCGTTCTACGGACCTTCGCTCCAGGCGGAAGAAGCAGGAGTAGAAGAGACCAACGGCCGCGAGCATGGTGAACCCTTGCCATGCTCCCTGGCCGGTCAGCGCGAGGATGGCGGCGAGGATCGAGTCCGCAGCGATGCCCACGATGGGCAGAATGCCGAGGGATTCGGACACTGTCGGGGATCTGCCGACGCCACTGGTCTCGTACTCCTCGGTGTTGCACGCTTCGATCTCCGCTCTGGCCTCGATGAGGCCGGTGCCGAACTTCGTGCCGGCGAACCGATCGAGGGACGCCACCAGTCCCATCGGCGGTTCACTGGTGTCGAGTGGCAGCCAGTAGAGCGGCAGCTCCGTGCCGGCAGGGGCGGACGGCGGGTCCGCGCTGTGCCGCAGCCGGGCGTACACGGCGGACCACAGGGTCTCCCGGCCCCTTTCGTCACTGACGCGGCGCAGTGTCATCCGGTCGACGTCGTCGGGGGCGAGCCGGATCGTCGTGCCGGCCGTGGTCAGCTCCACGATGCCGGGTGTCACGCGCACCGACCATGGCTCCGGCGCCATCGCCTTCCCGGCGGTACGCCGGGCGAGGAGCAGGCGGCAGTCGTTGACCGGTCTGACGGCGAGAACGGCCAGCACGCCGACGATGAGCAGGCCGAGCAGATACGCCTGAGACACCGCGAACCCGGTGAGGAGGACGGCGGTCACGGCGATCGACAGGTTCCCGCCGGTCAGTCTCAGGCCCAATGCCGCAGGCACGGTCGGCGACTCCACGATGCCCTCGGCCTCGAACCCGTCGGCATCGCCGGTCGCGGAGAGCACGATCGGCGGTGGCCTGAAGACGTCGAGCAGGTGCTGGATGCGCGGGTGGGCGATCCGGGCTTCGATTCGGGTCTTGATCCGGCGAGCGGCCGCCGCCGATTCGGCCTTGATACGGGCGACGACCGGAACCAGCCGGTTCGGCCAGGGTGAATAGCCGGCGGCGAGCTGTTCCTGCAACCGGATGTGCCGGAACTGGTAGAGAGCACCGGCCTGCCGGAGGACTCCCCGCCGGTGGGCGTCCGCCAGGAACGCCATCGTGCGCCAAGGCAGACGCCGCCGGGCGGTGAGCCGGGTCCGAGCCTCGAGGTACCGTGGCCACGCGCCGTCCGTGCTGCCGAGGGACAAGAGCAAGAGGATGCCCGCGAGTAAGGCGGCCGCGTCGGCCTGGGCGAAGACGGCGCCCGACCACAGCCACGTCGTTCCGACCGCGACCATGGCTGCGAGGAAGCCGGCGGTGTGCACGTTCCGGTCCTGGCGCAGCAATGTGCTCGGACCCGCCGTGGAGGAGACGTCGATGGCCGTCCGCACCCGCGCCGGCACCCCCTGCGCCCAGACCAGGAAGACCCAGAGCAGCAGGATCTGAGCCGCATGCGACCGCACCAGGGTCAGCAGCGACGGATGGTGTGCGGTGCTACCCCGCCACACCACGTACAGTGCCGTCAGCATCAGCAGCAGCCGCACCGCCAGGCGCCGCAGGGTGCGGGCTTTCAGCCCCAGCATCTGGGGGGCGGAGCTGTTGTCCGACGTCGACACGAGGTCGACGGACCTGCTCAGGAACGCCAGCGCTGCCGTGATGAGCGCGACGCGCCACACTCCGAAGTCGCCGACAGACCGGAGGAAGGAGTCGACCTGCCGGTCGAAGTCGTGTGGCAACTGCCGGACGAACCCGTCGGTCAGCGGTCGCGCCAATCGGCCCAGCGGACCGGCCATCAGCAGGTCGCGGTAGTGCCCGTGCCCGGCGTACTCGCCGTCGCGCCAATATCCGCGCCGGGTGAGCGCCCACACCGTGAGCCACCACGTGGCGCACGTGTAGAACCCGGCCCGGGCAGCCGCGACGATCGGCGCCCAGGTGGCCTCACCGGCATGGAGCCGCCACCACGCGATGTCGGGCGTGTCGGCCCGGCCGAGCTGGGAGGCGAGGAATCCGAGCCATCGCGCGGCCTGATCGGGGCCGCAGCGGAACTCCCTCCGCCCCGCGCGGCGCGGACGGGTGCGGTACACCGCAGGCACGAACTCGGCCAGCAGATGCGCCTCGATCGCCTCCCGTCCGGCGAACCGATCACGATCGGCCAGTTCCGCCGGATCGGCCTGGTCGTAGACCGTCCGGGCCAGCCAGACCATCAGCGGCGTGGACAATGTCGTGGCCAACGCGCCGTCGGGTTCGGCATCGAGCCGTACGAAAACGTCCCGCCAGCGACCCGGTGGATCGCGCGTCGCCTCGCGGAGATAGTCCTTCACTTCGGAGAGCTTCAACGGACGCAACTCGACCACGACCGTCCGAGCCACCGGGCGCGAGGCCGCCGAGACCGCATCGACGTACTCGGTGGGGCGGCTGGTCAGCACGAGCGGATTGTCGGAGCCGTAGGCGTTGATCTCGGCGATGACCTTGCCGCGCCGGGCCACGGGCAACTCGTCCAGGCCGTCGATGATCGGCACGACACCACTGTCCACGAGCGCCCGGGTGAGCGGGACCTTGCCGTCAGCGGCGGTCCGGATCCGGACCGCCAGGCCCGGGTGGTTGCGGGCGAGTTGGTCGGCCATCCATTCGGCCATGGGCTCGTCGGCCGTCCACGTGCCGGCCGGCAGCAGGATCGGCACTGGATCGCCGGATCGGCGAGCGGCCAGCATTTCCCGGATCAGCTTGATGGCCAGCGCGCTCTTGCCCGCACCGGCCGTGCCGAGGATCACCATGCGCCGGCCGGGTAGCGCGGAGAACACCGAATGAATGTCGGAGAACACCCCATCGGCATCGGCTTCGGTGGTGCCCTTGGTCTCCCACCGCACCGGCAAAGGCCGTGGATCGTTGAGCTGGCGTAGCCGGTCCTCCTCGCCCCACTGGCGGCTGAGCGCGCCGGCCAGATCGTCCTGTGCCTGCGCGATCGTGACCGTACTGAGGGGCAGCTCCCCCCGCATCAGACCCGTCAGCTTGCCGACCAGCGGAACCAGAACGATGAGCAGCGCCAGCACGAACGACGTCAGGTTGCTGACATTCGCCGCCCAAAGCAGCCCCTTCGCCCGGAGCACCTGGGCGAAACCGAACATGAACGCCGCAAGCAGACCGAAGGCCACCATCGCGATGAGACGCCGCCCGGTCACATTGCGCACGACGCCATGATGGCGCATTTGAGGCCGAGCCCTCACGCTGCGCCAGAATCTCCCACAGAACTCCAGATCCGGCACCCAGCCGGCGCCTTCCGAAACAAGGGAACTCATCACGCCATCGGCGGCTTGAGCACGCGTTCACGTGCCGAGGTAATGCCGTGCGGGAGGCGGCCAGGTGTCGGTGGGGGCCGGTACTCTCCGGCCATGGCCGGCTCCCGGTACAGCCGGTCCGCAGCCCGGGCCAGGGCCCCTTGCCTCAGATCGGGGGCCGAGCCGCCCGGCATGAGCATGCGGCATTCGATGATGAAGGAGTAGTTCGATGCGGAGAATCACCGCCGGTCTGTTCATCTCGCTCGACGGCGTCGTCGAGAATCCCCAGGACTGGCATTTTCCGTACTTCAACGACGAGATGGGCGTGGCCGTCTCCGCCCAACTGGCCACCGCGGACACGTTGTTGCTCGGCCGCAAAACCTACGACAGCTTCGCCGGTGCGTGGCCGGACCGCGAGGCCGCGGGCGGCGAGGACGCCGCCATGGGCAAGGCGCTCGGCGACGCGCGCAAGATCGTGGTCTCCCACCAGGACCTCCAGTTCGCCTGGCGCAACTCCGAGCAGCTCAAGGGCGACCTCGTCGAGGCCGTCACCGCCCTGAAGAACGAGCCCGGCGCGACGGACATAGCGATGAGCGGCTCCGTCTCCGTCGTCCGTCAGCTGCTGACCGCCGGCCTCCTCGACGAACTGCACCTGCTGGTCCACCCGATCGCCGTCCGCCAGGGCATGCGCCTGTTCGACCCGGGCGAATCCCCGATCCCCCTGCGGCTCGTCTCCTCCCAGCCCTTCACCACCGGCGTGCTGCACCTCCGCTACGCCCCGGCCGAATCGACGCCCGCAGGCACCTACGACGACGCCAAAGCGCACCTTCCCCAACCGGAGAACGGCTGAAAGTCCACTGGCGGGACACGACCCCGTCAGAGGTCGTGTCCCGCCGGCGGAGCCCGGCGCGCGCCCGTCACGAAACCTGACGGAATCACCACTGCGCCGACCGGGTGGGCAGCCCGGCTACGCCAGCTTGCAGCACGCTGGTGCGGCACAGGCCGGCTTGTCCCTGTCAACGCACGGGTAGGCATGTGCCGATGTGCTCAGGGCACCCAGCACCATTACCGATCCTGCGACGACGACGGCCATCTTCTTAGCTGTCTTGACCATACGGACGCGTCCTTCCCATGAATAAGGGGCCTTCACGGGTAGAGGCGTTCCATGCCGTTCCATCATCGGCTCCGGGAGGCGACCAGGCCGCGAGCTCAACCGTCCGGCAGAGCGTGCGACCGGCCGTTGCGGGTCGGTGCGTCGTGCCCCGCGCCGGTTGAGCTCGGCGGGGGGCGGCCGTGGGCGGCGGGTGGGCGGAAACATGGCTGCGCCGGTGGCAGGTGGAGCGGCAGTGTCCGGCGGGTCAGATGATTCGTCTGGTCGCCTTTGCCGTTCGGCTCATGCGGGGTGGGGTTGGTGCGCGGACGACTCGACAGGGTGAAGGGTGTGTTCGCCGTTGAGGCCTTTGAGGGTGGTCTGCCGTGGCGCTGCGAGGCGGAACCGGGCGGGGCCGGGAAGGGCGTTGAGGGTCTCGTCGCTGATGAGGATCTCGTCGCTGTCCGCGTGGGCGGCGACTCGGGCGGCCATGACCACGGCGCGGCCGAAGTAGTCTCCGTCCCGGGAGACCGCCGCGCCGCGATGTATCCCGATGCGCACGGCGATGCGGGTGGTGCGCAACGCGCGCCGGCGCCGTCCGGACAGTGCGTGCTGGATCGCGATGGCCGCGCCGATCGCCTTCTCGGGATCGCTGAACGCGATCATGAAACCGTCGCCCTGGGACTTCACGATGTGGCCGTCGCGCGCGGTGACCTGCTCGCGAACCAGGGCGTCGTGTGCCTTGAGGATCCGCACCCATGCCTTGTCGCCGAGTTCCTCGTTCAGCGCCGTGGAGTTGACGATGTCGGTGAACATGAAGGTGACGGTGCCGTCGGCGGCGGTGACACGCGTGAGCGCCGCGCGGTCGTCGGCGGCCCAGCGGGCCAGGTCGTCGAGGGAGCCCATCAGCATCCCGCCGACTCCGTGTTGCCGCAGCCGTGATGCGGTGTTCACCGCGAGCTGGACCGCTCGCTGAGTGCCCTGAAGGAGACCGGAGTCGGGGCGCGGCCGGGTCGAGGCCAGCAACCGGGCGTACCGGCGACGCTCCCGCACCAGCAGAACAGACAGCACCGCTACGGCTACCAGGGCGATGACGGCGACCGCGGATTCGATCACCAACCAGACGGTCACGACGGCCCCTCCTCTTCCACCGGGCAGGCGGCGGCACCCTCGCACTCCATCAGATCGTCGAGCCGCGACCCTCTGCACCAGCCGGCGCAAGGAGCCGGGACAACACTGTACCGGCAAGTAACTTACCGCGGACAGCCCCGCGGAGATCGCGGCCCCGGGCCCCGACCCCTCAGATCCCGAACCAGCGCCAGTGCTGGTTGTAGGACCCCGTGCCGTAGCAGTCCCACAGCTGGACCTTGGTGCCGTTCGACCCGATGCTTCCGAGGTCGGCGTCGAGGCATCGGGCGTCGTACAGGATCCTGATCTGGAAGTACGAGCCGTAGGGGTCCCACTTGATGTACCACCGCTGGTTGTTCTGTGACACCCCGTAGCAGTCCCACAACTGGATGGACGTGCCGTTGCGTCCGAGTTCCCGGGCCTGGGCGTCCAGGCACCGGCCGTTGTAGAAACTGGTGATGTTGTTGTTCACGGGTGGATCGGCGGAAGCAGCCGGCGCGACGCCGAACGACAGCGACAGCAACCCGAAGACGAGACCGAGCCTGTGTTCCTCCCACCCCGGAATCGGCTCTCACCACTCGATGGTTGTCTACCGGTGTGGACGGACGTGATGAGAGCGAATGAGATGCTGACATTGCCGGGCACGCATGGCTGAACATGACGTGTTCCTTGCCGACTGTCCGGCCCGCACGACGCTGGATCTGATCGCCGATACCTGGTCGGTCGTCGTGGTGTTCGGGCTGGGACGCGGGCCGCGCCGCTATACGGACCTGCGCGAGCGAATCGGCGGGATCAGCAACAAGATGCTGACTCAGACACTGCGCAAGCTGGAGCGCGGCAACCTCGTGGAGCGGCGGACTCTGCCCACTGCACCCATGGGTGTGGAGTACCGGCTGACCCGTCTCGGGGAGAGCCTGCTCGGGCCTGTGTCGGTACTCGCCCGATGGGCCGAGGAGCACGCCGACGAGCTCGTCGATGCCGGTCGTGGCGGGTAACGAGGGAGACGCAGTCCATCCGGGTCGTGGTCGACCCCTCGAGTCGAGGCTGACGGCCGAGGGCTCCCATGGGACCGCGGGGCCGCAGGGAACCGGCTGGTTCCCCGTGGGTCCCTAACGTTGCGCCCGGAGGATGGAGGAAGCGTGAAAATCAGCAGCACTGACCTTGAAGTGTCGCCATTGTGCCTGGGCGGCAACCCCTTCGGCTGGACGGCCGATGAGGAGACCTCGTTCGCCGTGCTCGATGCCTACGCCGAGGCCGGCGGCAACTTCATCGATACCGCCGACATGTACGGCTCCTCGTCGCCCGGCGGCGCGGGCGGCGAATCCGAGGAGATCATCGGTCGCTGGCTGAAGAGCCGCGGCAACCGGGACCGGATGGTGATCGCCACCAAGGTGGGCGCGCTGCCAGGCCTGGACAACCTGAAGCCGGAGACGATCCGGCACGGCGCCGAGAACTCGCTGCGGCGGCTGAGAGTCGATCATATCGACCTGTACTACGCGCACGTGGATGATCCCGGCACCCCGCTCGCCGAGACCCTCGCCGCGTTCGACGAACTGGTGCGTTCGGGCAAGGTCCGGCACATCGCGGCGTCCAACTACCCGGCGGACCGGCTGTCGGCCGCGCTGGAGACCTCGAAGCGGGAGGGGCTGGCGGCCTACATCGCGCTGCAGGCGGAGTACAACCTGGTCCAACGAGAGGGCTATGAACGGCACCTGGCTCCCACCGTGGCCGAAGCCGGGCTGGCCTGCCTGCCGTACGTCGCGCTGGCGCGTGGCTTCCTCACCGGCAAGTACCGTCCCGGCGGTCCCGAGATCGACAGCCCTCGCGCCGACCGAGCCCGCGCCCACCTCGACGGAAAAGGCCCCGCCGTACTGGGCGCTCTTGAGCAGGTCGCCACCGCGCACCACACCACGATGGCCGCGGTCGCGCTGGCCTGGCTCGCGGCCCAGCCCACCGTGGCCACCCCGCTGGCCGGCGCCCGCAGCCCAGCCCAGCTCGCCGACTTGTTGCCGTACCTGACCCTGCGGCTCACCACCGACGAGATCGCCCTGCTGAACCAAGTCAGCGCCTGAGAACTGATGGAAAGGACGTTTCACCGAACGGGGATGCTGATCAACGTCCCGGCTCCGTTTCGAGCGTCTGTTTGATGACCCGTATGCCGCGTTCCATCAGGCCGGCGGTGCGCTCGGCGATCTCGTCGGGCAGCAGGTCGGCGGTCCAGACGAACAGGGCGCCGGTCCCGCCGGCGGCGAAGACCTGCGCCGAGGCGTTGTGGTGCTCGTACGGACCGCCGGCGATCGACCAGACGAGGCGGCGAGTCTCGTCGTCCAGGTCCACGAGCACCTCCCTGACGACGGTGCCGTTGAAGAGCGTGATGACCCGGTCCCGGCCCTCCAGCCGGGCGTCGGTGACGAAGCCGGGCACCAGACGCCGATGGAGCGCACCCCAGTCACGCAACGCCGCCCACACCTCGTCCGGCCGGGCATCGATCGTGATCTCCTTACGAACGGAAGCCATACCGTCTCCTGTCTGCTGCTTTCAGCCGTGGCCTGCCACACGATCGGTGACCGCTCCACCGCCACTGGGTGCTGTCGATGCGGGTGAGCATGCCGCGCCCGGTGGCGGGCGTCTTGAACTTCCTTGCGGCGTGACGTCCGCCCGGCGTACCGTCCACGGCGTGCGCACCGCCACCGACGTGGCCGCCGGGCCCGACTACGCGATCAGAATCGTCACCTGCCATGACGACCACACCCGGTGGTCACCGGCGGAGACCCGCGATGAGTACAACCTGGTGCTGGCACAGCGCGGGCGCTTTCGCAGGCGGGCAGGCGGGGTCTGCGCCGACATCGACCCCACCCTCGGCTACGTCGGCACGCCCGGTGAGCAGGAGCACTTCGCGCACCCGTCGGGAGGTGATCTGTGCACCTGGATCAACCTGCGGCCAACGCTGTGGGACACCCTCGCCGGCGACGCGCCCCTGGCCGGGTCGACGTTCTACGTCGATGCGCGAACCGAGCTGACCCACCGCCGCATGCTCGCCGCCGCGCGGGCCGGCGACGGCCTGCAGCAGACGCTGCTGGAGCTGTTCGACGATGTCCTCGGGCAGATCCACACCCGTCCGACACCGGCCGACGTGGCCGCCCACGACACCGACCGGGCCATCGTGTCCGCAGCCCGCGAAGCGATCCACGCCGGCCACCCCGCCGCCCACGCGCTCTTCCCGCTGGCCGCGTTGCTCGCGGTCTCACCGTTTCGATTGAGCCGTGCATTCTCCAGGCAGATGGGGGTCTCGGTGACGCGTTACCGCAACCGCGTACGGGTGAGCCGCGCCCTGCAACGACTCGAACAGGGCGACACCAGCCTCGCCCTGCTCGCCGTCGACCTCGGCTTCGCCGACCAAGCCCACCTGAGCCGAACCGTACGACAGCACCTGGGCCACACCCCGACCGCACTCCGCCGGCTCCTGCACGGCAGCGACTGACCAGCAACGGTCAAACGCACACTCATCGGCACGAGCGACACCGCCTGAACGATCATGAGACGGAGACGGCGATCCAGCGGTCAAGGCAGAATCTCGACGTACCCGTCGGTTCCGTGCACGCGGATCCGCTGCCCGTCCCGGATCAGCCGGGTGGCCCGCTCCACGCCCACGACGGCCGGCAGGCCGTACTCCCGGGCGATCACTGAGCCATGGGTCATCAGGCCGCCCACCTCCGTCACCAGGCCCGTGATTCCGACGAACAGGGGCGACCAGCTGGGGTCCGTGTAGGCCGTGACCAGGATGTCGCCCGCCTCGAGATCGGCCTCCGCCATGTCCAGGATGACGCGGGCCCTTCCCTCGACGGTCCCGGCGGAAACCGGTAGGCCGACCAGGGCACCGGCCGGTACGTCGTCGCGCCGGTACGCCCCGGTGACGGCCTCGCCATCCGAGGTCAGGACCCGGGGCGGTGTGAGCGCGTGGTACGACCGGAACGCGTCCTTGCGCTGCCGGATGAGCTGGTCATCCACCTGGTTCGAGCGCACGACGACGTGGAACTCCTGGAACGTGAGGTAGAAGATGTCCTCCTTCTCCGGAAGCACGTTGGCCTGCACGAGGCGCTCGGCCTCCTCCAGCAAGGCCCGCTTGTAGACGAAGTAGCGGCTGACGATGCCGTACTTCGGGTACTCCCGGTACCCGATGAAGGTGCGGACCCGGTCGATCATCCGCTTGGCCTCGTCGGCCTTCTGGTTCCCGTCCGGCAGGGCCCGCAAGCGTGACAGCACGTCCTGTTCCTTCTTCTGTGCCTTCTGCCGGCCCTCCTCGAAGCGCCGCGCGGCGGCACCGGGCTCGAAGTTCCTGACGTTGTCGAGGATGACGGGCACGAGCGTGGTGGGGCGCTCGCGCCAACGCGGCCTCGTGATGTCGATCTCGCCGACGCAGCGCATGCCGTACCGGTCGAGGTAGGCCTCGATGGCATCGCGCGCTTCGGTCCCGCCCGCGAGCTTCGCCAGCTCGTCCAGGAAGCCCTCGTCCTCGACGCCCTGCAGGAACGCCACCACCTCGGACTGCGGGCGGATCACGTCCGCGACGTCGAGCAGCGCCAGTCCCATCTGGGACGTGACGTTGTCGGGGGCGGACAGCGTGAGCGTGTCAGCCGCGTTCTTCTCGCCCAGCCACTCCTGCAGCTTGTCGTTGAGCCACCACGTGGCCTCCATCCCCGCCATGATCACCTGAAGGTTCAGCGGATCACTGAGGATTCGCTTGTGCTCCTCGAAGGCCTCCAGCAGGAAGTCGAACAGCGCCGGTCCGGTCTTCGTCCGGATGTCGCGCTCCAGGGCGGCGAGGGACGTCCGGCTGCGCTCGATCAGCCCGGTGACGATGGCCGGATCGGTCTCGATCGGGGCGGACGCGCCGCCGGCCGGCGGCCCGCCGGGACCCGCGTCCGGGAGCGGCAGGACGAAATCGTCGCGGTCGAGGACGGTCTCCAGAGCGTCCCTGATCAGCGGATCGCCTCTCCCCATGACGTCCAGGAGGCCGGCGCGGCTCGCGGGCGAGGCCAGGCGCCGGGTGACGTCGACGAACAGCCTCCCGCCGGCCTCGTGCATCGGCACCATGGCCGTCAGCTGCCACATGGACAGCCCCAGGGGCTTCATGGGGTCGGTCATCATCTGCCCATGGCCGACGGAGACGTAGACGTGATTCTCCTGGTCGCCGGGCTCGGGGATGGGGAACAGCGTCGTGATCGGCCGGCTCTGAACGATCTGGAAGCCATCATCGACCAGGCACCATTCGATGTCCTGCGGGCGGCCGAAGTGCGCTTCGATCCGCCGCCCGAGCTGCACGAGCCGCACGACCTGCGCATCCGTCAGCGCCGGCTGCTCCTGCCGCTGCGAGTCGATCGCCACTTCCTGCGTACCGCCGGCCGGCAGGGCGTGCACGGCACGCTGTTTGGCGGCGATCGCCTTGGCGACGACTTCGCCGTGTCGCACTTTGAAGACGTCCGGGTTCACCAGGCCGGAGACCAGGGCCTCACCGAGGCCGAAGCCGGCGTCCACGGTGGCGACCCTCCGGTTGCCCGTGACGGGGTCGGCCGTGAACAGGATGCCGGCCGCGTCCGGGAGGACCATCTGCTGCACGACCACGGCCATCTGGACCGTGCGGTGGTCGATGCCGTTCCGCTGGCGGTAGGTCACGGCCCGCTCGGTGAACAGCGAGGCCCAGCAGCGGCTGACGTGCTGGAGGATCGCCGTCGGCCCCATGACGTTCAGGTACGTGTCCTGCTGGCCGGCGAAGGAGGCCGTCGGCAGGTCCTCTGCCGTCGCGCTGGATCGGACGGCGTAGGCGGCCTGCTCGCCGAGCCGGGCGAGCGCGCTGATGATCGCCGCCGACAGATCGCCCGGGATGGCGACCCCTTCGATGGTCCGGCGAATCCGCGCGCTGAGCGTGCGGATCCCCTCCCGGTCGTCCGGGTTCGAGCGCGACAGCTGATCGAGCCGATCGTCGATCGACGGCGCTTCCGCCATGATCCGCCGGAAGGCGTCCGTCGTCACGCAAAAGCCACCCGGCACGCGGATGCCTTCGATCCGCGACAGCCCGCCCAGGTGCGCACCCTTGCCGCCAACGACCGCGACCTGCGTCTCGTCGACCTCCTGCAGACCCACCACGTACTGCTCGATCATCGCGATACCTCCGCGGCAGCCGTGCTCCGTCGCCCCGCACCGACCGGTCGAATCACCGGCGTCTCGCGCAGTGCCGAACCTGTTGTTCGGCACGTCCTCATCTCTCGCTGCGTTCCCCCTGACGAGTCGGCCGGCCGCTCCGCCCAGCCGGGCGGCGCGCACATCCGCACCTCCGCGCCGGGTGCCCGCAACCGCACCGCGAGTCCCACCAGCGGTCCGTCACCGCGTCCCCCGTCCGTCGACAACAGCACACGCATTTTCGAGACTCCCGTTTCCGTAGGTTCTGGCCTCGGCCGACGATTCTGCGGCAACACCCGGGTCTTGCCGCAAGCCCCCCCGTGCGCTATACGTTGAGAGTGGAAAGGAGCGGGGTCTCCTAGCCGTGCCTCGGGGTGTTCGTCAACCCGATCGCGCCCGTCAGGTCCGCGCCGATCAGGCCGGTCAGGTCCGCGTGAGTCAGATCCGCTCCCCGCAACTCCGCACCCGCCAGGTTCGCGCCGACCAGCTCGGCGTGGGTCAGGTTCGCGCCACGCAGGTCCGCGCCCGTCAGATCGGCGGCACTCAGATCCGCGCCACGCAGTTCGGCGTCGGAAAGGTCCGCCCCGGCCAGGTTCGCACCGGCCAGATCCGCGCTGTCGAGATGGACGCCGGCCAGATCCGCGTGGCTCAGATCCGCGCCGCGCAGATCCGCGCCAGCCAGGTGAGCGCCGGCCAGATTCGCCTCGCTCAGATGGGCTCCAGCGAGGTTCGAGCCACGCAGATGCGCGCTGACGCCATGGTCCTGGTGAGCGTTACGGCGTCCCAGCACCGTGACGGCCGCCTCCAGATCGGCTCGGAGTCGTCCCACCGCGTCGGTGCCGTCGGCAAGGTCTTCGCCGGCCGCGGCGGCGTGGGCGTCGCTGTCACGGGTGTGTTCACGGATGAACGCGGCCAGGACCTCCAAGACAGTGGGATGGTCACGGGCCGAGTCACGGGCGATCCGTTCGAGGGCATAGACACCGCCAATGCGGATGTCGAGCTTGTCCGAACCGAGCTGCTCGATGGCCCTGGTGTACCGCTCGGTCACCTGCCCCTGCTCGGTCAACTCCGCCACCCGACGAGCCGAGCCGACACTGTGCTCCAACGTACGGCGCGCGGTCTGGGCATTGCGCGCGGTGTAGTACACCGCGACGACCGCCAGCACCCCCGTAGCGATGGTCAGCACACGGCCCCGGATCGCATCCAGCGCGTCGGCCTTCTCCTTCCCCGACAAACCCTCGACACCGTCCAGATGACGCAGCACCCACCCCGCGCCCGGCCCCAGCACCCACACCACCGCACCGACCAGCACCACCCCGGCGACCGCCGTGACCACCACCACGCTCCGCGACGCCCGTACGCCCCCGCGCCCACCGCCGCCGCCGTCCACCGTCATGAGCGTGAGCGTACGGCGGACGACCTGGCTCCGGCCTCCCAACATCGTTTTCAGAGGGACTGTCGGAAGATCAGACAATCCCGACCGGCCCGATGGGCCGGTGATCGCCCACCTGGTCGCTGCGGACCCGCCACTTCGAGGTGGCGGGTCCGCAGCCCGGGGCTACCCGCCCTTGAGCAGGTTCCGCATGGTGGCGATCTCGGCCGTCTGCGAGGTGACGATGGTTGAGGCCAAGGACTTGGCGTCGGGGAACCGGCCTTGGGCCTGTTCGGTCTTGGCCATGGCGACGGCACCCTGGTGATGCTTGATCATCATCTGCAGGAAGGCCTTGTCGAAGGCCCTGCCCGAGAGCTTTCCGAGGCTCTTCATCTCGGCGCCGCTCATCATGCCCTGGCCGTGGTCCATGCCCGGCATACCTTCCATGGGCGGCATGGTGGTGGGGGCGCCCCAGGTCCTGAGCCAGCCGGTCATCTTCTCGATCTCTGGTCCCTGGGCGCCTTCGATGGTGGTGGCGAGCGTCTTGACCTCCTTCATCGACGCGCGAGTCTCGGCGATCTTGGACATCTCTCAGCTGCGGCTCCGGCACGTCGGCATCCTGCCTCGGGACCAAGGGAACCGGAGCTGCTCGAATTCGCCCTTCACCGTCTCGCAGCGCAGGCGAATTCCGCCACCAGAGAAGCGTCACGGGTCATCGTCCTCATCCGTAAGCTGAGTCTCGGTCCCGACACGTCCCCGCCCCGGCAGGTGCTGGACGTCGTCTTCACCCCGCTGCCCGGCCTCGATGCATCCGACTACTTCGAGCACCTGGCCGTATCTCACGACGAGTTCTACCGCCGACTGCGCGGCGGCGTCAGAAGCCTGGCGCGCGCCTCGAAGACGGGCGCGTGTCAGGCGGGTGGGGCGACGTCCTCGGACGAGGAGCCGGACGGCGGTCCGTCCGATCTCCTCTCGGCTGTCCGCCGGTTCTACGACATGGGAATCACCTGGCACTGCAAAGAGCCCGACGCCGGGCACCATCGTGGACCGGCTCTCGGTCCTCGATCTGCGCATCCTGCACACACACAGAGCCGAGCAGGCCCCGAAGGACCGGGCGGCCCGTCTCGCGGTCCTGGAAGAACAGCACGCCGACCTTCTCGACGGCCTCGACACCTTTCTGACACGCATACGGCTGGGACAGGCGAGGTTCAAGCGCTACAGGCAGTTCAAGTCCCCCGGACAGCGAAGCTACTGCCCCCTGTTCGAGGAGCTCGAGGAAACCGAAGGGTCGCTGTCCCCGCAATCGTCCCCGCTCGCGTCGCAGGGCGGATCTCCGACCGGTTGATGCCGGTGTCGCAGGGTGGCGATCCTGGTTGCGTCGGGCAGGGACGCAGGGCTCCCTGGGAGGGGACCTTGTTCCCTGATCATTCTTGCGGCTGTGGGCGAGCCTGAGAGGACCGGGCCGGCAGGCGGCACAAGCGCGATATGTCCGTTGTCAGGAGGTCATGATGGCAATCTTCGGGGCCTCGGGTGCGGCGGCCGTCCACGGGCTTGGCGTCCTCGTGTTCGATCAAGGAGATCGCTGCGGCGATCGACCAGGCCGCTCAGGTCTCAAGCGCGTTCAGGTGCGGGTGTTGGTTCCACTCCTCCTCGAGCGGTCCGTCGGCATGGGCCTTCGACGGTTGTCGGCCCAGCGTCCTGCCGTCGGCGACGATGCCAGGGCGGAGTGACCATGCCTGGTTACGGCATTCCTTCACCGAGTTCGGACGATCGGCTGGCCGCCCCGCACGAGATCGCGGTGACCGCCGGCGCCGGAGACGGACACCGAGCCGCCGCGCGCGGAGCGCTGTGGTGCGCTTGGGCGCGTGGCCATCCGCTCGCCGCTTACGTGATCGTGGCCTATGCCCTGTCGTGGGCCTGCTGGATTCCGTTGGTGGTCAACGGAAGCGTCGTCACCCTGGGCGGCTCGGTCTCCCAGTTCCCGGGCCTCCTCGGCCCGATGGTCGCGGCGTTCGTGGTCACGGCGGTGACCGAGGGCCGTGGCGGCGTCCGGGACCTGGCGTCGCGGATGGTCCGGTGGCGGGTCCCGGTCCGGTGGTGGCTGTTCGCGATCGGCACGCCATTGCTCCTGCTGGCATCGGCCGGGGTCGTGACGGCCGTTGGATCGGGCCGGTTCGTCCCGAGTGATTTCGGGCGGATGGCCGGCTTGCCACAGTGGGGGGTGGTGTTCGTCTGGGCGATGTTCATCGTGGTGAACGGGCTCGGTGAGGAGACCGGCTGGCGCGGTTTCGCCGTCCCGGCCCTGCGCCGCCGCCACGGGCTGCTGGCCGCAAGCCTGCTGCTGGTGCCGTTGTGGGCAGGCTGGCACCTGCCGTTGTTCCTGCTCCTGCAGAACTACCGGGACCTCGGCCCGGTCGGCCTGCCCGGCTTCCTGATCGGCCTGTCGTGCGGATCGGTCCTGCTGGCCTGGCTGTACGAGTCGGCCAGCGCCAGCGTCCTCATCGTCGCGGTCTGGCACGGTACCTACAACCTCACCACGGCCACCGCCGGCGGCCACGGGACCACCGCCGCGATCGTCAGCACCGGCGTCATGGTGCTGGCCGCTCTGATCGCCTGGCGTCACCATCACACCCCCGGAGACACCCCATGACCAGCGCGTCCCTGCACCTGCGGGCCCGTATCGCCAACCCCGCGGTCCGTGCGGTTCTGCGCTCGCCGCTCCACCGCCTGCTGTCGGGATCGGTCCTTGAACTCACCTACACCGGCCGCAAGACAGGGCAACGGCACGCCCTGCCGGTCATGTACGCCACGATGGACGGCGACCTCGTCATCATCGCGGGCCGACCCGGCGGGAAGTCCTGGTGGCGGAACTTCAGCGCGCGGCCCCGGCAGGTCGACATCCGGCTCAGAGGCGACCACCACATTGCCGACGCCCTGCTCCTGGCCTCGGGAACCGATGCCTATGAGGAGGCTCTGGCCGCCTACCGGGACCGCTATCCGCGGACCCTCATCGAGCCGCGAACACCCATCTTGACCCTTCACAACCTCAGCATGCGCCCTGACGGTCCGTCATGAGAGTGGAACTTCGTGAGTGCAGCGGGCGAGAGTCCCACCGCGCGATCTGAAGATCGATGTCGCGCATTCGGCCCGGATGTACGACCACTATCTCGGGGGCAAGGATAATTTCGCGGCCGACCGTGAAGCCGCCGAGAAGGTGCCGGCCAACTATCCGGCGATGCGCACCACCGCCCTCGAGAACCGGGCCTTCCTGCGCCGTGCTGTCACCTACCCGGCCGCCGATTCGGTAAAGTGCCCCCGGTGGGAGACATTTACGAAGTCGTGCTGACGATGGACATTCGTGCTGACATCACAGACGACGAGCTCGCTGAGCTGCGGTGGCATGTAGGGCAAGGACCACGACCCGAGCGGCTGCCGATTCGCGGTGATGATTACCTGGCGACCTTTCCCCTCGGCGACCCTCACGACCCTGATTGCGAGTGGGAGACCGCGGAACCAGAGCCCGTGTTCCCGCAGCGCGGCGCTGCCTGGAAGGTGGGGGGCGCGCTCGTCGCCGAGTTGGTCAGGCGGGAGAAATCGGGTGGCTGGTCACTGACGGTACGCCAGGAATTCCATCCCGACGATTTCTATCCGCTCCGGACACTGCTGGACTGGCTCGGCCGGTGTTCGGTCAACGCGCAGATCAGCGATATCCCGTTCTTCATCGGGTACATGCGCTTCTACGAGAACGCTGAGATCGCACCCCTCGTTCTTTTGAACGGGCGGATTCGCGTGCCCAAGGACATCGAGTCGCATACTCCGCACTGGCAGGGCACCTGAGTTGTGACCGGCCCAGTCTGTCCATTCCAACTGGCGGCGCATGTCACGGGGGCATCAGTATGTGCGGGCGTTGATGAGCGATCTGCCGCTTAAGAACTGCTGGACGATCGCGGAGTATGATACAGGGGGCCGAGTAGCAGGACGCTGTCGTAAGAGGAGCCCGCGGCCGTGAGAGCTCGGGCATCGCCGAGTTCGGTCGTGCACCCGCTGGAGGCCAGCGCTTGGCGCAGGTGGCGTTCGACCGGATCGACCAGGTGGACGGTATAGCCGTCGGACACCAGCCATCGTGCGTGGACTCCGGGACCACCGCCGACATCGAGCACGGCGGCCGGTGCGGCGGGAAGGTGGCGACGAAGCAGTTCCTGGGTGCACAGGAACTCCAGCTCCCCGTGCGCCACGGACGACAGGCGAGTCCCCTCGTCGTAGCCGAGGCGTAGAAGTCGATGATCTCTGGCGCGACCTCGTGTCCTTCCATCGCACAATCCTTGCCTCACATGGCCACCTGCCGCACACCGATCGCTAGCCGGGCGTCCCCTCGCGCTCGCTTCTCCGGGCGAGGCGCTGGGCTTGCCCGTTGTGCACATCGCTTACCCACTCCCAGCCGGGCTTGGCCGATGGGCCGACCCGCGGATCGCTGAGAGCACGGCCGTCACGCACGCAGTGCAGGTACGCCCGATCCTGGTCGATCCGGGCATGTACCTCGCCGGCTCCACCGACGGACCCGTGGCCCGGGACGAAGACATCGACGTCGCCGGCCACGCCCTCCAGCAGCTCCAGCGCGGCGAGGTAGTCCTCGATCGGATCTGCCGCGCCGTTCACGTCGAGCATCGGAATCAAGACATCAGAGAGCATGTCGCCGGCGACGAGAACCCCGCGTTCTTCGATGAGCAGCGCCGCATGGCCCGGTGCATGCGCCTGATGTTCGATGATCCGGACTTGAGGGCCATCCCATGGAATCTGCGCCGCCTCGTCGGGCAGGGCGGTGATGAGGCCGAGCAGGTCCAGCGGGACCTGCCCGGCGATGCCCGTCTCGAGCAGGTGGTCGGCGATGCGGGCCTTCGCCCCCGAGTCGGACAGCTGATCCCGGACAGTGGCCGCGCAGCGGGCCGTGCCGTAACGAGGGGCCGCGCCGAGCCGGGCGTGCCAGAGCAGGTGATCCCAATGAGGATGCGTCGAGAAGCCTGCCACAACGGTCTGGCCCGAATCGGACAGGTCGTTCGCGAGGCAGGCCATTTCGTGGTCCTGCACCCCGGGATCGATGAGCAACACGCCGGCCCGGCCGTGCACGACGACGGCGTTGCTCTGGAGGAACTCGCTCTCGTGGACTAGCACACCCTCCGCGACCTGCCTCAGCACAGGTGGCCCCTTCCGCTTGTGACTTGCAACCGCTTGCCGAGACCGTAGTACCGGGTGGTAGTAAACTGCAAGCACTATGGGCAAAGCGTCTGAGCCGCGGTCGGGGTGCCCGATCAACGCCACCATCGAGGTGTTCGGCGATCGCTGGAGCCTGCTCGTCCTCCGCGACATCGTCTTCGGAGACCGCCGCTATTTCCGAGAGCTGCAGGCCGGCTCAGAAGAGGGGATCGCCTCGAATATTCTCGCCGACCGACTCAAGCGACTCGTCGAGTTGGGATTGCTCACCCGTGAGGACACCCGAGCCGGCCAGCGGGCCCGCTACAGCCTGACCGAACCCGCGATCCAACTCGTACCCGTGTTCGCGCAGCTCGGCAGCTGGGGACTTCGCCACCGGCCCACGAGCCGCGCGCTGCGCGTACGCGCCGAACTGCTCGAACAAGGCGGCCCCGCGCTCTGGCAGGAGTTCATGGACGAACTGCGCCACTCGCACCTTGGCTCCGAATGCCCAGCGCGATCACCGAGCGTTCGCGAGCGCCTGAACGCGGCCTACCTCGCGGCTACCAGTTCCTCGTAGCCGCCGGTCAGTCGACCCCCAGTGACCAGTACCTGGGTTCACCCGACGATCGGCGGGTTCAGTCGCGCGAAGCCCTCCTGCCGCTGGTAGGGGAAGTAGGGGTACGGCGCGGTGCGGCCGCTCGCCGCATCGAGCCGGGTGACCTGGTCGGGTGTCAGGCTCCAGCCCACGGCGCCGAGGTTCTGCCGGAGTTGCTCCTCGTTGCGGGCACCGATGATGACGGAGGAGACCGTCGGGCGCCGTAGCAGCCAGTTGATCGCGATCTGCGGGATGGTCCGGCCGGTCTCCTCCGCGATCTCGTCGAGGGCGTCGACGACCCGGAAGAGCTGCTCGTCCTCGACCGGCGGGCCGAAGGAGGCGGTCTCGTGCAGCCGGCTGCCCGCCGGGAGGGGCCGGTCGCGGCGGATCTTGCCGGTGAGCCGTCCCCAGCCGAGTGGGCTCCAGATGAGTGCGCCGACGCCCTGGTCATGGCCGAGTGGCATCAGTTCCCATTCGTAGTCGCGGCCGACCAGCGAGTAGTAGACCTGGTGCGCGACATACCGTGGTCGGCCGTACGTCTCGGCGATCGCGAGTGATTTCATCAGCTGCCAGCCGGAGAAGTTGGAGGCGCCGCAGTAGCGGATCTTCCCGGCCCGGACGAGGTCGTCGAGGGTGCCCAGCACCTCCTCGATGGGCGTCGCGGCGTCGAAGGCGTGCAACTGGAACAGGTCGATGTAGTCGGTGCCGAGGCGGCGCAGCGCGTTCTCGACGGCCTTGATCAGGCGTGAGCGTGAGGTGCCCGCCTCACCCGGCCCCTCGCCCATCGGCAGGCCGGCCTTGGTGGAGAGGATCACCTGGTCCCGGCGTCCCTTGACGGCCTCGCCCAGCACCTCCTCCGAGGCGCCGCCCGAGTAGACGTCGGCGGTGTCGAACATGGTGACGCCGGCGTCCAGGCAGATGTCGAGCAGGCGGCGCGCCTGCTGGGCGTCCGTGCTGCCCCAGGCACCGAAGAGCGGTCCCTGGCCCCCGAAGGTGCCCGCGCCGAAGCTCAGTGCGGGAACCTTGAGCCCGGATGCGCCCAGCTGCCGGTATTCCATGGCTGCTCCTCTCGTCCGACAGACCCACTAACGGGTCATCAGTACCGTTAAGATGACCTCAACTTAGCAGAGGTCGCGCGGCTAATGGAACTGGAGTCCCGTTATGGCGGTGGAAAGTGCCGATCCGGGGATGGTCCGCCCCGGCGGGCGCACGGCACGGGTACGGGCAGCGGTGCTGCAGGCGGCCGGGGACGCGCTCGCCGAGCACGGCTTCGCCCACCTGGATCTCGGCGATGTCGCGCATCGTGCCGGGGTCGGCCGGACGACTGTCTACCGCCGCTGGGGAACGGTCACCGCGCTGGTGGCCGACCTGCTGACGGAGATGGCCGAGCAGTCGCAGCCGCGCACCGAGACCGGCTCGCTGCTCGACGATCTGCGGGCCAACGCCGGCCTCGTGCAGCAGACCCTGACCGACCCCCGCCAAGGCGCACTGTTCAGGGCCGTGATCGCGGCCGCCACCTGCGACCCCCAGACCGCCGAAGCCCTGCACCGCTTCTACCGGGCCCGCATCACCGAGTGGGCACCCTGCGTGACCCAGGCCATCCAGCGAGGCGAACTGCCCGAGGGCACCGACCCCGACGAGGTCGTCCGCGCCGTCTCCGCCCCCCTCTACTACCGCCTGCTGGCCAGCGGCGACCCCCTCGACCAGACCGCCGCGGACCGCGCCGCCGAGGCCGCCGCGGCCGCCGCCCGCGCGGGAGCCTACCTACGCCGTTGAACCCCGACGTCGCCGCAAGACACGACCACGGACCGGCTCGGCCCAGCCCGGCCGCAGAGGACTTCGGCACCTTCGCCACACAACAGCGCCATGTCTACACTCAGTCGCCACTCCAACGTCGGCTGTGGGCAATTGCGGGACTGTCCGGATCTTGGTAGGCGGGGCGGTGTTCATTGGTTAGTTGAGGGTGATGCGGTCGCCGTAGTGGAGCGACAGCGCGTTCAGCGCGGTCTCCCCCCGGAGTTTTACCGGTCGCGTTGGCCCGGATCTTGTCGAGGGAACGCTGCGCGGTAATTCCAGTGCAGGACAAGATGCCGGGTTAGCCTGTTTCTGATGGTGTGACCGCGACCGCTGGAGGGGTACGCACGGTGACCGACCCCGTCCGGCCGGATGGAGTGTTTCGACCCGGCCCACCAAACTTCACCGACCGCGCTAAGGAACTGGTGGAGCTTTCCTTGGCCTTGTCAGGTGACGGCTGGTCGGACAAGCGGCTGCGCAATGCTCTCGCTCACGGCACAAAAGCTCGCGACGACCTTGTAGTGCTGTATGCGGCCACTGGCGTAGGCAAGACCCAGCTTGCGGCCGAATACGTCCGTCGTTTCGCGCATGACTACAGCCTGATCTGGAAGGCGATGGGCTGGCACAACGCGCTCGACGTCGCGGAGCAGGTTGAAGCAAAACCTCGGCTTATCCTCGCCGCCCAGAACGCCGAGAAGCAGCGGACCGAGGTCTGTCCGTCAGCTGTGGCAGATGCCTGGATTCACCGGAACCAAAGGCCCGGGGGCGACCCGGTACACGGCCGAGCCGTCCGGTCCGCATCCGCTTGCCAGCGGAAGCGCTATGTGGTCGACGTGGTCGACGAACTACTTCTTATACTGCCCAGCTCTCTCCCCGCATACCGCATCGTGTGCGATGCGCCGGTCAGCGGTGCCGTGTACTGCCAGGAACTTCAGCTCGCCGCTCTCATACGGCTGACGACCTCCATGGTGACCGCCCTGCAGCGAGCTCTGGCAGTACGACTGACCCGGCCGCCGCCGCTGGCCGATGCGGTGTCATATCTCCTGGTCATCCTCTCGGTATGCATGCGGTACGGGCGTCGAGACGAGCCCGACCACGTCCTCCCAATGCCGATTCGCCGATCTGAGTCGTCGGCGGGGAGAAGACCGATGGTCTACTGAGAGACCCATCACTTAGCTCCCCGCCATTAGCTGGGAGCTTTCGATGGTGCAACAACTACTCCGTTTGGCGGCGGAGCTGGGCCCGGCAGCCGGCTGGGCCCTAATGTCGATCATGGTGATCATCACCGCGTTCACCCTGTACGTGGGAATCGCCATGGTGGCGACACTGCGTAGCAACGATCCCGACCAGGCCAAGATCCGATACAAGGTCTTCGCCGACCTGCTGACCCTGTTCCGGCGGGCCCGATGAGCACCCCGCCTCCACCCGTACGGCGACCGGGCCGGCCCCGGGTCTGCTCCGACCACGTACTCGCCCTGGTCGTCGATCTGCACCTGCAAGGGCTGAGCGCCAACCGGATCAGCACTGTCCTCAACGACCGTCAGATTTCTACCCCGGAAGGGCGTCCGCGCTGGGCCAGGCACCATGTCGACCGGCTCCTCCACACCCTGGCCGCCCGCCGGCTACTGGAGAACAAAGCGGATGACCGCAGCAAGAGTCCTCAAACGAAGGGAACGATTTAACCGAGCCGGGATGCCGAACCTGCGCTGCTTGATCTCCCCTATGCCTTCGGGAACTGGGTCTGCCGGCAGATCCAGCGGACCTGCCGTGCGCGGCTCGGGGCCAGGAATGAGCATCAAGATCTGCTACTGCGCACTACTATTTGGTCGCACCGGCGCAATGGCCCCTCAGCCTCTCGAGGTCATGAGTTGAAAGCGTTCCTCTCCCTCGTGGCCGTGCTGTTCTTCCTGCTTCCCGGGTGCTCCTCGGCTCAGCCGTCTGCCGACCGCGACGCCGCCGCCGTCTACTGCCTCAGCCAGCAGCACCGCACGGAACTGACCGACGCCGCCGCCACACTGGGCCTAGCGCGGAACGGCGCCGCAGGACGGCTCATCGTCGGCGGCAGGGAGTTGACCGTCGAGGAGTGGCGCAGAACCCGCCCAGCCGACTTCGACCGGGCTTGCACCGCTCTGACGACATCGAAGTCCATCTCCGCCGGGAAGAACGGCTCCAGCCCGCTGCAGATCACCGCTGTCGTTGTCATTCCTCTCGTGCTGGGCGCCATCATCGCCCTGTTCTCCGCAGAACTCTTCCGACGGCGCGAGCAGCATCGGATCGAAGCGGAAAGGCTCCTGAACGCGACGGATGCCTTCCGCCGGGAGGCCGAAAGCTACCTCAGAGCCTACGTCGGCTCGCCTTCGGGTCGCCCCGACTCCCACGAATTGGAGAGGCTCCGCGAGGACCTCAAGGCAGAGCTGTCCAGAATCATCCAAGACCACCCCCGATGGAGAATCCCCGCCCTGCTCCATAACGCTCTGACCCGCGGCACTTACGGAGACGAGCTGACATCGGGCTGGGGGCAGCCGCCACAGGACAGACGGGCACGTGCAGAGGTCCTCACCGAAGGACTCGCCACCCTCGTCGGTGGTCTGCTCGCAGTCGCCTATGCGCTGCGCCGGCCCTGGAGCAGACGCGTCAGGATGCTCACCTCAGACGACAGCTCCATCACCCTGACGACCCGGGCGAACCTCGCCGTACTGGAAGCAAGCACGAGCATCCCGGCCGACGACGACGCAGCAGGGGGACCCGGCAAGCTGAAGCAGGTGGTCGCGGACTACGAGAGGGCGCTCGGCGACCGGCACGAGCAGACCATCACCGCCCGGCGCAACCTCGCAGTCGTCCTCCAAGAGCACGGGAACCTCGCCGAAGCCGTCGAAGTGCTCGAAGACGTTGTGGGCGACATGGACGCCGCGCGGGGCGAACGCGACCCGGAGACGCTCACACAGAAGGCCGGCCTGGCCCTCGCTCTGCGGGACGTCGGCCGCGTCGAAGAAGCGGTGGCGCTCCTGCGCACGGTCGTCCCCGCGCTTGACGACACCCTCGGCGAGGACCACCCCCAGACGACGACCGCACGGGCCAATCTCGGCGCCCTGCTCGTCCAGCTGGGTGACATCGCCGGTGCGCTGTCCGTCCTTGAACAGGTCCGCGACGACCGGCACCGCACCCTGGGACCCGATCACCCCTCGACGCTCCGTGCCCAGAACAACCTCGCATTCGCCGTCCTGGCCAGCGGCCGGCCCGCCGAAGCGACCCGACTGTTCGAACAGGTCGTCCAGGCCGCCGCGTCGATGCTCGGCGAGGACTCCGACGTGGTCACCAACGCTCGGGCCGGTCTGGCCGTCGCCGGCAACGGGCCACGACCATGAACCGGCTGCGGAGGTTCCCCCTCAGCGCGCTCATCGCAGTCCTCACCTCGGTGCTCGGCATAGCGATCAACATCGCGACCGGACTCGAGGGCAATGCCTTCGCGTGGAGCACGGTGATCATCTTGACAATGCTGGTCGGCGGGCTGTCCGCAGTGCTGGAGCGCAGACAGCAACCGGAGCCGGACCCGCCTCCCCCGCAGATCCCCCCGCTCCTCATGGAACTCCTCCGGCCGAACACCACGAACGAACTCCAGATGAGCGGTCTGGAGATCGAACTCAGGAACGACGGAACACAGATCTTCAAAATCGAGTGGTACTCACACAAGAACCATCTGGACGCAGTACCAGGCGGAACGACGGCGGAAGAACCCGACACCGGCGAGCTGGACAACACCGGTCCGAGCCAGAGAGGCCTGACCGAGGGAGACGCCGGACCATAGGCCGAGGATCATGTCAGCAGGAGCCGAGCTCCAGCAACTCAGCGAGCGTGCGAAACCCGGGCCTGGTCGCTTCGATCGAAGACCGCATCGATACCGCGGACATCGAAACATTCTGAGCGCGGATCCAGACCAAACCGCTTACCGACCGCGCCGGCACGCCGTCAGTTGGGGCCGTGCCGGGACGAGCCCTTGAAGGACGCCGGTCGCTTGAATGCGAAAGTGAGCGTTTGGCCGTTTTCTGAGTGGCTGACCAGTTCCCAGCCGTCGGTGGAGTAGGCATCCAGTAGCTCGTCAGGGGAGGACCAGGAATCGGTGTCGTGGGGGTTGAAGGTGTCGATCACATGCTCCCAGCGCTGCGGTGGCATCGCGGCGCTCCCTTCGGTGGAAGGTTGCCGGCCTATGGCGGCCGGATGCCGCCAGGTTCTCACCTGATCAGCACTGTTCGCCAAGAGGTCTCGAGGCGTCCACGACCACGGCCCTGATACCTCGGGTCACGTTCACATCTGTGGCGGGTCAACCGAGTGATCGGCAGGATGCGGATGGCACGTGGTGCCCGCGCCACGAGGTTGGCCGGGCTTATCGGACCATGCGGTCGATCACTTCCTTGGTCGACGGGACCCAATGGGCGAGGAAGCGGTAATTGATGATCGCCGCCTGGTAGCCGTCGCCCCAGTCGGGATGCCGGGGGCCGGCGGTGGCGTCCTTGACGACCGCGACCTGGAAGCCCTGTTCGAGGAATTCGCGCAGGTGGGATTCGACGCACAGGTTCGCGAGCATGCCGCCGAGGATGACCTTACCGATCCCGCGTTTGCGCATCTGCAGAACCAGATCGTTGGTCTGCGGCCCGAACACCTTGTGCGGAGCGGCGACGATCGTCATGCCGTCGTCGATGTACGGCTTGAACCGATCCAGCCAGTCGGCGCCGGAGCCGGCCAAACCGGTCAGATCCAGCGGGCCGCTTCGGGCGAACGTGCGGGTCCGGAGTTCCTCGGCCTCCAGAGGACCGTTGAACAGCCAGCCGTTGTCGGCGGGATAGAAGTAGTGAGGGGATATGAAGACCTCATAGCCCTCCTGCTTCGCAGCTCTGAAGATCCGCTCCATGTTCTCGACCGTGCCGTTCTCGGTGACGCTCGCGCCGACCACCGCCCAGGTCGTCCCCGTCTCGCTCAGCACGTCGTTCTGCGGATCGATGAACACCACCCCGGTGTCGCTTTGCTGTATTTCCATCGCATCGTCGCCCCCTTTGCCGTGTGCGAACGCAGGGAGCTCGGCTTCTCGGACCCGGCCCCATGCACACGGTCATAGTTGCCACGTACCCGCTTACGGCCGGCCGGCAACTGCCACTGGCCTGGCCCTTGAGGCCGTGGGCGCGGTGGTGATCGTCGTGGGCACCATGGCCGCGGAAAGTAGCACCGGCACGTCCCCGGTAATCGCCGCCCGCGCTCCGCCGCACCGCGCGATCACCGGGTTCGCCGCGTTTCCCTCCTCGCGGAGATCCGGATCAGCGCGTTGGCGTCATGACGCCCGAGCGTCCGGCCGCGTGCGAGGTGCTTCACGTACTCCGACGTCGGGAGGGCGGCGCGCACCAGCATGGTGCTGGAGACCGGATCTCCGTGCTCGACCGTCTCGGTCGCGAACCCTATGCGCTCACCGTGCGCGGCGGCCACGCCGAGCAGCAGGGCCCCCCGTTCGGCGTGGCCGACCAGGGCGAGCGCGCCCGCACAGGTCTGCAGCAACGACAGCCACGACGTGACGTCGTCCAGGCCCTCGCAGACGTCCACCGTCCCCGTCCCGATCCGGATGGCGCGCTCGGCGTCACCCAGGCCGATCGCGATCTTCATCGCCATCAGCGCCGCCGCGACCACCGCCCAGTCGTGGCCGCACGCTCGGGCTCGCCGCAGGCCCTCGGCGATCGAGACGTCGGCCGCGGGCAGGTCACCGGCCTGCCGGTGCAACGTGCCGAGCATGACCAGCGCCTCGGCCTCCAGACCGGGATCGCCGCTGCGCCTGGCCAGTGCGACGCCCTGCCGTCCCTGGGCGACGAAGTCGACCCGCGTGCCGATCATCGCCGCCGAGTAGGCACGGTAGGTCACGGCCGCCGCCTCCGTCGGCAAGTCGCCGACGGCCGCCGCAGCCTCGGCCGCCGCCTCGAGCGCGGTGTGACAGCCGGCCGGTGAACCCGCCAGGAACCTCAGGCTGCCGATTCCGAGAAGGGCCCGTGCCCGCACGCCCGCGTCGGAGTGGGGCGCGGCGTCGAGCGCCGTGGTCAGCCATTTCAGCCCCTCGCCGATGTGGCCCTTGCGGAACCAGTACCAGGCGAGCGCGCCGGACATCCGCAGCGCGCAGTTCGCGTCGTCCGCCGCCAGGGCCGACGTGAGCGCGGCCCGCACATCGGGCTGGTCGCGGGTCAGCGCGGCCAGCATGGCCGCGGCGTCCGGGGTGCGGAACCTGCGGTCGGCGTTCTCGACCAGGCCGAGCATCCAGGCGCGGTGCCGGGCCTCGGCCTCCTCGTGTTCGGCGTCACCGAGCCCGCGCCGGCCGTACTGCCGCAGCGTCTCCAGCATCCGGTACCGGCGGGGGCCGGCACCCGCCTCCACCGTCAGCAGTGACTTGCGGACCAGGCCCGTCAGCGGCTCCAGCACCGGCCCGCCGCCCGACACGGCGCCGGCCGCGTCGAGGTCGAAGCTGCCCGCGAAGACGCTGAGCCGGCCGAACAGCTCGCGTTCCCGGGCGTCGAGCAACCGGTGGCTCCAGGCGACCGTGCCCTCCAGCGTCCGATGCCGGGCCGGGCCGGTGGCGGGGCCTCCGACCAGCAGCGCGAACCGGTCGTCCAGCCGTGCCGCGATCTGGTCGATGGACAGTACCCGGCACTGCGCCGCCGCCAGTTCGATGGCGAGTGGCATGCCGTCCAGGGCGGCGCAGATCGCCGCGACGGTCTCGCGCTCGGCCTCGGTCGGGGTCCAGTCGGGCAGCACCGCGGCGGCCCGGCCGAGGAACAGCTCGACCGCGTCGCCGCCCGGCGGCAGCGGTCCGACCGGGTACACGACCTCGCCCGCGACGCCGAGTGGCTCGCGGCTCGTGGCGAGCACCCGGACCAGCCCCGCGCGGGCGAGCAGCGCGGCGGCGAACTCCGCGGCCGCGGACACCAGATGCTCGCAGTTGTCGAGCACCAGGATCAGCTCCCGGTCACCGAGCGCCGCTCCCAGGTCGGCGCCGTCGGCCGCGCCGAGCACCCCGAGAGCGTCCGCGACCGTGCTGCCGAGCAGTTCGGGCGCCTCCAGCCCGGCCAGCTCCACGACCCACCGGCCGTCCGCCTCGGCCCGGTCGCGCGCCACCTCTAATGCCAACCGGGTCTTGCCGACACCGCCCGGCCCGGTGAACGTCACCAGGCGGTGTGCCGTCAGCAGCTCGCCGGCCCGCGCCACCTCCGCGCGACGGCCGACGAAGGAGGACAGTGCACAGGGGACGTTGCCGGCGGCGCGCCCGGTCGCGACGACCGTCCTGCCCGGCACCCGGCCCTCGGCGGGCCCGTCCGGCCGCGCCGGGGAGGAGTCCAGCCGAGGATCATGGATACGGACCGCCGCCTCCAGCTCGCGCAGCGCGGGGCCCGGGTCGAGGCCGAGCTCGTCCGCCAGCGTGCGGCGGACGTCGCGCAGCGCGCGCAGGGCATCGCTCTGCCTGCCGGATCTGTACAGCGCCAGCACCAGCAGTTCCCAGCCGCGCTCGCTGAGCGGATGCTCGGCGACGTGCGCGCGGAGCTCGCCCGCCACCGCCGCGTGCCGGCCGAGTTCCAGCTGGGCGGCGAACCGGTCCTCGCGGGCGGTCAGCCGCAGGTTCTCCAGCCGGGCCACCTCGGGCGCGGTGAACGCGACGTTGCGCAGGTCCGCGTACGCCGGACCGCGCCACAACGCGAGGGCGGCGTCGAGCTGGGCGGCCGCGGTGCCCGGGTCGCCGCGCCGCAACGCCTGGCCGCCGCGGGTGGCCAGCTCGGTGAAACGCTCCGCGTCGACCGCCTCCGCCGTCAGCCGCAGCACGTAGCCGGGACCGTCCCGGACCAGGACCCGGGCCGGCGTACGAGGCCGCCGCTCCGGCTCCAGGGCACGGCGGAGCTGGGAGATGTACGCGTGCAGTGTGGTGGGCGCCGGCGGCCGGCCGGTGCCCCACACGGCCGAGACGATCCGCTCGGCCGGAACCACCCGGCGGCGCGCGATCGCGAGTACCGCGAGCACGGCGCGCTGCCGTGGCCCTCCCAGAGTGACCCGCCGCCCGTCCACATCAGCCGTCAGGGATCCGAGAACCCCGAGAGCCACCACCGCCATCGCGAACCCCGCGATCCCGTTCGTGCCCGCCCCGACACAGGGATGAGATTAACCTGTTTCGCCATAAATTTGCACTGTTCGCTCTGGAGTTGACCGAAGGTGACAACGGTCACGCCGGCCCCCGCGAACGGGCCCGAGCGCGGGCCCGCCCGTACCGGACCGCTCAGCCCGGCGGCTGCTCCCCCGGGCGGTTCAGCACGTCATAGCGGAGCCCGCTGGAGGCCTCGCCCCGGCCGGCCCGCTTGCTGCGCGCCTGCCACAGGTGGGTCGAGCCGTCGATCCAGCGGGCCAGCCGCCACCGCCGGGTCACCCGGGCCCCCTCGCGCGGGACCTCCTCGTCGGCCAGCCAGGCCGACGCCGCGAGCAGCCTGCCCAGCGGCGGGGCCGGCTGGCCGATGGCGGACCGGGTCAGCCGCAGCCCGCCGGTGACGGCCTGCGGCACGTACGGGATCCAGTGCGCGGGTGGCACGCCGGCGCGCAGCCGGTACTCCAGCTGGGCCGCGGAGGGCGCGGCGGGCGCGGGCGGCGGAGCCGCGCGCAACGCCGCCAGGTACAGCTCGTGCCGGTCGAGCGGCCGGCCGGCCTGGGTCTCGACCAGGCTCTCGACGCCCCAGGCGAGGTTGGCGGCCTCGTCGCGGAGCAGCAGCACGTCCTCGACGGGCTCCCCGTCCAGGGTGTGGGTGAGGGCGGGCGGCAGCACGAACAGCTCGCGCTCGGCCCCTCCCCCGCACATCCGGAACATCTCCCAGTCGGGGTGGGAGGCTGCCTCGATCACGGTACGGATGCCGAACGTGTCGGTGACCACCAGCGAGGAGACCCGGGCGACGGTGCCGACGGGCAGCTCGACCGGCAGGGTGAACCAGTCGTTGCTGTAGAGGGTGGCGAACTCCGCGAGGAGCATGTGGCCGAGGTCGGTGGCGCCGGTCTCGATGCCGCCCAAGTAGACGCGGCCGTCCTCGAACTCCCACCAGCGGTCGGCGGGCATCCCCGGATACCGGACCGGGGTCGGGATCCCGGTGCCGACGATGTCGGTCGACGGCTCTGTCGCGGGCACCTGGGTGCCGTCGGCGGCGACGTCCAGGTCGTACCAGTCGAGGTCGCCGCCGAGGAACTCCCGCGAGACCAGGGTGACGGAGTCCGTGCCGAGCCGGGCGCCGAGCGCGAAGGCGTGCTCCATCCGCTCGGGGTCCCACGGGGCGGTCTCGGCGCCGGGACGGCTGACGTAGCCGGCCCACGCCGTGCGGAACGCGGCCGCCGCCGCCTCGACCGCCCGCTGGTCGGGGTCGGCCGGGGGCGGCCCGTCCGGTGGGAGAAGGGCGGCCGTACGACCGGGGATCACGACGCCGGAGGCGAACGCGGCGGCCAGCGCGGCCCCGTCCGGCACCCGGCCGATCAGTACCCCGAGGTCGGCGGTGACCGCGGCGTCCACGGCCGGATTCCCCGAGTCCGGCGCGGGCAGCGGGTACGCGGTGATGAAGGCCTGCCGGAACTTGCCGACCCCGTACTGCGTGAGCAGCCGCAGGAACAGCCGGCCGCCGTCGGCCCGCAGCCCGAGATCGCCGTGGTCGGCCTCCCGCTCGACCAGGGTCTCCAGCGGCAACCTGGCGTGGTCGTAGCCGGCGGCCGTCGTGCCGGAGCCGCCCGAACCGCGGTACGCCGACAGCCGGCCGGCGTTGACGCGCATCCGTACGCTCGCCGGTGAGCCGCCGGAGCTCGCGGTGAACTCACCGAGCTGCCACTGCCGGCCGAGCAGCCAGGCCGGGTCCTCGATCCGCGCCGCGACGCTCTCCCCGAAGTCGGGCTGCCGGGTCAGCGGCTCCAGCCGGGTCCAGGTGGTGACGGAGGGGTTCGGTGGAATCGTCATGCGCCTGCTCCGGTCAGGTCGGTGGAGACGGTCGCGGGGGTCTCGTTCAGCGCGAAGTACAGCGCGGGCAGGAAGTGGCCGAACTCGCCGACCCCGGGCAGGTCCATGGTCCGTATCTGTGCCAGGTCGAGCGCCGAGGAGATGGTCTGGCGCAGCGCCCACGGGCTCCACGCGGTGGCCGGGGAGGGCGGCACGGCCAGGAGGAGGGACTGCGGCGGGCGCGACGAGGGGGCGTCGTAGTGGAAGGTCACGGCGGTGGTCTCGGCGAGGTTGGGCACCATCTCGGTCCACTCGTCGAACACCAGCCCGGTGATCTCGCCCGCCGTGCCCACCGGCCGTACCGTGTGCACGGCCAGCGCGGTCCGGTCGGCCCGGCGGCCCGGCTTCTTGGGAGGCAGCGCCGCCCACCGTTCGTCGGCGGAGTAGGGCAGCTGGGCGATCGTCAGCGCACCGGCCGCGGGCGCGCCGGTGACCTCGGCGCGCGCCAGCACCTCCTGCAGCCGCCGTACGCCGGTGCGCACCCGGGCCAGCCGGTCGAGCCAGACGCCGGTGGCGGCCCGGTCGCCGTCGAGCAGCGCGGCGCTGTGCGAGAGCAGCTCGGTCAGCGTGCCCTGCGCGGCGGCCGGCAGCGTCCAGGTGGGCGCCACCGGGAAGTCCTCGCCGAGCAGGATCCGCAGTCGCTCGGTCTCGTGCCGGATCCGGGCGTACGGTGTCGCGGTCGCGGTGTCGAAGCCGGCCTCCAGCGCGGCGTCCGCGGCCAGCCGCCGATCGGCCTCGGCGACCACCGCGGTGCCCTGGGCGACCAGCTCGGCCCGCCAGGCGTCGGTCCAGTCGCGGCCGATCTCGGGCATCGCGCCCGGGATGCCGTGCGAGGCGAGCGAGAACAGCGCGCCGCCCATCGCGCCGATGTCGCCGGCCTGGACGGCCGCCGCCAGGTCCCCGCGCTTGGTGGTGAGCCCGGTCCGCGCGGTGAGCGAGCGCTGGCGCATCCCGGTGACGTTCCAGGCGATCGGCAGCGCGTCCCCGGGGGGCGCCAGATCCTCACCCCGCACGGGTCTGGCCGCCAGCAGCGCGGCCCGTACGCCGGCCGCCATCGACAGCAGCTCCGACACGCTGAGCAGGGTGGGCGCCCAGCCTGCCTGCCGGCCGAAGTCGGGCTCGGGCATCGGCTGCTCGGGCACCCCCGCCGGCCGCCGGAGGCGCAGCTGGTCGACGAAGCGCTGCCGCAGCTCGTACCGGCGGTCCGCCCGGTCGCCGCCGGCCATGCACACCACGTCCAGCGGCGACAGCTTGAGGTCGGCCAGGCTGACCTCGGCCGAGGCCCGTACGGACCCGTCCGGCGCGCGCCACACGCCCCGGCACCGCACCCTGCCCGGGTCGCCGAGCAGTGCGGCGGCCCAGCCGTTGAGGGTGGGCTCCAGCCCGGCCCGCACCTGGCGGCCGTCGGTCGGCCAGACGGGCACGTCGGCCGCGGCGTTCACGGCGCCGAGGAACATCAGCCGGTGCGTGTGCACCGCCCCGGTGCGCGGGGTGCGGACGACGTCGAGGTCGGGCGGCGGCGTGTCGCCCTTGGCGAGCGCGTCGAGCACCGCGCCGCCGCGCGCGGCGTTGCCCCCGGCGAGCTGGTGCACGCCCTCGGCGAGGGCGGCGTCGGCCAGCGCGTCGACCGCCTCGGCGAGCCCTTGCAGCGCGCTCACGCACAGGCGGTGTCCGCCCGTGCCCTCGGCGGGCAGCTTGTCGTCGGGCCGCGACGGGTCGGGTGCGGTGCCCCACGGCACCCCGCCGTCCCGCCAGAGGCCGAGCAGCACGAGGCCGTCGGTGACGGCGCCGGGCTCGGTGGTCTCCGCCGCGTCGCCGTCGGCCTTCAGCGTCTGCACCCGGCAGGGCGCGAGCAGCCGGAACGGCTCGACGAGCTGGGGCACACCGGCGACGCCGCCCTCGGCGAGCGCCCGCTCGAACCGGTAGCCGAGCACGGAGCCGAGCGACTGCCCGGCCTGGACGCCGTCGAGCAGCCGGGCGACCAGGCGCACCCGGTCGGCGCTCAGGTCCACGGCGACCGCGCCCGCGCGGCCCGCCGGCCCGCCGCGGGCGACGTAGGCCGCGTGCAGGATGGCGGCCGTGGTCGCGTGCCGCAGGGACGGTGCGTGCACGTACCCGGCGTTGCCCGGCGCCCGGTACAGCGGCTGGTGCTCCTCCGGCGGCGTTTCGAGGTGGTGGTCGAGCTGCTGCCACTTCAGGTCGGTCACCCAGCCGTAGCCGCCGACGACCACCCCGGTCGGCTGCCGTCCGGCCGTGCGGATGCCCGCGAGCCGCCGGGTCGCGAGCGAGGTGGACCAGGCGTCGAGCCGGTGGGACGCCAGGTCGAGGCTGCCGCGCAGCAGCCCGTCCAGCTCGGCCGCGGGCAGGGCCGCCAGCTCGGCGGCGCGGGCCCGGAACTCCCGCAGGTCGGCGACGTTCGGATCGCCGGGGTCCTGCACGGCGCGGGCGGCCTGGTCGAGGTACTGCCCGACGGTCACCGCGGGTCCGCCGTGCGCGGGCGGCGCGGGCCCGTCGAGGCCGCGCCACAGCGTCGGCGAGACCGTGTCGTCGAGGTCGATCAGCTCGTCCTCGACGTACCGGCGGGAGCCCCCGTCGACCAGCAGCAGGCCGGTCCACAGCTCGCGCAGCGCGGCGTCGCGCAGCACCCGGTACAGCAGCGGGGTCTGGCCGCGCTCCGGGGCGTCGCGCAGCGCCGCGGGCGCGCGGCCGAGGATCTCGGTGATGTACGTGCCCGGATCGGCGCCCACGATCGGCCCGGTGACGGCGAATGCCTCCTCGGCGAAGACCGCCTCGTTGTGCCGCTGCTCGGGCTGCAGCGCCATCCCCAGGAGCGCGCCGCTCGCCGCCTCGTACGGGGCGTTCCGCCAGCCGTCGGCCAGCCCGAGCCGCAGGAACCGCCAGAGCGAGCTGATGTACTCCTGGCCGATCACGCTGCGCCCGGTGTACCGCACCGACTTGGGCTGCAGGGCGAGGGTGCGCAGCAGCGGTCCGAGCACCGGGTCGCCGGGCGGCGCCGCGTCGCCCGCCGGAGGCCGTGGCCGCCCGGTCGAGGGGTCGGGCAACTGGTTGGCGGCGGCGAGCCACGAGACGGCCAGCGAGTCGGTACGGCCCGCGATGACGCTCAGTACGGGGTCGTCCGCGAACTCGCTCCCCTCCAGGATCGTCATGACGGGCAGCACGCCGTACGGCTGCGCGCCGAGCCGGAGGGTGGGCAGCGGGCCACCGGCCCGGACGTGGTCGATGAAGTGCCGCCTGCCCGCGCGGACGGCGTTCAGGCCGACGCCCTCCAGGATGTGGGTCAGGAAGTAGCCCCAGCTCGACGGCCAGACGACGGTGTTCATCGCCGCCTGGTGGTCGACCCGGGCACCGGCCGGGTCGCGGGCCAGTACCCCTCCGGCGCCGCCCTTCAGACCGAGGGCGGTCGCCAGATCGGCTCCGACGCTGCCCGCCGGGTGCGGTGGCCGGGCGGTGGCGGTGCCGTCGCCGAGCCGGTACCGCTCGCTGAGCGCCGTGCTCAGCGGCGCCAGGCCGGACCGCTGCGCCGCGGTGTTGTTGGTCGGAGTGCCGGGGTCGACGAAGCCCAGGCCGTCGGTGTAGTAGTGCGCCTCCAGCAGCGCGGCGAGCCGCTCCTGGCCCTTATCGGGCGTCATGGACTCGTCCACGCCGTAGACCAGCAGCCGGTCGACCTCTCTGGGGTTGGGGATCGTGACGGCCATCCCGGCCGCCTCGGCCGCCGCGTAGTCGATCATCCACCGCATCCCCGGGTCGACGGCCGTGCCGTCTGCGGGCACCGGCTCGGGCGCGAGCCCCTTGGTCGGGTCGGGTCCCACGGCGAGGTCCCCCGTGATCTCGGAGCCCGCGACGTCGAACACGCACACCGGCTGGTACCCGTGGAAGTCGAAGCCCGCGACGTGCCAGCGCGTGGGCAGCAGCCGGGCGACCGGAGCGCTGGTCCAGCCGGCCGTGCGCGGTGTCCCGGCGGGCCGGCCGGCACGGGTCGTGCGGGCGACCCAGGCGGCGCGCTCCACTCCGAACCTGGCGGCCAGCGGTGACCAGGCGGCGGCCAGCCGGTCGGCGTCCGTCCCGGCCGCCGTGACGTCGGCCCAGTACTGCAGGCCGCTGTCGATCTCCCCCTCGGTCAGGACGGGCTCGTGCGCGTCCACGTGCACGGTGTCGGGGTAGATCCGTACCCGGAGTCCCTCGTAGTACAGGGTCTCGATGCGGATCGGCAACAGCAGGATCGGCACGCCCGGCGGAAGCTGCGGCCAGGGGACGGACTCCGGCGACGAGACGCTCATGCCGTGGCTCCTGGGTCGGTCGGCGCCACGTGGGCGGATGCGGGCAGCAGGTCTGACGCGTGGATCGCGATCCGGAACGGCGGGCGCAGCAGCGCCGCCGCGGTGTGGGCCGAGGGGTCGGTCCACGCCTGGTCGGTGGAGGCGGCGAACCGGGCGCCGGCCGGTGGCTCGGCGAAGACGAAGAACCAGCCGGCCGAGGCGGGCGGGGCGGCCCCGCCCCGCGCGGCCGCCGCGCTGATCGGGAAGCTGAACATGCTCACGTCGGTGCCGACGCGGCCCACGAAACTCGGCGCGAGTACCTGGCCGGTCGGGTCTCGGTAGGCCGGCCGGCCGGCCCACTGGGCCGCGACCGCCTGCACGATCACCCCCGGGAACCGCCGCAGCAGCTCGGCCCGGACCAGCAGCATCACGCTGCCGGAGGCCGCCGGGCCCGTGACGGCCGAGGCCAGGTCGCCGGTGCCCCAGTCGGCGATGTCGCGGATGTCGCCGTCGTAGACCGAGCCCGCGCCGCGTACGTCGAAGAACCGGCGGAACCAGGTCGCCCGGCCGGACGAGGGGAAGTTCCGCCACAGCAGTTCGCGGCCGAAGGCGTCGTTGACCCCCGCGAGGTAGGCGGCGATCAGCTCCGGGTCGCCGGCCATCAGCGCGACGGAGTCGGCGGGCATCCCGTCGGCGGCGGGGAAGACCAGCTCGGGGAAGAGCTCCCGCAGCGGCTCGGACATGGCCTGCGGGAAGGCCGGCTCGTAGCGGCGCGGCCGGAGCGGATCGGGCGGCGGCTCGTCGGCCGCGGTGAGCGAGGCGGGGGTCTCGGGCAGCGGCGTGCCGCCCGAGTCGATCCGGTCCAGTACCCGCGCCGGCAGCGTGTCACCGGGGCGCAGGCTGTCGCTCACCCCGCCGGCCACGGCCCCGATCTGGTACGACGCGGGCTGCGGCGGCTGCGGGGCGGTGGTGGCCGGGCGGATGAGCCGGCTCTGGTGGGTCCGCGCCGCCTGTTTGAAGCGGTCGCCGATCCGGCCGAGGCGGGCCGGCCGGGCGTTGTCGATGTCCCCGAGCGTGCCGAGCACGAGCTGGTCCAGCCCACCGGGGGTGATGGGCAGCCGGTGGCGCCGTCCCCAGGAGGACACCCGCCCGTCGGAGCGCAGGCCGAACCCGACCAGCTGGTACAGCCGGTTCTCGCTCGCCCAGCCGCCGCCCGGCGCGGGCACCGTCACACGGTCGGTGAAGTGCAGGACGATGTCGGGCCTGCCGTCGCCGTCGATGTCGGTGACGGTGACGCTCAGCCGCGGCCGGAAGGGATCCGCGGGGTCGCGCTGCCCCCAGGGCAGCAGCTGTCCCGCCGCGGTCGCGGTCTGCGCTCCGGCGCCGAAGTTCTTGATCACGCACCAGCCGATCCGCCAGTACGGGATCGGGAAGTCGGTGTCGGCGTTCTCGATGTACTCGTCGACCCAGGTCAGCAGGAGGTCACGTGGTTCGGCATAGGGCTGCCCGGCCGGTACGACGACCGGGATCATGTCGGCCGAGACGTCGACGGGCCCGCCGGCCGACATCTCGGGAAGGTAGATCGACTGGAGCGGCCCCGCGCTGCCGTCGGGCAGGACGCTCATGAAACTGACGGTGCCGGTGGCGTTGGTCCGCCAGGTGGTGTACGCGACGACGGTCTCCTGTCTCACCTCGTTCACGTAGGGCACCCGGCGCATGGTCAGGTCGGCGGTGAGGAAGGGGTCGTCCTGGAAGTCCGCCTGGATCCAGGGTCCGGGCGTGCCGTGCCCGGTGGTGGTGATCTGCGGGATCGACCGGATCCAGGGCCGCCCCAGCTCCATCTGGGAGTTCGCGTACGCCTGGACGCCGACCATCACCAGCGACGGGTCGGGCGCCGTCCCGAACCTGCCCAGCCGGACGCCCATGAGCGCGAACCCGGGAACCGGCGGATCGTAGGGCAGCGGGTACGCCGCCCCGATCCGCTGCGGCCGGGCGTCGAAGTCCACGTTGCCGTGCAGGGTCAGGCGGGTCGGCCGGCCGGCGGACGGGTCCTGCTGGACGATCGCCAGGTCGGCCAGGTAGCCGATGGGCCCCGGGGTACAGGCGGGCCGCACACCGCCGCCGAGCCCGTCCCACCAGGCGGGCGCGGCATCGACGAGCGCGGGGGTGATCTGCCGGTACTTCACGGTCGTGCCGGAGTAGCGGTCGAAGACGGCGGTGTCGGCGGACGCCTTCACCGGCGGGGCGGGCTGGACCGCGCCGGTGGCCACCGGGCTGATCGGTGAGCGCAGCGGCTCCTCGGTCGTCGCACCGGCCGCCCGCGCCACCGGGCCTGCCGGCCGGGTGGCCCGCTGCAGGTCG
This sequence comes from Actinomadura scrupuli, assembly GCF_050971785.1. Classification (NCBI taxonomy): domain Bacteria; kingdom Bacillati; phylum Actinomycetota; class Actinomycetes; order Streptosporangiales; family Thermomonosporaceae; genus Actinomadura; species Actinomadura scrupuli. Next base: position 74,984 of record NZ_JBPCCU010000008.1, on the reverse strand, counting down.
GTCGAGACCGCCGCGGCCGTGGGCGGGTGCGCCGCGAGCTCGTCGGCGACGGTGGTGTCGCCGGCGCCCTGCCCGGGCAGCCGGCGCTGCGCCGTCGCCGTCCGCGCGACGATCACGTCGGCCGAGCCGGCCGGCAGCAGGGACGCACCGCCCGTGCCGAGACTGAAGAACCGCTCGTACAGGCTCTCACCGACCGCCTGGCCGAGCCGGCCGTGCTGCAGTTCGCGGTTGACCCGGTCCAGGTCCGCGGCCTGCCGCCAGGCCGACGCCATCAGCGCCTCCTGGTGGATCCGGACGACCTCGGCGCCGATGCCCGCGGCGGCGCGGAGCCTCGGGTCGGTGTTGAGCCGGCGCATCCACAGCGGTTCCGTGCCACTCCAGCCGGCGGCGCGACCGGTGTGCCCGGCGAGGTACACCGGCGGCGCCACCGCCGTGGCGCCCCGCCCGAGGATGGTGCCCATCGCCGTGACGTATCCGGCCGGCGGGCCCCCGGACAGCACGGTGCCCGGCGCGGTCAGCGCGGGCGGCAGCCACAGCAGGCCAGGGTCGGAGCCGAGCGCGGCGCGCAGCTCGGGGTCGGCGTCCTTGTAGGTCAGCAGCCGCAGGCCGGGGTCGGCCTGGACGCCGTGCAGGCGCTGGGCCAGGGCGGCGAAGTCGCCGTCCGGCCCGGTGGTGAACGACCAGTGATGGTAGACGGGGAGCCGGACGGACCCGGACGCGGCCTCCCACGCGGGGGCGGTGGTGTCTCCGGTCACGGGCTTGCCGAGCCCCGCCAGCCTGCCGTGCTCGAAGGCGGGCACCACACAGGCGAGGTACGTGCCGCCGGCGGTGAGCCTGCGGGGGGCGATCAGCCGTGACACGCTGCGCTCGGGCGCGTCCCGCAGCAGCGCGCCGACGTCCTCGCCGTCGGCCGCGCTCACCTCGGTGTGCGCCCAGGCGGCCGAGTGGGCCAGGTCGGGCAGTTCGGCCGCCGGCGCGGTCAGCACCGGCAGCCGGCCGCCGGGCGGCGCGTCGAAGGAGACACCGGTCGCGGTCACGTCGACCACGACGAGCACCAGCCACGGCCGCAGGCCGCGTTGCGGGGCCGGAGCGGCGGGCGTGAGCCGCCACGGCAGCCCCGGGTCGTCGAACTCCACCAGCGCGAGGTGGTCCGGCTCGAACGACGACGCGCCGGGCACCGGATCGGTGCGCACGACCTGGCGCGGGTCGACGGCGGTGATGTCACCGGGTCCGTGCAGGGTGAGCAGCGGCCCGGCCACGGCGACGCCGTTGACGGTCAGGCCGGTCGTCACGCTCAGCCGGGCGGGCAGCGGCCCGTGCCCGGGGTCGGCGGCGCCCGCGCCGGCCGACACCCCGTCGCGGACCCAGGACAGCAGCCGGCGCCGCGCGACGGGCACGGTGGCGGCGGTGGCGGGCGTTCCCGGGCCGGTCATTTCGGCACCCCGATCTCCAGGCTGCTCAGGCGGCGGCGCGACGCGGTGGCCGTGCCGGCCTCGTGCACGGGCGCGATCGTCAGCTTCCCGGCGTCTGCCGGATGGCCGTCGAGCCAGCGGCGCAGCCGGTCGTTGGCCTCCGAACGGCTCCAGCGCTCACCGGTGGCCGGGCGCGGGCCCGCCGGGGTGAGCGTGTGCGCCGACACGACCTCGTACGCGGTGTCGCGGACGGCCAGGTCGAGGCCGGGGGCGTCGAAGCGGGCCAGGCCACCGGTGCGGGTGTCGGCCCGCGCCGCCGCGCCGGCCTTGGCGAGCACCCCGAGCTCGGCGCCGCCGAGTGTCCAGTCGGGCGCCTGCCGGGGCTTGACCGGCAGCGGTTTGCCCGGGTCGATCGACATGGCGTGGGCCGTGACCGGGTCGGGCGCGTCCACCACCAGAGTCGTATAGGTGATGGGGATCGCCGGTGGGCCCGCACGGTCGTAGTCGACCGTGTCCGCGGCGGTCAGTGCGACCCCGGAGGGCAGCTGGTCGAACGAGGGCAGGGTCAGCTTCTCCTCGTCATCGAGGTCGAAGAACTGCGCCGGCGCGAACGCGTCCTTGACCTCGGTGGTCGGGCAGGGCCGGCCACCGAGCGTCGCCGTCTGGATCCGGACCTCGCGGTCGCCCACCAGCCGGGCCCGGCCCAGCCGGTCGAGCCGGATCCCGCCCACGGGCGCGACGGCCTGCCGCACGGTCACCCGCGCGGCGGGCGAGACCAGCAGCAGGTCGGCGGGCAGGTCGGCGCGCATGGTGAGGGCGGGCTGCCGGCCGCCCGGCTCGTCGACGTGCCAGGCGCCGCGCTGCCCGAGGGCGGTGCGGACCCGGTCGGCCACCCTCTCGGGTGGCAGGGCCGGTTGCGGCGGCTCGTCGCCGAAGTAGCCCTCGAAGGAGACGCGGATCTTCAGGAACAGCACGTGGATCTCGGCCCGGCCGAGGATGTGCCACCGTCCGGGGCCGCTGACGTGCAGTTCCGCGTACACCCCGAGCAGCAGCTTGCCCTTCCACCGCACGTCGAGGCTGAGCGCCACGTCGATCTCGAAGCCGAACGGGTCGAACCGCACCAGTGCGTCGAAGGTGAAGCTCCCGGTGGCGGTCAGATCCCCCACCTGCGCGTACACCTCCACGCTCGACCCCATCTGCAGGGTCGCCGCGGTGAGCGCGAGGTAGGCCGACAGCCGGACCCGCACCTGGTCGCCGCCGATCGCCATCGTCATGCGGCGCAGCGCCGGGAAGCCGGGCGGGGGCCGGAACCGGGGATGGAAACCGCCGGCGCTCATCACGAAGTCGGTCTTGCCGGTCCACCGCGCGCGCAGCGCCATGTCACCGGACAGCCGCCAGCCGGCGATCTGCGAGTCGTACAGGACCGCGTCCATGGAGAGCGTGCCCTCGCCGGTGTCGAGGACCCCGATGGCGTCCATCTTGATGTCGGCGATCGGCGCGCGCTCGTCGGGCAGCAGCAGCCTGATCCGGCCCGCGGCGATGAACCGCAGCGGCTTGGGCAGCTCCAGTGCCAGCGCGAGATCGATGGTGACGACCGTCGGCACGCCCCAGGTGAGCTTGGCCGTCGGCCCGAAGATGTAGCGGCCCGGGGTGACCGGGAACAGCGAGTCCAGGTCCTCGATCAGATGCCGCTCGTCGCCGACGACGTCGCCCGGGGACAGCAGGGCCGTCAGCGCGCCGTTGCGCAGCCCGGCCCGCAGCCGGTCCACGTCCGCCGCGCGGTTGATGCCGAGCAGCCCGCCGACCGCGGCCAGGTTGAAGCCGAACCCGAGCGGGATCGGCTGCGGGAACCTGGCATTGATCATGACCAGCAGGGAGAAGCCCGGCCTGCCACCGGGCAGCCGGGTGGTGAGCAGCCCGATCGCGGCCAGCCGGAAGGTCGCGAAGTCCAGGTCGATGCCGCCGGAGTACCGCGCCGCCGCCGGGTCGAAGGACAGGAAGCCCGCTCCGGTGACCGCGCCGCCGTCCACCTTGAGCGCGACTCCGCTCGGCGGCTGGAACGCCAGGTCCAGGTCGGCCGGGCCGAGGTTGCCGCCGCCCGGCGGGAAGGTCAGGGCGCCGCGCAGCCCGATCCGCTGGATGTCGATGCCGACCGGGCCGAGCCGTACCCTCCCGGACGCGGTGACGACCAGGTCGACGGCGTGCGCGTCGGGATCGGTCGACGGCCGCACGGACAGCGTCACCCGGTCCAGCCGGGCCAGCTCGCCGACGCCCGCGTCGATGACGTACTCGGCCTCCAGCCCCGCTCCGCCGGTCAGGAACAGCCCGCGCTGCCGCGACCACCCCAGGCCGAAGGCGAAGTCCAGGCGGGTCTGGCCGGCCATCATCTTCCGCAGGAACCCGTCGCCGTCCCCCGCGGAGACGATCAGCGCCGCGGGGCCGGTGGTGAACTCGAACCCGAACTCCTGCCGGTCCGCCGCCAGGTCGGCCAGCGCGGTGAAGGTGACCGGCCCGGTGATCTCGAAGCGGGTGCCGGTGGTGCCACCGACGAGGAACGCCGGCTGGTCCCCCTCGGCCCGCCGGACCAGGCTCAGCCCGGTACGGACCCGTACCGCGCCGCCTTTCGGCGAGTCGGTGCGGACCCCCTTCGGGCCGACGGCGAAGACTCCCGCGCCGTCCAGCTCGGCGGTCAGGTCCGCCTGCCAGCCCCCGAACCGGCGCGACAGCGCCGCCATCGCGTGCGGGGTGACGACCAGGCCGAGGTCGCCGTCCTGGGCTCCGGACAGCGCGATCGCCAGGTTGATCCGGGACGACAGGCCGGCCGGGTCGGCGAACGCGTCGTCGAGGGGCAGCCGCACGTGCAGCATGTGCGCCACCGAGCGTTGCAGGTCCCGGCCCGCCGACGCGTCGAGCAGGGGACCGTACCGTGCCTGCAGGCCCAGGTGGTACAGCACCGCCCCGATGACCGGGAGGATCCGGTCGGCCGCCCGGTCGGCGGCGTCACGGGTGCGCAGCCCGTCCTGGCCGAGGTAGAGCTCGCGCAGCAGGGGCACCGGGGCCCCGAGGAGCCGGGGCAGCCGGTCCAGCCGGACCCGGTCGGGTCCGGCGGGGAACCGCACCGGGAGCCCGCTCGTGGCGTCGATGACCATCGGTGGCAGGTCCTCGGCGGGCCGGGGCTCGACCAGGCCCAGCGCCCGCAGCACCACGCCGAGCCGCGGCCTCCGGTCGCGCAGGTACCGGACGACCAGCAGTTCGACGAGGTCGGTGCCGAGTTCGGCGAACCCGGCGGGCTTGGGGCCGCTCCAGCCGTCGAACGCCGTGGCGACCGCGCGCACGGCGTCGAAGCACCGGGCGAGCGCGGGGAGGACCGCGCGCGCTGCGGCGAGGTCGGCGGGCGGCTGGGCGACCAGGCCCGCGAGCTGCCGGTAGGCGGCGTCGGCCGCCGTCAGCAGTGCGACGACCCGGGAGACCGGGAAGCCGGTCAGCGCGTCGAGATCCCAGCCGATCTCGCCGAGCAGCGCGCTCAGCCGCTCGGGGCTGCCCAGCGCCGACGTGGCGGGCTCCAGCAGGGCGCCGACCTCCGCCGCGAGCGTGCGTCCGAAGTCCTGGTCGCTCATGGCCTCGCCTTCCAGACCTGGGGGGGCACGTTGGTGTCGTCGGTCGGGTCGAGGGTGACGGGATAGGCCGTCTGCTGCGACGGCGCACCGGTCGCGTCGACGGCCCAGTAGAGGATCTGCGAGACCGACAGCGGGATGCTGGACGGGTCGCTGCCCGCGGCGAAACGGATCTCGCCGAGGTTGTTCACGCCGACGATCTCCTTGCCCGTGCGGTTGGCGGCGTCCTCGTCGATCACCGTGGCCGTGTCCTTCTGGTAGGCGAGCTGGACTTCGGCGGGCGCGTCCGGAGGCGGCTGCTCACGCGGAGTGATCCTGATGGGCGGTGCCGACCTGGCACCGGGCAGGTAGCGGAGCCGGTACCGCCAGTCCTCCGGCCGGTAGATGTCGAGGAGGGCGGACCGGTCGGTGACGTTCGCCCGCGCGGGCGTGTCGCGCATGAACGGCGGCCGGTTCGCGTACCACGGCACCCGCACGTCCCGGCCGGTCAGTGCCTCTCCCCAGCCTGCCCAGTCGTCGGGATTGTGTTGCAGCGTGGTGCCGAGAACGCCGCCCAGGGCGGCGCCGGCGTTGTAGCCGTCCGTGTGCAGTGTCGCCGTCGAGCGCCAGCCCTCGCCCTGGTGCTTGAGCGCGCTCGCGGTGTACTGCACAAGGTCGACCCGGCGGGGTGCTGGCAGCGGGCCCGGGTCGCCGTACGGCCGGTTCATCCAGATCGAGGCCTGGATGCCGAACCCGTAGTGCACGTCGCCCGACAGCACGATGATCCGGTGCGATCGTCTGGCCAGCCGCCCGATCAGCCGGTGGAAGGAGCGCTGCCGCAGCGCGGGCGCCTCGGCGTCGTCCGTCCAGACGGCCTGTTCGTCGTGCGTCAGTTGCCGCTCCTCGATCCACGGCACGCCGAGCAGCGGCCCGCCCAGCACGACCAGCGTCACGTACGGGCCGGCACCGGCCGGGATCTGCTCGTCGATCGCCGCGTCGCTGAGCACCGCGGGCGGATCCAGGTTGAGGTTCACGAGCGGCGGCACGTCGCCCGCCACGTACCCGCGCCGGGTGCGCGGATCCGTGACGATCACCTCGAACGGGCGGCCCGGCCAGGTCAGCACGTAGTCGTACCGCAGCGCGCCCGCGTCCCGGGGCAGCTCGGCGGTCAGCGAGCCGGGCGGCGGGGCGGGCGGCGGGCCGAGCGGTACGCCCGCCAGCCGCGCCACCGTGTCGATCGTCGGCTGGTCGGCCGGTTTGAGCGCGCGGGCCGCCAGCGCGGTGAGCAGCAGATCTCCCGGCTGGCCGGGGTCGAAGCGGCCCGGCACGTTCCCCCACGACTGGAAGACAGCCATCGCCGACATCGCGTTGGTCACGATGCGGCGGCCGAGCGGGTTCGGCGGACGTTTGTCCCCGTCGCCGTAGACCCGGTAGCACCACTCGCGGTTCAGGTTCCAGTCGTCGGTGACCTCGTGGTCGTCGTGGGCGGTGTAGACGATCACGTTGGCGAGCGCCCGGCGCACGGCGTCCACGGAGCCGCGCATCGCCCAGGTCCGCTCCCGCTCGGTGGGGTCGCCGATGGCCGGCGCGTCGGCCGGCCAGAGCGTGTCCGACCAGCCGAAGAGGTACATCGCGGCGAACTCGCCGAAGCCCATGAGGTGGCTCTTGGCCGTCGCCACATTGGGCACGGCCGAGGTGAAGCCGGCGTTCAGAGTCAGCTGCCCCCGCTGGCCGGGGGCCAGTTCGGCCGGCTTCTTGTTCCCGGCGGCACCCGGCAGCGGTTCGGCCCAGGCCTTGCCGAGCAGCACGTCGCCCGCGTCGGTGGCGAGGGCCAGCATCACGTCGGAGACGTCGTCGGCGTAGAACTGGTCGCCGGTCAGCAGCAGCAGATGCGGCCGCACCAGCGCCCAGGGATCGGGGCCCATCTCCTCGCGGGAGCGCCTGATCAGGTGGTCCACCGTCGGCATGGCGTCGAAACCCGGCGCGTGCGTCTTGCGGCACGACCCGTGCAGGATGCGCAGCCGCGCCAGTTCCACGGGCGGCAGCGCGAAACTCGGCAGCTTGTCCCCGCCGTAGGCGAGGACCTTGAACCGCTCCTTCTCCTTGTCGTCGGGGAGGTTGGACACCACTCCCTGGTCCGTCAGTTTCCGGCCGCCGAAGTCGAGGGTGTAGTAGTACACCCTGCCGGCCTGCAACGGAGCCGACTCCGGCGTACGCGCCGTGACCGCGACCAGGTAGAGGTTGTCGCCGAGCCGGACCGGGGCGCGCCCGCCGGTGGCCACCGCGGTGCCCGTGCCCTCGGGGTTCGTGTACACCGCGAGGGTCACCTGGCCGATCGGGGACTTCATCGCGACCCAGACCGTGACCGACTGCTCCGTCACCTCGCGCACGATCGGGCCGGCGAGCACCAGCGGGAGACCCGTGAGACGTCCGGCGAGGCTCCAGGGAGGGGTGGCGGGCGGCGCCGGTGCGGCCGCCGGGTCGTGACCGGATCCGTTCCCCGTACCGCCCAAAAGGCTCCCCGCCCTCCACCCAGATCAGGCGTCCCGTCCGCCCGCGCACCGCCACGGTCCCACTCCGGACTTGTGAACCACTTGGAAGTCAATGCGAGGCCGGGGCGGCCAGGGGCCAGGGCCGGATCGATGCGGTCAGGAGACGCTCACCCGATCACACCCACGTTGCCGGGCCTTTTCCTCAGCGGCCAGACGAATCTTTGATCCCCAGCCGTCCATGCGGCCGTCCTCTCGGACCCACAGCATGCTGATCCCACACAGCCCCGCCCAGGTCCACGCCGCCAGCCCCCCGACGATCGCGCCGGAGTCGTCGACCACCTTCACCGAGAAGTGACTTTGGGGAGCAGGACGGCCCGTCGTGCCCTACCTGCCGGGTGCGGAAACCATCCCCGCGCGGGGATGGTCCCGCCGAGCCTTCTCCGAATCGGGGCGGTTCACGCAGCGGTCGGCGTCGCCCGTACGTAGTCATCGAGATCAGATGTCCGGCGAAAGATCAGTGCCTTCCTGGATAGGCGGTTCGGGTTCGGCGGTCGGGGGTGTGGACTTGGGGCATGGCCCCGAGGGTGACCCGACGCCGCTGAGCATCAGGCTCAAGCAGCTGGTGAACGGCGCCGACATCTGGCAGGACCTGGTGCAGGGTACGTCGTTGACGTTCCGGCTGAACTATCGCGGCAGCGTCGGCGTCAAGGACGTGGTGGTCCCGGTCGACTTCGGAGAGCCGGTGGCCCAGGCGATGGCCGGTCGCAGGGTCTACTTCCAGGTGAGTGAGCAGCCGCTGGCGTTCACCTCGCTGGCGGTCCAGGACAGGCAGCGGTCCAGGGACAAGACGCCGCTGATCTATCTGCACGGCTATCAGGATCCCGACAGCGGCCTGGAGACGATCGGTACCCGGGTGCCGCCGTTCGCGCTGACCCGGCAGCGGATCGCCGCCGCGTGGAAGACCGCCAGCAGCACCGGTTACTTCGATCCCGCGGTGTTTCCCAATGTCGCGGCGGCGCCCGATCAGGCCACTCGGGCAGGGCTGATAGAGGCAGTGGCCGATTTGGACGAGGCGACGGTGGTCCATCAGCTCACCGGTGGTGCCAGGCTGGTGGTGCTGCGCGATACGACCGGGGCGTTCGCCTATCGGTTCGTGCCGGCGCCTCCGCACTGCCGGCCGGGTCTGGTGCTGGTCGAGCACTACCGGCTGACCTCGCTGCCCGGCCGGTACGGCCCGGGACGCACGATCAAGACGTTCTCGCTGCTGCCGGGCGAGCGCACCAGCATCCGTATCAGCACCTACAAACGCTCGGCCGAGACCACGCAGCGGACCTCCTCGATTCTGGACTCGGTCACTGACGAGTCCCAGAACGAGTTCGGCCGTACCGTCAACTCCGAGCAGTCCAATCAGGCCAACGCCAGCAAGACCTTCGAGTACCGGGCCGAGGCGCAGGCCCAGGCGCAGGGCAGTTGGGGCTGGGGCAGCGCCAGCGTCAGTGTCTCCGGTGGGGTGTCGGGCAGTTCCAACAGTGCCCGTATCGCCATCTACGAACTCGACGCCGACGACATCGCCGGCATCCAGGCCAAAATCAGCGAGGCCGCCAAGGCCTGCCGGATGTCCCCGCCCGTCGGTGTCCTTAACGACCCGCCGCCCAGGGTGTGGTTCTGCCGCGAGATCGCCGCCCACACCCCCTGACCACCGGACCGAACCCTGCGCCCCGATCGCGCCGGGTTCTGTGAGTTGGGCGCGCTCGTGCTCGGTGTGGCCGCGTGGGCCGGTGGCCGGCGGGTGGATGCCCACCCGGCCGAGCCCGGCACCCACCCCCGGCGGGCGCGATCGGAGGTACGGGCGGACCGCCGGGCGTCCCTGCTGGTGCTGACGGAGATGGTCGGGGCATCTGGCCGCGGAGTCTTACCTCGTTCCCGTGGGTCGGGCTTTGGCGCGCTGCTGCTTGAGGCGGAGCTCCTCTTGGCGGACCCCGGTTTGGATGGCCCGCTCGCGCTCCAGCCAGTCGGGGTTTTCGGCCTTCAAGTTCTCGATCTCGACGGTGGTGAGGGGGCCGGTGATGCCGGCGCGGGCCAGGCCCGAGGCGGAGACTCGGAGCTTGGCGGCGACGACCTGGCGAGGGTGGGGGCCCTCGCGGCGCAGGTCGGCGAGCCAAGAGGGCGGGTCGGCCTGGAGCGCGTTCAACTCGTCCCGGGAGACGAGGCCCTCCTGGAATTCGGCGGGCGCTGCCGTCAGCAGGATCCCCAGCTTCTTGGCCGCGGTCGCGGGCTTCATGGTCTGCGGGGCCTTCGCCTTGGACGTGCTCATGACCTCAAGGGTAGCCAGCGGGAGGGAGCCGTCTGGACATGGCTAGGCTGAGAAGGTGACAAAGGGTGAGTTCCGGCTGGCATACGCGCCGGGGGTGACGCCCGGGAAATGGGCCGGGGCGTGGGCCGAGCGGGTGCGGGAGGTGCCCCTACGGCTGATCCAGATGCCCGCCGGCGAGGCCCTCCCCCTGCTGCGGAACGGCAGCGTGGACGCGGCGTTCGTGCGCCTGCCCGTCGACCGCGAAGCCCTCCACGTGATCCCGCTGTACCTGGAGACGACCGTGGTGGTGGTGCCGGAGAATCACGCGGTGGCCGCGGTCGAGGAGGTGGAGCTTGCCGATCTCGCCGACGAGGATGTGTTCGAGCCGTTCGACGAGGTCCTGACCTGGGCCGACCGCCCCGGGCAGCCCGCCTTCACCCGTCCCAAGAGCACGGCGAACGCGATCGAGCTGGTGGCGTCGGGGGCCGGCGTCCTACTGCTCCCTCAGTCTCTGGCCCGCCTCCACCACCGCAAAGACCTCACCTACCGAACCGTGACCGACGCCCCCCAGTCCCAGATCGGCCTGGCCTGGCTCGAGACCGCGACGACCGACCTCATGGAGGAACTGATCGGCATCGTCCGCGGCCGCACCCCCAACAGCTCCCGTGGCCGCACTCCCCAACAACAACCCACCCGTAAGAAGCCCCCGCAAAAGCACCCCACCCCTAAGCCTCGCCGCCGGACACGCCGCCGGACGTGAAAACGGTCATGCTCGCCCTCGCTTGGGAGAGCTCTGGGACTCTGGCGGCGACGTGCAAGGTGTCGGAGGCGGCCCACATCGCGTCCCTTGCCATCGGCACGCCGTCGCCGGCCGCAGCGGCCGGCCGGAGTCCGTTCAGGACAACGAGGGTGCCGGGCCGGTGCTGGCCCGCAGGGAGATCGGTGGGACGAGGAGCTGGTGCCGGGCGGGCGCTGAGGGTGCCGAGATGCGTTCCAGCAGGAAGTCGATGGCGATGCGGCCCATCTCGTGCGCGGGGACGTCGGCCGCGGTCAGCGTGGGCGTCACCGCGTCGGCCCATCGGTTCCCGGCGATACCCGTGATGGACATGTCCCCGGGGATCTTGCGACCGGCCTGGCCGAGACCCCGGTACAGACCCCCCAGGGAGGCCTCGTTCAGGGTCACGATGGCGGTGGTCTCCGGGGCGTCGGCCAGGATGCGGGCCGCGCAGGCCTCTCCGCCGGTGGCGTCGTCGTCGCACGGGTAGACGGTGCCCACCAGGCCGAGTTCCTCGATCGCCGTGGCGAACCCGTCCTGGCCGCGCCGCGCGGACTCGTACCCCGCCCGGATCAACTCCTCGGAGCGGTTGACGAACGCGATCCGCCGATGGCCGAGATCGGAGAGGTGCTGGACGCAGCGCCGGACCAGGCGCATGTGGTCGAGGTCGACCCAGGCCATCCCCTCGGGGTTGCCGGTGCGGCCGATCGTCACGAAGGGGAACCCGGTCTGGAGCATCCGGTCGACCCGGGCGTCGCGCAACCGGATCTCCATGAGGATCACGCCGTCCACCCGGCGCTCTCCCACCATCCGGGCGAAGGAGCCCTCCTCTCCCGCTCCGGCCGGCGACATCAGCACGTCGTAGTCGCGGGCGGCCGCCGCCTCGACGACGCCGCCGATGAAATCCAGCTGCATGTCGGTGTAATGACTGCTGGCCGGCGGGAACGCCAGGCCCAGCGTGCGGGTCTCGCCGTTGGCCAGCGCGCGGGCACTGGCGTTCGGCCGGTACCCCATCTCGTCGATGACCCGCTGGATCCGCGCCCGGGTCGCCTCCGACACGGGCTTCTTACCGCTCAGGGCGTAGGAGACGGTGCTCCGCGAGACCTTCGCTCGGCTGGCGATCTCACCGATGTTCACCGGCGAGGCTGGCTTCTCGAACCGATTCGGCAACTGACCTCCAACAGGGAGCCTAAGCGTACCTCAAAGTGCAGCTTTGTGGGCGAACCGGTTCGCCTGCGTTGCTCGGCCCCGCGAGGCAGGCCATCGTGCGCCCGCTGAACCTCGCCGGCCGCAGGCTCCCATGATGCCGTACCGCAGGGCCCGGGCGGGGTGCCACGTCGGCCCCTCCCCCGTCGGCGCCCACGACGGTGCGTCGCCGGGCGGCGGCGCACGCGCCCCGCGAGGGCGGGCAGGCGGACGCCCTCAGGTCGAATCGATTCGCCATGGCCGTCCCCCGAGTGCGACGTAGGGCGAGTATGACCGGTCTCGCCAGTTCTGGCCTGATCAAAACAGCCTGCGTGGAGCCATTGACGCTGCGTCGGGTCGCGCTTATCGTCTGGCGAACCGGTTCGGCGAATCGGTTCGAGATCCCCTCTGCGCCCCCGCCGGTGCACTCGAAAGGACCATGATGACCACCCCAGCCACCCCCATCCGCGCGCTGGGCGCGGGCCTGATCGCACTCACACTGGCCGCATCGGCGGCGGCCTGCTCATCCTCCGACGACAAGGGCACCGGCTCCTCGGCGAGCGGCGGCGGCACCTACACGGTCTGGGACCCCTACCCTCAGTTCGAGGCGAGCTCCGACTGGGCGAAGCTGATCGCCAAGTGCGGCACGGATGCGGGCGTCACGATCAAGCGCACCGCCTACGACACCACCGACCTGACCAACAAAGCGCTGCTCGCCGCCCAGCAGGGTGCCGCTCCGGACGTCCTGATCGTCGACAACCCCGTCGTGTCGACACTCGCCGAGGCCGGTGTCCTCAGCACCACCGAGGAGACCAAGACCGACATCACCCAGATCGTGCCGAACCTGATCGCCGCCGGACAGAGCGGGGGCAAGACCTTCGGCATCCCGATCGGCGCGAACACCCTCGCGCTCTACTACAACAAGAAGGTCCTGGCCTCCACGGGTGTCGACGTCGCCTCGGTGAAGGACTGGGCCTCGCTGACCTCGGCACTGGAGAAGGTCAAGGCCAAGGGCAAGAAGGGGATCACGTTCTCGGCGATCGGCACCGAGGAGGGCAGCTTCCAGTTCCTGCCCTGGTTCTGGGGTTCGCAGGCCCAGCTCACCCAGCTGGACTCCGACAAGGGAGTGGCGGCCCTGTCGCTGTGGGACGACTGGGTGACCAAGGGCCTGGCGCCCAAGTCCGTGCTGAACAACACCCAGACCACCAGCTGGCAGGAGTTCGCCACCGGCGACTACGCCTTCGCCGAGAACGGCACCTGGCAGCTCGCGAACGCCAAGAAGGCCGGTTTCGAGTACGGCATCATTCCGATCCCCGCACAGACCGGTGGTCCCGCGCCCGCACCGACCGGCGGGGAGTTCGTGACCGTCCCGGTCCAGAAGGACGCGGGCCGCTACACCGCATCACAGAAGATCGTCAACTGCCTGACCAGCGGCGACAATTCCCTCACCGCCGACACCACCCTGTCCTACATCGCCCCGACCACCGCGGTGCAGCAGAAGCAGGTGGCCGCCAACCCAGAACTGAAGGTGTGGGTCGACGCCGTCGGCGCCGCCAAGGGCCGCACCAGCGACGACCTCGGCACCAAGTACCCGAAGATCTCCCAGCAGATGTGGACCGCCGTCCAGGCGGCCCTGAGCGGCTCCTCCTCCCCGCGGGACGCACTCAAGACCGCCCAGTCCTCGGTGAAGTAGCGGAGGAAGTATTCCCGGCATGGACACCAAGCGCCTGCCCGGCCGCGGTGCGGCGGATGTCACGACGTCCGCCGCACCAGCGGGCCGGGCCCCCACCCGGACGCATCACAAAGCCGGTAAGCGGCGTGGGTCACAGCAGTGGACGGCCTGGGCGTTCCTGCTCCCGGTCGTCGCGTACCTACTGCTCTTCTACGCCTACCCGCTCTACCGCAACATCGATCTGAGCCTGCGGGACTACACCGTCCGCTCCTTCGTCTCCGGCGACGCCCCCTTCATCGGCCTGGACAACTACTCCGAGGTCATCCACGACCCGACGTTCAGCCCGGCTCTGTGGCACACCGTGATCTTCACGCTGGTGTCGCTGTTCTTCCAGTTCTCGATCGGACTGGCCCTCGCGGTCTTCTTCTCCCGCCACTTCCGGCTGTCGGTCGTGCTGCGGGCGCTGTTCCTGGTGCCGTGGCTGCTGCCGCTGATCGTCTCGGCCTCCACCTGGTCGTGGCTGCTCAACTCCGAGTCCGGCGTCGTCAACTACCTCCTCGGGCTCGTGGGCGTCGGCCCTGCGGGCTGGCTGACCTCGCCCGACTGGTCGCTGACCTCGGTGACGGTCGCCAATATCTGGATCGGCATCCCGTTCAACCTCGTGGTGCTCTACAGCGGCCTGCAGAACATCCCCGAGAGCCTCCACGAGGCCGCGGCGCTCGACGGCGCGAGCGCCTGGCAGCGGTTCTGGCGGATCAGCTTCCCGCTGCTGCGCCCTGTCTCCGCCATCACCCTGCTGCTCGGGTTCATCTACACCCTGAAGGTCCTCGACATCATCTGGATCATGACCAAGGGCGGCCCCGTCGACTCCTCGACGACCTTCGCCACCTGGTCCTACCGTCTCGGGTTCGGCAACATGCTCCCCGACTTCGGCCCCGGCGCCGCCGTCGGCAACCTCCTGGTCGTCACGGCTCTGGCCTTCGGCCTGCTCTACATCCGCGCCGAGCGCAAGAAGGTGACCGCGTGAAGCCCGCGACCACCTGGTGGAAGACGGGCATCGCTCTCGTCCTCACCGGCATCATGCTGTTCCCCGTCTACTGGATGATCAACAGTTCGCTCACCCGCGACGCCGACATGCGGCGCACTCCGCCCAGCTTCTTCCCCACCCACCCCACCTGGGAGGGCTACCATGCCGTCCTCGACCAGCAGCTCCCCTACCTGGGCACCAGCGTGCTCGTCGGTCTCGGCACGGTCCTGCTGACCCTCGCCCTCGCCGCCCCGGCCGGATACTCCCTGGCCCTGCTGCGGCCGCGCGGCGCCGGCGTGCTGAACTTCGTGCTGCTGGCCGCGCAGATGGTTCCGGGGATCATCATGGCGATGGGGTTCTACGCCATCTACCTGAGCCTCGGCTTTCTCAACAACGTCCCGGGACTGATCGTCGCCGACTCGACACTGGCCGTGCCCTTCGCGGTGCTGATCTTCACGGCCTTCATGTCCGGGATCCCCGGCGAGCTGCTCCAGGCCGCGAAGGTCGACGGCGCCGGACCGCTGCGGACGTTCTGGTCGATCGTCCTGCCGGTCAGCCGCAACGCCATCGTGACGGTGTCGCTGTTCGCGTTCCTGTGGTCCTGGTCGGACTTCGTGTTCGCCAGCACCCTCGACGGCGGCGGCGACCACCAGCCGATCACCCTCGGCATCTACCACTACATCGGCAACAACAACCAGCAGTGGAACGCGATCATGGCCACCGCCGTCGTCGCCTCGATTCCCACCACCTTGATCCTCATCGCCGCCCAGCGCTACATCGCCGCCGGAGCCACGACGGGTGCCGTCAAGGACTGATCCAGTCCGGCTCCTCCTGCTTCGCCTTCCCGGCCTGTCTCCGCACGAGAAATGAGAACGTCCTCCATGACCGCTGCCGCTCCCGGCCCGGCCTTCTCCGTCCAGGAAATCCCCTTCAGCACCTACGGCTCGTGGCTCGCCATCTCACCCGTCACCGCGCTGGCCACCTACTCCGACGACCTGCACCTCATGACCCACACCACCGGCATGCACCCGGTCCTGCGGCTGACTCCGGTACGGGACGGCGCGCGGGTAGAGGCGGACGTCAGCGCGACACCGGCGCGCCTGGCCTGGTCCGAGCAGCGGGGAAACGCCGAGGCGGCCTTCGAGTCCCCCGACACGATCCGCCTGCGCGGCGCCGGGCTCGGGCTGCGCCTCACCGCCGCCGCTCCTGAACTGACCCCCTTCACCGGCACCTATTTCTCCTTCGACCCGGCGACCGGCGCCTACGTTCTGACCTCGTACGAGACCGGCCGCCGGTATCGGATGACCGTCCTGCACGGGAAGTTCGCCACCGAAGGGCAGGAGTCCCTCGGCGCGGCCGAGCGAAGCCTGACCGTCGGCGTCGACGGGCTGCCCTGGGAGATCGCCGTCGAGGAGTGCACCACCGGCCGTCCTCGCTACACGCCCACGGTGACCTTCGACCAGATCGTCGTGTCGTCGACACGCGACTTCACCGCCTTCGCCGACGCGATCGCCCCGTGGCGGGACTCCACCACCCCGGCCGCCGAACTGGCCGCCTACGTCCTGTGGTCGGCGACCGTCGGCCCCGCCGGGCTCGTGGGCCGGCCCACCGTGCTGATGTCCAAGCACTGGATGGACAAGGTGTGGAGCTGGGACCACTGCTTCAACGCCATGGCGCTCGCGGCCGGCGCGCCCGAGCTGGCACTGGACCAGTTCCACGTCGTGTTCGACCACCAGGACGACGGTGGCGCGCTACCCGACTCAGTCACCCACTCCGAAGTCCTCTACAACTTCGTCAAACCCCCCATCCACGGCTGGGCGTTCGGACGGCTCCGCCGTACGCTGCCCCGCACGCTGGAACGTTCCGAAATCGAGCAGGCCTACGAGCGCCTGACCGCTTGGACCCGGTTCTGGCTGAGCGCACGACGGGGCCCCGGCAACCCGCTCCCGCACTACCAGCACGGCAACGACAGCGGCTGGGACAACGCCACCGCCTTCGACCCCGAACGCCTCGTCGAGACCGCCGACCTGTCGGCCTTCCTCGTCCTCCAACTGCGGGAGCTGTCCCGTCTGGCCACCGAGCTCGGCGAGGAGACCGAAGCCGGCCACTGGACGGCCACCGCGGACCGGCTGCACAGCGACCTGTTCGACCGGCTGTGGCGCGACGGCCGCTTCCACACCCGCGGCGTCGCGTCGGCGGCCGAGTGGCGCACCGAAGGCCTCCTCGACCTCATGCCCATCGTCCTGGGCGCCGAACTCCCCCCGCGGGTGGCCACCGCCCTGGCCGAGCGCATCACCACGCACCTCACCGAGCACGGTCTGGCCACCGAGCACCCGGGCTCCCCTCACTACCGGAGCGACGGCTACTGGCGGGGCCCCATCTGGGCGCCCTCCACCATCCTCATCGAGGACGGCCTGCGCCGCGCGGGCCAGACCGAGCTCGCCGACGACATCAGCGAACGCTTCCGCTCCCTCTGCGAACGTTCCGGGTTCGCCGAGAACTTCGACGCCCTCACCGGCGCCGGCCTGCGCGACCGCGCCTACACCTGGACCGCCAGCGCCTACCTGCTGCTGGCCGCCGAACACGCGAACCGCTCCGGCGGACGGGGATCGCGCTGTCCGTCCCCGACGCCGATCTGACCCGCTGACACCACCTGCCATCGATACGGACCCGTACAGGCCGGCGTGGGGTCACGCGGGACACCTGGTATTCAGCGGCAGGTCTTGCGGTAGGGGAGTTCCGGAATGTAGCGGTGCCATTCCCGCGGTGTGAGGTCACGGCCCGCTCGGACGCAGACTGCGGGGAACATACGCTCGGGGGAAGCCAGGGCGGTGCGGGTCTCGCCCCGGGTGGTGAGCAGGTAGAGCAGGCCGCCGGTGGAGTCGAAGCCCAGATCCGCGGTGTCACCGGCGTCGGGTACAGGATCGCCGAGCGGGCGGCCGGTGGCGACATCCCACAGCTGGATTCCAGCGAGGGTGGATGCGGCCAGCGTACGTCCGTCAGGTGCGAAGACGGGGAAGGCGGGGCGCTGTCCGGCGGGGTGTGCTCCGGTCGGCTGCCAGGTGCGGGTGTCCCAGAGGGTGATGCCGTTGGGCCCGGTGATCGCCAGGAGCTCGCCGTCCCGGCTGTAGGCGACGTCGCCGGTGGTGTCCTGGCCGGTGAGCTGCCGCAGGTGGCGGCCGGACGGCACCTCGAGCACGGTTCCGTCGGAGGCGACCATGCTGCGGTCGTCGGGGCTGAACACGCCGGCGTCCTTGCGGCCGCCGGAAGGGGTCCGCCATTGCCACAGCTCGGATGAGGCGATGTGGTCCAGTGGTTCGTCGCCGAGTTGGGACGGCTCCACGGGATCTGTGCTTGAGCTCGGCGGCGACTTGCTGGGCGGCCGCGCCCTTGTGGCTCAGGCCGACCACGACAGCCCGCACCGCTGACCGGGAGCAGGGCCGCGTGGCCGTACGCGTGGCCTCCGCCGAGTGGGTGGCCGCGCCGCCGCTGGTCGGCCGGTCAGGTCGCGGCTGCCGGTAGCCGCGCGAGGTTGAGGCGTGCGTCGGTGCCGGTCCAGGCGATCACCAGGTCACCCCGGTGGCCGCACACCGTGGGAGCGAAGCCGCTCCTGGCCTCTTCCAGCCGGAGTGGTGGGGTGGAGCGGTCCCCGGTCACGGTCAGCAGGTTGACACGCCGGTCGGTGCCGGTCCAGGCCAGCACCAGGCCGCCCTGGTGGCTGCACAGCGCCGGCGCACAGGTGCTCTTGGCCTCCTCCAGCCGAAGGTGATCTGACCGCTGATCGGACAGGGTCAGCAGGTTGACGCGCCGGTCGGTGCCGGTCCAGGCCAGGACCAGGCCGTCCTGGTGGCTGCACAGTGCGGGCGCCACCACGCTCCTGGCCTGCTGCAACCGGAGGGGTGCTGCCGACCGCTGATCGGACAGGGTCAGTACGTTGACGCGCCGGTCGGTGCCGGTCCAGGCCAGCACCGGGGCGCCGTGTCCGGACACCGACACCGCAGGCGAACAGTGGCTCCGTTGGGGGAGGACGACCGGAGCGGAGTGGGCCGGGGCGTCGGCCACGAGGAGGTTCGGTGCCGCATTGCTACCGGTCCAGGCGAGATAGAGCCGTTGGGCCGTTCCGACGATGGCGGGCGGGGTGATGACGAGGTTGGAGAAGGAATCGCCCATGCTGGAGTTGTCGTAGGAGTAACTGCGGTGCGGCAGCCGCTGCGTGTGCGCGAAGTCGCGTCCGTCCGGCGAGGACGCCAGGTTGAGCTTGCCATCGGTGCCGGTCCAGGAGAGGTAGATCCGGTCCCGCCAAACGGTGAGCGCGCAAGCCGCCGGTGACTTCTCCTTCAACTGCACGCTGGTAAGCATCGAAATACGCCCCTTCCGCCAGCCCCGGCCGAGTACACCTAGAAGCAGGACCGAACGGTACTTCCCAGATCAACGTCTAACACACAAACGCTTACCTGCAAGCCGTGCAGTTGATCGGCCGTCGGAAGGTAACCCCGCTTTGGACTGGTCAGCCCCCCTCGGAACCATCATTGGAGCGGCCGTCGGCATCGGCTCCACTCTCTTCGCCGACCGCGCACGGTGGCGTAGAGATCACGACCGTCATCAAACACAGATGCGTCGAGAGACCTACACCAACTTCCTCACCGCCCTGAGCCAGAGCCACTCCAACATGCGAGCCGCCACGCTGAGAACGACTCCTACGGAAGCAGAGAGGCTGGGCATTCTCTACACCGCCATCGACGAGTCCGGAATATGGCGCATGCGGCAGTGCCTCTCCCTATGCGCTCCAGCAGAGATCATCGAACTGGCCGTGGCCGCCGCCGACGCCCTCGTCGTCATGCAGGATGCGCTCGTCGCAACCTTCGACACCACCAGCGACGCGTACGTACACGCACGTACAGATCTCTGGGCGGCCAACGCCGAACTGCGCGAAGCGATGCGTAAAGACCTCGGAGGCTCTGGGCCACCTGACCCCGAATTGAGTCGCTACCGCCATCCCAGCTGACCACTATTTCCCCAGCCGCCGAATACACACGGGCATGAACCGGTCGGCATGGTCCCGCCAGCACCGGCAGGCCCCTGACCGAATCTCGCCAGGATGCTGCCGGCCTGGGCCGATTCGCACCGACCGGGCCGTGCCCTTTGGTCGCGCTGACCGCCCATGGCGCATCGTGCATCCGTCGAACGGCCAGACCTGCCCACCACTAGATCTCGTTAGGCCAGGAACGGCTAAAAGATCACCACCAGCACCACCTTGTCCTGCCAAGCCGCGAAGCGCCGCCCGGCAGGGCCGCCGTGCGGCCGTCAGGGCGGCGCCGGCCCGGGCCGCGCCATTGGCGGTGAGGTCGTAGTAGCGCCGGGCCGGTCGTTTCTCGACGTCAGGGTTGATGTCCTCCCACCGGGCGCGCACCCACCCCCTTCTCCAGCCACACCAGGATCGGGGACGCCGTGCCCGGCAGCAGCCCGGTCTCCCCCGGCGAGTACGAACCTGGCCTCCTCGAGGTCGCCGTCGGCGACGCGTTCCCCGAAGGCCCGGTACCGGTCGGGGTTGTCGAGCCGTACGGGTATATGCCGTCGATCCGCACGGGGGTGAGTGCGAAGTCGAAGATGGCGATGTCGTACGCCTACACCCGGCTCCCCGTGGTCAGCACTTGCAGCATTCGGCCTGAACGGACATCCGGGACGGAGCCCACTGCCAGCGGGAGCGTCGCAAAGTTTCGGTACGTGCAAGGATCGAAGCGGTTCGTGCCGCTATCTCATCCGGATCCCTGTACGCGCTGAACTTGGTCGACTGCCTGGGATGCTTGCGGTAGATCTCTCCCGCCTCGGCGTTCATCCATCCGGCGGCCACCGCCT
This sequence comes from Actinomadura scrupuli, assembly GCF_050971785.1. Lineage (NCBI taxonomy): Bacteria > Bacillati > Actinomycetota > Actinomycetes > Streptosporangiales > Thermomonosporaceae > Actinomadura > Actinomadura scrupuli. Next base: position 54,679 of record NZ_JBPCCU010000008.1, on the reverse strand, counting down.
CGCAGGCCAGGAGGAGCGCGACATCCTCGTAGGCAGGCAGGGCCGGCCATCCGCCGACCGCCCGTACGAGGTCGGCGTGAGCAGTGAGAGTCGTGCCCATCACCGGGAGCTTGCCGGCGGCGAAGCCTTCAGCGAGCAGACCCTGGGGCAGCGGGCCTGGAGGTGGATCGTACGGGCCGGGAACCAGCGTGCCGTCTGGCAGCAGGTCCAGGCAGGGCGACACACACCATCCGAGTTCCGGATTGGCCTGCAGAGTTTCAATGTCGCGAGCGAGCGTGCCGACCGGAAGGAGGTCGTCGGCGTCGAGTGCCCTGATGAGGGTACCGGTCGCCCGCGCGAGGGCCATGGTGCGTGCTATGGCGGCGCCGCCGCGTCGGCCACTGCCGGCGGAGATGCGCGGGTCGGCGGGCAAACATGAAGCCGGCTTCCCGCTCCGCCCGTCCTCCTGAACGATCCATTGCCACGACCAGCCCTCGGGCAGCGGCTGCTCGACCAGCGAGCGGTACGCCTCTCCGAGATGACGATGACCACCCTCGTAGACTGGAGTGATCACACTGATCGTCGGCATGCTCGCGCCTCTCGCGGAAGGGTGATGTTCTAGAACGTCCGCGACTCCGTGCACTAGTCAAGATCCTTTGGGGCGGCCCCCTTACGCATGACAGGAAAACCGATCAGGCACCTGTCACACATGTGATGGTCATCGGCGCCGCCGAGACCGGTGCTGTGCATACCGTGGCGTTCGACGGCGGCTGGCCGGGCGGCACCGCACCGGGCGTTGCGTAACAGCACCCTGGCCGCCTGGTAGAACGCCGAGCGGCCCGCGTCCCCGCACCGGCCTGGGGAGGGTGAGGTGATCGCCCGGGCGTGCTTCGCCGTCCGCTTGCGGGTGTCGGCGGAGAACGATCCGTCACCGCGCGCTTCGAGCTTGCAGAACTGCCGGCTGGCGTACCCGAGGCTTGCAGGCCTCGTGGAGCGCGCGGTCCGGGGCGGTGGTGACGATGGGCGATGGATGTATCTGGCCACGGTCATCGACCTGTATTCACGCCGCCTGGTCGGCTATTCGATGGCCGACCACATGCGCGCCGACCTGGTCATCGACGCGCTGCACGCGGCCGTGCAGTCCCAGGGCGGGAACGTCACCGGGGTGATCTTCCACACCGATCGCGGCTCTCAGTACAGCTCGACAGCGTTCGCGCAGGCCTGTGCGGCGGCCGGGGTATGCCGGTCGATGGGAGCGGTCGGATCGAGCGCGGACAACGCGCTGGCCGAGTCGTTCTTCGCCAGCCTCAAACGAGAGATCCTCCCCACGCGAGGCTGGCCCACCATCGGCCAGGCGCGCTTGGCCGTGTTCGGCTGGCTGACCTTCTACAACACCCGACAACGGCATTCCGCCCTCGGCTACCTCAGCCCCGCCGGCTACGAAACGAGATCGACCACTACGCTGCCAACCGCCGCATAACAACCGGTGTCCACAATCAAGGGGGAAGCCCCTCGCCCACACCAGCTCATGCTGCACGAGCGCGTACACGTCGGAGAGGATCGCGTTCGCGTCGCGTCGTTCCTCTCCCTCGCTGACCCGTACGGCCATGCGCGCATCAGTGACCAGGGCGGGCAGGGTCCGGCCGACATCGGTCCTGTGCGTCGCCGATCCATGCCAGAGCCGCCACGCCTGGGCGGCTCGGCCGGCCAGTGCCGCGATGTCCACCGGCCGAGCGGGAACCGTCAACATCGGGGCCTGGACCGCGTCGCGGATGGCGGGTACGGCTTGGTGAGGGATACGGGCAAAGGACGCCAGCGGGATGGAGGCGCCCTCGCCGATGTTCATGTCAGTGCCCGCCAGCAGAGCGACATCCTTGAGGCCGAGTCCTTCCGCGAGCTTGACCAGCATCTCCAGCCGAGGCGGCAGACGACGACCGTTCTCAATGCCCTTGAGCCACTCCCCTGACTTCCCGACCAGACCAGCATCGCTACGACCTGCAGCAACGATCGCACCACGGTTGCCCATAGGCCCTTCACTTCCCGAAGCACCGACAACTTCAGGCTACGGCGCAGGGCCCCGTTGCGTCAGAGGGTCGTGGTGATGGCCACCGCAGCCTCGCTCCGACGCGGAGCCGTGTCAAAACCGGCAGGACGCCGCTCCGGCCGGGTGAGACGCCTTGCATATGGACCTTGCGCGAGAGGCAGCCGCTGTCAGGGCCATTCGCGTCTAAGGCCAACCGCATTGCAGTCGCGTGAACTTCCAATGCCACTAAACGCTCTTTGTTGAATCATTGTCTCCCCAACAAAGGCGGGGCAACTTAAAAACATGAAGTGTCGCAAGATATAGCTAAAGAATCCGCAATTTTGGCGTAAAAGCGCTTTCTTGCTTGTGTCCACCAGTCGGCCCTAGGGTAGGAGCAATATGCGGAGTGCTTCTTTTTGCGCGATCCAATTCATTTACATCAGGAGGGCTGGAATCATGGCTGAGCTAATAGGCGAATCGAATGCGCCCTATGTTCCCGGCGTTACCGCCATTAATTCGGACCAGTCGGACCACGCTGGGTTCGGACTCCATGCAAAGAGTCGCGGGGCAGCAGTGGTTGGCGAGTCCACCACGTGGATGGGCGTTTATGGTCACACCGAGTCCACCTGGGGCGGACACGGCGTGAACGGTATCGCTAAAGGTGGCGGGTGCGGCGTCGCCGGTGAGGCCGACATGGGCATAGGGGTCTATGCCAGTACCAGCACCGGTAACACCGCTCTGCACGCGGAGCACAAAGGAGGTGGGCACGCCGGGTATTTCATTGGCCATGTCAGTGTTACCAATAACCTGCTGGTTGGTGGCGATGTCCAACTCCAAGGCGCCGACCTTGCTGAACAATTCCAAGTAATGGAAGGCGAGGATATCGACGCCGGGAGCGTGGTCGTACTGGCCGATCACGCTTCATTACGTCTTTCCAGTCAGGCCTATGACCGACACGTTGTCGGTGTCGTCTCCGGCGCAGGAAATTATCGGCCCGGCATCGTACTCGATCGCCAAGATGCACCTGGTCGCCGTCCAATCGCTCTAACCGGAAAAGTCTGGTGCAAAGTCGATGCCGACAGTTCACCCATCGAGTTCGGCCAGATGCTGACCACTTCGCCAACACCAGGACACGCCATGGGCGTAACTGATATGACGCGTGCCTTCGGTGCTGTGATCGGCAAGGCCCTAGCTGGTCTGGGCTCCGGTCGCGGACTGATCCCCGTGCTTGTCACGCTTCAATAGGAGATGTGCAATGGTGAGCTATCGGAGTGTAGCAGGATCCATTTCTAGCGCACGCAGCTTGGCTTCGAGCGTTGGCGTGAGCGCGCCGTTTTCCCTGCGGCAGGTGCTAGCCCTCGCTCAGGACCGACGTGAAATGGCATCCATTAGTAAAGCCTGGCAACACAACGGCGGCCGGCTGGGCCCATTGGGACTACCGGTCACCGGCATCCAGCCGAAAGGCAGCGGTTTTGAGCAGTTTTTTCAAGGAGGCGATATCAGTTTTCTCAGTGATGTACTCACCGTAAATCAGCGCTACGCGACCACCATTCGATTCAAGGGCCTGCACTGTTTCGGGGATCAGTCAGGCCCTGGTGCCGATGAGCCCTACGTGGTAATTGGCGTGTATCCTCCGGCAAAGCGCGAGCTGGCGACAACCACCCAGATTCCTCCCAGCGGATCATTCAGCGATGTCTCAGCTGGCAGCCAGCGCGTCGAGGTTCAGGATGTGTGGACATTTCGACCACCCGAGGACGTGGTGGTGTACTGCGTTCTGATGGAACATGACTCCGGCAACGAGGAAGAGGTCCGAGCTGCCATTAAGCGGGCGCTCGACGAAGGGGTGGACGCCGTCGAGGCTGCTGCTGGGGTCAACGTGCCGGACGATTGGGTTAATATCCTTACCCTCACATTGGCTGATGTGATCACCGAGGCTTTCGGTCTGGGCGACGATGTGGTCGGCACTTTTCCGCTCAGCTTTAGCTTCGCACAGCTACAACAATTGGCACACAACCCCAAGCCGCTGCAACATTATGGGGGAATAGATTTCAATTACGAGACGGATCTACTTGCCAGCAGTGGAGCCTCCTATAAATGCTACTTTGAAGTTTTCACGGAAATCATAGACCGGCAGCTTGCCCCAGGTCCTTGACGTCCATTCTTCTATATGGGCTTCTCAGAGGACTTCAAGCTGTAGCTCGGCGGTTGGAGCGCTTCGAGGCTCAGCAGCGCCGGCATGCCGACACCGACGCGAGGAAAATTCTCGGCGCGCTCAGCCGCGGACTCGGCGAGGGCCTGCCGTCGCGGCTCACCCGCTGGGACGAGGCTGATGTCCACTTCGTAGCCGGCCGCGTGCAGTAGTTCGGCGAGCAACGTGCCATTGATGCCACCAGCCGCACAAGGTCTTCGCTGACATCGCGGCCAAGCGGAAGCTCCTGAAAAGCATCACCGACGAGATGGTCCACATCGAGGGGCGGGGCGGCCGGGACGTGCGCGGAGCCGAACGCCTTCTCCTGCTCGCCGAGCCGTTCGAATCGGACGCTCATGGCGCGGTGTCCACGACCGCATGCTGCCAGTGATCAGGTTCTTGCCTTGCCGCTGAAAGCCTCTCCGTACGCTTCCCCTGTGGGCGGCAAACGATGGTTGGTCCGGCGATCAAAGCAGGCACTCGGCCAGCCCGCGCGGCTGATGCCGGTGTGGGCGGCGTTCGCCGGCACGTTCACCGTCGCGATCGCCACGTTGGCGGGCCTCATGTGGGCCGGTCTCACCCTGCTGGGGGTGCGGTCGTTCAAACCAGAACGGGCCCTGACCTCCAGCACGCTCTTCGATCTGGTGAAACTCGCGTTCGCGGTGGTCGCGGGGATCGGCGGACTGGTGGCATTGGTCGTGGCCTACCGCAGGCAACGGCTGGAAGAGGGGGCGGCGCTGCGTGAGGCGACCAAGCTGCACACCGACCGGTTCACCGCCGCCACCGCGCAACTCGGCTCCGACTCCTCGGCCATCCAGCTTGCCGGAGCACATGCGCTGGCCGGACTCGCTGACGACGCACCCACTCGGGCCCTACGCCAGACCTGCATCGACATCCTGTGCGCTTACCTGCGCATGCCCTACGACCCCGACCCCGGCGAGAATCCCACCGAAGCCACGCCCGCAGAAATCAAGGAGCGCGCTGCCGCACGGCACACCTACCGGTCGCTGCGCGAGGTCCGCCACACCATCATCCGCACCATCACCGCCCATCTCCGCGACGACGCAGAGGCATCCTGGCAAGGCCACGACTTCGACTTCACCGAGGTCGTCTTCGATGGAGGCGACTTCACCGGCGCCCGCTTCACCGCCTACCCCGACAACGCCCTGCACGGCAGGGTCACCTTCACAAATGCGGTGTTCTCCGGCGGTACGGTCGACTTCAGGGGCGCGGTGTTCTCCGGCGCCACGGTCCACTTCGGGGGCACATCTTTCTCCGGCGGCACGGTCCACTTCGGGGGCGCGATGTTCTCCGGCGGCATGGTCGACTTCGGGAACGCGTCTTTCTCCGGCGGCATGGTCGACTTCGGGAACGCGTCTTTCTCCGGCGGCACGGTCGGCTTCGGGGGCGTGTCTTTCTCCGGCGGCAGGGTCCACTTCGGGGGCGCATCTTTCTCCGGCGGCACGGTCCACTTCGGGGGCGCGATGTTCTTCAGCGGTACGGTCGGCTTCGGGGGCGCGGTGTTCTCCGGCGCCACGGTCCACTTCGGGGGCGCATCTTTCTCCGGCGGCACGGTCCACTTCGGGAACGCGTCCTTCTTTGGCGGCACGGTCCACTTCATGGGCGCGATGTTCCCCGGCGGCACGGTCGACTTCGAGGGCGCGAGGTTCTCCGGCGCCACAGTCGGCTTCGGGGGCGCATCTTTCTCCGGCGCCACGGTCAGTTTTTACGGCGTTTTGCGACCTACGGGCATTATGGATCTGCGCCCAGCACCGGGTGTCACATTGCCTGATGACTGGGCGCAGGACAGCGACGCATCTACCGCGCCCGAAGGATCCTAAAGCCCCTCGCAACCCGTGCGGTTGACCCTGTCTCATCCTTGTGGCGTTACCACGGTACCGACAGCATGTTCCAAGCGAGCGAAGAGCCGCATCAGAGTTCACCCTTCAGGTACCGCACCAAAACCAGCGCGATGGTGACCCGAGCCCGCTCGCCACGCGTCCGCCCTACCGGAACCACATAGCTGTGATTGCCAGGGCGACGAAGCCGCCGGGCGCCGATCTGCTGAAGCGCGGCGGTCAGCCACTCGGCGCCCTACTCGGCCGACCGGCGTCAAGACATCACCATCGCGACGGCTTGGTGGTGGGGCCGTCGCGGACCGTCCGCGTCGTTGGAGACGTTCCTGCTTGAGAGTCTCCAACGGACGATGAGCAGCCGGGTGGGTGATCCGGCCTGGGCGCTGCGTTATACGAGTGACCCGCTCCGGCGTCGTTTGGTCGAACCGCAGGTGATAACCCTGCTGGAGGAGGCCTGGGAGATCGTTGAGGAAGTGTGGAGCCGTCAGATCCCGGCCGAGCAGGGTGATCTGGTAGTGGCGGCGGCGCTGGTGCTCGCTGCTCTCCTCTACCTCCCGTCCGCCGGCAGGTCCGGGTCGTCCACCTTTCAGGACGCCGATGAGGTGTCGGTGCTGCTGCAGGGAGTGCTGGCCACACTGGTGGCGGTCACCGACCCCAACAGCCAAAACCAGGTTCTGCTACTGGTCAGGGCGTGATTCACGCCTTTCACCGCAGCGCGTTTGATCAGGGTTGGGTGCTCGTGCTGGTCGCTGCGGCGAATCAGGCCACGACGCAGGCTTTTGCGACGAGGGCGAGAAATCGTTCACGCCGCTCCGCCACCATCAGAGCTCCCAGTGGCACCGGGGAGAGATTCGTTGATCAAAAAGCGCACGTTCCAAACCAGGACTTCTGAAACACGCTCTAGTGCGGTGACCGGGAATGTTCGCAGGGTCTGAGTGGGCCGCGATGTCTGAACGGGCCGTAGGCGGCCTCGCTGCCGGCCCTTCGTCGCACGCCGATCGGGCAGGTCCGGCGCGGTGTGCTTGCGGTCAGTCCGCCGGTCGGCGTGCCTGGTCCGCCTCGCGGGCGAGGGCCCAGGCGTCCGCGACCGGGCCGACGTGGCCGAGTTTGTCCGGGTTGGCGATGGTGCGGATCGTGTGGATCTGGCCGTCGAGGATGTCGAGCACCAGGGCGTTGACGACCTTGCCGTCGCGGTCGCGGAGGATCGCGCCGGGCTGGCCGTTCACCTCGTGCGGCTCCACGAGGCCGCCGATCCGGACAAATGTGGGGACGAGTGCGGCGAGGACCCGGGCCACGTTCTCCACGCCGATGAACTGGGTGGCCAGCTGCGGGGCCTTGCCACCGCCGTCGCCGACCATCTGAACGTCGGCGGCCAGCAGCTCCCGCAGGGCCTCGATGTCGCCTCCCCTGAAGGCGTCGAAGAAGCGTTCTGCGAGCTGGTCGCGCTCGCTGCGGTCGGCCTCGAAGCGAGGCCGGCCCGCGTCCATGTGGCGGCGGGCCTGCATCGCCAGCTGGCGGCACGCGGCCTCAGATCTCTCGACCGCTGAAGAGATCTCGCGGAAGCTGAACCCGAACACCTCCCGCAGGACGAAGACGGCGCGTTCAAGCGGGCTGAGCCGTTCCAGCAGCAGCAGCGCAGCCATCGACACCGAGTCGGCCAGCTCCACCGCCCGCGCGGGGTCCTGGTAGGGGTCGGCCAGCAGCGGCTCGGGGAACCACGGCCCCACGTACGCCTCGCGCCGGACCCGGGCCGAGCGCAGCACGTCGATCGCGATCCGGCTCACCGTGGCCGACAGGAACGCCTTGGCCGACCTGGGCTCGGCCGGCGAGGCCTCCCAGCGCAACCAGGTCTCCTGGACCGCGTCCTCGGCCTCACCCACACTCCCCAGCATCCGGTACGCGATCGAGAACAGCAGCGGCCGCAGCTCCTCGAACTCCTCAACCCGTCTCATGCCACACACTCCCCGATCAGAGCCGTCTCCGCTTCCCGAGACGAGACAGCCCGGCCGTTCGTGAGACCGGAGACGGGAGACGGGAGACGCACGTCACATCTGCCTTGCTCACGTCTCACCGGGCTGTCTCGTCTTCGGGTCATATCCGACAACAACGTGAGGAACGCACCATGCAAGCACGCCTGAACCTCTCCGGCATCCCGCTCGCAGCCAAGCCCCTGAAGTACTTCGCCTCGGCGAGCCGGGCGCTCATGAACGACTCGACGCTGCCGACCGCGACCCAGGACCTGGTGATGCTCCGCGCCAGCCAGATCAACGGCTGCGGCTTCTGCACGGACGCCCACAGCAAGGACCTCGCCCACGCCGGGGAAAGCACCACCCGCGTCAACCTCGTCGCGACCTGGCGAGAGACCACGGTCTTCACCGAGGCCGAACGCGCCGCCCTGGAGCTGACCGAGCAGGGCACCCGCATCGCCGACGCGGCCGGAGGCGTCACCGACCAGGCGTGGGCCAACGCGGCCCAGCACTACAACGAGGAACAGCTCACCGCCCTGGTCCTCATCATCTCCCTCATCAACGCCAGCAACCGCATGGGCGTCATCACCCGCATGGCCGGCGGCGACTACCAACCCGGCCAGTTCGCCTGACCGGCAACGCACGTCCCGGGTACCGCTGGGGCTTCCCCCTTGATTGTGGACACCGGTTGTTATGCGGCGGTTGGCAGCGTAGTGGTCGATCTCGTTTCGTAGTCGACAGGGCTGAGGTAGCCGAGGGCCGAATGCCGTCGTCGGGTGTTGTAGAAGGTCAGCCAGCCGAACACGGCCAAGCGCGCCTGGCCGATGGTGGGAGGCTGGCGAAGAACGACTCAGCCAGCGCGTTGTCCGCGCTCGATCCGACCGCTCCCATCGACCGGCGCACCCCGGCCGCCGCACATGCCTGGGCGAACGCGGTCGAGCTGTACTGGGCGAGTTCAACCTGTCGTTGCAACACCGGCTTGTTGGGTCGAGCGTAGCTGCTCCTGGAACACCTCGGCGGGGGTGCGCCAGCCGAGGATCTTGCGGGGTCGGTTGTTGAGCGCCAGGGCGACGGCTTCGAGGTCGTCGGCGGTCCACCTCGACAGGTCGGTGCCCTTGGGGAAGTACTGACGCAGCAGTCCGTTCGTGTTCTCGTTCGTGGGCCGCTGCCACGGGGAGTGCGGGTCGGCGAAGAACACCTTTGTGCCGGTCTCGAGCGCGAACTGGGCGTGGGCCGACAGTTCCTTGCCCCGGTCCCAGGTGAGGGTTTTGCGTAGCTGCTCGGGCAGTTGGGTCATCGACGCCGTCAGGGCGGCGTTCATCGCGATCGCGCCGTAACCGCCGAGCGCGGGGCCGTTCTTCACCGGCGGTGTCTCGCCCCACCCGTCCAGCCGTGGCAGGTGCACCAGCAGCGTGGAGCGGCTGGCGCGCTCCACGACCGTGCCGATCGCCGACCGGCCGGTGCCGATGATCAGGTCTCCCTCCCAGTGCCCAGGAACGGCGCGGTCGTCGGCTTCGGCAGGCCGCCGGCCAATGACCACATCCGCGGTGACATGGCCCTGCGGCTTGTTCCGGGACCTCGCGCGCGGCTCACGCAACGCACGTCCCGTGCGCAGGCAGGCGACCAGCTCCCGCTTGAGCGCGCCACGGCCCTCGATGAACAGGGCCTGATAGATCGCCTCGTGGCTGATGCGCATGGACTCATCATCGGCGAAGTCGATCCTCAGCCGATGGGCGATCTGCTCCGGGCTCCAGGCCGTCGCCCACCGCCGGTCCTGCCGGTGCGGCTTGTTCAGCCCCTTCCACACAGGCGGCGCGGGCCCAGCGACGATCGTGCCATCGGGTCTGCGGATGCTCCCGCTCAGGCGCTCCTGCACGTACTCGCGCAGCCGCGGATTCGACACCAGCTTGGCCGTCTTCGGGCGCTTGGCCCCCTGCTGCGCCTTCCACTGCGCCACCGTGGCCCGGTACTCCTGCTTACCGCCCCGTGTCGCCGCGTTGCGGCGCAGCTCACGCGAGATCGTCCCCGCATCGCGTCCAACGCTGCGGCCGATCTCCCGCACGCCCTTGCCCTGAGCCCGCAGCAGCGAGATCTCCTCGCGCTCGGCGAATGACAGATAGCGACCCGAGGGCTCGTCCAGACTGATCGGCGGCATGCCGCCAGCGTGGCGAAACCACCGCCCCCCAACCGGCCACGACACGCCAACTTCAAGCGCGGCCTCGACCGTTGTGATCCCCGTCGCGATCAGATGCCAGAACTCCCGCTGCACAGCACGCGAGGGCTCAGGCCGACCCGGCGAACGCATCGGCGGCCGCAGCGCCCGGTCCGCCGCCCACTGCCTCCGCGCCCCTTCAGGAACCCGCTCCAGCTTCGTGTTCCCGCCCATCGCACACCTCCATGATCAAGGTGTTGCGACGACCGATTGAGTCCGCCCTGAGAGCCGCGATCGGTGTGGAAGATCACCCCGGTGACGTTCTGGCCCCGGGACCGTACGGCCGCGTGCAGTGCGTCGATGACCAGGTCGGCGCGCATGTGGTCGGCCATCGACGCGCATGACGTGCTCCACCTGTTTGCGGTTGATCAGGGCGCCGGCCTCGCGTAGCTCGGCGTGCACTCGCGGCGACCCCGTAAGCCCGCCCGGACTCGGCGTGGACGGTACGGATCCCTCGACCTGCCTGGCAGCCCGAGCGGGTACGGCCCGGCGCCACCGGTAGAACCCCGAACGTGAGATGTTCATGATCTGGCACAGCCGCGCCACGCCAAAGGCGCGGTAATGGATCTCGACGAAGTGAAAGCGGCTCACCCCAGTCTCTCCCGAGCGAAATACGCCGCAGCCTTCCGCAGGACCTCCCGCTCCAACCTGAGCTCGGCCACCTCCTTACGTAACCGGGCCAGCTCGGCGTCCTTCGCCGACTCCTGCCCCGCTCTCGGCAGGACTGCCAACACTTTGTCTGCCAACACTTTGTCTGCCAACACTGGGCTCAGTGTTCCGCGCGGCTACCTCGCGGGGTCGGCTCCGGCGAACCGCACGTTATGACGGCACCAAGAAAGCCCACATAACTCCGCAAAGCACCAACCCGCACGGTTACCCTTCACGCTGCCTTTGACAGCTCGATCCCTTTCTGGGACCACCTGAGCACCTCGCCGAGATGCTCCAGCGCGTGTCGTCTCGCCTCCCCCGGAGGGACCCGCAGCACGAGCTCATGCGCGGTGGCCATCAAGATGCCCCGGATGACTTCGCACTCGGGCTGGGTGATGTCGTCGCCGACCTGCCAGGCCGCGAAGACACGGGTGACCTCTTCGAGCGCGCTGATGAGTGCCTCTTTCGGGCGGAGCGGGGAGCGTTGGCCGGAATTCTATCGGCGGGGCCTGACAATCAGGCTGCGGAGAGATCCGCCATGGCCGACCACCAGCCAGCGAGCCCACGGGCTTCTTCCGGGCGCGGTACGCCCGGGTGGGGCCAGTATTCGGTCTCCACCTGGCACACCAGGATCCGGAAGTCGCACGCCCAGATTTCGTGGATGCCGTCGTACCAGGTGCCGCCCGCCCCGGCGTGCATGACGGTGTCCGGGAGGCCGCGCAGCTTCGCGTACTCCAGGAGCGACGCACGGCGGTCCGCCGACTGGCCCTGGCCGGCGAAGGCGCCTGAGCCCAGCCGGTAGGACGTGGTCTGTTTGGTGGGTCCCGGGACACACTCCCGGGTCCCACTGCGTTCCGGGGATCGTTGCCAGTCCGCCTGAGGCGTGCTTATCCTGCGCTTGCAGCAGGGAAGCCACGTAGAAACGAGCGAGGCGTGGCAACTGACCAGACGTCCAATTCTCCGTCTTCAGCCGATTGCCCCTACGTCCATCCGATCGACACAGCACCGCGCCTTGCCCTCCACCCGCTCTACGACGAGGTCCGGGGGAAGAACGGCGGAGTAGCCGAGGTAACCCTCGCCAGCGGACAAGTAGGCGAGGGCGAACGGGTATGGCTGGTCACCCGATACCGGGACGTCCAGCGAGTTCTGCGCGACCAGACCGCGTTCAGCCTCGAAGCCGCGATGAGTCTGCACCCGGAACTCAGGGACACACTCCTGGGCCTGGACGGCGACGCGCACCGTGAAGTGCGTGCGCTGGTGGCCGACGCCTTCACCCGACCGGCGGTGGCCACGTACCGGCCGACCATCGTTCAGGTCGTCGAGGACCTGCTGGACGAGATGGAAGCCGGTCCCCAGCCGGCCGACCTGTTCGAGCAGCTCGGCCTGTCCCTGGCCCTACGAACGATCGGGCGGATCCTAGGCGTACCAGCCAAGGACCTGGGCCAGTTCAGGGCGTGGGGGGACGCCTTTCTCGGGCACGCGAGCCGGGAAGCGGCGGCCGCCGCCCACCGAGAGATGTCGACCTACCTGGGTGACCTCATCGAGCAGCGGCGTAACGACCCCGCGGGCGACCTGATCTCAACGCTCGCAGCGCGGGCGCCGACGGACATGGCCGCCGCGAAGGTCGTGAACCTGCCGATCGCACTCATCCTGGCCGGATGGGAGACCACGGCCAGCGCAGTTTCACTCATCACGCTGTGGCTGCTCACCAACCCGTACGGCGGGCAGCACACCGCCTACCAGTATCTCGTCGCCCATCCCGAAAAGATCCCCGGCGCGGTCTGGGAGCTCCTGCGCGCATGCCCCGTGGACGCGGCAGACAACGGTCCACGGCGGGTCATGCGGAACGTGGTGATCAGCGGCCAGCGCATACCTGCCGGCGACTGGGTAATCGCGAGCCACGCGGCAGCCAACCGTGATCACGTCGAATTCCCTGACCCCTACCGGGTCGACCTCGACCGCACGCCGAACCGCCACTTGTCGTTCGGGTACGGTCCGCACCACTGCATCGGGGTGATCCTGGCCCAGGCCGAGGTCGAGGAGGCCATCACCGCCCTCCTCCGAAGGTTTCCCACGCTGCACCTGGCCAATGGCTTCCCGACCGCGTGGAAGACCGGTGTCGGCGTCCGAGGCCCGTCGCCACTGCTCGTGACGTGGGACCAGGCTGGTCAGGCCGCGCCAGGCTCCTTGTAGCCGAGGACGCCGAGGGAACGGAACAGACCAACGGGCGTCGGCCGGTCCATAAATACCCCGGCGGTGTCGGTGAGCGTCTCGATCTTGAGGCCTTCAACCATCACCGCCACCCGTGCTCGGCTCAGCGGGCGCGCGCGAGGAACCGGCGTGGTTTGGTGAGGGCCGTGGCGACCATGTGGCCCGAGCTGCCGCCCAGGCCGGCTCCGGGATGGGTGGAGGCCCCGATGTGCCAGAGCCCGCTGACATCGGTCGCGTGCCGTCCTGAAGAGGGCAGGGGGCGCCACAGGTAGCTCTGGTCGAGATCGCCTGCGCCACCGTACGGATCGCCGTTGACCGCGTTGGGGTTGTGAGCGGTGAGTTGGACGGGTGTGATGACGTCCAGGGCGAGGACCTTGTCGCGCAGGTCTGGAGCATGCTGAGCGATGCGGTCGAGGACCCGGTCGGCGTAGCCCCTGGCCAGCTCAGGGGTCCAGCCCCGGGAGGTGTCCAGCTCGCCGGCCGCGTCCCCGCGGGGCGCGAAGGGCACCTCCTGAAGTTGCAGCCAGAGGGCTGCGGTGCCTTCGGGCACTCGGCCCGGGTCGAGGAGGTACTGCCGGCCGACGACCACCGTGGGCCGCCTGGGCAGCAGGCCCGCCTCGGCCTCCGCGCACGCGATGCCGATGCTGCCCGAGCCGTCGGCCAGGTGGATGAGCGGTACCCGGCTGAGGCGCTCGTCCCGCCAGCCGATCGGCTCGGACAGCGCGACGTGGATCTGCATCGCCGCCCGGCCGTACCGGAAGCGTGTCGCCTCCTCGCGGAACCTGGAGTCGACCGATCCTTCAGGGAGAAGACCGCCATAGAGGGCGGTCGGGTCGCGGAGGCGAGTACGGCACGCCGGGCACGGATGACGCGGTCGCCGGCCGTCACCCCCGCGGCACGACCGCCGCTGACGATCACGCGCTCGACCGTGGTGCCTGTCTCGACCTGGACGGCGAGGGAGTCGAACAGCGACCGGAAGGCGTTGAGGAACCGCCCGGCGCCTCCGGCGACCACCGGCAGCCCGAACCCGTGCAAGGTCGCAGCGAAGAGGGGCCATGAAGCCACCTGAGGCGTGGTCGGGGGACAGCCCGGCGTGCAGCAGCCACGGGGAATACAGGTGGTCCACCGCATCTCCGCGGAACCGCTCGCGGGCCCACCCCCGGCCGCTGGCGGTCACCGAGCGCAGCCACCCCTCCAGCCCGGTACGGCCGCCTGACCGTATGAGGCCCGCCGCATGCCGCAACAGAGCGGGGGAACGGAGTTCAGCGCTGAGCAGCCCGCCAATCGGCCCCATGGCCTGGCCGAGCCGGTTCAGGCAGTCCAGGTAGGCGTCCTTGTCAGCCTCGTGCGCGAATTCGGCGGCCGTCCGGACGGGGTCCCGGTGAGCCAGCGTGACCGAGCCGTCGTCGGCCACGCTGGCCGCGACCCAGTCGTCGGTGTTGCGGTACTCCAAGCCGTGCCGATGCAGCAGTTCGCCGAGACTCGCGTAGGCCCCGCCCGACACGAAGAGCGGGTGCCACGAGGAGTAGGTGTCGTGCAGGTAGCCGGGGAGGGTGCGTTCCTCGGTCGCGATGAAGCCGCCGACGTCCTGGTTACGTTCGACCAGGGCGACCGCCCAGCCAGCCTTGGCCAGTTCGGCCGCGGCGACGAGACCGTTGATTCCAGAACCGATGACGACGGCGTCCACTTCGTCCATCAGGCGCTCCTCCGTTCCGCAAATCCCTCCTCTTGGTACGTTTACGCCATCGCTGGCAAAGAGGGCCTCTGGAGCAGGCAAACAGGATCCACCGACCCCGACCGCGCACGAGTCACCGTCACAGGCGCGTCTCGCGCCTCGCGCACCGTCCGCGCGCCGTCTTGAGTACCAGGCCGGCGATCGTCCCCGGGCACGTGTGACGCTCGAAAATAGGATTCCGATCATTGACCTGCATGTTCAGGCTCCCCGGGGACGTCGGCTCATCAGGGTTGATGATCCGCACACCATCGAGGTGAAGATCGCATCGAAGGTCGCAGGCGCGACGCGCCGGAATCAAACGTGGCCGCTGCGCGCTGGGAGTTCCTGTGAAAAAGATTGGTTTCCTCTCCTTCGGGCACTGGACGCCGAGCCCGCAGTCGCGGACTCAGACCGCCAGTGACTTCCTGCACCAGTCCATCGACCTCGCGGTCGCGGCCGAGGAGCTCGGCGTGGACGGGGCGTACTTCCGGGTGCATCACTTCGCCCGCCAGGCGGGCAGCCCGTTCCCGCTGCTCGCCGCGATCGGCACGCGTACTTCGCAAATCGAGATCGGCACCGGCGTGATCGACATGCGCTACGAGAACCCGATGTACATGGCGGAGGACGCCGGCGCGGCCGATCTCATCGCAGACGGCAGGCTCCAGCTCGGCATCAGCCGCGGCTCCCCCGAGCAGGTGATCGACGGATGGCGCTACTTCGGCCATGCCCCCGCCGAGGGCGAGACAGACGCCGACATGGCCCGCCGGCATGCGGAAACGTTCCTCGAAGTGATCGAGGGCAAAGGCTTCGCGCGGCCGAACCCACGGCCGATGTTCGCCAACCCGCCGGGGCTGCTGCGGCTCGAACCGCACTCCGAGGGCCTGCGCGACCGCATCTGGTGGGGCTCCGGGTCGAACGCGACCAGCGTGTGGGCTGCGAAGCTCGGCATGAACCTGCAAAGCTCCACGCTCAAGGACGACGAGACCAATGAGCCGCTGCACGTCCAGCAGCGCAAGCAGATCGAGGCGTTCCACGAGGCGTGGAAGGAGGCCGGCCACCGGCGGGAGCCACGAGTGTCGGTGAGCCGCAGCATCTTCGCCCTCACGACCGACCTGGACCGCGCCTACTTCGGCCACGACCGCAACTCACAAGACCAGATCGGCATGATCGACGAGACGACCAGAGCGATCTTCGGACGATCGTACGCCGCCGAGCCGGACGTACTGGTCGAGGAACTCGCCAAAGACGAGGCCATCCAGGCCGCAGACACCCTGCTGCTGACCATCCCGAGCCAGCTCGGAGTCGACTACAACGCCCACCTGCTGGAGAGCATCCTCACGCACGTGGCGCCGGACCTCGGCTGGCGCTGAACAGATGTACGGCCGAGCCAACCCCGACCTCCTGCGCAAACGCATCCTCCTCACCGACTGAGAAGGGCCAACCTCACGAAATTCGTGCCAGAGCCAGATTTCGACCGCCGTTGACAGCGTCAGGGGGGCTGGTGCTCGCAATCGTAGCCGTGGCCACGCCTCTTGCATTGCTCTACCGTCGCAGGGCGCGCCGAGCAGGCCGAGCTACCACTCGATAACAACCACGCGTACCACCATGTAGTAGAAGCAAGTCAACGACGGGGCGACCAAACTTTGCGAGGACCATGGTCGCCCCGTCACCACGATCCGGCTCTCGCTGCTGCTAATGCGATTCGGCGAGGGGTCCCGCGGCTCATACTCTGGACCGCGAAGTAAGGAGACCATCCCTGCGTGCGAAACCTTCCCGGCCTTCGTGCCGGTGACGGTCGGCTTCCCGCGCACGCAAGGATGGTCCCAGCACCGCGGCGGCGCGGCCGGAGCCGTTGGGCTGCTCCCCGCACACGCGGGATGGTCCCTGCCCCGGCCCGCACCTCTACCCGTGGGTCAACTGCTCCCCGCGCACGCGAGGATGATCCCCTGCTACATGTACTAGGCGGCAGCCGCCCTATCGACGGACGCGTGGTGATGCTCCCTCTATGAGTCTGCACACCTCGCCGAGGGTGGCCGTTGAGGTGTCGCCGGGTGTGGTCATGGCCAGCGCTCCGTGGGCGGCGCCGTATTCGATTGCGGCTGCCAGGTCTCCCGTCGTCATCAGCCCGTAGGCGAGACCGGCGGCGAAGCTGTCTCCGCCTCCCACTCTGTCCAGTATCTCGAGCCCGGGACGGGGTGTGGCCTCGGCGAAGGCGCCGCCGCCCCATGCGATGGCGCCCCAATCGTTGACGGTGGCGGTATGGACGGCTCGCAATGTGGTCGCGACGATTTGCAGGTTCGGGTAGGCGTTGACTACTTCGGAGACCATTGCACGGAACTGAGCGGGGTCGAGCTCGCGGAGATCGTCGGAGGTCTGTTGTGTCTCGAATCCGAGGCAGGCGGTGAAGTCTTCCTCGTTGCCTATCATGACGTCGACGAGTTTCGCCAGCCGCCCGTTGACCTTCTGGGCGTGGGATTTCCCGCCTGTCGCCGCCCAAAGGCTGGGTCGGTAGTTCAGGTCATAGGAGACGATCGTTCCGTGTCGGCGTGCCGCGAGCATTGCCGTCTCGACGACCTGTGCGGTGGATTCTGACAGCGCGGCGTAGATTCCACCGGTGTGTAGCCACCGTGCACCGACGGCGCCGAAGAGGTGGTCCCAGTCGATCTGCTGCGGACGCATCTGGCTTGCCGCGGTGTGACCGCGGTCTGAGACGCCGAGCGCGCCTCGGACGCCGAAGCCTCGTTCGGTGAAGTTCAGACCGTTGCGGGTAAGTCTGCCGACTCCGTCGAAGGGTTCCCATTGGATCAGCGAGGTGTCCACACCGCCGGTGAGGATCAGGTCCTCCAGCAGCTTGCCCACTTCATTGTCGGCGAGCGCGGTGACGATCGCGGTACGCATTCCGAAGCAGCGACGCAGGCCACGAGCGACGTTGTATTCTCCGCCGCCTTCCCAGACCCGCAACGTCCTCGCGGTTCGGATTCGTCCCTCGCCGGGGTCGAGGCGAAGCATCACTTCACCGAGGGCGACGAGGTCGTAGCGGCACTCGTCCGCTGGGCGCACGGTGAGAATTGTTGTGGTCATGGCGTACCTGCTGCCTGTGTTGTGGCGGCGGCAGCCGCGATCGCGGCTGCCGCCAGACGAGTGACCTCAGTCCAGGCTTTACGTGATTGAAGCTCACGACCTGCCATCCAGGCGCCGCCGACGGCGAGCACGGCGGGTAGCGACAGATAATCGGTGAGATTGGCTGGTCCCACACCGCCGGTCGGGATGAATCGGGTGAAGGCGAAGGGCGCGGCCAACGCTTTCACGCTCGGCGGTCCGCCTAGCTGCTGTGCGGGAAAGAACTTGAGCACATCGATGCCGGCCTCCATGGCCGTCAGGATTTCAGTCGGCGTTGCGACGCCCGGTATCACCGCGATTCCCCTGGTGCGGCATTGCTCGATCACGGCTGGGCTGAAGCCGGGGGACACGGCGAACTGCGCGCCGGCGTCGACCGCGTCGTCGACGTCGGCCGGGTTGAGCACGGTGCCGGCGCCTACGAGCAGGTCGCCTCGGTCAGCGGTGGTGTGGATGGCCGGCAGGGCAGCTTGGCTGCGGAGCGTCACTTCGATGGCACGAACGCCGCCCAGTCGCAGTGCTTCGGCGAGTGGCATGGCCGCCGAGATGTCTTCGATCGTAAGTACCGGC
Source organism: Actinomadura scrupuli (assembly GCF_050971785.1). Lineage (NCBI taxonomy): Bacteria > Bacillati > Actinomycetota > Actinomycetes > Streptosporangiales > Thermomonosporaceae > Actinomadura > Actinomadura scrupuli. The sequence goes on along the minus strand of NZ_JBPCCU010000008.1, from coordinate 36,194 downwards.
AATATTCTCGTCTCGGCGATCGCAGCCAGCGCCGAGCCCTCCGGACGCACCCGCCCGCCGGTGCGGTCGCCGCTCATGGCACGCTCGCGGCTGACGGCTGGACCACCTGTTCGACGCAGCAATGCTCCTTGATCAGCGCGGGAGCATCGCTGATGGGTCGGCGGCTGGTGATGAGCACGCGCACGCTTTGCGTGTGCAGGAACGTCGCTTGCTCGAGCACCTGCCGCAGCCCCGGGCTGCCGGTCACCGCGGCTGGCTCAGGCTGCTCGATGACCCGGACTTCTCCCGCGTCGGGAATCACGTCCGTCGCGTGCATGATCAGGACCGATTCGAGGGGGAACTGGCCCCTTGCGGGCGTGGTCTGGCCGTGACGTCGTTGACCGGGAAACGCGCCGGTTGCCCGGTCAGGACACGCACGGCCTCTTCGGCGGCGATGCGCCGCACTGTTGTGATGGCCTGCTCGGAGTAGTAGGCGGCATGGGGTGTGACGATCACGTTGGGCAGCGTGAGGAGGGGGTTGCGCGGGTGCCAGTCGCGTTGTTTAGCGGGCTCCTCCTCGAGGTCGTCCAGTGCTGCGCCGGAGATCCATCCCTCGGTCAGTGCCTGGCAGATCGCCGTGTCCTCCACGATCGGGCCGCGAGCGGTGTTGATGAGGATGGCAGTCGGCTTCATCCTGCGGAGCGTTGTACGGTCGAAGGTGTGGTGTGTCTCGGGGGTGAGCGGCGCCTGGATCACGAGGTAGTCGGCGCCTTCCACGAGTTGGTCGAAGGACACCGGCCGCACCTGCCGCGATTCGATCTCGGACTCGTCGAGGAACGGGTCGTGCGCCCAGACCTCGACGCCGAACGCTCTGGCGCGTTCGGCGATGAGCTGTGCGATGGAGCCGAAGGACAGCAGCCCGAATACCCGTCCCCTCAGCCGCCAGATCGGCTCTCCGCTCTGCCACTGCCATACGCCCTGCCGGGTCGCCTGGTCGTATGCGCAGATCTTGCGGGCGGCGGCGAGCCAGAGCGCGACGGCGTGATCGGCGACCTCCTCGGCGCACCACTCGTTCGGCGCGTTCGTGACCTGGATGCCCCGCCGGGTAGCGGCGTCGACGTCGACGATGTCCACTCCCGTGCCGTAACGGGCGATCACCCGGCAGCGCGTGAACGCGTCGATGGCGCGGGAACCGACCCGAGCGTACTGTGTCAGCACGCCATCGACGTCCCGGCCCTTTTCGATCACCTCGTTCTCGCTCTTGCACTGTGCGGCGAGGAGCGCGAATCCGGCGCCCTCGACGATCGCGCGTTCGATGTCCACATCACCGAAGTCGGAGTCGGCGATCATGATGGTGCCTCTGGCGTCAGTGCGAGTCACGGGGAATCCCCTTGGTGTGTACGAGGTCCTGGTAGGACACGGCGAGCTCCAAGCAGCCTCCGCTGTCCAGCTGCCCGACCGTGGAGCGGTAGATCTCCTGCCACGGGGTCTGGTTCTCCAGTGTCGGCGGTGTGTATCGAGCCCATCGCGCGGCGATCTCCTCATCTGGCAGGAGGACGTCGACGCGCGCGTTGTCGATGTCGATACGGATCCGGTCGCCGGTGCGCAGGATGGCGAGATTGCCGCCGGCCGCGGCCTCAGGGCTGGCGTTGAGAATGGACGGTGCGTCCGAGGTGCCGCTCTGGCGGCCGTCACCGAGCGTGGGCAACGTGGTGATGCCCAGCCGGAGCAGCGCGGCGGGGACCTCCATGTTCACGACCTCGGCCGATCCCGGATAGCCGATCGGCCCGGTGTAGCGGATGACGAGGATGCAGTCCTCGTCCAGGCCCAGTTCGGGATCTTCGATGCGGGCGTGGTAGTCCTCGGGCCCGTCGAAGACGATGGCGCGATAGTCGGACACCGCGCGGAGGTGGTCGGTGAGCACCGAGGTCTTCATGACCGCGGAGTCGAACAGGTTGCCCGTCATGATGAGAAGTCCGCCGCGCGCGGCGACAGGCTCATCGAAGGGACGGATGACCGTCGGGTCGACGGGCAGGGGATCGGCCAGATTCTCGGCCACGGTACGGCCGGAGACGGTCACGGCGTCGCCGTGCAGGCGCCCTGCGGTCAGCAACGACTGCATGACGGCGGGGACGCCACCTGCGCGGTAGAAGTCCTCGCCGAGGAACTCACCGGCGGGGGCGACATTCGCCAGCACAGGGATGTCGGCTCCAACTCGTTGCCAGTCCTGGATGGACAGCGGCACCCCGACGTGTCGCGCGATGGCGTTGATGTGGATGGGCACATTGGTCGAGGCGGCGATGGCCGATGCGACAACGATCGCGTTCTCGAAAGCCTGCCAGGTCATGATCTTGCGTGGGGTAAGGTCCTCGCGCACCATGGCCACCGCTCGGTGGCCTGTGTCATAGGCCATCTGGGCCCGCTCACGATAGGGGGCCGGGATCGCCGCGCAGCCGGGCAGGGACATCCCCAGGGCCTCGGCCAGACTGTTCATCGACAGCGCAGTGCCCATCGTGTTGCAGTGACCGATGCTGGGCGCGGAAGCGGCCACCCGCGCCATGAATTCGTCGTAGTCGATCTGACCGCTGGCGAGCAGGCGCCGCGACTGCCAGATCACCAGCCCTGAGCCCGATGCGGCCATCCGCTCGCCCTGGTGATAGCCGTTGAGCATCGGCCCTCCGGACAGGACGATCGCCGGGATGTTCACCGTCGCCGCCGCGGTCAGACACGCGGGTGTGGTCTTGTCACAGCCTGTCGTCAGAACGACTCCGTCGAGCGGATATCCGTAGAGCACTTCGACCAGCCCGAGATAGGCGAGGTTGCGATCCAGCGCGGCAGTCGGGCGTTTACCGGTCTCCTGCAGCGGATGGACGGGAAACTCGAACGGGATGCCACCGCCGTCGCGGATCCCGTCCCTGACCCGGTCGGCCAGGGCGAGGTGGTGTCGGTTACAGGGAACCAGGTCGCTACCCGTCTGGGCGATGCCGATGATCGGCCGGCCCGACTGGAGTTCCGTGGGAGTCAGCCCGAAGTTGAGAAAGCGCTCAAGATACAGAGCAGTCATCTCCGGATTGCCCGCGTTGTCCCACCAGGCCTGGCTGCGCAGGTTCCCTGTGGCGCGCTCCGTCGTCGGCATCAGCTGCCCCTCACTGGTGCAGGCCCGTTCGATCCGGCCGGGTATTCACCAAGCGGCACCAGGTCCCTGGACCAGGCCGACATGACCGGTGCGAGGACCCGCCAGGCCTCTTCAGCCTCGTCACCGCGGATGGACAGGGCGGCGTTCCCGTGCAGCACGTCCAGCAGCAGCTGGCCGTAGGCAGGCAGCTCGGGGGGCACCGGCTGCGCGGTGAGGGTGAGCGGGGCGAGGGTGTGGGTGCCAGTGCCGATGCCGGTCAGTGCCAGAGTCATGCTCTCCGGCTCCAGCCCGAAGCGCAGCACGTTGGGCGCGGCTTCCTCGTCGAAACCGAAGGGCAAGTGCGGTACGGGCCGGAAGCGTACTGCGACCTCTTTGCGGTCATGGCCGAGCGCCTTGCCGGTACGGAGCCGGAAGGTCGTGCCGGACCAGCGCCAGCTTTCGAGTTCCAGCTCTACGTCAGCGAAGGTCTCGGTGCGGCGCCGCGCGTCCACACCGTCCTCCTCGGCGTAGGCGGGGACGTCGCGGCCACCGACGCGGCCGGTCGCGTAGCGTGCGCGGCGGGTGCGGCGGACGACGTCGTCGTCGGTGAGCGGGCGTACCGAGCGCAGTACGTCGATCTTCCGGTCGCGCAGGTCGCGCTCGCCGAGGCTGAGCGGTGGTTCCATAGCGACCAGGCACAGCACCTGGAGCAGGTGGTTCTGCACCATGTCCTTGAGCGCCCCGGCGCCGTCGTAGTAGCCCGCCCGGCCCTCCAGGGCAAGGGTCTCGTTCCAGACGATCTCTACCTCGGCGATGTGCGCGCTGTTCCAGATGGGCTCCAGGACGCGGTTGGCCAGCCGGCTGCCGAGCACGTTCTGGACGGTCGTCATGGCCAGGAAGTGATCGACGCGGAACACCGCCTGCTCGGGCACGACCCCCGTCAGCAGCCGGTTCAGCTCCACCGCGCTGTCGAGGTCTTCACCGAACGGCTTCTCCAGCACGATCCGGCTGCCCGGCGGCAGGGCCGCGGCGCCCAGAGCGGCGACCGCGCCGGGGAAGACCGCTGGCGGAAGGGCGAGGTAGACGGCGACTGGTCCGTCACCGGCGACGAGCGAGGTGAGGCCAGCGTCATCGGTGGCGTCCGCCCGCCGGTACCGGGCGCAGCCGGCGATCGCCTTCCTGGCCTCGCCAGGCTCCGCCGCGGCGTGCCGGTCGAGCTGATCGGACACCCAGCGGCGGAACTCCTCGACGGTCCAGTCCTGCCGGTCGGCACACGTCAGCTCGAACCGGTCGTCGAGGTGTCCGGCCGCGAACAGGGCGGCCAGGGCCGGCAGCAGGTAGCGGGCGTTGAGGTCGCCGGTGGCGCCGATGATGAGGAGCCGGTTGATCATGCCGTGGTACCTGCTTTCGCGCGTGCCAGGTTGACGCCGCTGGCGATGATCCCGATGTGGCTGAACGCCTGCGGGAAGTTGCCCATGAACGCCCCCGTGGACGGGTCGATCTGCTCGGGCATCAGCCCCAGCGGGCTGGCACGGGCGCACAGCGACGTGTAGAGGTCCTCGGCCCGTTCCAGGTGGCCCAGCAGGATCAGGTTGTCGACCAGCCAGAAGCTGCACAGCAGGAAAGCGCCCTCGTCGCCGGGCAAGCCGTCAGGCGAGCGCTTATGCAGATACCGGTAGAGCAGGCCGTCACCGGCCGACAGGCGTTCAGCGATGGCCGCGGTGGTGGCCGCCATCCGCGGATGGTCGGCCGGGACGACCTTGCGCAGCGGCAGCGCGAGCAGGCTGGCGTCCAGACCACCGCCGCCGTCGAGATGCTCGCTCAGGCACCGCGCCTCCTCGTCCCAGGACTGCTCCAGGATGAGCCGGCGCAGCTTCTCGGCGGTGGCCCGCCACGTGGCGATCGGCCCGGACAGGCCAAACCGCTCGCCGATGGCCGCGGCCCGGTCCAGGGCCACCTGGCACATCCCGGCCGAGTAGGTGAAGACCCGGCCTTCGCTGCGTACCTCCCAGATACCCTGATCCGGCTGCCGCCACGTGCGCGCGGCGGCCTCCGCCAGCTCCGCCAGACCGGACCACAGCGCCGGCTGGGGCTCGCGGCCGGGGAGCAACCACTGGTCGGCGCAATCCAGCACCTCGCCGTAGACGTCGTGCTGGCGCTGGTCGGCGGCGCCGTTGCCCCACCGCACCGGCGCCGAGCGCCGGTAGCCCTCCAGGCCCCCATCATGGATCTCCTGGGGTACAGGGTCCCCGCGAACGGTGTACATGATGCGCGGATGGCGGCTCTGCTCGAAGGCGTCCAGGACCCAGCCGAGGAAGGCGTCGGCCTCCTCCCCGAAGCCGACGCGGCGCAACGCGAACACGGCGTAGGCGGCGTCGCGGATCCAGGTGTAGCGGTAGTCCCAGTTGCGTACCCCGCCGATCGGCGCGGGCAAGGAGGACGTGGGCGCCGCGACCAGCGAGCCGTTGCCCCAGTCGTCGCACAGCTTCAACGTGATCACCGAGCGCCGGACCAGCGCTTCCTGCGGGCCGCGGTAGCTGCACTTGCGCATCCAGCGCTGCCAGGCCTCGGTGGTCTGCCGCAGCATCGCCTCGGGGTCGAACCGGTGATGGCGGTGGATGCGGCCCCAGGACAGCACCAGATCCAGGCGGTCGCCCTCCTGAAGGTCGTGCGCGGTGCGCAGGCCCGTCAGCGGACGGTTGGAACGCAGATGCAGCCGCAGGTCGGGCCGCCGGGAGATGCGCACCTCAAGACCGCTGTAAAGGGCCCGCGCCTGCCCGCCGCCGTGCGGCTCAAGCTCCGCCCACAGGCGCACGGTCCCGGCCCGCACGACCGCGGACCGGACTAGCTCGCCCCGGCCGCCGTCCGCGTCGTCGCTGAGGTCGGCGCCGGCACGCAGGGCCAGCGCGTCGGTGATCCGGACCAGGCCGGTCGGGCCGCGCAGCTCGGTCACCAACACCGCGGTGTCCGGCTCGTAGAACTGCCGGGCCTCGCGCAGGTCGTCCACGGTTAGCGTGAAGTGGCCGCCGTGCTCATGATCCAGCAGGCCGCACAGCAGGGGGTCGCTGTCGAAGCGGGGCAGGCACAGCCACGGGATCGAACCGTCGACACCGACCAGCGCCGCCGTCGTGCCGTCGCCTATGAGGCCCAGGTCCTCCAGCGCCAGGTAACCCTCCCGGCGGTGCACCGGGCGGAATGGTGGATCGAGATCGAGCATGCCTGGCCTCTCTCCGTGCTGACGTGCGTCGGCGGAGGTGACGCTCCTGGCGGCGACGCCGCCGTCCATCACTGGACGATGATCAGCTCCCGTCACGGGAAGGTGATCAGCACTTTCACCGTGTCGTCGAGTTTCTTGTCCGAGACCTCGAAGGCGCGCTCCATCTCGTCAAAGCGGAACGTGTGGGTGGTCATGTGCGTGGGATCGAGCCGCTTGCTCTCCAGCATGCGCAGCAGCCGTTCCATGCGCAGCCGGCCGCCCGGGCACAGGCCGGTCGTGATCGTCTTGTCGGCCATCCCGACGCCCCACTCGAGGCGGGGGATGCGCACAAACTCGCCTTCTCCGTAGTAGCCGGTGTTGGACACCGTCCCCCCCGGCTTAGTGATCTTGATGGCGGTCTGGAAGGTGACGTCCGCGCCGAGGGCTTCGATGGCGGTGTCCACGCCCTGCCCCTGGGTCAGGTCGAGGATGCGCTGGACGACGTCCTCGGTGGTGAAATCAACGATCTCGTCGGCGCCGTAGAGGCGGGCGAGCTTTTGCCGGCTGGGCACCGATTCGACCCCGACGACCAGGCCGGCGCCGCGCAGCTTGGCGCCCGCGGTAACCATGAGGCCCACCGGGCCTTGGGCGAGCACGGCGACCGTCCCGCCGATGGGGATGTTGCCGTTCTCCGCGCCCATGAACCCGGTCGAGAGCATGTCGGCGCAATAGACCGCCATCTCGTCGGGAACCCCGTCGGGGATCTTCGCCAGGTTGGCGTCGGCCTCATTCACGTGGAAATACTCGGCGAAGACCCCGTCCTTGGAATTGGCGAACTTGAACCCGCCCAGCGGTCCGCCGGACTGCGACGGGTGCCCGTTCTGGGAGGCGAGATCGCCCCAGTCGGGGGTGATGGCGCCCACCAGGACCCGGTCGCCCGGCCGGAAGGCCTTCACCTCGCCGCCCACCTCGTGCACCACGCCGACGCCCTCGTGGCCGAGCGTGAGGTTCTCTCGCGGCCCGATGCCGCCATTGACGGTGTGGGAGTCCGACGTGCAGATCAGGGCGCTGGTCGTCCGTACGACGGCGTCGAGTGGACCTGGCCGCGGGACGGACTTGTCCATGAAGCCGACTTGTCCGATCTCCTTCATCACGAATGCTTTCAACGTTCCCCCGATTGTTCCCCCGTGTCCTGCGTCGCCGAGAACGCCCCGAACATGCCCAGGTCTACCCTGTCGATCTCGGCGTTTAACCTCGGCCTCTACCCCGTGGACTGTCGCGGACCAGCGCAGCGACGCAGGTACGGCTCGGCGTGGAGCGGGCTGCCGCGGGCCGGCGAACACGCACTCCGAACCGGTCGGCCACCTCCGCATCGGGTACGCCCGCGCCTTCACTGCCCGCCAGTCCTTCGACGCACGGCTCGACGCCCTCGCCGACGCGGACGTCACCCGCGTCTTCGCCGAGAAGCTCTCCACCCGGGCCACACGGACCGGGTATGTGCGTTCGGTAGCGAATCGAACGCAAGATCGCCAGAGCCTTCTACCAACTCCTCGAACCCAACGGGGAGCCACACAGGCCCGTGCTCGACCGGCGCCATGGCAGCGGCAGTATGCCCGCGGAGAAGGCGCGTGTTGCGAAGAAACGCATCGGTATCAGCGGGGCGTCGGCACGCAACTCCCAGCCGACGAATACGAACAGCGCCATCGCGCCGCCGGACAGCGCCGCGAGACCTCGGCGGTGACCCGCCCGGATTCGTTTTCCCTGATCAGACCCCAAACAAGTCCGAACACCGCGGCTAGGCGTCCCGAACGGACTGGTAGGCGAGGAGGACGAGGCCGTCACCGACGGCGCGGGTGCCAAGCAGGCGCATGGGTCTCTGGTCTCGCCAAAGAGGCGTCGAGGACACGACGTACTTGGGCAGGCTTCTCAACCTGTCCGCCCACTCGCCACTCCGGGAAACCCATCCCCGCGCAACGAAGTACTCGTAGGTCCGTCGACCCAGCAACAGCGCCTCGGCGGTAAGGATCTTGGTCCACGCTTCACGTTCCGCCATGGCGGCGTCGAACCAGCCGCCGAACCTGAAGCCAGAGTGGAGTTGGTGAGAGCCGACCTGATCAGCAGGGCGCGGGCTGGGGGACGGCGAGGCGTTCCGAGCGCTGACCGAGCCGCACCGCCACGAGCTACACGTGCACTGCTACCGGATGCTCGGATCGTTCCAGGACGCCGAAGATGCCCTCCAGGAAACCATGTTGGCCGCCTGGCGAGGTCTCGCCGGGTTCGACGGGCGCGCATCGCTCCGCACCTGGCTCTATACCCCCGGTTACGGCGCGGCCGGGGGGTTGCACCGTCGATGTGCACCAGTAGGGCATGGGGTCCTCTCTTCATGTTCGGGGTGAGTCGGTGATACCGGCGCGTACGGCCAGGAACTCGGCGAGCGTTCAGCGTGCTGCTCGTGGGCCGGTGGCGAAGTCCCAGGCCGCGCCCTCGACGGAGAAGCCGACGACTTCAACCGTCGTCACGTCACGTCACGTACGGCGGCGTTCGTTGTCGTCGCGTGGTGTCAGGGACCCGCTGCCGGGTCGTCGAGGGCAAGGGCACCGAGTTCACCTCGGGAGGCGATGCCCAGTTTGGGATAGGCCTTGTAGAGGTGATGGCCGACGGTACGGGGGCTGAGGAAGAGCTGTGCGGCGATGTCCCGATTGGACAGGCCCTGTGCGGCCAGCCGCACGATCTGCAGTTCCTGGGGGGTGAGCCGGGCCAGGATGCCGGGCGCGCGCTGCCTGGGCGTGGTGGTGCCGGTGGCGCCGAGTTCGGTGCGGGCCCGGTCGGCCCATGGGGTGGCGCCGAGGCGTTCGAAGGTCTCCAGCGCGGTACGAAGCGGGGTGCGGGCCTCCGACCTGCGGCGTCCGCGGCGCAGCCACTCCCCGTACAGCAGAGCGGTGCGGGCCTGGTCGAACGGGCGGTTCTCCGGTTCGACCAGGCGTCGTGCGGCCAGGTAGTGCTCTTCGGCGTCGCCGTCGGGAGCCAGCAGCGCCCGGCAGCGGTGCACGGTGGCGTCGATCCAGGGCCGTCCCGCATGGCGTGCCCAGCGCTGGTAGAGCGCGAACGGTTCGAGCGCGGCCTCGGGGCGGCCGGCGCGTACGGCCGCCTCCACCAGATCGGGCGTGCTGCGGGTGGCGTTGATGTGAAAGGACCGCCGTCCCTGCGCGAGCATCTCCAGTCGCGACAGCGCGCTCTCTGCCCTGCCCAGGCCGAGGTCGAGCAGGCCCAGCACCCAGTACGTCCAGGGCGCCCCCCAGGTGGGGGTCCGGACGGACGCGTCTCTGAGAGCCTCTTCGGTCAGCCGGTGACAGGCCTGTTCGTCCCCTGCGACGGCCGCGAGGTAGCCGAGCGTTTCGTTCAACCGGCTGGTCCACTGCTGCTGGGCGGTGTCCCGGGCGATGGTGAGGGCCTCGGCCGCAGTGGCCCGGGCGTCGCCGTGCCGTCCCAGGTACATCTGGGCGGAGGCGAGGTAGAACAGCTGGGTCGGCAGCCGCCCGATACGGCCCTGCAGCCGGCTCTCGGCCGCGAGCGCCGCCGCGAGTTCGCGTGTCATGGCGTCCTGGCCGAGGATCAGGCCGAGCCCGCAGATCAGGACGAGGTCATGCGGCGCGCCCGCGCTGCTCAGCCGCGCGGCGGCGACCGCCTCGTCGGGATGCGCACTGTCGCCGGCCTGCCGGCCGACGATCGGCGAGACGGCGCTGCTCAGCAGCCGGGCCAGCGGCGCAGGCCGCTCCTCCGCGGGAAGACTCAGCGAGCCGAGGCGGTCGACGGCCTCGGCCAGCTCCCGCTCGCCGATGTACCAGCCGACGTGCACCGCCTCGATGAGCATCACCGCCGCACGCCGTGGATCGGTGGCGGCCACGAGTTCGGCTCCGTCCAGGAGCAGCCGATGCGCCGTGCCGCCCGCACCCCGCAGGAACCACGCGGTCGCCCGTACCTGCGTCAGCCTGGCCAGCAGCACCGGGTCGGTGGTATGCCGGGCGGCTCGTTCGGCGAGCTCGCCGGACCGCTGCAGCTGGCCGGACTCGGCGGCGGCCTCAGCCGCCAGGGTCAGCCGCCGCGAGCGCGCGGCGGGATCGGCGGTCAGCCGGGCGGCACGCTCGTGAGCCGCGGCCGCGGCGGCATGCCCGCTGCGCTCACCCGCCCGTATCGCGGTCCGCTCCAGCTCCGCCGCGACCCACTCGTCATGGCCGGTGGTGCCGGCGGCCAGATGCCAGGCGCGGCGGTCGGCGTCCTCCTCCTCATCGAGGGCGGCGGCCAGCGCGCGGTGGACCGCGAGCCGGAGGCCGAGCGGGGAGCTCTGCAGCACCGCCGTCCGGACCAGCGGGTGACGGAACACGACGGTCTGATCGTCCAGTCGGATCAGCCCGGCCCGCTGCGCCGCGTCGAGGTGGTCCAGGGACGCTCCGAAGCTCCGGCCCGCGGTGAGGAGCACGTGGAGTTCACCGGTCTCCTCTGCCGCGGCGACCAGCAGCAGGGTCTGGGTCGCCGCCGGCAACCGCCGGACCTGGCCGGCGAAGGCCTCCCGCATGCGCTCGGTCAGCGGCAGCGCGCCAATGTCGGCGACGCCCGGGACACCGCCCCCGCGCAGCGCCCCGGGCAGTTCGAGCAGGGCGAGCGGATTACCCGCGGCCTGCGCCAGGATCCGCCGGCGGACGTCCGGGCTCAGCTCCCTGCCGTGTTCGGCGAGCAGGGCCCCGGCGGCCGGCGCCTCCAGCCCGTGCAGCCGTAGCTCCGTCAGCCCCGGTGCGGTGAACGCGCCCTCCCCGTCCCGCGCGGCGAACATCACGGTCACGCCCTCGGCGTCCAGCCGGCGGCACGCGAAGATCAAGGCCTCCGCGGAGGCCCGGTCCAGCCAGTGCGCGTCGTCCACCAGGCACAGCAACGGGCCGTCCCCGGCGAGTTCCGACAGCAGGGACAGCACCGCCAGGCCGGCCAGAAAGCGGTCGTCGTCTTCGGCCGGCCCCAGCCCGAGCGCGCCGCGCAGCGCACGCTCCTGTACGGGAGGAAGAGCGCCCAGCCGGTCCAGCACCGGCCGCAGCAGCAGGTGCAGTCCCGCGAACGGCAGCTCCGCCTCCGACTCCACCCCGTTGCCCCGGATCACCCGGAGATCGGCGGCGCCCGCCGCGGCGTGATCGAGCAGGGCCGTCTTGCCGATGCCCGGCTCCCCGCGAACCACCAAGGCTCCGCTGATGCCCACCCGGGCCCGCGCGAGCAGACCGTCGACGACCGACAGCTCGGCCTCCCGCCCCAGCAGCATGTACCGCACGGTACCGATGCCAGACGATCACGACCAACGGAAATACCTATACATGACAGATTCCGCCGTTTCCGGATCTCCGTAGCTTGTTGATCAGCAGAAACGACTCGCCAGGGAGCATCCAGAGATGAGCACCACCCTCAGTCCGGACACCCGCACCACACCGCCACAGGAGGAGTCTGCGGCGAGACCCTCCTGGGGCACGCTGCTGGTCCTGCTGTCCGGCGTCTTCGTCGTCACTCTCGACTTCTTCATCGTCAACGTCGCGATCCCGGCGACCCAGAGCGATCTGCGGGCCGGCCCTTCGCAGATCCAGTTCATCATCGCCGGATACGGGCTGGCGCTGGCCGCCGGCCTGATCACGGCGGGGCGCCTAGGCGACCTGTACGGGCGGCGCAGGCTGTTCGCCCTCGGCATGGGGCTGTTCACGCTCGCCTCGGCCGCATGCGGGGCGGCACCGACCGCCGGATTCCTGGTGGCCGGCCGGGTGGCGCAGGGTGCCGCCGCGGCGCTGCTGACCCCGCAGGTGCTCGCCATCATCAACGCCGTCTACACCGGTGAGCACCGGGCCAGGGCGTTCAACGCCTACGGCCTGGCCATCGGATTCGGCGGCGTCTTCGGGCAGCTCATCGGCGGAGCGCTGATCAAGGTCGATGTCGCCGGGCTGGGCTGGCGCTCGATCTTCCTCATCAACGTCCCCATCGGGATCGCCGCGCTCACGGTCGTCCGCCGGCTGGTGCCCGAGATCCGTTCGGCCGCCGGTGCCCGGCTGGACGTGGCCGGTACCGCGCTGGTCGGCCTGGGCCTGGTCGCCGTCGTGCTGCCACTGGTGCAGGGACAACAGCAGGGCTGGCCGGAGTGGACCTGGCTCTGCCTGGCCGGTGCGCTGCCGCTGCTCGGCGCCTTCGTCCTGCACCAGCGGCGGCTCAGCGCGCGCGGTGGCGCACCGCTGATCGAGCCGTCCCTGTTCAGGGATCGCGCCTTCTCCGCCGGGGCGGTGACCAACCTTGTCTACTTCATGACGATGGCCTCGTTCTTCCTCGTGCTGGCGCTCTATCTCCAGGACGGTCGTGGCCTGTCGGCGCTGCAGTCCGGCCTGATCTTCCTGCCGCTCGGCCTCGGCTACTTCGCGGCCTCCGGGCTGTCCGGCCGGGTCGCCGCCCGGCTCGGCCGGCAGGTCCTGACCGCCGGCGCCCTCACCGTCGCCGCAGGGTACGCGCTACTGGCGGAGACCGCGACCGCCATCGGGACGCACGGCGCCATCGGCTGGATCATTCCTGGACTCCTGGTCTCCGGTGTGGGGATGGGCCTGTTCGTCCCGCCGATGCCGCCCATCGCCATGGGCGGGGTACCGGCCGACCACGCCGCAGCAGCCTCCGGGATCCTGGCCACCTCCCAGCAGGCCGGCGGCGCCGTCGGAGTCGCGCTCATCGGAGTCGTCTTCTACAACGCCCTCGGCGACCATCCGCACACCGGCTCCTTCCCGCACGCCTTCGGCATCGCGCTCGGCGTGCTGGCCGCCCTCGGCGTGGTGGTCTCCGGACTGGTCCAGCTATTGCCCAAGCCGGTGCGGGGCTGAGCGCCACCGCTCACCGCACAGGCATGTCGAGCCTGGAGAACCTGCGGGTTCACCGCGGGCGTGGACGCCGCCTGGTACCGGACGATCTCCTGGTCGGCCGCCCGTTGTGACCCGAGCCCGTGTGGCCCGGCCGGGGACTCCCCGCCGGGCCCCACGGGCTCGGGTGGGCCCTGCGGGTCGGCCCCCACCGGCAGGGCCGGGGCCGCACGGCCGGAGCACCGTCCGGTACGGCAGGCCATGGCAGGTCCTTGCCCCCAGCGAGGTCGAAGAGCTGCCGGGGAGCGGACCCGGCACCGACCCTCCGACGAGGCTCAGCCGATCCTGCGACCCGGTGATCGATCTCCACCGCGGACACCCGATGCACGCCAACGCCGTCAGGGGCAATGCCCGGGCGACGGCAGCAGGGCGGCGAGAACGCGGGCGGCGCGGTCCGGATCGGCGGGTTCGCCGGTGATGGTGGGCAGGTAGTGGAAGGACTCGGTGACGCGCAGGACGGTGTAGGCGAGGTCGTCGAGGGGAATCGTGGTGGCGATGCGCCCCTCTTCCAGGTCCTCGGACAGTTTGTCGCGGAGCAGGTCGAGCAGCCGGGGCTGGAAGCCGTGGGTCTTCAGGGTCAGCAGCCGCATGGCCAGATCGTTCTCCTGTTCCAGGAACCGGCGAGCGCCCGGCTGATCCCAGATGGTGCGGAGCAGGCGAACCATGAGTTCGGGCACCCGCGGGCCGGGTTCGGCGGCCAGACGGTCCCATTCCTGGCGCAGAGTCTGTTCGGTCAGCGACCAGATCACCTCGACCAGCAGCTGATCCCGAGTGCCCACCCAGCGGTACAGGGTGACGCGACTGACCCCGAGGTGGGCGGCCAGCGACTGCAGGTCGACCCGGTTCCCCGCCAGGAAGTCGGCGCGTGCCCGCCGGAAGGCGTCGAGCGCGGTGGGCCGCCGACTCGGCGCGGTCAGCTGACGCTGCAAGGGAGTCTGTTCCACCCACGCAACATATCCGAGCTGGATCCCATCTTGACAACATTGAAGGGGAACATCATTGTTCTGTAACATAAACAATTCATGTTTCACAGGAGAAACTGTATGGCAGAGATGTTGCATGTCACCCAGGGGGTCGTACGCGGCCGGTGCGACGGTGAGATCAGCGCCTACCTGGGCATCCCGTACGCCGCGGCGCCCTTCGGCGCGCACCGGTTCGGGCCGCCCGCCCCTCCGGAGCCCTGGACCGGGGTCCGTGACGCGACCGGCTTCGGACCCACCGCGCCCAAGGACGACTACGTCGAGATGTACGTTCCGCTCTTCCCCGAGGTCGTCATCCCGGGCGAGGAGTGCCTCAACCTCAACGTCTGGACACCCGGCGGGAACGACCGCCCGGTCCTGGTCTGGATCCACGGCGGCGCGTTCACCAACGGGTCGAACTCGCTCGCCGAGTACGACGGGACCGCGTTCGCCCGCGACGGAATCGTCTTCGTCAGCGTCAACTACCGGCTCGGCGCCGAGGGATTCGCCTATCTGGACGGCGCCCCGGCCAACCGCGGGCTGCTCGATCAGCTTGCCGCCCTGCACTGGATCCAGGAGAACATCGAGGCGTTCGGGGGTGACCCCCGCCGGGTGACCATCGCGGGCGAGTCGGCCGGCGCCTGGTGTGTGCAGACGCTGCTGTCCATGCCGCGGGCTAAGGGGCTCTTCCAGCGCGCCATCGCGCAGAGCGGCGGAGCACAGCACTACCTGTCCGCGGAGACCGGCCGGCTGGTCGCCAAGGACCTCGCGGCGCGCCTGGGCACCGACCCGACCCGCGAGGCGTTCGCCGCTCTGCCGCCGGACACGGTGGCGGCGGCCGTACGGGCGGTGATCACCGAGGTGCAGACGGCGCCCGATCCGGACAAGTGGGGCGAGCTGGCGCTCAGTTCGCAGCCGTTCGCCCCGACGGTCGACGGCGAGGTGCTCGGCAACGCGCCGCTGGAGTCCCTCGACCCCGAGGTCCCGCTGCTGACCGGAACCACCGCCGAGGAGGCACGGCTGATCCTGGTCGCCTCCGGTGCACTCGACCTCGTCGACGAGACGGCCCTACGGCAGGCGGTCGCCACGTACCGGAGGAACCGGTCCGATGCCACACCGGGCGATCTGCTCTCGGCGGTGGTCTCCGACTGGTACTTCCGCATCCCGGCGATCCGGGCCGCCGAGGCCAGAGGCCGCGACACCTGGGTCTACCGCTTCGACTGGGCCTCGCCGATCCTCGGCTCGGGCCACGGTGTCGACGTCCCGTTCGCCTTCGACACCCTCGACTCTCCGGGCCTGGAGCCGCGCCTCGGCGCGAACCCGCCGCAGCCGGTCGCGGACACCTTCCACGCGCTCTGGGTCGCGTTCGCCGGCGGCGCCGACCCCGGCTGGCCTCGTTACGACCGAACCCGCCGCACCGTCGGCGTGATCACCGACACCGTCACCCCCGTCGACGACCCGGCCGGAGACGAGCGAGTCCTGTGGGAGGGCCACCGGTGAGCGTCGTGCTGTACGAGACCCCGATACCGAAGGTCGCAAGGATCACCCTGAATCGGCCCGAGCGCCGCAACGCCCAGGACACCGAGCTGCTGTACGCGCTCAACGACGCCTTCGACCGGGCAGCGCACGACGAGGAGATCGCGGTGATCGTGCTCGCCGCCGGCGGCCCGCACTTCTCGGCCGGCCACGACCTGCGCGAAGACGACCCCTACGGTGCGCTGCACGGGTACGACACCGTCGGCACCGGCTGTGGATTCACCCGGGCCGGGGCCGAGGGGTTGATGGCCCGCGAGGAGGAGATCTATCTGGGTTTCTCCGAGCGCTGGCGCAACATCCCCAAGCCGACCATCGCCGAAGTGCACGGCAAGGTCATCTCCGGTGGCCTGATGCTGGTCTGGCCCTGCGATCTGATCATCGCGGCCGAGGACGCGGAGTTCATCGACAACGTGGTCGCGATGGGCGTGAACGCCGTCGAGTTCTTCAACCACCCCTACGAGTTCGGCGTGCGCAAGGCCAAGGAACTGCTGTTCACCTCCGGTGCGCTCAGCGCGCGGGACGCCGAGCGGATCGGCATGGTCAACCGGGTCGTCCCCCTGGACCGGCTCACCGAGGTGACCATGGAGCTGGCGGCCCGTATCGCCGAGCAGCCCGCGTTCGCTCTGAAACTGGCCAAACAGTCGGTCAACGCCGCCCAGGACGCGCAGGGCAGGCCGGACGCGCTGCGGCACGCCTTCGCCCTGCACCAGCTCGCGCACAGCCACAACGCGCAGGTCCATGGCCAGGTCGTCGAGCCGGCGTTCATGAAGCGGTTCACCCGTGGCTGACAAGGTGCCGCTCGGGCAGATTCTCAGCGATCTGGCCCAGGCCGCTCCGCAGCAGCCCATGGTGACCTGCGCAGAAGAGACCGTGACCAGGGCGGAGCTGGAGTCCCGGGCCAACCGGCTGGCCCGGACATACCGGCGCCAGGGCGTCGGGGAGGGCGACTTCGTCACCGTCGCCCTGCCCAACGGCATCGGCTTCTACACGGTGATGTTCGCATTGTGGAAGCTCGGCGCGGTGCCTCAGCCTATCTCCGCGCGGCTGCCCGAGCGGGAGCGCGCGGCCATCGTCGCCCTGGCCGCCCCCCGTCTAGTCGTCACCGAGGAGGTCGCCGATCCGGATCTGGACGACGGTTACCTCGAACCGCGGGTGGGGCCGTCGTGGAAGGCGCCGACGTCCGGGGGCAGCACCGGGCGCTCCAAGCTGATCGTGTCCGGTCAGCCGGGCGAGATCGATCCGGCGGCGAGCGGGACGCTGCTCGGCCAGCGTGACGGCGGTGTCCAGCTGGTGCCCGGCCCGCTGTACCACAACGCGCCGTTCAACTTCTCGATGTACGGACTGTTCATGGGCCAGCACCTGGTCGTCCTGCCCAGATTCGATCCGGTCGCGGTACTCGAGGCCATCCGGCGGCACCGGGTGGACTGGGTGAGCTTCGTACCCACCATGATGCTGCGGGTGCTGCGCGAGCTGGAACGCGGCGGCGGCGCCTGGGATCTGAGCCCGCTGGAACAGGTATGGCACGGTGCCGCACCCTGTCCTGCCTGGCTCAAGCGGGCCTGGTTCGGCCTGGTCGGGCCGGAGAACGTCTATGAGATGTACGGCGGGACCGAGGGCCAGATGATGACCCTGATCAACGGCGTCGAATGGCTAGCGCATCCCGGCTCGGTCGGCCGGCCGCTCTGGGGCCAGGTCAAGATCTTTTCGCCGGCTCTGGCCGAGGTACCGGTCGGTGAGCTCGGGGAGATCTTCATGCGACCTGATCCCGGTGCTCCGCCGACGTACCGCTATGTCGGCGCGGAGCCGCGGACCGCCGGCGACTGGGAGTCGCTGGGCGACCTCGGCCGGGTGGACGCCGACGGTTACCTCTACCTCAGCGACCGGCGCACCGACCTCATCCTCACCGGCGGGGCGAACGTGTACCCCGCCGAGGTCGAGGCGGCCCTCACCGAGCATCCGGCCGTCCTGAGCTGCGTCGTCGTCGGGCTGCCGGACGAGGATCTCGGCCAGCGGGTACACGCCCTCATCCAGCCGGACGGCGAGCTCACCGAGCCGGAGCTCAGGGCCTTCCTGTCCGGACGCCTTGTCCGCTACAAGATCCCCCGGACGTTTCGGTTCACCGACCGACCGCTCCGCGACGACGCAGGGAAGGTGCGACGGAGCGAGGTGCGCGACACGGAGGCCCGGATCGCCTTCAGCGGATGAAGGGCATCCGCCGAAGCCGGAGAACGGGTGGTCGGGCACCCGTGGGTTCGGACCCGTGAGGCGGTCAGGAGTGGTGCACTGATTCGACGGCGTACAGGTGCGGGTCGAATTGGTCGGCGATGGCGGCGGCCTGGCGCATGTGCACCTGGGCGGCCGGGGTCTCGAGCATGGCGCGGAAGGCGTCCGCGGTCTCCCACTGGGCGTAGTTGACCACCCGGGTACCGTCGTCGCTGGCGTGGATGTTGGCGGCGACGAATCCGGGCAGGTGCAGCATCACCTCCTCGGTGGCGATGACCAGTAGGTCGACGAGTTCGCGCTGGCGGGCCGGCTGCACGGTGAAGACGTTGATCAAAGTTGCGACCGGGGCGCCGGCGGCGATCGTGGTGGTCGGGGGCATGACTCCTCCTCATGTCAGGTTCCTTACATGTCGTATTCTGTGTAAGGTTCCTGTCATGAGTCAAGGGGATGTCCGCCAGCGCGTCGGCTACCTGCTCAAGCAGGTGCAACAGTCATTCCGCCGGTCGTGTGAGGACCCGCTGCGAGAACTGGGCCTGTCCATGTCCCAGTACGCGGTGCTGCGGGCACTTGCCGACGCCCCCGGTGCCCCGGCCGCGGAACTCGCCCGCCGCACCTTCGTCACCCGGCAGTCCCTGCGGGACGTGCTCGCCGGTCTCAACAAGGCCGGACTGACCTCCGTCGCCACCCAGCCGACCGCCGGCCGGGCCCTGCCGGTCACCCTCACCGACGCCGGCCGCTCCCTGCTCGGCCAAGCCGACGACATCGTCCTCGACGTGGAGGAACGCATGCTCACCGGCCTTCCCCCCGATGACGTGCGACAGCTCGCCGCCCTGCTCACCGCCTGCACGCGGAATCTGGCGTAGGGCCGGCACCGGCACGGCGCGTATCCGCGACTCCTGGGCGGGCCCGGACCGGGTACGGCCCTGGCCGGGCCGGAGCCATGACCGACCTGGGGCGCCTGCTGTACCAGCCGACCGGTCGAAAAAGCCGAAACACTGGTCGACACTGGTCACACGCCAGCCTCTACGGGACCATCGAGATCGACATGGACCGCCACCTGAGCCCACGGGGTCGCTCAGAGCCTGCGTCCGTGGAAGGTGCGGCGCAGGTCGCTCACCCAGGCGCCGGGGTTCTCCCAGGGGATGAAGTGGCCGCCGTGGTCGTGCGCGTTGACGTTGACGTGGTTGAACCAATCGGCCTGCGGGCCGGCCTTGAACGCCCGGACTCGCTCGTCGGCGGTGTGGATGCCGGGCGGGTTCTCGTAGGTGACGAAGGTGAGCCCGACCGGGGCCTGTACGACCGGGGTGCGGCCGTGGGCTGGGACCCAGGGGTAGCGGTTGGCGTTGGCGTAGTAACGCATCGACGTAGAGATGGAGTTGTTCACCCAGTAGATCGTGGCGTGGGTGAGCAGGTCGTCCTTTGTGAAGACGGACTCGACGTCGCCGCCGTTGTCGCTCCAGGCGTTCCAGCGCTCCAGCAGCCAGGCGAGCAGTCCGGCGGGCGAGTCGCTCAGCCCGTGGGCCAGGGTGGCACCGTCGAGCATGTGCACGGCGAGGTGGGACGCCGAGCGGTGGTCCAGCTCGATGATGCGAGCGCGGACGTCGGCGGGCTGGTCGTCGGTGAGGGGCCGATTCCGGGCGAAGTCCCAGGCGCGGGGGCCGGTGAAGAAGTCGAGCGGCAGCCCGGAGCCGATGTGGATGCCGTACAGCTCGTCGGCGTACTTGTGGCCGAGCTGGCTGGAGACGATCCCGCCGATGTCGCAGCCCCCGGCGGCGTACTTCTCGTATCCCAGGGTCTCGGTCATCAGGGTGTGCCAGAGGTCGGAGACCTTCCAGAAGTTGACGTCCGAAAAGCCGGTGAGCGGGCCGGGGAAACCGAAGCCGGGCAGGGACGGCACGATGACGTCGAACGCGTCGGCGGGGTCACCGCCGAACGCGGCCGGGTCGGCGAGCGGGTCGATCACCTTCGACCAGTGCCAGAACGTCCACGGCCACCCATGGGTGAGGATCAACGGGATAGGGCGAGGGCCGCGGCCGCGCTTACGCATGAAGTGCACCGGGACACCGGCGACACTCACCTGGTAGTGCTCATAGGCGTTGATGGCGGCCTCGGCCTCGCGCCAGTCGTAGCCGTCCCGCCAGTAGGCGACCAGCTCACGGAGATAGCTGTCCGGGACGCCGTAGGACCAGTCCCCATTCCCCTCGTCCAGCGGCGCCCGGGTCAGTGAGAGACGGACGCGCAGGTCATCGAGGGCCTCGTCGGACACATGGATCGTGGTGGGCTCCAGGGGGAAGGTGTGCGGGGAGGTCATGGCGTCGTTCCTTACTGGGTGGGGGAAGCGTGTCGTCGGCCTGTTGGGTGGTCGGGCTGCAAGCCGGGCCGATTTCAAGGAGTGCGGGCAGCGACGCGGCGAGTGCCTGCCGATGGTGCGGGTCGAGTCGGCCGGCCAGGGCGGCCAGACGACTGATGCGCTCCTTTCGCCGCGACGCCCACCTTGCCCAACCGGCACCGTGATCACTGTGGACGGCGCCGCCCGGACCGTCACCCGCACACTCGCCGGCCTGCCGTCGCCTCGGCGAAATGCATCCCCGGCTGCCGATGTTCGCGCGCTTCCTCATTATGGTGCCAGTGGCCGTCGCGCTACTGATCTTCTTGGTGATGCCCGCGCTGACGAAGCTGTTCAGGTCATGGCCCACGCGATGACCGCTCATCTGCTCCGCACCGGCTCCACCGGTGGGCACAGCACCCACGACCGCGCGGTGCCGCTCGGTCAGGCTCACGCTGGCCTACGCCTCGCTCGTAAGTTGGCGCGGGTTGCCGCACGCTGGGCGGTAGTGCCGCAATTACGGGAGGCGCCGGTGTCTTTCGAGCGTACGTGGGTGGGGTTGGATGTGCATGCCCGGTCGGTGGTGGTCGGGGTGATCGATGACCTCACCGGGAAGTGACTCATCTGCGGGTCGCGCCGCAGACCGAGCGGGTGGTGGCGTGGGTGGGGTCGTTGCCCGGGCCGGTCACGGTCGCTTATGAGGCGGGTCCGACGGGGTTTGCCCTGGCCAGAGCGCTGCGGGCGGCGGGGGTGCGCTGTGAGGTGGTGGCGCCGTCGAAGATGGAGCGGCCTCCGATGCCCGCTCCATGCTGGGCACGATCCTGGGCGATGCCAAGGACCGCGGGCTGGTCTCCGTCAATGCCGCCGAGAAACGCAAAGGCCGCGGCCGCCGGCGAGCCCACGCTCACCGGTGCCCGGAGAAGGCCTGGGCGACTCCCGTGCAGGTGCTGCACCTCGCCGAACGATGCGGACTCCTGTCAGGCCAGGAGGACGACTTCATCATGGTCATCCTCACCGCCTACACCGGGATGCGATGGGGCGAGGTCATGGGCCTGGAGCGGCCGTTCTGCCGGCTCGGGGCAGATCCAGATCGACTGGCAACTCCGCGAGTTCGCCGGCCGGCTGGAGAAGTCGCCACCCAAGGACGAGTCCTACCGGGCCGTCGACCTGCCACCCTTCCTCGCCGGACTGGTCTCACGGCAGGTCAAGCGCGCTGGGCGGTGAACCTGCGGGGACCTGGACCCGGCGTGCGGGGGTATGGGCCAGTTCCTGTTCCTCGGCCCCGACTCCGGGCACCACCGGCGCAGCAACTACTCACGGCGGATCTTCCACCCGGCGACCCACGGCCGTTTCCCGCAGCAGAGCAGGCGACCGGACCGGCCCGTCCTGGTGGACCTGACGCAGTGGCCGGGAACACCGCTACCACCCTGGCCGGCCGCCGAACCCGGCAAACCGTTCAGCCCACCCCACCTCCGTGGACGCAACGCCGCGTGGGAGCGGTTCTCAGGCGAGGACTGATCGAGCTGACAATCACCACACCACCACCTTCACCCAAGGCGTCACCTCACCCACCGCCGGGACCTTCGGCCGCGCCATAAAGGCAGCCCGCGCCCGCCCACCACCGCCTGAGGAGGGAACCCAAAGGGTCGGCACCGCACCGTTGGGATGGTCTGGATAATTGTGGGCCCTTGGGTTCGCCGGAAATCTGGGGCTCTAGGCCTGTCCCTGCGGATCACGGCGCTGCGGGCGCGAACTGGCCGGGGAGGCCGTCCAGCAGTTGGCTCAGTAGCCCGTAGCCTGCGTCGGCGCGGACGAGTTGGCCGGTGACCGTGCCGAACGTGCCGTCGACGAGCGCGGCGATCGGGCGTGCCACGTCCTCGGGTTCCTGTAGCCGGCCGGTTATCGACCGGTTGCCGAAGTGGCGCTGGATGCCGTTGATGAACACGTCGGCGGTCGCGTCGGTGGCGACGGCGCCGAGGGCGATGGTGTTGACCGTGATCCGGTCGCGGATCGCTTCGGCGGCGACCTGCTGGCCGAAGGCGTTCAACGCGGCGGTGGCGACCGACTGGGCGATGCTGCCGATGATCAGCTCGGCGGCGGTGCTGGACACGTAGACGATCCGCCCAGCACGCCGTTCGGCCATGACCGGCAGCACGCGACGGGTCAGGTGGTAGACCCCGGCCAGCTCGCCGTCCACCTTGGCCGCGAACGCCTCCCACGGCAGGTGCACCAGCGGGCCGAACGGCGGCACCGCGGTGTTGGCGTTGCCCACCAGCACGTCGATGCGCTCGTGCTCGGCGACCACTCCGTCCACCAGCACGGCCACCTGGGCCTCATCGGTCACATCGGCCCGAGCGGCCTGCGCGGTGCCCCCGGCGGCGTGGATGTCCTTGACCACCTCGTCCGCCGCGGCGGTGTCGCGCCGATAGTTCACCACCACGTGGTACCCGAGTCCGCCCAGCTCCCGCGCGGTCGCGGCCCCAATGCCCCGGCCGCCCCCGCTGATCAACGCCACCTGCTTGCCGTTCATCTGCCTCTCCTCAACTCGTGATGCGAAGACGGGGCAGACGTTAGACATTGGGCTTACTTTTCGTAAGGACATACCTTGAAGTAAGCTCACTCCATGACGGTAGGTCGGCAGGTCGACCGGGGCGGGGCCTGGTGGACGGGTGACGCGTTTCACAGCGAGTGCGCCGGACGGGAAGTCTTCGAGCACCTCACCGGACGGTGGGTGCCACTGATCCTTTGCGCGCTACAGCCCGGACCACTGCGCTTCTTCGAACTGCGCCGGCTCATCGACGGCATCAGCGAGAAGGTGCTCTCAGCCAAGCTGCGGACCCTGGTCCGCGACGGCCTCATCACACGCACTGTGCAACCGACCTCGCCACCGCAGGTGACCTACCAACTGACCGAGATGGGGCACGTGCTGTCTCGCCCATTCGCGCAACTCATCGGCTCGATCGCCACGCACACCACTGAGGTGGTCGCGGCGCAGGAGCGATACGACGCCGGACTCCGCGACCCCGCCACCTGATCACAGGGTGGCGTCGGAGTCGAAGCCGAAGCGGTCGTGCATGTGCTTCACCTGTCGGTGTGCGGAGCTGGTGCGGGCAGTTCCACCCTGATGCGGATTCCGCCGGCAGGGCGCGGGGTGAGGGTGAGTGTTCCGTCGTGGGCCTGGGTGATGGTTTTGACGATTGTCAGGCCGGGGCTGACGCCTGAGCTTCCCCCCGTAGCTCGGACACCTGTGGTGTGGGATCACACGGCGGTGTCAGGGGGCTCGTAGAGCCCTTCGAACGTGGCGGGGCTGTGCATTCCGATGCTGGAATGGCGTCTGTGTGGATTGTACCAGCATTCGATCCATTCGAAGATCGCGTTAGCGAGCTCCTCGCGGGTTCTCCAGGTGCGGGTGTCGAGTAGTTCGAGCTGCATTGTTCCCCAGAACGATTCCATCATCGCGTTGTCGTAGCAATCACCAACGGTGCCCATGGAACCGAGAAGGCCGGCGTCGCGGAGTCGTTTCCCGAATGCCCAGGATGTGTATTGCGTTCCGTGGTCGGAGTGCAGAATGGTGGAACGTTCGGGTGGGTGCCTGCGTGCTACGGCCACCGCGAGTGCGTTGGCGACGATGTCGGTGGCTTGCCGGGTGTCGATCGACCAGCCGATGATGCGCCGTGAATAGGCGTCCATGACGGCCGCGCAATACATTTTCCCCTCGCTCGTCGGGTGTTCGGTGATGTCAGCCAGAGCCGGTCGGGACCCGCAACCTCGAACTTGCGGTGGACCAGGTCCTCCTCGGTGGCCTGATGTACCAGGCTGCGACGTCCCCTGCGCCGGTAGATGCCCTGCAGGCCGGCCTGGCGCATGAGCCGCTCCACCCGTTTGCGGTTGACGCTCTCGCCGAGGCCGAGCCGTAGTTCGGCGTGGATCCGCGGTGACCCGTAACTGCCGCGGGAGGTGGCGTGGATGTCCCGGATCAGCTTGGTCAATTCCGTGCTCCGCAGTTCCCGTGGCGACTGCGGCCGGCCGAGCCAGTCGTAGTATCCGGATCTCGAAACGTTCAGCACTCGGCAGGCCACCGCGACCGGGATGGCGTCGTCGGCGAGTTCACGGACCAGCGAGTAGGCTACTTTGGGAGAACGTTCTCCCGCGCGAAGTACGCGGCCGCGCGTTTGAGGATGTCGTTCTCGACCTCGAGCTGCTCATTGCGGCGGCGCAGCTCAGCGAGTTCTTTCTTCTCGCTGCTGGTCAGCCGGTCCGATCCGCCCCTTTTCTTCGGCGTTAGCCAAGGCCACCCAATTGCGCAGGCATGAGTTACTGATGCCCAGGCTATTGGCGATCTGAGAGACCGGACGCTCACCCTGGCGAGCCAGCTCGACCGCACGACGGCGGAACTCCGGGGGATGTGGTGCAGGCACGAGGACATCCTTCCTGATGACCAGATGGTCACCTCAGGTGAAGTGTCCGTGCCACAGGGGGAAGCTCAGACGGGCTCGGGACACTGGACACTGCCCCGACTACTCCAACCTCGATCGTTGACCTCGCCGACCGCCGGATCGCGCGAAGCTTGTATTCGGTGGCCTGTACGAGGCCGCGTAGATCAACCAACAATCCGCAGGTCAGCTACGCGATCCTATTTTCGGGCGCCACAGGGGCATTAGGAACCGTCGCCTCGGAGGGCGCGGCTGGCTATTGTCGTGCTTCGGATGCCCGCACGCCTCGATGGAGGTGTTTGGTGCCCAGCCTCAAGCCGCTGGAGCCGCACGACCCCACCACGATCGGTTCGTATCGCCTGCTTGGTGTGCTGGGGGCTGGAGGCCAGGGAACCGTCTATCTGGGCAGTGGTCCGGACGGGCGCGAGGTAGCGGTCAAACTGTTGAATTCCACGTTCGCGCGAGACGATCACGCTCGTCGGCTCTTCCTGCGGGAGGTGGACGCAGCACGGAAGGTGTTCGCCTATTCGGCGCAGATCCTGGAAGTCGATATCGAGCGCGGAACACCGTTCATCGTGAGTGAATACATCCCAGGCGCATCGTTACTTGAACGGGTTACCCGAGAAGGGCCATTTGAGGAAAGCGAGCTGCAGCGTCTGGCAACAGGAACGCTGACAGCCCTGGCCGCGATTCATGCAGCGGGGATCGTCCATTGTGACTTCAAGCCGGACAACGTGCTCCTCGGGCCGGACGGGCCCCGAGTCGTGGATTTCGGCATCGCGCGAGCGCTGGAGACCGTAACGCCACAAGCAAGCAGGGTCATCGGCACCCCGGCCTTCATGGCGCCAGAACAGATCGTACGAGGAGCCCTCGGCCCGCATACCGACATGTTCGCCTGGGGGACGACGATGGTCTATGCCGCCACCGGTGTCCCGGCCTTCGGAGCATCGGGTCCTGCGGCGATGCATCGGATAGTCAACGAACAGCCTGACCTCACCGGTCTACCGGCTCGATTTCACGGAGTCATCCAAGCGGCGCTGGCCAAGAACCCGGCCGAGCGGCCGTCGGCGCGTGAGGCGATGCTCGAGCTTTTAGGCCCTTCCAGGACCCGACGCGACAATTCTGTCCCGGCTTTCGCCTTGTCGAGGCCGTTGCGGAGCCGCCGGCTCCTCGTGAGCTCCGCCCTTGCAGTCCTGCTGGCTATCGCTGTGCTGGTCGTCACGCAGAGGGCTGGGAAGATGACGTCCTCATCCGCAACGCGCATGGCCACGATTTCCACCGGGCAGGGCGAGATCTCGGCCATTGCGGTGGGCCGACTCGATGATCGAGCAATTGCGGTTTCGGGAAGCCAGGGCGGATCGGCACGGATCTGGGATTTGGCCGACAGAAGGCAGATCGGACGCACCCTCACCGGACACCGAGGCGCTGTCCGTGCGATTGCCATCGGCCGCCTCCGGGGCACCCCGGTCGCTGTCACCGGCGGCGATGACGGGGTGCGGATCTGGGATCTCCGCACCCAGAACCAGATCGGAGATCCGCTCACCGGGCAGAAGGGCGCCGTGCTCAGCCTCGCGCTCACGGAATTGAACGGGCACACCGTGGCTTTCGCCGGCAGCTACGAGCAGGTCAAGATCTGGGATCTGCAGAACCGCAGGGAGACCGGCCCTCCGCTCACAGGGTTTGGCCAGGCGATCAGGTCATTGGCAGTCGGCCAGGTGAACGGCCGGGCGGTCGTGGTCACCGCAGGCGATGATCAGAAGCTCCGGATCTGGGACCTTGCCACACGGAAACAGACGGTGGCACCTCTCATCGGCCACACGGCGGAGATACGATCGGTGGCGATCGGCGACCTCGATGGCAAGCCCATCGCCGTCTCGGGCAGCCTCGATCACGAAGCCCGGGTCTGGGAACTCGCCGATGACGTCCCCGTCGGCAGGAACCTCGTCGGCCATAACGACTCGATCTGGTGCGTGGCCTTCGGCAAGCTGAAGGACCGCCCCATTGCGATCACGGCAAGCCAAGACCGAACGATACGGATCTGGGACCTTGCCACACGGAAAACGATCGGAGCGCCGCTCACTGGGCACACCGGACCAGTAGATGCTGTGGCCTTCACTCAACTTGAAGGCCACCCGGTCGTCATTTCCGGAGGCGCCGACCGCACTTTGATGATCTGGGACCTGAGTAACCTCTGAAATCCGGTTCCTGGGCACTGACATCCATCTGGGTCTTGCTTCGCATCGGTCGGACTCGGTGGTCAGTGCGGGTCGACCGCCACTGCCCGCAGGGCGCCGAAATTGGTGCGGTTGTGGTCCCCACGCCCCTGGGGGTGAACCGGTCCCGCGGCATACCTGGTGGATGACCGTCACGTGGTCCCCACGCCTGACGCCGTGACCTGGCCGACCAGGAGCTGGCGGCCGACCTCGCCCAGACCCTGCCGATGGGCCACAACGCTGATCTCCCTGCGCAACTGGCCGCCGGGTGCCAGGAACATCAGGCTGAACACCAACAGGACCACAGCATGGTCAGGACCAGAAGCGAGTTGAACTGCCAACCGTCCCGATCGTTCGCGTCGCGGTCGTCAATCCGGGGCGGGACTGTCCTGAATCTTTGTAGTCGGTCACGTCGGCTGGTGAGCCGAGAGATCCCTACGGAAGCGGAGCTCATGTGGCTGAGGGGACAACGCGTGTTGTCCGGCCGGCGTGGGTGCGTGCCCGTCCGAGGAGTCGGCAGGTGAGGTAGATGCCGAAGGAGAGGGTGGTGACGTAGGGGCTGATCGGGATGCTGCTGCCCAGGGCGAGGAGGATCCCGCCGACCACCGAGGTCGTGGCGAACAGGACGCTGAGGGCGGGGACGAGGATTGGTGAGGCGGTGATGCGCATGGCTGCGGCGGCGGGTGTGCAGACCAGGGACAGCACGAGGAGGGCGCCGACGACCTGGATGGCGATGGCCACTGCCAGGCCGAGGAGAAGCATGAACGCCAGCGACAGGCCGCCGACGGGGACGCCGCGGGCGGCGGCGACGTCGGCGTCGAGACTGGCGAAGGTCAGTGGCCGCCACACGATGGCCAGGCCCGCCAGCACGACCAGCGAGGTGCCGATGAGCCAGGTCATCTGGGGGGTGTCGACTGCGACGATCTGGCCGGTGAGGATGCCGAACTTGTTGGCCGCCCGTCCTTTGTAGAGGGACAGGAACAGTACGCCGAGTCCGAGGCCGAACGGCATGAGCACGCCGATGAGGGAGTTGCGGTCGCGGGCGGCGACTCCGAGGACGCCGATGATCGCGGCGGCCAGTAGTGCTCCGCCGATTGATCCGCCGACGATGTTGATTCCGGCGAGCAGGGCGGCGGAGGCGCCGGCGAACGACAGTTCGGCGATGCCGTGCACGGCGAACGCCAGGTCACGCATCATGACGAAGGTGCCGACCAGGCCGCCGACCAGGCCGAGTACGGCTCCGGCGATCAGGGAGTTGCGGATCAGGACCAGCAGGTCGCTGTAGCCGGTGAAGTTGAAGATCTCCTGCCAGATCCCTTGTCCGGCTTGGGACTGGGCGGTGAGGGAGTGAGTGACCAGGGTGTGAGTGATCATGGGGTGGTGGCTCCGGAGACATCGGTGGCGGGGTCGGTGGCGCCGATGACCATGATGCGGCCCTGGGTGTGCACGACCTCGATGTGTGTGCGGTACAGCTCGGACAGCACCTCGGTGGTCATGACCTCGTCCGGGGTGCCGATTCGGAAGCGTCCGCCGGTGAGGTAGAGGACGCGGTCGGCGACGCGCTGGATGGAGTTGATCTCGTGGGTGACGAACACGACGGCGGTGTCGTGGTCACGGCGCCGGCGGTCGATCAGGTCGGTGACGGCTCGCTGGTGGTGCAGGTCCAGGGAGAGCAGGGGTTCGTCGCACAGCAGGATTCGCGGGTCGGTGGCCAGGGCCTGGGCGACGCGGACGCGTTGCTGTTCGCCGCCTGACATCAGGTGCAGTGGTACGTCGGCGTACGGCTCGGCGCCGACTTCGCGCAGCGCCTGGGTGACGCGGGCGCGGACGGCGGCGCCGCCGCGGCGTGGGCCCCACCGGTGGCCGTCGATGCCGAGGCGGACCAGGTCACGGGCGCGCAGTGGGGTGTGCGGCAGGAGTTCCTTGTGCTGGGGGATGTAGCCGATGAGGTCGCTGCCGCGCCGCGGCGGCTGGCCGGCGATGTGTACGGTTCCGTCGGTCAGCTGCTGGAGGCCGAGCAGGATCCGCAGGAAGCTCGTCTTACCTGATCCGTTGGGGCCCAGGACGGCGAGGAATTCCCCAGGCCGTACGTCCAGGTCGAGGTCGTGCCAGAGCGGCCGGTCCGGGTAGGACAGGCCGGCTCCGCGCAGACCGATCACCGCGTCGTTCATGAAGGTCACCGGCTCACGACAGTGCGCTGTTGAGCGCGGTGAGGTTGTCGTCCATCCAGGTCAGGTAGTCCTTGCCGGCGGGCAGGGTCTCGGTGACCGGGACGACAGCGATGCCGTTGTCCTTGGCGGCCTTCTCGACCTTCTCGGTCTGCGGGCCGCTGGTCTGTGCGTTGTAGACCAGTGCTTTGACCTTCTTGCCGGTGAACAGGGCGAGGGTGTCGGCCAGGGCGCGCGGCGGGACGTCGTTGCCCTCCTCGATGGCCTCGGCGAACTCCTCGGGGGTCTTGTCCTGCAGGCCCGCGGCCTGCAGGAGGTAGCCGGGCACCGGCTCGGTGATCGCCACGGCGGTGCCGGCATGGGCGGTCTTGATCTGCGCCGCCTTGCTCTGCAGCGGCTGCAGCTTGGTCTTGAAAGCGTTCGCGTTGGCGGTGAAGGTCGCGGCGTCGGTGGGGTCGGCCTTGCCCAGCGCGGTGGCGAGCCGGTCGGCCAGCAGCGCGACGGTGGGCAGGTCGTACCAGACGTGCTCGTTGAGCTCGCCGCCCGCAGGCGCGGTCTTGCCGGAGATCTGCACCACGTTGAGGAGCGCAACGGAGGGGTTGTCGGCGGTCTTGAGCATCGTGTCGATGAAGTCGTCGTAGCCGCCGCCGTTCTCGATCACGACGCTCGCCTTGGACAGCGCGAGCTGGTTCTGCGGGTTGGCCTCGTAGGAGTGCGGGTCCTGCTCGGGGTCGCGGATGATCGAGGTGATCTTCACCTTCTCGCCGCCGATCTGACGGGCGATGTCGCCGTAGACGTTGGTCGAGGCGACCACTGACACCGAGGCGTCTGCCGCCTGCTGCTTGGCGGCGGCCGGGGTGTCGTCGGAGCCGCCGCAGCCGCCCATCGCGGTCAGGAGCAGCGCAGCCAGCCCGCTGGTCGCCGCATGTCGCATGAAAGATCCCATGTCCAACCTTTGCTCATGATAACGGTTTTCATTGCAAGCTAGCATGAACCGTCGGGCAGGCCGAGAGGTCTCGGCTGGAAATGGGAACGATTGTCGGTTTCGTTATCGTGAGCGTGGGAAGATGATCTCGGTTGAGGAACTCCTGAGTGGAGCGGGGCTGCGGGTCACCCGGCAGCGCCGGCTGGTTCTCACGCTGATGGCCGATCGGGTACGGCCGGTCACAGCTCAGGAACTGCACCGCGAGATCGAGGAGTCGGCGATCGGGTTGACCACCGTGTACCGGACCTTGACCGCGCTGGCCGACGCGGGACTGCTGCACGTCTTCGACAGCGGCGGGGAACTGGCCTACCGGATGTGCCGTCCAGGCCGCCATCACCACCTGGTGTGCCGGGTGTGCTCGTCGGTGACCGAAGGGCCGACCACCGGCGATCTACAGTCCTGTCTGGCCGCGGTCGGTGCCGAGCACGGCTTCGTGGTCGAAGGTCACCGGATCGAGGTCTACGGCGTGTGCCGCGACTGCCAGGACCGCACGTGAGCGCAGAACCTCCCGCCGACTGGATGCCGGCCGATCCGGCGGCCACCCTGGGCAGTGTTTGGCTAGGTTGCAGACATCGATCGTGGAAGGCGTGAGCCGGTGGAGCAATCGTCTGGACCGAGTCGTCGCACAGCGCTGCTCGCCCTGGCCGCGGGCGCGGCCGGCGTGGCCGCGGGATGCGGCAGCACCGATGACCCCCGGCCGGCGCCGTCACCGGCCACGGGCGGGCGCCGACGGGCGTCCTCGCAGGCGTTCACGCCCCGGCTCGCGGGCAAGGTCGTGGTCATCGACCCGGGCCACAACGGCGGCAACGCCGCCCATCCCGAGGTGATCAACAAGCCCGTGGACATCATCACCAAGGTCTCCACCTGCGACACCGTGGGCGCACAAACCGCATCCGGGTACGCCGAGCACACCTTCACCTGGGACATGGCCAACCGGGTCAAGGCTCTGCTGGAACGTGAAGGCGCCCAGGTGATTCTCACCCGCTCTGGTGACCACGGTGTCGGGCCGTGCATCAAGGAACGCGCACTGATCGGCAACCGGGCACACGCGGACGCCGCCGTCTCCATACACGCCGATGGAGCGCCCAGGAGCGGCCACGGCTTTCACGTCATCGAACCGGCCCGGGTCCCCGGCCACAACACCGGGATCATCGCCGCGTCGGCCACCCTCGGCAGGGCATTGCGTGACGCCTACCATCAGGCCACCGGCGTGCCCTACTCCACCTACGCCGGCCAGGACGGCCTCAACGTCCGCGACGACCTGGGCGGTCTCAACTTCTCCCACGTGCCCAAAGTGTTCATCGAGTGCGCCAACATGAACCATCCCGGCGATGCAGCCCTGCTGGCGACCACCGCCTTCCGCCAGCACGCCGCGGAAGGACTGACGACCGGCCTCGTCCGCTTCCTGGACGCCAAGCGTTCCTGACAAGCCACCCGCTGCGGAATCCGCATCCGGCAAGGGTGCCCGGCCGCGTGGCCTGCAGAGGAAGCCCGGGGAGGCCAGGGCGATGGCGCGGGCGGAGCCACCGCATCGGCAGCCTCCGGCTTCTCAGCAGTCGACGAGTTCGGGCTGCTGGTTGAGGATCTGCGCGCGGGGCGTGGTGAATTCACGCAGGGCGTTGTCGGCGCCAGGCCGGAACAGCGCGACGCGATGGCAGTTCTGGAAGGCCAGGCGCACCCCGAAATGCCGTTCGACGGTGGCACGCATTTCAAGGACGCCGGTCCTCGTCCGCCGACGCCCACCGCTTGGCTGCTCCTACCCCCGGGCCCTCTGGCGGAGGCGAGCAGGTACAGCGACGAAAGAGGTGGTTCACCCCGCTCCGGGCGACCCTTCTCTGGCAGGATGACCGCCATGACGGACCGCGCGACCCTCTCGCCGGCCGCCGAAGACGAGTTGCTGCCTCCGCCTGAATGGGGCCGCAGGCCCCCCACCGGCAACCGGCCGGCCGTGGTCTTCGGGCTGATCATCATCGCCCTGGTGGCCGGGCGCATCTGGCTGGCCCCCGAGTTGCAGATCCGGTCGCTTCAGGCCTGGACAACGGTGTTCGTGGCGATCTGTGTGCAGGCGCTGCCCTTCCTGGTCTTCGGGGTGACGCTCTCCGCGGGCATCACCGCCTTCGTCCCGCCGGAGTTCTGGACCCGGGCGCTGCCCCGGCGCACCGCCGCCGCAGTTCCGGTCGCCGGACTCGCCGGAGCCGTACTGCCCGGTTGTGAGTGCGCCTCGGTACCGGTCGCGGGCGGGCTGATGGCACGCGGAGTGGCTCCGGCCGCGGCGCTGACCTTCCTGCTCGCCGCCCCCGCGATCAACCCGGTGGTGCTGGTCGCGACCGCGGTCGCCTTTCCGGGCCACCCGGAGATGGCGGCGGCGCGCTTCGTGGCCTCGCTGATCGTGTCGGTCCTGGCCGGCTGGGCGTGGCTGCGCTTCGGCCGCGGCGAGTGGCTGCGCGTCCCGGCCCGGCCGCACGCCGAGCCCGGCGGCAAGTGGGCATCCTTCGCCGAGACCATGCGGCATGACCTCGTCCACGCGGGCGGGTTCCTGGTGGTCGGCGGGATGACCGCCGCGACGATGAACGTCATCGTGCCGGCCGGCTGGGTCTCCGGTGTCGCCGGGATACCGGTCGTCTCGGTGCTGACCCTCGCACTGCTGGCCCTGCTGCTGTCCATCTGCTCCGAAGCGGACGCGTTCGTGGCGGCCAGCCTGACCCAGTTCTCCCCGACCGCCAGGCTCACGTTCATGGTGGTGGGGCCGATGGTGGACCTGAAACTGATCGCCCTGCAGGCCGGGACCTTCGGCCCGCGCTTCGCCGTCCGGTTCATGCCGATGACCTTCGTACTCGCCATCGGGGTCAGCGCCCTGGTCGCCTGGGGGATGCTGTGACCAAGACCGCGCAGAACATGCTGCTGGTGTTGATCGGTGTGGCGGTCCTGCGCATCACGGTGGCCACCGACGAATACCTCAGCTACGTCAAGCCCGGCCTGCGCTATCTGCTGGCGGCGGCCGGTGTGGTGGTCATCCTGCTCGGCAGCACCGGCCTGTGGGCCGCATGGGGAAAGCCGCGAGCGGTCGATGCCGGCGAGGCCGACCACGGTGAGGGCCATGAGGGCCATGAGGGCCATGGGCATGGGCACCGGGGACCACGAGTGGCCTGGCTGCTCGGTCTGCCGGTGCTCGCGATCTTTCTGGTCGCACCGCCCGCGCTGGGCTCCTTCACCGCGGCCAGGGCCGCCCCGCGGGCAGCTCCCGCCATCCCGCCACCCAGCGACGGTTATCCGGCGCTGCCCGCCAGCGACCCCGTGACGTTGTCCATCGGGGAGTTCATCGGGCGATCCTTCGAGGCCCAGGGCGGTTTCGCCAACACCCTGAACGGACATCGGATCGCACTCACCGGCTTCGCCATGCCCAGCAAGGAAGGCGGCTGGTACCTGACCCGGCTGCAAATCGCCTGCTGTGCCGCCGACGCCATGCCCATGCAGGTCATCGTCCGGGGGGTCGCTCAGCCGCCCAAGGAGACCTGGGTGCAGATCACCGGTACCTGGGTTCCGCGCCCTCCCAAGGCCGGCGGCACCGGCATCCAGTCCATTCAGGCCACCGGCATCCGCCCCATCAAAAAACCAGAACGTGCTTACGAATGACCACATGGCCGCGACCGGTCCGCCCAGGCGGCTTCGCCGCCACAGTGCGGCGACCGCATCACCGACCGACGGTGACCCCCAACGGGACCGATGCGATCAGGCGCAGAACACTAGATCGTTTCGCTGGGAATCTTGATCAGGGGCCTGGCCTAGCCGCGCCCCCTGTGGGTCGGTCGCGCCGGTTCAGCAATCGACGAGTTCGAGCTTCTGGTTGAGGATCTGCGCGTGGGGTGGTGAACTCGCGGAAGGCGATGTCGGCGGCGAGGGCGAGTCCATGAGCCCGGCGGAGGTCTGGCCCTGCTTGCCCCATTACAGGAACACCTCCCCCACGATGCCGTCCTGGCGGCCGTTGGCGGTCAGGTAGAACCGCTGCCACCAATGGTCACGGAGGTGGTGAGGCCGTTCCGCCGCCGGGGCATGTGCCGCATGACGGCGCGGAACTGGGTGGTGAATGTGAGGAACCCGGCGCTCGCCAGGACGATCCCCGCGGTCACCAGCTTCGCAGGGGCGACCTTGTCGATCATTCGGCCTGCGATCTGCACGGTGATGCCGGTGGCCAGGACCTGCGGTATTCCCAGCAGGCCGGAGCCGGTCGCGCTCTGGCCACGCACCAGCTGGTAGTACAGCGGCAGCAGCATTGACCCGAAGTGCGCGCAGGTGAACAGCAGCAGCGTCCCGGCGGCCGTGGCGAATGACCGCCGACGAAACAGCGACAGGTCGATCAATGGGTGGCGGGCTGTCAACGCGCGGGCCACGAAGGCGGTCACCAGCACCGCGCCAAGCAGTATAGGAACGAGCACCTCTCTGGGGCTGAAGTCGCGGTGCTCGCCACCGGTGGCCAGGCCGTAGATCATGGTGGCCAGCCCCCGGGGAGAGCATCAGCAGTCCGGGCACGTCCAAGTGGTGGCCCGGTTGGGGCGTGTCGCGCCGGAAGATCCTGACAGCCAGGACAAGCGCCAGCGCCCCGACCGAGATCGGTAGACAGGTAGTAGCTAATTGCCATACTGCCTTGCAGCATCGCCAGCCAGCGCGCGGACCTGCTCGCAGAGGTCGCCGGGATCTGCTGCGGCAATGCAAAGCGGGGCGACATCCTGGCGCGGCACTACGCGCTCCGGGCCGGCCTGCTTGAGGAGGCGGGCGCTGACCTGGACCTGGTGGACCACTGGACCGCGATCGGCGAGGACAGGGCCACCCGCGCGGTCGATGCGAAGCATCGCGCGTAACCGCCTCTGGACTCGGAACTATCGGGTCGTGATCCCTGTGGCGGTGGCAGAACGTGATGAGTGGAACGCGGCGCGGGTGGCAGACGATTAACAATCGCTGTATGCGAGTCCCTTCGACAGGAAGCGGGATACGTCTCGATGTCTGATGATCAGCTGCAGCCTGCGTCTGCGCCGCAAATCAACACAACGAGGGCACCTGCGATGGCCTGGTCCCAGCAGGTGCGTGGGAACGATCGGATCTCCTGGTCGCCCCACAACGTGAGCATCGGAGGCAACCCGCGGTGGGCAGACCCGCAGCCCCTGAGCGACGGCCGGGCCAGCAGCAGTACGCCCTCCATCGCCGGTAATCAGACCCCCGTCTGCATGGCGTGGAAGGGAGTCGAGGGTGACCCCCGGATCTGGTATTCGGTGTGGGACACCGCCGCCAACGCGTGGGGAACACAGATCGCCTCGAGGTTCGAGACTGAGCACTTCCCCACCGTGGTCCAGTTCCGTAACCACATCCTCATGTTCTGGAACAACTCAAAGTCGCACGACGACGGCGAGGGCCGTATCTGTTGGTCCGAGTTGGTGAACGGCCAATGGACACACCCGCTCGGCCCGGGCGAGACCAGCAAGGCCGTGCTGGGGCTCCCCCATGTGGACGGCGTCACGGCCACCTGGAACACCCATGAGGACGCTCTGTTCATCGCCTACCGAGGTCCCGGCACTGTGACCGACGTGTCCTGGTGGGAGCTGGACAACCACACCCAGAGCGGCTCCTTCTTGTGGCAGGAATCGGGAACGGTGCCCCACGCGGCTGCTAGTGCCGCGCCGGCTCTGGTGGCCGATGGGAACGTGATGTACCTGGCGTGGCGCAACGTCGACAACGACCACATCTCCTGGTCATGGTCGGTCAACGGGTCGTTCTGGGCGCCACCGAGATCACTCACCGACCGGCTCACCTCGGCGGGCCCGGCGTTGGCTGCACTGAACACCAGCGACGTGGTGATGGCGTGGAAGGGTGGTGGGCCAGACCCCCATATCTGGTGGTCTCGGCTACGGGACGGTGTCTGGGGAGAGCAGCAAGCCTTTCCCGACCGGACGGTGTACGCCGACCGTGCCGTCTCGCTCTGGTCCCCGGTCCTGGGCTAAAGCCGGCCGCGACCCCTACGACCGGGCCCTCTGAGGTGCCCCGGGTTTCGTGACGTCCGGTCTACCTGGCGCTGGTTGGCGCTGGTGTGGTGATTGAACGGTAGTAGGTTGCCTCGTATTCGGCAGGTGGCATGTGGCCGATCGCGGAGTGCAG
>NZ_JBPCCU010000007.1:57979-504012 GCF_050971785.1 Actinomadura scrupuli | reverse complement strand
TGGATGAGGGTGAGCATGATCTTGGTGTCGGTGGTGGCGTGTTCGATGCCGATGGGGGCGAAGGACAGCAGCAGGACGGTGGTGGCCAGGGTGGTCCAGATGGTGTGGGCGTGGTGGGTGAGGTGTTCGAGCAGGGCGAGGGTGCCCCAGCCGAGGAGGGCGAAGACGAGGGCGAAGATGGTGATCTCGGGGAGGATGAGGGGGTGGGGCTGGGGGTTGCCGGGGTCGGTGAGGGTGAAGTCGGTGCCGGCTGCTTTGGCGGCGAGGTAGAGCACGCTGGCGGAGACGGTGGCGGTGGCGACGGCGAGGCCTCGGACACGCCGGGTGCCGGCGGTGGCGGTGCGGGCGGTGCGGGTGGTCTGCGGGGCGGCGGCGGCCGTGGCGGTCTGCGCGGCGGTGGTGGTGGCGGTGGGGGCAGCGGCGGTGGTGGTCATGTCAGAGCTCCTTGTCGGTGTCGGCCGTCGGCCTCTGGCCGGCCGCGGTGTGCGGTGTTCGTGGTGTGGCTCGGTCGCGGCCGGGTCTTCGATCACCACGACTTCGAACATGCCCTTACGTTCTCACCGACAAATCTATTTGTCAAGCCGATTCTGATTGTCGGCTGGACCACCTTGCTAGCGGGCCGAAGGCCTGACGGAAGACGCGGAGATTCCGAAGTGCTCACCGGCCAACCGGGCCTGGTAGCGGCTGACCGGCCAGAGCACGAGGGTGATGGCGAGCAGGAGCGGTGGTCCCTGGATGAAGTGGGCCGCCCACGCCCCGGCAAGGGTCGGCCCGCCCCACGATCGGTTCAGGTTGTCGGCTCCGAAGACCGGGTACAGCACGCCCCGGGTCAGGAAGACGGCCCATGCCGGTCCCATCAGCGCGAAGGACACCAGGTCGGCGGGCAGGCGAGCCAGGCTGTGGCGGAGCACCTGACCGGTCCTGCGGGGCTGCGGCGGCTCGGATTCGGCGACCGGCACGCCGAGCAACCGGCGGGCCAGCACCCGCTGTGCCCGGTCGACCGGTGCGGCGGCGCCGAACAGCGCGGCGATGAGTGCGGCAATCCCCACCGGCAGCGCCACGACGGCGTAGACGCTGCGGGCGGAGATCGCCTTGACCCAGGTGCGCCGGCCCGTCCGCCGTCCGCCGCCCTTCTGCGGCCGGGCCGGGCGGGCAGCGGTGCTCGAGGTGCTCATGGTCCTCCTCCTCGGGGCGGTTGTCGTCGTGCTCATGGTCGGGCCGCCGGCCCTGGGGCGTCATCGGCCACGCGGACGCGATCGGCCTCGGCCGCGTGGCCGAGGCCGGGGCGCCGCCGGGCCTCGGGGCGGAGCCGTCATCATCCCCGCGACCGATCATCCGCAGGCGGCGATCGCGGTGTTCGGGGTGGGCGCGGCGCTCCGGCCGGCGGTCCGCCGACGCCGGCCGTCGTGGGTCCTCGTCGCGCCTGGACATCGACTCGTGACCGTACGGCGACCTTGAATGGAGCCTGTGGACATCCCCCCGCCCCTCGCGGACCTGGCGCGGCAGGCCGTCGGAGAGATCACCTCAGTGGCCGACCGGTCATGGCCACGGGAGAACTCGGCGGTATGGGAGATCACCACGGCCGCCCGCCGCCGATACTTCGTCAAGCGACACCCGGCCCCGCTGTTTCACGAACGGGAGGTCACCGCCTACCGGGAGATCGTGCCGGTCCTGGGACGAGGTAGGACTCCTGAGCTCATCGCCGCCGATCGGAATCTGGCGGCCATCGTGATCAGCGGCCTGCCGGGGGAGGTCGTGCGGGGCCTCTCGCTTTCACCCTCCCTGGAGCTGGAGGTGTATCGGCAGGCCGGAGGGCTGCTACGCCGCATCCACGGCGTGCCGATCACGGGGCCCGGTGTTCGCGGCATCGGGCGTCTCGTCCAGCGGTGCGAGGAACATCTCCGCCGCGCCGAAGGACTGCTCCACGCCCGGGAGGTCGCGTTCGTCCGAGCATGCGCCGCCACCTTGTCCACCATCGAACCGCGGCTGCCGGTGACGGCAACACACGGAGACTTCCAGCCTCGCAACTTCCTGTGGGAGCGGCGAACCTGCCGACTGGCCCTGATCGACTTCGAACGAGCCGAGCCCGGCCCTGCGGTACGGGACCTGGTCCGGCTGGAGTACGGCACCTGGGACGACAGGCCAGAGCTGCGTGCGGCGTTCCTGGACGGATACGGCCGAGACCTCACCGACGATGAACAACGGGCGCTCACCTGCCTTGCGGGGCTGGACGCCCTCAGCGGCCTGCAGTGGGGCACCGAGCACCGCGATACCGAGGTCACCGGCCGCGCTCGCGACGCCTTCGCCCGGCTGATGAAGTGACCGCGCGCCAGGGCGAGCGTCTACTCGGCGGCCCCCCGGTCGCGGCTTCTGGAGAGGGCGGTGAGGAGCCGCTCGGCGAGCGAGGTCAGTGTCTGGAGTTCGTCGGGAGTGAGGGCGGAGAACCAGGCGGCCATGGCGGTGTGGTCGGAGGCGTCGCGTTGGCGCCAGTAGGCCTCGCTGGTCTCGGTGGCGATGAGGCGGCTGCGGCGGCGGTCGGCGGGGTCGGGTTCGGTGCGCAGGAAATCCTTCCGGGTGAGGGCCGTGACCAGTTGGGCGGCGTTCTGGTGGGTGGTGCCCAGCGCACGGGCGGCCTCGGTGACGGAGGGGCCGTCCAGCGCCTTGACGACGGTGAGCAGAGCGGCCTGCTGGGTGGTCAGGCCGTCCGGGCGGAGGCGTTCGTCCATCAGGTAGTGCAGGCGCTGACCGGTCGATAGCAGGACCCGGAAGGCGCGTACGGAGGGGTCGAGGTCAGGATCGAGGCCGGGCAGGGCCTTCCGTGATGCGTCCATGGCGTCTATGCTAGCGATATACACAATATATTGCGTATTTCCGCGCGACCTGCGCCAACGGCCCGCCCCGATGGGAGATCGTCTCCAACCCCTTCCGAGCGACGACCAGGCCGGCACTACGCAGAACGAGCCGACCCCGTGCCCATAACATGATCGGGGCGGCCATCTGCGCGAAGGCCCGGCCGTGAAGGTCGAACCCCTCCACACCCGAACTCGGCACCAACAGACCTACCTGCTCACCTGACCGCTGTTGCCCATCAGCTCAGGGAACGGTCGTGAACAGTTCGTAACTGTGCCCGTCAGGGTCGCGGACATAGACTCCGCGGCCGCCAGCGAGATGGTTGATCTGACGGTCCCAACCGTGCTCTGGACCGGACCCGTACTCGATCGCCGGGTCACGGCGGAGCCGTTCCAGTACCGCGTCGAAGGTGTCATCGTCCACCAGGAAGGCATAGTGCCCCGGCTGGGCACCGTGCCGATCGTCGAAGTCGAAGGTGAGGTCGGCGTTGACCTGCACGGGCGCGAAGGGGCCTGTCTCCTCGCGCACACGCACCCCCAGCAGGTCCGCGAAGAACCTCGCCCCGGCACTCTTGTCGGTGACCGGCACGATCGTGTGGTTCAACACAACTGACATGACGCCTGTCCTTCCATAACGGCATCCGCGTGCGATACGCACACAATATAGGTGCGTATCGCACGCGATGTCCATGCGTATCGCACCCGTTCACCGCTACGCTGCGGACATGACGGGAGCTTCACGAGCCCAGCCCGACGTCCCCGCCGATGGCGGGCCGGCGTTGTTCCGACTGGTTCGCTTCTGGTCGCGACGCTGGACCATGCGCGCATCCGAAGAGCTGACCGGCCAGATGCGCCACGTGCAGCACATCCTGGTCGTCGAAGCCGTCGAGAGCACCAGGAACGGTCCCGGAGAAGCGACGATCGGCACCGTGGCTCACCAGCTCGGGCTCGATCACTCCGGGGCCAGCCGCATGGTCCGCGATGCCGTCGCCACCGGATATCTCATCCGTGTCGCCTCGGAACACGACCGACGCCGCGTCTCCCTGCACCTGACGCCGAACGGCCACGATCTCCTCACCGGCTCCCGCCGGTGGCAAGGCCGGGTCTTCGACGAGCTCACCGCCACCTGGGACCAGCGAGACCGCCGACAGTTCGCCGCCTACCTCCAACGCCTGGCCGACGAGCTCGGCGTCTGAAACAGAGCCACAACGCGGCTCGGGCCGACCAAGTCGGCAACACGGGCTCAGCGGATGAGGCCCGCGGCGCGCCAGAGGTGGGTTCCCGGGCCTTCGACGAGACCGACCTCGGTAAGGAAAGGCATGATCTTTTCTCCCATCCACAACCGGGTCCGCTGGTGAATCGGATTGGCGCGAGCGAC
This sequence comes from Actinomadura scrupuli, assembly GCF_050971785.1. Lineage (NCBI taxonomy): Bacteria > Bacillati > Actinomycetota > Actinomycetes > Streptosporangiales > Thermomonosporaceae > Actinomadura > Actinomadura scrupuli. The sequence goes on along the minus strand of NZ_JBPCCU010000007.1, from coordinate 499,785 downwards.
CTTACGGCCGACCTTGGCCGGGATTCCCACGCTGGGATAGACAGCCTGGTCGATCATGCAGTCGACCAGGGTGGTGCTGACGGCCGCGGCCACCAGCCGGTGGCGGGCGAGTGCGGACCTGCTGAGGCCCGCCATGCTGCGCATGAGTTCCTGCCTCGCGTAGCGAACGTGACGGGCCTCCTCCACCACATGGATGCGGAACGTGCTTCGCACCAGTGGTTGTACACGCTCGTCGTTCATGGCCTCGCGCTGGATTCGATCGAAGACCTCCTCGCCGACAAGGAAGATCGCCCACATGGACGGGCCGCCGCCGACCGCCTTGTACAGCCGCCCCATGTTGTGGAAGAGCCGAGGCATTCCGTATCCAGGAGTGTCCAGCTTCTCCAGGAGGCGGCCGAACATCGCTGAGTGGCGAGTTTCGTCACCGACCTCGGTGAGCGCGAACTCGGTGTGGGCACTGCGCGGATCGAGGTCGTACACATGGCGCATGAACATCTGCATCAGGCAGAGCTCAAGCCATCTGCCGACGCCCATCTGGCTGGCCAGTTCATGTTTGGACAGCTCGAGACGCTGCTCGAAGCCCAGCCGTTCCCAGGCCGGCGTGCCGTAGAGGGACACGCGTTCCCACGGCATGTACGGCATGGCCGGTTCCGGCGGCGCCTGCCAGTCGACGTCGGTGACGGGGTCGAAAGAGGCTCTCGCCGCCGAACGCAGCAACCTCTCCGCGACGATTTCTCGGTCCTCGACACGTCCCACTCGTGGCATGGAAGACGTCTCTCCTGTCGTTTTCGCGGTGACCTCAGAAGTTCTAGATGGTTCGCGCATCCCAGACTCGTGATCCCTTGCGGACAGGCCGGGTGAAAGCTCCAGGCCGCGAGGACTGATCGGACCAAGAGCATAGTGAGTGCTCACTTCTCTCGATACGCATGGACGCAAGGGCCTGGCCGCCTGAGGCTCATCTGTTCGTGACAACCCCGGTGCCGGTCGTGGCGGGCTGCTCGGCCGTTGGCCTGCGCGGCCCTGACCGAGCGCCGACGCTGACGGCGGGCCCCGGGGTCGGGGGAGTGGGCGGACCTGCTGTGAGGGGCCTTGCTACCCACCGGTTCTTGTTGCTCGAACGATGACAGGCGGCTGGTTTTTGTGTTTTCCGCTATATCCCCCGCTGCTGCAGAAGGGGACAGTGCAGGGACAGATATCACGTTCTCGCATATAGAGAATATGATGCTCGCTCCGCAGAGCCCGTGGTGGTGTCGTCCCCACGCCGCGCCTTGACTCGCGGCTCAGCGCAGCTCAGTCCCCCCGATCGCTAGGAGCACCATGTCCGCAATCAGTCGTCGTTCCCTGCTCGTCGGCACCGCAGCGACCGCGGGGCTGTCCGCCGTCGGGATGCCGGGGGCTCGCGCCGCCGGGCGTAGGCGGGTGCCGGTGACGCGCGAGGACCGCCGTGTCGTCATCATCGGCTCGGGTTTCGGGGGTGGGGTGACGGCGCTGCGGTTCGCGCAGGCCGGAGTGCCCTCCCTGGTCCTGGAGCGCGGTATCCGGTGGCCGACCGGGCCCAACGCCGAGACGTTCCCGCACGCCTCGTCTCCGGACAAGCGGATGTTCTGGCTCGGCTCGCCGGTCGAGATCTTCGGGATCAAGCCTCCGGCGTTCGACGCGCCGTACACCGGCCTCCTGCAGCGGATCGCCGGCAACGGGATGGACATGATCGTCGCTGCGGGCGTCGGCGGCGGGTCGCTGGTCTACCAGGGCATGACCCTCCAGCCCGCCCAGAACGTGTTCAACGCGACCATGCCCGAGCAGCTCGACTACGCCAAGATGAACAGCGTCTACTACCCGCGCGTCGCGCAGATGCTGCAGATCCAGACCGCCCCCGACGAGCTGATCAACAGCCCGACCTACCAGCCGTCGCGGGTGTTCGCCAACGAGATCAAGCGTGTCGGCTACGACCTGTCGAAGATCCCGATGCCGATCGACTGGAACTTCGCGCTGCGCGAGCTGAAGGGCGAGATGAAACCGTCGTACACCAACGGCGACTGCGCCCTGGGCGTCAACAACGGCGGCAAGCATTCGGTCGACGTCACCTACATCGCCGCCGCGGAGGCCACCGGCCGGGTGACCGTGGCCACCCAGCACAACGTCACCGATGTGGCCAAGGCCCCGGACGGCCGCTGGCAGGTCTACGTCGATCGCATCGGCACTGACGGCACCGTCCTGGAAAAGAAGATCATCACCGCCAAGGCGCTGGTCATGGCGGCCGGAACCGCCGGGACCACCAAGTTGCTGATGCGCGCGTCGGCCAAGGGCCAGATCCCTGACATGCCCGACGGGCTGGGCACCAACTGGGGCTCGAACGGGGACCGCATCTACGTCTGGTCGGACTTCGCGGACGACTTCGGTGCCCCCCAGGGCGGTCCGGTCGTGTACGGCAGCAAGGAGTGGGGCACTCCGGCCACCGCCAACACGATCATCCAGGCATCCCTGCCGCCCAGTCCCAACCTGCGGTCCACCATGCTCGTCGGCTTCGGGGTGAGCCAGGGCCGGGGCTGGTTCGTCTATGACTCCGCCAAGGACGACGCCGTGCTCCAGTGGCCCAAAGACGGAGACTCGGTGCTGTACAAGCGGATCCAGCAGCGGGCCTCGAAGATCGTTGGACTGGGTTCCGTCCTCACCGACACCACCGCGGTGTACCCCTCCACCTGGCATCCGCTGGGCGGTGCCTCGATGGGGGTCGTCTGCGACCTCGCCGGCCGGGTACTCGGGCAGCGCGGTCTGTACGTCCTGGACGGATCGCTGATGCCGGGCACCACAGCGGCCTGCAACCCCTCGATGACGATCGCCGCGGTGGCCGAGCGGGCGACTGACGAGCTCATCGCCAAGGATGTGGGAACGGTGTTCTGACGCCGGCTGCGGATCCGCATGAAACCAGGCGCTATCCGTCTTGTGCCGGTGTCGGCCGATGGATGATGTGGGTCATGAGGCTCAAGCGAATGGTGCCCGTGGCCACCGTGGTGATCATCGGGGTGGTAGCGGTCTTGTTGGCGGTCGCCGATACCAACAGCGCCACGAAGATCGTTTCCGCGGTCACCGCGCTCGTGGGCATCGGCGGCCTCGGCCTGGGCATCTGGACGAACCTCCCCGGTTCCTCCGCGGGCCCGCTCGACGTCTCGGGCCGTTGGACCAAGGTCACTCAGTCCGGAAACCGGTTCGGCATGGTCCTGGAACAGGATGGAACGCTGACCGAGTGGCGTATCGGCGACGAGTCCGAAACCTGGGGTGGGACGTGGACCTGGCGCAAGACGGGCGGGATGGACGAACTCCAGATCACCATCGGCCCGTACGAGGCCAGACTCCGGCAGTCCGGTGCCCAGTTCCGCGGTGAGGAGCATTCCAAGGACGGCGTGCATTGGGTCACGCTCAGCCGCCCTTGAGCGTGCCGGCGGTCGGTTGACCTCAACCCCGGGGCGGATGGTCCGTGATCGCTTGACCCGTGATCAGGCGGGCGGCTAGCGCTCGGGCAGGAGCCGGGCCAGCAGTTGGGCGACGCTGATCGCGCCGAGCAGCGGAGCGGTCTTGCTGTCGGCCTCGACGACGGCGACCAGCGGGCTGCGTTGCGCGGCCATCAGCGCGGCGATCTCCATGACGGTGTCGTCGGGCGCGGCGACCGGCAGGGGAGTGCGGTCCTTGGGCAGCAGGTCCGCGACGGTCTTGCCGGCGAGGATGTCGCAGAGCCGGTCGGCGTGTGCTTCGTCCAGGACGCGTGCGAGCGCGGGGTCGTCCTGGACGTAGCGCGGGATGATCAGCCGTAGGAGCTGGGAGCCGGGGAGCACGGCGACGGGGTGGTCCCGGTCATCGACCACGATCAGGCCGGGGAGCCGGCGGTCGGCCAGCAGCCGCGCCGCCTCGAGGGCGCTGGTGTCCAGCCGTATCGTCGGATACGGGGCGGCCAGCTCGTGTGCCTGCACCCCTGCGACGCTACCTCACAGCGCCGGCGTGGACGCCGCTCGGGCGCTCGTGCCGATACCGTCGTGGACAGGTGTGCCGGGAAGACTGGTCGGCGGTGCCCTTGCCGACCCTCGATGCTTCTGGGAGCCCACGCGTGGCCGTCGCCGCAATCTCGATCTTCGTCGTCGCGTACGCGCTGCTCGCCTCCGAGAAGGTCCATCGCACGAAGGTCGCGCTCGGTGGTGCCGCACTGATGCTGTTGCTGCACATCAGCGACGCCGACAAGGCGTTCTTCGACTCCCGCACCGGGATCGACTGGAACGTCGTCTTCCTGCTGCTGGGCATGATGGTCATCGTGTCGGTGCTGCGGCAGACCGGCGTGTTCGAGTACGTCGCGATCTGGGCGGCCAAGAAGGCCCGCGGCAGGCCCTACCCGCTGATGGTCATGCTCGTGGTGATCACCGGGTGCGCGTCCGCGTTGCTGGACAACGTCACGACGGTGCTGCTGGTCGCGCCGGTGACGTTCCTGGTGTGCGAACGGCTCGCCCTGCGCGCCGCCCCGTACCTGATCGCCGAGGTGATGGCCTCCAACATTGGAGGTACGGCGACGCTGATCGGGGACCCGCCGAACATCATCATCGCCAGCCGGGCGGGCCTGTCGTTCAACGATTTCCTGGCCAATCTCGCACCGCTGATCGCAGGGCTGATGGTGGTGTTCTGCCTGTTGTGCCGGTGGCTGTTCCGCAAGGACTTCCACTACGACCCCGACCGGGTCGCGGAGGTGATGGCGCTCAACGAACGCGAGGCGATCAAGGACCGCGTGCTGCTGGTCCAGTGCCTGGTTGTGCTGGCGTTGGTGCTGGCCGCGTTCGTGCTGCACCCCGTCCTGCACTACGAGCCGTCTGTGGTCGCGCTGCTGGGAGGCGGGCTGCTCATCGCCGCCACGAAGGTCACCACCGCCGAGGCACTGGAAGAGGTCGAGTGGCCGACCCTGGTGTTCTTCGCCGGGCTGTTCGTCATGGTCGGCGGGCTGGTGGAGACCGGCGTCATCGGCGGCATCTCCCAGGCCGCCGCCGACCTCACCGGCGGCCGCCTCGGCTTCGCCGCCATGCTCCTGCTCGGCGCCTCCGCACTGCTATCGGCGATCATCGACAACATCCCCTACGTCGCCACCATGAGCCCCATCGTGTCCGACCTCGCCGCCCCGGCCGGTCCGGACGGGCACGTGCTCTGGTGGGCCCTGGCGCTCGGCGCGGACCTGGGCGGCAACGCCACCGCCATCGGCGCCTCCGCCAACGTCGTCGTGCTCGGTATCGCCGAACGAGCGGGACAGCGCATCGGTTTCTGGGGGTTCACCAAGTACGGCCTGATCGTCACCGTGGTGACGGTGGCCCTGTGCGTCCCCTACCTGTGGCTCCGCTACCTGTGAGACCGCCGCGCTCACAGCAACAACGGCAACGCCAGGACGTACACGACGGCCATGGCCAGTGACTCGAGGCGGGTGAGGCGCTGACCACGGGCCAGCAGCGCCCAGGCCAGACCGCTGACGCCGGCCATGACCGCGACCACGGCGGCGCCGCCGGCGTCCACTCGCGCGGGCGCGGCGAACGCGACGACCGCTCCGCCCGCCAGGCTGTTGAGCAGATTGCTGCCGAGCAGATTGCCCACCAGCAGGTCGGCCTCGCCGCGCCGCTGCGCCTGCAGGGTCGTGACCAGTTCCGGAAGCGACGTTCCGAACGCGACCAGGGTGAAGCCGATGAGCTGCTGGGACAGGCCGATCCGCGTCGCCAGGTCACTGCCGCCGACCACCAGGAGCTGGGTTCCGGTCAGCGTGCCCACCAGGCCCAGCACGGTCCGGGCGACCTCGATGGGCAGCCGGTGCGGCGTCGAGCCGTCCAGGAACTCCGCGGTCTCGGTCGCGAGCACATCGCCCGGCCGCTCGCGGGAGACCCGCAGCATCCACACCGTCACGGCGGCCAGCAGCACTGCCAGCACCACCCCGGCCGCGACATCCAGCCCGCGCAGGAGCAACACGGCGAACACGGCGACGGCACCGACCGACAGCGGCGCCTCCCGGCGCAGTACCGACGACCGCACCAGGACGGGAGCCACCAGCCCGGCCAGACCGAGCACCAGGGTCAGGTTGATGACGTTCGAGCCGACGAGATTCCCGACCGCCAGGCCCGCATGCCCTTGCGCCGCCGCCGTCCCCGACACCAGCAACTCCGGTGCGCTGGTACCGAATCCGATCACCACCACGCCCACGGTGACGGCGGACCACCCGGCCCGCCGGGCGATGCGGGCGGAGCCGAGCACCAGCTGGTCGGCCCCGAGAGTCAGCAGCGGCAGGCCGGCCACGAGGACGGCGAGGGAGATCAACACCGGCGGGCTCCTTCCGGGGAGCGGGTGTTCAGCATGGTTCTGCCGGTGGGAGCGTGCCGGGGCCGAGGAACCGCCGGATCCTGTCCGCGATCACGGTGTAGTCGTCGGCGCACCAGATGAGGTGGCCGGCGGACTCGGCGGCGAGGAGTTCGGCGTGCGGGATCCCGCCGGCAAGGGATTGGGCGTGCGCGAAGGGCACGGCGGCGTCCCTGCGGCCGGCGATGACCAGGGTCGGCTGTGTGACCTGGGATGTCACGTCCGGTGTGCTCTTGAGATCGTTGAGGAAGCCGCGCCCGGAACGCATATGGGAGAACAGCGTCACCAGGGTCGCCCGGTCTGCGTCGCTGAGAGCGGCCAGCACGTCGCGGGCCGGTTCGGTGGACAGCTCGCGCAGCATGAACCGGAGACCGGTCGCCGGTGCCAGGCCCATGAGGGTGTGCACGAGGCCCCACGTCAGCTTCTCGGTGACGGCGGAGAACACCACGTGCGCGCCGAGCCGGGTACGGCGGTCGGGCCAGGGAAGAAAGCTCACCGCGCTCTCCAGGATGAGGCGGCCGACGAGTTCCGGGTGCCGGGCGGCCATCGTCACCGCGGTCGGCCCGCCTCCCGAGATGCCCACGACCGCCGCTACACGGTCGATGCCGAGGTGCTCGCAGAGCCGGGCGGTGACGTCGGCGAAACCGGTCGGTGAGGTGCCGGTCCGCAGTGGCGTACGGCCGTAACCAGGACGGGACGGCACAAGGAGCGTGTAGCCGAGAGCGGCGAAGACGTCTTCGCCGAGCGCGAGCCCGGCGCGCATATGGCCACCGTGGAACACGATGACGGCGGCGTCGCCCCGCGCCTCGAACCGGAACTCGACCGGGCCCGCAGGCAGACGTGCCATGGTCGTGCCTCGTTCCACGGCGGGCACGGGGACGGCGGGGCCGGAGGGCGTCATCGCAGGTCCCTTCGCCGGAAGGCGGCCAGAGCGGCACCGAACAGCACGGCGGTGACCAGCAGCGGCGGCCACAGAGCGAGGGCGCTGGGCCCCTGGACGAGCATGTTGTGGTCGAGGTACCAGTGCCAGGGGCTCAACGCGCGGACGGCCCCGGCCATGCCGTGATCACTGAGCAGGTTCTGGAGGAGATAGCCGGCGACCGCGATCGCGGCGGTGACCGCGGTGGCAGGGCCGCGGCGTCCGGTGGCCGCGCCGATCATGAAGGCCAGGGTGGTGTGCAGCAACGCGAGCGTGTAGACGGCGGCGCAGGCCGCCAGCAGGTCGCCGGCCGCGATGCCGTCGAGAGCACCGAACAGCGGGCCCAGGGCCAGCAGTACGACGGCGAAGACCGCCACCACGGCGGCCAGGAGCGCGGTGGTGGCGAGGTAGCGTTCGGTGGCCACGCGGGTGCGGCTGACGGGGTTGGCCAGCAGCGGTTCCAGGGTGCCGTCCTCTTCGGCGCCGCCGATGGCGCGGGCTCCGGCACCGATACCGAAGACCAGGACGACCACGGGAACCACGGTGGCGAACAGCCGGGCGTGCAGGAAGCCCGCGGGGGAGGTGAGGGGCACGCCGGCCTGGTACCCGACCATCGACCGGAGCGTCTCCGGCAGGTTCCTGGTCAGGTCGTCGATGGAGCCCTGGTTCTTCAGCGACGGGTACAGCGACACCGTGAAGGCGACCAGAGCCGTCACCCCGGCCACCCACCACGCCAGTGAGCGGCGGCGGTCGGCCACAAGACGCGATGCGATGATCATGACTGCCCGGCCTCCTGGTAGTACCGCAGGAACACCTCGTCCAGATCGGCCTCGTGAGTGACGATCCGTACCACGTCCAGCGGAGCCACGGTCCTGATGACGTGGGCCGCCGAGCCCTCCACGACCAGCCGCACCGAGACTCCGGTGATGTCGGCCGCCACGACTCCCGGTACTCCGGTGAAGAGGCCGGGGTCGGGTTCTCGCCCGAGGTGGAGGTCGATGCGCTGGCGGGCCTGGCGCCGCAGTTCCTCCACCGCGGCGACCGTGACCAGCCTGCCGCGCCGCAGAATCGCCACCCGGCCGGCCAGTAGCTCGACCTCGGGCAGCACATGGCTGGACAGGAACACCGTCGCGCCGCCGGCGGCGAGTTCACGTACCAGACCTTGGAACTCGTGCTGCAGGAGCGGATCGAGACCGGAGGTGGGCTCGTCCAGGATCAGCAGTTCTGGCCGGTGCGCGACGGCCGCCACGATGCCCACCTTGCGGCGGTTGCCGGTCGACAGGTCACCCACTCGGCGCCCCGGATCGAGATCGAACCGCTCCAGCAGCTCCGCCACCCAGGCACGGTCATGACCGCCGCGCAGCCGCCCGTAGAAGCCGAGCAGGTCGGATGCGGTGTAGCGGGGATCGATGTACAGATCGGCGGGCAGGTAACCGACCTTGGCCCGGATCTCCGGGTCGGCGCCGGAACCACCGAGAAGCCGCGAACGGCCGGTGGTGGGACGCAGGAAGTCCAGCAGCAGCCGGATCGTGGTGGTCTTACCCGCACCGTTGGGACCGAGATACCCGAAGATCTCCCCGCGGGCGACCTCGAGGTTCACCTCGTCCAGGGCGAGCACCGGACCGAAGCGCTTGGTGAGACTTGTCGTGTCGATTGCGGCATCGCTGTGCATGCCGTCCTCCGGGAGCCGTCGCGGTCAGGACCGCCGACCAGACTTCCCGGCACACCGAGAAGGAACGTAACACCCTGACCCTCGGGTGGCCATGGCGGGAAGTCGCGGAGCCGATTCGGACATGCGGTTTCGGGTGCCCGAATCAAGCAGGGGGCGGCCGGGCGACGTCGTCGGCCCGCCGATCAGCCCGGTCGTCACCGGCTCACCGGCTCGCCTGCTCCGCTCGAGGCGTCGCGTGTTCGCCGGTGGCGTGTGCGGGGAGCAGCCCGGCTCCGTGCAGGTGAGCGCGGGCGAAGGCGATGGCCTCGGGCGTGGTGGTGAAGATCCGGCCGGTGGTGTGGAATCGGTGCAGGATGCCTAGGGCCTCCAGGCGAGGCCGGTGCGTGTCGCGGACACCTGAGATCAGCACGAGCGTGCCCCGGTGGGTGAGCCTGTCGATCGCGTCCTCGAGCACTCTCGCGCCGGAGGCGTCCATGGCGCTGATCCGCGACATCCGCAGGATCACCACCTTGACCTGCGCGGCTTCGGTGAGTTCCAGCAGGAAGCGGTGGGCGGCGGCGAACAGCAGCGGCCCGTCCAGGCGGTAGGCCACGATGTGCTCGCCCAGCAGCGCCTGCTCCTCCTCGTGGTGGTCCGCGGGCGGCAGGTCTGCGTGCAGCGGCACCTGCTCGGCGTGCGCCGCGTTGGCGACCGCGCGCAGCGCCAGCACGCCGGACAGGACCAGCCCGGCGATGACGGCGGCGACCAGGTTGAACGCGAGGGTGGTGGCGGCGGTCAGCGCCATGATCAGGGCTTCGCCCCGGCCGCTGCGGGCCAGCGCGCGCAGGGAGCCGACCTCGACCATGCGGATGGCGGTGGCGATCAGTACTCCGGCCAGGGCGGACAGGGGGATTCCGGCGACCAGCGGAGCGGCGGCGAACACGATGACCGCGAGGACGACGGCGTGGAGGAGAGCGGCCAGCCGGGACGCTCCGCCGCTGCGGACGTTGACGGCGGTGCGGGCGATGGCCCCGGTCGCGGCGACGCCTCCGAACAGCGGGGTGACCAGGTTGGCCAGGCCCTGGCCGAACAGCTCCCGGTCGGAGTCGTGCCGCTCCGAGACGCTCATCGCATCCGCGGCGGTCGCCGACATCAGCGACTCCAGCGCGGCCAGGGCCGCGACCGCCAGCGCGGACGGCAGCAGCGCGGGAATCGCGGAGGGGGACAGGAACGCCAGGGAGGGGGCGGGCAGCCCGGCGGGCAGGTGCCCGATGGTGGCGATGTCGAGGTGCGTGATCTGGACGACGACGGTCACGGCGGCCACCGCGAGCAGGGAGAACGGGACCGCGGGCCGGAACCTGGCTCCCAGCAGCATCGCGGCGGCCACCGCGCAGGCCACCGCCGGCGCGGCGAAGTGAGGATGCGCGGTGAAGCCGCGGATGGCCTGGAACGCGATGACGGCCGGGCTCTCGCCGTGCGGGGTCTTGACGCCGAGCGCGCCGGGGACCTGCTGCAGGGCGATGACGGCGGCGATGCCGACGGTGAAGCCCTCCACCACGGGGACCGGCACATAGGCCATGTAGCGCCCGGCCCTGCCCAACGCGAGGACCACCAGCACGGCCCCGGCCAGCAGGCCCACCGTCAGGAGCCCCGCGCTGCCGTACTGGTGCACGATCGGCACCAGCACCACGGTCATCGCCCCGGTCGGCCCGGAGACCTGCAGGTTCGATCCTCCGAACACGGCGGCGAGCGCGCCGGCGATGACGGCGGTGACCAGCCCGGCCTGAGCCCCCGCGCCTGAGGAGATCCCGAAACCCAGCGCGAGCGGCAGGGCGACGATGGCGACCGTCACCCCCGCCAGCACGTCCTTGCGGGGAGAGCGGCCCATGGTGGCCAGGATGTGCCGGGTGGGCAGCACCCCCGCGATCCGCTCCCGCAGGATCCGCACGGTCCTGCCGGTCGTCTTCAGGGTGCTCACGTGCTCTTGGCCACCGCTTCCTCGTCGGCCTCGCGCAGCTCGGCGAGGAGATCCTGCTGACCGGCCAGCAACTCGGTCAGGATGCGGCGCGCGGCCCGCATCAGGTCGGCGACGTCGCCGCCCGCCAGGGCGTAGATGACGGTGTCGCCGTCCCGGGTGGCGGTCACGATGCCCGAGCGGCGCAGCACGGCCAGTTGCTGGGAGAGGTTGGAGCGCTCCACCTCGATGCGGGTCAGCAGGTCGCGCACCGGCATCGGCCCGTCCTGCAGGAGCTCCAGCACGCGGATCCGCACCGGGTGCCCGAGCATCCGGAAGAACTCCGCCTTCGCCTGGTACAGCGGAACCGGCACGCCCATCAGCCCCTCTTCCGTTCCGGTTCGATCTGGTCCTTCGCGACCGGCGGGATCTCCATACCGTCCAGGATTACACGAATTGAAGAATTCTTCAATTCGTTGATCGTTACTCGGCGACTCGGCGACTCGGCGACTCGGCGACTCGGCCTCCGCGTGGCGATGCGCCCCGTCTCGGCGCCACTCAGCGTTCGCGGCGTCTGCGCAGCCCTTTCGCGAGTTCGACGGCCGCGTACGCCGCCACGGCCAGGGCGATGATCCGCAGCCACATGAGACCGTCGAGAGGAGCGGACCCGAAGACCTCGTTCATCGCGGGCACGTAGGTGAACAGCAGCTGGATCCCGAGCAGGGCCAGTGCGCCGGCACCGAACCAGGGGTTGCGCCGCAGTCCCCGCCAGAGCAGCGGGCGGTCCAGTGACAGGCAGTTGAACACGTAGCCGAGCAGGATCAGCGCGAAGACGTTGACGACGGCGGTGCGGGCCTGCGACAGCGACGCCTCGTGCGCGAGCTCCCAGTGGAACAGGCCGAAGGAGCCGGCGACCAGGATCGCCGAGACCAGCAGGATGCGCCCGGTCAGGACACGGCCGATGAGCGGGGCCGACGGGTCGCGGGGCGGCCGGCGCATGACCTCCGGGTCGCCGGGCTCGACCGCGAAGGGCAGGCCGAGTACGAGGACCGCGGTCATGTTGAGCCACAGGGCCTGGAGCGGCAGGATCGGCAGAGCGGTGCCCGCGACGATCGCGGCGACCAGGACGAGCCCGATCCCCACGTTGGCGGGCAGCGCCCACACGATGAACTTCACGAGGTTGTCGAAGACGCCGCGGCCTTCCTGGACGGCCGCCTCGATCGAGGCGAAGTCGTCGTCGGTGAGCACCATGTCGGCCGACTGCCTGGCGACCTCGGTGCCGCTGCGGCCCATGGCGACGCCGATGTCGGCCTGCTTGAGGGCGGGGGCGTCGTTGACGCCGTCGCCGGTCATCGCGACGACATGGGCGCGGCTCTGCAGCGCGCGCACCAGCCGGAGCTTCTGCTCGGGGGAGACCCGGGCGAACACGGCGGTGCGCTCGGCGGCGCCGGGCAGTTCCTCGTCGGGGCAGGCGGCCAGCTCGGAGCCGGTCATCACCGGGCCGGTGAGACCCATCCGGTCGCCGATGGCCCGCGCGGTGGCGGCATGGTCGCCACTGATCATCTTGACCTGGATTCCGGCGTCCAGGCAGGCCCGGACGGCCGCGGCGGCGGTCTCGCGCGGCGGGTCGTGCATGGCCTGCAGGCCGACGAAGGTCAGCGCGGGCAGGCGGGAGAGTTCCGCGGTCCCGGCCTCGGCCCGGCCCGTGGCGAAGGCCAGCACCCGCAGCGCCCGCGCCCCCAGGTCCTCGGCGAGCGTCAGGACCCCCGGCGCGTCGAGCGGTTCGGGATGGCCGCCGGCGCCGATCTGCTGCGCGCACAGGGCCAGGACCTGCTCGACCGAGCCCTTGACGTAGATGACGCCGCCCTCGTGCAGGGTCGCCATGTACCGGCGTTCCGACGTGAACAGCACCGTGTCCATCCGTGCCGGAGGGCTCAGCGGACCGGCCTTGGCCGCGCTGGCCAGCAGGGCGCCCTCGGTGGGGTCCCCGGCGACGTCCCAGCCGTCACCGGCGGGTACGAGCCGGGCGTCGTTGCAGGCCAGCCCCGCCATGAGGCAGTCGCCGAGCGCCCGGTCCGCGACCGCCAGGACCGGGCCGCCGCCGTGACGGACGGTCCCGACGGGCGAGTAGCCGGTCCCCGTCACCTCGTAGATCCGGCCCGCCGCAGCTATCACCGTGACGGTCATCTGGTTCTGGGTGAGCGTGCCGGTCTTGTCGGTGCAGATGACGGTGGTGCTGCCGAGCGTCTCCACCGCGGGCAGCTTGCGGACGATGGCGTGGCGGCCGACCATCCGGGCCGTACCGAAGGCCAGGGTGACCGTCACCACCGCGGGCAGTCCCTCGGGTATCGCGCCCACCGCCAGCGCGACCGCCGCCGTGAGCATCTCCGGGACCGGCTGGCCGCGCAGCAGCCCGATCCCGAACGTCACGGCGGCGAGCACCAGGATGGCCGCGGTGACGTAGGTGCTGAACCGCGCCAGCTTCCTGGTGAGCGGGGTCTGGATGCCCTCGGCGGTACCGATGAGCCGGTGGATCGCGCCCAGCTCGGTCCTCGCTCCGGTCGCCACCACGATGCCGAGGCCACTGCCGTAGGTCACCAGCGTGGCCGAGTACACCATGTTGCGCCGGTCCGCCAGGCTCGTCTCCGGCGGGAGCTCCGCCGGATCCTTGAGCACGGGAACCGACTCGCCGGTCAGGGCCGACTCGTCGACGGTCAGCTCCGCGGCCCGGAGCAGCCGCAGGTCGGCGGGGACCTTGTCGCCGGCCGTGAGCAGCACCAGGTCGCCGGGCACCACCTCGGCCGACGGCACCCGCAGCCGGGCGCCGTCGCGGATCACGACGGCGAAGGTCCGCGTCATCGCGGCCAGCGTCTCGAGGGCGTGTTCGGCCCGGGTCTCCTGGGCGAACCCGACCACGGCGTTCACCATGACGACGGCCAGGATCACGCCCGCGTCCACCCGTTCGCCCATGAACGCCGAGACCGCCATGCACGCGAGCAGGACATAGATGAGCGGGCTGTGGAACTGCAGCAGGAAACGGATCAGCGGGCCCTTGGAGACCACCGCGGGCAGCGTGTTCGGGCCCAGCCGGGCCAGGCGCTCGGCGGCGGACTCCCGGCTCAGCCCGGACACCACGTCGGCACCGCTCTCGGCGGCCACCCGTTCGGCCTGCCAGGAGTAGGGGTCGAGGATCGTGCCCGTCATGGTCTTCTCCACGGTCCGGGTTCAGGCCAGCTTGGCGAGGCGCTCTTCGTACTCCTCGGTGCTGATCTCGCCGCGGGCATAGCGTTCGGCGAGGATGCCCTGGGCGCGCTCGGTCCCGGTGGGGCCGGCCGGATTCGTGCGCTCGATGCCGGCCGCGGCGCGCACGATGAGCCAGACGACCGCCACGACGAGGGCGACGCAGAAGAGCATCATCGGCATCGCCCATGCCCACGTCCAGCCGTCATCGCCCATGTGCCCCCAGCCGGGACCTGCCAGTGCCGATGCGGTGTTCATGACTACCTCCTGAGGGATCCGGGCTCGACGCCCGGTGCGGATCTCGGGCCGGTCGCGGAGGCGAAGGTACTGTTCGGGATCGCCTCCGCGATGGCCGGCATGGTCAGCCGTTCCGGCCGATGACGACCTTGAGCGCCCCGGTCTCGCCCGCGCGGGAGAAGACGTCGTAGGCCTGCGTGAACTCGTCGAAGCCGAAGCGGTGGGTGACGAACCGCCGGGCGTCGATGTGGTGGCTCGTGAGCAGGCGCAGCAGCGTGGGCGTGGAGTAGGTGTCGACCAGCCCGGTCGTGATCGTCACGTTGCGGTCCCACAGCCGTTCCAGGTGCAGGGTGGCCGGCTTGCCGTGCACGCCGATGTTGGCGATGCGCCCGACGGGGCGTACGAGGTCGGCGGCGAGCTCGAAGGTGGCCGGCACTCCGACGGCTTCGATGGCGACGTCGGCTCCGAGGCCGCCGGTGAGTTCGCGTACGGCCGCGACGGGATCCTGCTGGCCGTTGTTCACCACGACGTCGGCACCGAACTGCTTGGCGGCGTCGAGCCGGGAGGACGCAAGATCGATCGCCACCACGAGGCTCGGGCTGAACAGCCGGGCACCGCCGATGGCGGACAGCCCGATCGGCCCCGCGCCGACGACGGCGACGACGACGCCGGGGTTGACCCGTCCGTTGAGGACCCCGGTTTCGTAACCGGTGGGCAGGATGTCGGCCAGCATCAGCAACTCCTCGTCGCTGACACCCTCTGGCGCCGGGTAGGTGGAGTTGTCGGCGAACGGGACGCGTACGTACTCGGCCTGGGTGCCGTCGATCCGGTTGCCGAGGATCCAGCCTCCTCCGCCGGTGCACTGGCCGTAGTGGCCGTCCCGGCAGAATCCGCACGCGCCGCACGCGCTGATGCACGAGACCAGGACGCGGTCGCCCGCGGTCACGTTCTTGACCCCGGTGCCGACCTCGGTGACGGTGCCCACCGCCTCGTGGCCGATGACGCGGCCGTCGGTGACGGTGGGGACGTCGCCTTTGAGGATGTGCAGGTCCGTCCCGCAGATCGTGGTGGTATCGACCCGGACGATGGCGTCGGTATCGGCGGTGAGCTCGGGGCGGGGGACGTCCTGCCACGCCTTGGCGCCCGGTCCGTGGTAGACGAGTGCCTTCATCATGACCTCCAGAGGTCGCCGGCTTCTGACTGCAGCTTGCGCCTTACCTGCTCGGCCGCGTCAGGGCTGAAGGTCCCGTGAATCCGGGACCGCTCGTCACGTCACGGGGACGATCAGGCCGTAGCGGCCGTCATGGCGGTGGTAGAGCAGGTTGCCCCGCCCGGTCCCCGCGTCGACGAAGAACACGAAGCGCTCGCCGGCGAGGTCGAGGCGGTCGACGGCCTCGCCGAGGGTGAGCTCGGGTGCCGGCGCACCCCCGACCGTGAGCGAGGTGGCGAACGGCCCCAGCGGCCCGGGCGCCGGCGTCGCCATCAGCAACCGGTACCCGCAGCCGGCGCGCAGGACCACCGCGTCGATCCCGGTGGTGGCCTCGGTGAACAGGTGGAAGTCGTAGTCGAGCCGTTCCATCTCCCGCACCGCGTCGTCGGCCGTCAGCCGGCCCAGCGTGTAGGCCTTGCGCCGGATCACCTCGTGTTCGGCGGCCGTGCGGGAGCCCGACGGCCGGTGGTCCACCCGGACCCCGTGGAGCCGTGATCGCACGGTGGGCGCCGTGCGCCCGCGTACCGTCTCCCAGTCCCGGGCCACCCGCTCCAGCCGTACGCGGAGCCGGTCACGGCCGAGCGCGATCGCCTCGTGCACGGTCGGGGCGGCGGCCTGGGCACGAACCATGCGCCCGTTCACGTCGACGTTGATCTGGGTGAGCGCCGGGCAGGGCAGAGCCGGGTCGTCGAGCACGGTCAGCCGGATCCGGGCTTCCAGCACCGGCTCGTGCGTGTGCTCGAGGAGCCTGCTGATCAGTGTCCGCGCACGGGCCGGTTCCAGGGCCGGCACCGGCCCGGACGTGAGCACCTCGATGTCCAGAATTCCCTCACTGCGAACGCGCATCGCTTCTCTCCTCGGTCTGGACGCCAGGTCGGATCGTCGCTCCTCATCGTCTTGACCGGGCGTCGGCGCCTCCTAGGGACCTTGGTCGGTTCCTGACCGGGACCGTGGGCCCGTACGGCGGGGCGGGTGACCTTGGACGCCCTTTCACGGGACCTTCGGCCCTCCGCCCGCACTCGCGCCGATGGTGCGCTGGTGGCCGACTTGAATCGAGGAGAGCCCTATGAACGCGCTGGACGTCGCGCGGTGGCAGTTCGGGATCACCACCGTCTACCACTTCGTCTTCGTGCCGTTGACGATCGGCCTGTCCATCCTGGTCGCCGGGATGCAGACCGCCTGGTACGTCAAGAAGGATCCGGTCTACCGGAGGATGACGAGGTTCTTCGGAAAGCTCTTCTTGATCAACTTCGCGATAGGCGTCGTCACCGGCATCGTGCAGGAGTTCCAGTTCGGCATGAATTGGTCGGACTACTCCCGGTTTGTGGGCGACGTGTTCGGGGCCCCGCTGGCGATGGAGGCGCTGCTGGCGTTCTTCCTGGAGTCGACGTTCCTCGGGCTGTGGATCTTCGGCTGGGACAAGCTGTCACCGAGGCTGCACCTGGCGACCATCTGGCTGGCGGCCATCGGCACCAACCTCTCCGCGTACTTCATCCTCGCCGCCAACTCCTGGATGCAGCATCCGGTCGGCTACCGGTTCAACCCGGACACCAAGCGCGCGGAGCTGACCAGCATCTGGAAGGTCCTCACCAACTCCACGACCCTGGTCACCTTCCCCCACGTGCTGTTCGGCGCCTTCCTGGTCGGCGGGGTGTTCCTCATCGGGATCGCCGCCTGGCATCTGGCCCGCGGCACCGACATCGTGCTGTTCCGCAGGGCGCTCCGCCTCGGCCTGTACGTCTCGCTGGTCGCCGTGATCGGCGTCACCGTCAGCGGCGACCTGCAGGCCCGGATCATGACCAGGCAGCAGCCGATGAAGATGGCCGCCGCCGAGGCGCTCTACGACACCTCCGGCCCCGCTTCGTTCTCCCTCTTCACGATCGGCTCGCTCGACGGCGGCCAGGAGCTCTGGAGTGTGCGTGCCCCGCACGTGCTGTCGTTCATGGCGACCGGGAAGGCCGACGGCACCGTCGAGGGCATCAACGACCTCCAGCGTCGGTACGAGCAGAAGTACGGGGCGGGAAGTTACAAGCCGGTCGTCCCGGTCACCTACTGGTCGTTCCGCTTCATGATCGGATTCGGTTTCGTGGTCGGCCTGCTGGCCCTGGCCGGGCTCTGGCTGACCCGGCGGGGCCGCACCCCCGCGTCCCGGTGGTTCACCCGGTCGGCTCTGGCCTGCATGGCGCTGCCGTTCCTCGGCAACACGATGGGCTGGATCTTCACCGAGATGGGCCGCCAGCCCTGGGCCGTGTTCGGTGTGCTGACGACCCGCGACGGGGTCTCACCGTCGGTCGGCACGCCGTCAATGATCATCTCGCTGACCGTCCTGACCCTGCTGTACGCGGTGCTGGCGGTGGTCGCCGGGGCGCTGATGGTCCGCTACGTACGGCTCGGACCGGCACCCGAGGGGGATACCCCGGCCGACGACGAGCCCCTGCCCGCCTTCCAGTACTGACACACCGGAGACACTCATGCATCTGACCACCGTGTGGTTCGTCCTGATCGCGGTGCTGTGGACGGGCTACTTCGTTCTCGAGGGTTTCGACTTCGGCGTCGGGATCCTGCTGCCCGTGCTCGGCCGTGACGACGCGGAACGCCGCACCCTCATCAACACGATCGGCCCGGTATGGGACGGCAACGAGGTGTGGCTGCTGACGGCGGGCGGCGCCACGTTCGCCGCGTTCCCCGAGTGGTACGCCTCGCTGTTCAGCGGCTTCTACCTGCCGCTGCTGCTGATCCTGGTGGCGCTGATCGTGCGCGGGGTCGCCTTCGAATACCGAGGGAAGATCGACAGCGCCCGCTGGCGCCGGAACTGGGACCGGGCCATCTTCTGGGGCTCGCTCGTCCCGGCGCTGCTGTGGGGCGTCGCCTTCGCCAACATCGTGCGCGGCGTGCCGCTGGACGCCCAGCGCCACTACACCGGAAACCTGTTCACCCTGCTCAACCCGTACGGCCTGCTCGGCGGCCTGACGACCCTGGGGGTCTTCACCCTCCACGGTGCGGTGTTCCTGGCGCTGAAGACCGGAGGCGAGCTCCGCGACCGGGCCCTCAACCTGATCACGGGCGGCTGGCTGCCGGTCGTCGCCGTCGCCGCGGCCTTCCTGGCCTGGACCCAGTTCGGGTACGGCCGGGCGGAGGTCTGGCCGGTCGTGGTGGCGGCCGCGGGCGCTCTGGTGGCCGGAGTGATCGCCGCGCTCGCCGGCCGGGAGGGCTGGGCCTTCCTGGGCACGGCGGCGGCGCTCGTGCTCACGGTCGCGGCGCTGTTCGGGGACCTGTGGCCGAACGTGCTGCCCTCCACCACCGCGGTGGCCAACAGCCTGACCGTGCACAACGCGTCCTCGACGCCGTACACCCTCACCGTGATGACCTGGGTCGCGGCGATCTTCACCCCGGTCGTGCTCGCCTACCAGTCCTGGACGTACTGGGTGTTCCGCAAGCGCCTCACCGTGAGCGCGTTCCGGTGAGGCCCCTCGACCCCCGCCTGCTCGGGCATGCTCGCGCGGCACGCCTCCACCTGCTGGGCACCGCGCTCTTCGGTGCCGCCGGGACCGCGCTCGTCCTCGCCCAGGCGGCCCTGCTCGCCCACCTGCTGGCGGCGGCGTTCACCGGCGCGACCGCCGGGAGCGCGCCGCTGCTTTTGCTCGGCGTGGTCGCCGCACGCGCCCTGGTGGCCTACGGAGGCGAGACCAGCGCGCTGCGGGCCGCCGCGACGGTGAAATCTCAGCTCCGCACGCGGCTGGTACGCCACTGCCTGCTCCACGGGGCGGGGGACGCGCGGCCGGGGGAGATCGTCACCCTCGCCACCCGCGGGCTGGACGCCCTCGACGCCTACTTCGCCAGATACCTCCCGCAGCTGGTCCTGGCCTGCCTGACGCCGCTCGCGGTCCTCGCCGTCGTCGGCGGCGCGGACCTGCTCTCGGCCGTCGTCATCGGTGTCACCCTGCCGATGATCCCGGTGTTCATGATCCTCGTGGGCCTGCACACCAGGGCGAGGACCGAACGCCAGTGGCACCTGCTGGAACGGCTCGGCGGGCACTTCCTCGACGTGGTCGAGGGGCTGCCCACCCTCAAGGTCTTCAACCGGGCCAAGGCGCAGGCGGGCACCATTCGGGAGATCACCGAGGCGCATCGCAGGACCACCATGAAGACCCTGCGGGTGGCCTTCCTGTCCGCGCTCGTGCTCGAGCTGCTGGCCACCCTGGCGGTGGCACTGGTGGCCGTGGAGGTCGGGCTGCGGCTGCTCGGCGGCGGCCTCTCCTACGAGACGGCCCTGCTGGTGCTGCTGCTCGCCCCCGAGGCGTACCTGCCGCTGCGCAACGTGGGCGCCCAGTTCCACGCGAGCATGGAGGGCACCGCCGCCGCCGAGCGCGCCCTCGACCTGCTCGACCTGCCTGCCCCAGCCGGCCCCCGGAGCGGGGCGCACGCCTTCGAGGGCCCCGGCGTCACGGCCGACGGCACCATCCGGTTGAAGGAGGTGACGGTCCGGTATGCCGATCGCGCTGCGCCGGCGCTCGACCGGGTCTCGCTGACGATCGCCCCGGGGGAGCGGGTCGTGATCGCCGGGCCCAGCGGCGCGGGCAAGAGCACGCTGCTCGGAGTGCTGCTGCGCCTGGTCGAGCCCGCCGAGGGCTCGGTGAACTTCGGCCACGTCCCCGCCGGCGACTGGCGCCGGCGGATCGCCTGGGTGCCCCAGCGGCCGTACCTGTTCGCCGGATCCGTCGCCGACAACATCCGGCTGGGCACGTCCGATGCGTCCCCGGAGGCCGTGCGGGAGGCGGCGCTGCTGGCCGGTGCCGCCGAGTTCATCGAGGCGCTCCCGCAGGCCTACGACACCGGCATCGGGGAACGCGGCGCACGCCTCTCGGCCGGTCAGCGGCAGCGCATCGCGCTGGCCCGCGCCTTCCTGCGCGACGCGCCCGTGCTCCTGCTCGACGAACCCACCGCCCACCTCGATCCGCTGACGGCCCGCGAGGTGCGCGACAGCGTCGAGCGCCTCATGGCCGGCCGTACGGTCGTCCTGGTCGCCCACGGCGACGGCTGGGCCGACGCCGCCGACCGGGTCCTCCACCTCGACGCCGGACGGCTCACCGGCAGGGCCCTGGCGGTGGTGTCATGACCCTCCCTCTCGCCCCCCGGGATCCCCTCCTGCGGTTTCTCCTGCTGGCCCGGCCGTTGCGCGGGCGCCTGATCGTGGCGGTACTGGCGGGGGCGGCCACCACGGCCGCGGGAATCGGGCTGCTGGCAGTGTCCGGCCTCCTCATCGCCAGGGCGGCCGAGCACCCCGGCGTCACCGCGCTGACCATCGCCGTGGTCACGGTGCGCGCCCTCGGAATCAGCCGTGGCCTCCTGCGCTACGCCGAACGGCTGGCCGGCCACGACGTCGCCTTCCGGGTGCTCGCGGACGTCCGGGTCCGGATCTACCAGCGGCTGGAGCGGCTCGCCCCCGCGGGCCTTCCCGCCTTCCGCTCCGGGGACCTGCTCACCCGGCTGGTCTCCGACGTCGACGCCACCCAGGATCTGTTCATCCGGGCAGTGGTGCCGCCGCTGGCCGCGTTGCTCGCGGGCGGCGGCGCGGTCGTCCTGTGCACGGTCCTGCTGACCTCCGCCGGGGTCGTCCTGGCGGCCGGGCTGCTCGCCGCCGGGCTGCTGGTGCCGCTGCTGGTCGGGGGCCTGGCCAGGCGATCGGGGAACCGCGCCACGGCGGCCCGCGGCGAGCTGGCCACCCGGGTCGTCGACGCCCTGAACGGCGCCCCGGACCTGCTGGCCTTCGGCGCGGCGGACCGCGCGCTCGACGGGGTGACGGCGGCGGATGCGGCACTCACGCGCCGTGCCCGCCGGGACGCCCTGGTCCAGGGCCTCGGTGCCGGGCTGGGACAGCTCGCCGCCGGAGCGGCCGTCTGGGGCGTCCTGCTGCTCGGCGTCGCCGCCGTCGAGCACGGAACCCTCGGGAGGGTGCCGCTGGCGGTCCTCACCCTCGCCGCGCTGGCGGCCTTCGAGTCCGTGACCACGCTGCCCGCCGCGGCGGCCCGGCTGAGTGCCACCCGGGCGGCCGCCGGGCGGGTCACCGAGGTGCTCGACGCTCCCGAGCCGGTCCGTGTCCCCGATCGGCCACTGCCGCCACCGGCGGCACCCGTGACCGTACTGCTGCGCGGCGCCCGCGCCCGGTACGGGCCGGACGAGCCGTGGGCCCTCGACGGCGTCGACCTCGACCTCACCCCCGGCCGGCGGATCGCCGTCGTGGGGCCCAGCGGGGCGGGCAAGAGCACGCTCGCCGCGGTACTCCTGCGCTTCCTCGACATCGAGGAGGGCACGGCCACCCTCAACGGCGCCGACCTGGCGGCCTACGACCCCGACGACGTGCGCGCGGTCATCGGCGGCTGCGCACAGGACCCGCACATCTTCGACACGACCCTGCGGGAGAACCTCCGGCTCGCCCGTCCCGGCTCGACCGACCGAGAAATGGACGCCGCCGCGGTCAGGGCCAGGCTGCTGCCGTGGATCGAGTCGCTCCCGCGGGGCTGGGAGACGCCGGTGGGCGTCCACGGAGCGGCTCTGTCCGGCGGGGAACGGCAACGGCTGGCACTGGCCCGCGCGCTGCTGGCCGACCCGGCACTGCTCGTGCTCGACGAGCCGACCGCTCATCTCGACGCCCCCAACCGGCGGGCCCTCATGCGCGACCTGCTCCAGGCCACCCGGGGCCGGGCGGTGCTGCTCATCACCCATGACCTGACCGGGCTGGAGGAGTTCGACGAGATCGTCGTGCTCGACCGGGGCCGGGTGGCCGAGCGCGGCACCCACGCTCGGCTCAAGGCCGGGATCTCCGGCGCCCACCGGCACGAACGTGAGGACCGTTTCTACGCCCGCAGCCTGACCCCCATCCTGAACACCCCAGAGAACGGAGCCGTCCCATGACGACAAGGTACGAACCCGTCCGGCTCGAGGCCCGCCTCGACGCCCCCCTGTCACGCTGGCTGTGGCTGGTGAAGTGGCTGCTGCTGATCCCGCACTACGTCGTGCTGTTCTTCCTGTCGGTGGCCTTCGTGGTGCTGACGGTCGTGGCGTTCTTCGCGATCCTGTTCACCGGCCGGTACCCGCGCTCGATCTTCGATTTCAACCTCGGGGTGATGCGCTGGTGGTGGCGGGTGCACTACTACGGCTACAACGCGCTGGCCACCGACCGCTACCCGCCCTTCACGCTCGCGGACGTGCCGGACTACCCCGCCCGGCTGGAGATCGCCTACCCGGAGCGGCTCTCCCGCGGCCTGGTGCTGGTCAAGTGGTGGCTGCTGGCGATTCCGCACTACCTGATCCTGGCCGCGCTCTCCGGGGGCGGGCCGCATGCGGCCTCCGGCGACCGGAGCTGGTCCTGGCAGACCCCGGGCCTGCTCAGCCTCCTGGTGCTGGTGGCCGTGGTCGGCCTGCTGTTCACGGGACGCTACCTGGACGGCATCTTTGCACTGGTCGTCGGCGTCAACCGCTGGGTGTTCCGGGTGGGCGCCTACGTGCTGCTGATGACCGACGAATACCCGCCGTTCCGCCTCGACCAGGGCGGCCCGGATCCGGCCGGTCAGGCGCCGGCCGGCGGATGAGCAGCGCCCTGTCCGGCGTCCTGGGAGGGATGCCGGACAGGGCGCCACCGCGGCGCCTTCGTGGTCTCAGTCCGTGGTGGTGCCGACGATGTCGACTCTGCTGACCCCGGGAACGGTACGGGCGAGCACGTCGACGATCTCCTGGGTGCGCGGGTCGGCCCGGCCGCGCAGCCGCACCGTGCCGTCCTGGACGGACACCGACCACGTGGTCGCGCCCGGGAGGAGCTCCTCGATCGCGGCGAGGACGTCGTCGCGGATCCGCGCGTCGCTGTGCGCCAGGACGCCCATCAGGTCCCGGCGGCTCACGATGCCCACCAGCGTGTCCCCGCGGAGCACGGGGACGCTCTTGAGACCGGTGGTGATCATCAGGTCGGCAAGCTCGGCGACGTCGGTGGTCTCCCGCACGGTCCGCGTCTCCCGGGTCATGACCTCCGCCACCCGGTGCGGAGGCGGCTCGTCCGGGGTCGCCGCCGGGCGGGCGAAGGCCCTGGGATCGGCTTCGAACTCCCGGCGCAGCAGGTCCATCTCGCTGACGATGCCGGCCAGCCGCCCCTCGTCGTCCACGACCGGTGCCGCGGTTATGTTCTGCTCGTAGAGCAGGCGCACGGCCTGCCTGATCGACGCTGCCGGGGGCACCGTCACCACCGGGGTGGTCATCACTTCGCGTACCAGCATCGGACCGCTCCTCTCTCAGGGTCTCCGGGACGGGTCCTTGGAGCCGTCCGGCTCGTCGGCCAGCACATAGAAGTTCTCCTCCTCCTGCGCGAAGTGCAGGCGGAGGATCGCGTGGAGCTCGTGCAGGGCCCGGCGCAGTTCGCGGAGCGCACGGGGATCGTCCCGCGCCTCGGCACAGAGCAGGACGATCCGCCGGGTCCGCTCGGCGATCTCGGCATGCCCGCGGCTCATCGGCCCGGTCGGGTCGGCCCCGCCGAGGACGTCGGCGACGACGGGGTAGAGCAGCCGCTCGTCGGCCTGTTCATGGGCCGCCAGGTCGCCGGTGAGGAAGGCCGTCAGGGCGGGCCCGGCGGCCAGCAGCTCGGTGTCCGGGAGTTCCGCGAGCCGGGACAGCTCGGTGATCTGCGGACGCAGCCGCCGGTGGTCCTCGTCGAGCCTGCGTACGAGCTCGGCCGCGTCGCCGCGGAGCCGGGGCCACCTGTCCCGGCCGGGACCGAGCGCCCGCAAGGCGTTGAGGATGACCGCGACGTCGATGGCCTCCTGGAGCAGCGCGCCGGGGGCGGGCGGCAGATAGCCGGCCGCGGCGACCAGCATCGCGGCGAACGAGAGTCCCATTCCGGCGAGCACGCTCTGCAGCGCGATGCTCCGGGTGCGCCGGGCGATGGCCAGGCTCTCGGCCAGTCGTTCGAGCCGGTCGACGGTGATGACGACGTCGGCGGCCTCCGAGGAGGCGGTGGCCCCGCGCGCGCCCATCGCCACGCCCACCCCGGCCGCCGCCAGCGCGGGAGCGTCGTTGACCCCGTCGCCCGCCATCACGGTCGCGGCGCGGGCACTTTCCGCGCGGACCACGGCCACCTTGCCCGCCGGGCTCTGCTCGGCGTGCACCTCGTCGGCCCCGACCAGGGCGGCGATGGACTCGGCGATGGCCGCGCGGTCGCCAGTGATCATGACGGCCCGGGTGATGCCGGCCCGGCGCACCAGCCGGAACGTCCGTGCGGCGTCGGGGCGGATGCGATCCTCCAGCAGCAAAGCTCCCGCGAGTTGCCCGTCGATGCCCGCGAACACCGTCACCATGCCGCGTGCGGCCGCCCGCTTCCGGACGGTCGCGGCCCACGAGACGTCGGCGGGCGGTGGAGCCGCCCAGACGGCCTTGCCCACGGAGACGACCCGGTCACCGACCATGCCGCGTACTCCCTGGCCGGGTTCCTCCCGGACGTCTACGGGCGTGACCAGCGGCAGGTCACCGCTCCGCGCCCGGCGGACGATGGCGGAGGCCAGTACGTGCGGGGAGACCTGGTCGAGGCAGGCGGCCAGCCGTAGCACCTCGCGGGCGGGCACCGGTTCGCCGGCGTCGTCGCGGACGAGAACGTCCGCGACGACCGGGCGGCCGGCGGTGACGGTGCCGGTCTTGTCGAACAGCAGCACCCGTGCCTGTGCCAGCCGCTCCAGGGCCCCGCCGCCCTTCACGACCACCCCGCGCCGTGCGCAACGGGAGAGGCCGGAGACGAAGGCGACCGGCGCGGCCAGTATCAGCGGGCATGGGGTGGCGACCACGAGCACGGCCACCGCCCGTACCGGATCCGCCGCCAGCCACCAGGCCAGCGCGGCGAGAACGAGCGTGGCGGGCAGGAACAGCGCCGCGTAGCGGTCGGCCATCCGGACGAAGGGTGAGCTCGACGCGGCCGCCTCTCTGGCGAGCCCGACGATGCCGGCGTAGGTACTCGACCGGGCGTCGGCGGTGGCGCGCAGGTCGAAGGGGCTCCCTGAACTGACCGCGCCGCTGCGTACCTCCTCGCCCGGCGGCCGTTCGACCGGTATCGCCTCGCCGGTGAGCGTGGACTCGTCCAGGAGGGCCGTCCCGGCCGCCACCAGGCCGTCCACCGGGACCACCTCACCCGGCCGTACCAGCAACAGATCACCGGGACGGACCTCGTCCACGTCGACGGTGACCAGGTCGTTGTCCTGGCGGCGATGCGTGAGCCGCGGGGCCACCGAGAGCAGGGCGCTCAGGTCGCGGCGGGCCCGCCGGCCGGCCCGATCCTCCAGCAACCGCCCACCGGTGACCATGACGGCGATGATCGCGCCCGCCGGGTACTCCCGTACGGCCAGCGTCCCGGCCAGCGCCAGGACGGCGATCACATCACTGCCGAACCGATGGTGCCGCAACCCGTCGATCACCCACCACAGGGCCGGTACGCACGCCGTCGCGGTGACCGCGACCCACAGCACGGCCGCGACAGCGGGGGCGCCGACGGCCCAGGCGCCCACGCCGGCGAGCAGACCCATCGCGGCCAGCGCGAAAAGGATCCCGGAGAGACGGGAGCGCGGAGTGTCCATAGGACTCCACTCTTCGGCGCCGGACGGAGGTTCGGGAGAGACGAAGGTCCCTGACTTCACCGACACGGGCCTCTGACCTTGGCGGCGCCGCCGGACCAGGCTGGGGACGAAGGGGCCGGCCTGTCCGGCCACGAGCGTCGGCTACCAGACGGGAAGAACGCGATGATTGAGACGAAATATGGGGTCGTCGTCGGCTATGACGGGTCCGAATGCGGGGAGCTCGCCCTGGAATGGGCGATCGAAGAGGCGCGGATGCGCCACACCAGGCTGACGATCTGCCATATCTGGCAATTCCCCTACACCGGGTTCTACGCCCCGGCGACCGCGGAACTCGAGCGGGCGGCCGAGCAGATGCTGCAGGCGGCGGTGACGCGGGTCCGGTCGGAGGCGCCCGACGTGGAGCTCCGGCCGCTGCTGGCGTGCGGCTCGGCCGCCCGTCACCTCATCGACTTCGGGCCGTACGCCGACCTGGTGGTCGTCGGCACGCATGGCCGGAGCGGTATACGGGCGCTGATGCTCGGCTCGGTGAGCTCGCAGGTCGCCATGCACTGCACGAGCCCCGTCATCGTGGTGCGCGGCCGCCCGGACCTGGCGCCCGAGGACTACCCGGGACGGGTCGTGGTCGGCGCCGACGGATCGCCGGCGGCCGACAGGGCGCTCGCCGTCGCGTTCGAAGAGGCTCAGCTGCGGGGCGTTCCGCTGACCGCGGTCTGTGGCTGGACCAAACCGGACAAGGACGCGGCCCAGGCGCTGTACGTCGACCAGGACGGGCTGCGGACGTTCGCCGGCGAGCGGTTCCACGAGGCGGTGGACCGGTTGCGCGCCGGCTATCCCGCGGTCAAGGCCGTTGCCGAGCTGACGGACGAACCCGTGATCGAGGCGCTGCAGGCCGCCGCGGAATCGGCGCAACTGCTGGTGCTCGGTTCCCGGGGGGTCGGCGCCGTGCGCGGCCGGTTGCTGGGTTCGGTCAGTCAGACGATGCTGCACCAGGCGCCGTGCCCGGTGGCCGTCGTGCACGCCGAGGCAGGTGCACGCGGCTGAGACGATGCCCGCCCCCCGGCTGACGGCGGGGTGAGCCGCGCGGCCGTCCTGGACCCAGTGGGTCCAGGACGGCCGCGTTCTGCTGCCCCGGGCTGTTCCGCCGACCCGGACTACGGAGGCGACGCCGGCAGGTGCGGGCGTACGACCCGCAGGGCCTGCGCCAGCGATTCCGCCACCGGCCCGCCCGTGTCGATGACGTGTGCCGCCGGCCATGGGTCGGCGTCCGACGCCATCGCGTCGGCGATGGCGCGGTCGGCGTCGGAGGCGCCCCGCGTGCGGGTGCGTATGCGGTCGGCGGCTGTTCCGGCGGGGACCGAGCAGCGCAGCGCGGCGAGGTCGGCGTGTGCGCGTTCGGCGAGCGCCGCCGCGGCGTCCTGGTGCTCGCGCGCCGTCCAGGAGGCGTCGATGATCACGGATTCGCCTTCGCCGAGCAGGGTCTCCGCCCGGTCGAGCAGTTCGGCGTAGGTCCGCTCGGTGCTGCCGGCATCGTAGATTCCCGCTCCGTACGGCGCCGCGGCGGGCTTCTCGGGTGGGATGCCGGCGAGTTCCTTGCGGACGCGGTCACTGCTCAGCACGGTCCAGCCGAGCCGGTCGGCGAGCGCTCCGGCGAGGGAGGTCTTGCCGGTGCCGGGGAGCCCTCCGGTCAGGACCAGGGTGACGGCTCCGGCGCGCAGGTGGCGCAATGCCAGCCGGGCGAGCCGCCGGGCGTCGTCGGCGGCCTGCGGTGCGCCCTGGGCGGCGCGCAGGCAGGCCACCTTCACCCGGACGAACGCGCGATAGGCGAGGTAGTGGTGGCGCAGCGACGCCGGTGCCGGATCGCCGGCGTGGCCGGCGTAGCGGTCGAGGAAGTCGCGGGCGAGGTCGTCCCTGGACAGCCGTTCCAGGTCCATCGCCAGGAAGGCGGCGTCGTCGAGACCGTCCAGCCACCGGAGGCGGTCGTCGAACTCCAGGCAGTCCAGGATCCGGGGGCCGTCGTCGAGGCAGAAGACGTCGTCGGCGATCAGGTCGCCGTGGCCGTCGACGATGCGTCCCTCCCTGACCCGCCGGTCGAAGAGGGCCTCCCGGCCGTCCAGGAAGCGCAGGGCGAGGTGTTCGATCTCGGTCGCGATGGCGGCGTCCAGGACGGTGCCGTGGAACGCCCGTACGTCGGAGAAGCTCGCGGTCCACCGGCCGCGCAGCGCGTCGGAACGGCCCTCGGCGGAGATCTCCGGCCCGCGGGGTGCGGTCGCGTGCCATGCGGCGAGCCTGCGGGCCACCTCGCCGAGCGCGTCCGTCACCGACGCGCCGGTGCGGACCAGCGCGGACAGGCGCCGCTCGGCCGGCATCCGGCGCATGACGACCAGGTGGTCGCAGGGGCGTCCGTCCGGCCCCGAGATGTCGGCGACGCCGAGGTAGACGTCAGGGGAGAAGCGCCGGTTGAGCTCGGTCTCCCGGTGGCAGGCCGCCTCCCGCTCCGCGCGGTCGCGGAAGTCGAGGAAACCGGTGCGCACCGGCTTCTTGAGCTTGTAGGCGAGATCGCCGACGAAGAACACCACCCCGATGTGGGTCTCGCTGACCGCGGCGGGCTGTTCGGACTCCATGGGTCCTCCGGTTCGTGCGGTTCGTACGACACCGTGTACGGCACCGCGTGGTACCCGCCCTGTAGGGCGGGCACCACGCCGCAGGCCATCAGCTCTTCTTCTTCGAGCTCTGGACGGTGACCCGCTGGGCCTCCTCCTTCGCCTCCGGCAGGGGGACGGAGATGGACAGGATGCCCTTGTCGTACGACGCCGTGACGTCCTTCGCGGTCACACCGCGGGGCAGTGCGATCGAGCGGGTGAAGGACCCGTACCGGAACTCGGAGCGGTGTCCCTCCTTACGCTCGACGTGGCGCTCGGCGTGGATCCGCAGGACGTCGCCGGCGACGGTGATCTCGACGTCCTTCTCGGGGTCGATGTCGGGCAGTTCGGCCCGCACCGTGTACGTGCCGTCCTCGACGTAGTCCTCGACCCGGATGGCCTGCCCGCTCGCCTGCACGGCCGGCCGCCACGTGGTGAAGGGCGACTCCAGCAGGTCGAACAGGTCAGGGAAGAGCCGGTGACCTTCGCGACGCTCCAGAACGCTCATTGGGGTTACCTCCTTCGGGGGGTTTGCCTGACACCTTCAGTTCACCTCCGGGCCGCCCTCGCCGACAGTGGCCGTCTTTCGTCGGTCGCAGGGACCTTCGTCCTTTCCCCGAGCTCAGCCGAATCGGGGTGGGCGCACCGGCACCGGACGTTCGCGCACGATGACCTCGCCGGCCGGCCGCCGCGGGCTGCCGGCCGCCGGCTGCCCGTAGCCGATGCGCAGTGCCACTTGCACGGAGGTGAGGTGCTCGTGGTCCTGGAGGAGCTCGCGAAGCTCGGGATCCTCCAGGGGCTGGGTGAACAGCGAGACGGCCAGCCCGCATCGGGTGGCCTCCAGCAGCACGCGCTGGAGGGCCTGCCCGCAGCTCAGCCACTGCTCCGGGCCGTCCAGGCCGTAGGTGACGAGCGCCGCCACGACGGGTTCCCGCTCGAAGCCGACCGCGTGCCGGCCGGGTATCTCCCGGTCGAGGGCCATGTCGCGGATGGGAACGGCCTCCCTCTCGCTCCACGGGCCGACGGCCTCCAGCGGCACCCCGTCCTCGCGGTAGGGGTCGTCGGTGGTCCAGTCGCGCAACTCCGCACGATAGGCGGGGTCGGCTCGCCGCCGTGCGTCGGCGGTGCGGGCCAGGCTCAGCAGGGCGTCGCGTTCGGCGGCATCGGCGAGGTGCAGCGCGGCGCCCTCCGTGCGCGCGGCGGCGCGGAGGCGTTCGAGCGCCGGTTCCTGGGGCGGCACGTCGGCGAAGGGACCGCGGTTGCTGTGCCGCCGGCCGATCGCGGCGTACAGCTCGTGGTCGTCGACGCCGGGCGAACCGGGCAGGTCGGTCCGGACCGTGGCCACGTGGCGTGGGTTCGCCGGGTCGGGGAGAAGCTCGGTGTCCGGCTGCCGGCCGAGATGGGCGAGCGCGACCCGCAGGTCGAGCACGGCCGCGCCCAGGCTGATGTGCATGGCCCGGCCCTGCGGGTCGATGGCGGGCAACCGCCGGGAGAGATCGGCGTACACCTCGATCCCGTCCGAGACGGGCAGGAACAGCCAGGGCTGGGTGTTGTGGATCGACGGCGCCCTGATGGCGGCCTCGACGCAGGTGAGAAGTTCCTCCGGTGTGAGCGAGGGCATCTGACGGCCCACCCTTCTGTCGTTCGAGTACCGGCGCCATGGGACAGGTCGGACGGGAAGGGCCGGCCGCAGGGCGCGCCGGCCCGCCCCTGCTCTGCTCGGGAGCGGATCGGCGACGTCGCTGACCAGTGGGTTCCCGCGCCGCACGCTTCGATGCTCCGTCCGGAGAGGGAACGCGGGCAGGGCCGGTCGGCCTCGGATCCGCGGGACCTTTGTCGGTCTCATCGGGCGGGTCCGGGCCCCGGACGGCGGTGGTGGCGGGCCGGGCATGGGGAGCCGGGCATGGGGAGCCGGGCATGGGGAGCCGGGCATGGGAGAGGGCGCCCCGTGGGGCGCCCTCTCTCACGGTTCGGGTGGTACCTGTGCGCTCGGGTCACTTGAGGACGGGGAAGCGGCGGACCAGTGCGGTGGAGTTCCACCAGCGGCCGAGGCCGAGGGCGTGGCCGGCGCCGGTGAGGGCGAGGCCGATGAGGACGAGGGCGTAGATGAGGTGGTCGTCCATGAAGGGGTTGTTCTCGGGGGGTAGGACGGCGGTCCACATCATGACGAGCAGGAGGGTGCCGGTGGTGGCGGCGATGCGGAGGCCGATGCCGAGGATGAGGGCGGTGCCGATGCCGGCGAGGCCGAGCATGAACAGCCAGTCGGCCCAGGTGTCGCCGGCGATGGAGTGGTAGAAGTCGGCGAAGGGGCCTTTGGTGCCCATCTTGAGGAAGCCCTGGGTGGGGTGGCCGCCGTTGATCCAGGCCTGCTTGGAGGCGGTCTCGTGGCCGAGTCCGAAGGTCTTGTCGAGGAAGGCCCACAGGAAGACCCAGCCCAGCGCGATGCGGGCGGTGGCCCAGACGTAGCGGACGGCGGTGGCCTCGGTGACCGCGGTGGCCGAGCGGCCGCGCAGCGTCGGCAGGTGGAATCGGTGGGCGGGTTCGTGGGCTGCGGTGGTGGTCATGCTCTGTCACCTCGTAAGTCCGGGGGGTTCCGATGGCTTTGATTCAACTCCGGTGCCCGTCGCGGCGGCAGAGTCCTACAGCACGACCACGACGGGACCTTCGCCCTTACCGCGAGGCCGTTACGCCTCTGCCGCAGTGGCCCGGATGGGCGTGCGCTTGGAGCGAAGGAGGTCATCATGAGAAACCAACTGGTTCTGGTCGCGTACGGATCGAAGCGTGGCGGCACGGCGGAGATCGCGCAGTGGGTCGGTGACACGCTGCGGGCGTCGGGCCTGCGGGTGGAGGTACGTCCCGCCGCGGAGGTCCGGAAGGTCGACGCCTACGACGTGGTGATCGTGGGCGGTGCCCTCTACGCCGGGCGCTGGCACAAGGACGCCCGCAGGTTCGTGCGGCGGCACGCCGGGGCGTTGCGTGCGCGGCGGGTGTGGCTGTTCGCCAGCGGCCCGCTGGACCGCTCGGCGGAGCAGGACGGTCGCACCCCGGTTCCGGCGGCGCTGGTACGGGCCGCCGGCACGGTCGGGGCACGCGGGCACATCGTGTTCGGCGGCCGGTTGAGCCCCGACGCGAAGGGCTTCCCCGCCGCGGCGATGGCCAAGAAGGTGGCCGGCGACTACCGGAACGAGGCGCGGGTGCGCACCTGGGCCGCCGGCCTCATGGCCGGGATGGCCGAGCCGGCACCACACCGGCCCGCCGAACCGGAGAGCGTCGGACCATGAGCGAGATCATCGCGGGTGTCGACGGCTCGCGGCACAGCCTGCTCGCGGCCGCGTGGGCGGCCGAAGAAGCCGCCAGGCGGGGCCTGCCGCTGCGCATCGTCCACGCGATCCCGGCCTGGCTGTGGCGGGCGAAGGAGCGCCGGCGGGCTGATCGGGTCGCGGAGAAGCTCTACGACTCCGATCGGGACGTCATCGACCGTGCCGTCAGCCGTGTCCGCTCGATCGCGCCCGGCGTCGGCGTCTCGGGGGAGCTGGTCCCCGGCGGAGCCGCCAAGGCGCTGGTGCACGCGGCCGGGCACGCGGCCATGGTGGTGGTGGCGAGCCACGGCAGCGGGGGGTCCACAGGTCTTTCCCTGGGCTCGGTCGCCCTCCAGGTCGTCGCGCATGCCTCCTGCCCGGTCGTGGTCGTGGGCTTCCCGGAGCCTGCCGTGCCCCAGGAGGTCGTGGTCGGGGTCGACGGTTCGGCCGGCTCCCAGACGGCGATCGGCTTCGCCTTCGAAGAGGCGTCCTGGCGCAAGGCCCGATTGCGCGCTGTGCACACCTGGACCCATCCGATCTCCACCGAGCCGGGGGACATGCTGCCCCTGGTCTACGACAAGGAGAGCGTCGCGGCGGACGAGCGGCGGTTGCTGGCCGAGTCCCTCGCCGGCTGGCAGGAGAAGTACCCGCAGGTCGAGGTCGTCCAGGAGGTTCTCCGGTCCCGGCCCGTCCCCGCCCTGTCCAGCGCCTCGGCCGGGGCGTCCCTGCTCGTCGTCGGCGGCCGGGGCAGAGGCGGATTCACCGGGCTGCTCCTCGGCTCGGTCAGCCATGCCATGCTCCACCACGCGCAGTGCCCCATTGCGATCATCCCTCTGAAGGGCTGAACCTCTGAAGGGCTGATCTGAAGGGCTGAAGGGCTGAACGGTCGAAATCGCGTAGGGCCCCGGCCGCATCGGAATGCGGCCGGGGCCCTGCGGCGTGCGGTGGGGTGCGAGGACACCGCACGTCTGAAGGCCGCTCAGTCCGGCGGCACCACGCTGTGCGCGGGGGCGCCGGCCTGGTGCCCGGCCGGTGGCAGCACCGGTTCGATCCGGTAGAGCGACGGCGTGTTGGGAGAGGCGCCCTGGTCCGGCTGCTCGGCGCCGCCGAGTGCCGCCACCAGTCCGCGCGCCGTCACCAGTCCGAGCAGGCCAGCGCGAGCGTCGGTCACGGCGATGACATCGACCCTCTCGCGGGTCATGATCTTGGCGGCGAGGGAGACCCGATCGGTCGGCCTCATCGAGACGCACCTCCGGTCGGTCAGCAGGGAGCGGACCGGTCTGCGGTTGCGGTCGGGGCCTTCCTGCCAGTGGGACGAGAGGGTCTCGGTGTCGAGCACCCCGAGGAGCCGCCCGTCGTCGGTGACCACCGGCAGGTGGTGATAGCGCGCGCGGCTCATGACCTCCCACGCCATGAGCATGCTGTCGTCGGCCGCGATGGTGAGCAGGTCGTGGGCCATCACCTCGGCCACGGTCCGTTCCTCGAGCGGGCGACCGGATCGGGTGCCGGTTGACGATGTCATGGTGGCCTCCTTCGTGTCCTGCGACATGTCATGCGACCAGGTCGCCGGGTTCTGCCGTGGGTCGATGGATGCGGCGCCCGGCCAGGTCGGTGCCGGAGATACGGACGAAGCGGTCGCTGGGACCGGGTGTCCAGGGCCGCAGTCGTAGCCGCGCGAGGCGGGTGATCTCGCCGGGGTCCTCCACCGGGCGGGCGTGTCCGACGAGGGTGACCGACCAGCCGGTGTTGGTGGCCGGGTCGATGTCGTCCGCCTCGAAGGCCACGACCGTGTCGCGCATGGCGAGGGCGAGCTTGGAGCCGGTGGAGGCGCGGATGATGACGTCCTCGCCGTCGAGGACGAAGTTGACCGGCTGGATGGCCGGCAGGGCCCGGTCGGTGAAGACGACGCGGCCGAGCGGCACCGAGGCGAGCAGCCTGAGGCAGTCCGCTCGCTCGAGGATCTCCAGTCCATGGGCGTCGAATCTCATGTCTTCATGGTGCTCGCGCGGAGCCGGTGAGGGCAGGGACCAAGGTCGCCTGAGTGCGGGGCGTTCCGCGGCTTCAGTCCCGGTGGCCGATGGACCTTCGGCCCTGCCGCACGGTGCCCCGAGGGTGATGGTCTGGGCGGGAGGAGAAAGGTGAGGAGTCACCATGAGCCCCGAACGGACGGATGGAAGCTCCGAGGTGTCGGAGAAGGATGCCCGGTTTGCGATTGAGGCGGCTGTGTGGGCGCCGTCGGTGCATAACACTCAGCCGTGGCGGTTCGGTTGTCGTGTCACTGGTGCGGGTCCGGTGGTGAGTTTGTATGCCGATACGGAGCGGCGGTTGGTCGTGGCTGATCCGGAGGGCAGGGAGTTGCTGATCAGTGGTGGTTGTGCGTTGTACACGTTGCGGGTGGCGATGCAGTTTTTGGGGTGGGCGCCGCGGGCGCGGGTGTTGCCTGATCCGGATCGGCCGGCTTTGTTGGCGGAGGTGCGTTTCGGGTCGCGGGCGGAGGTGACCGAGGAGGTGCGGGGTTGGTATGAGCAGGTGCGGCGGCGTCGTAGTCATCGGGGTGCCTTCCGGGATGTTGTGGTGGGTGGGGAGGTGCAGTCGGCGGTCTCGGCTCAGGCGGTTGCGGAGGGGGCTCGGTTGGAGGTGGCGGCGCCGCGTGAGGGGGTGGCGTTGGGGGCGTTGACGGAGGCGGCGGAGCAGGTGCAGCGGATGAATCCTGCTTTTGTGGCGGAGGCGGCGCGGTGGGCGCCGGTTCCGGGGAGCGCGCGCCGGGACGGGGTGCATGAGGGTGCGTATCCGCGGGTGCCGGAGCGTACTGATCCGCATTTCGCGATGCGTGATTTCGCTCGGGGGCGGGGTTGGGGGGCTGTCGTGGCGGGTGGCGGGTCGGGTGTGCCTGGGGTGACGGGGGTGGTGGCGTTGCTGACCACGCGGGGTGATGAGCGGGAGGATTGGGTGGCTGCTGGGCAGGCGTTGCAGCGGGTGTTGTTGCGGGCGTCGGCGGGGGGTCTGTCGGCGGCGTTTCATACGCAGGCGCTGGAGGTGCCCGAGTTGCGGGAGTTCATCCGTACCCGGTTCTGCGGGGGTTGTTATCCGCAGATGCTGATGCGTCTCGGCGTGGCCGACGGCGATCTGGAGACCGTACGACGACCCACCGACCACATGATCCGCGAGGAGCTTTCGTGAACCCCACCGAACGGAACCTGATCGACGCCTGGTGGCGGGCGGCGAACTACCTGTCCGCCGGGCAGATCTATCTGCTGGCCAATCCGCTGCTGCGCGAGCCGTTGCTGCCCGAGCACGTCAAACCCAGGCTGCTGGGACACTGGGGCACCTCGCCGGGCCTGAACTTCTGCTACGCCCACCTCAACCGGATCATCCGGGCCCGCGACCAGGAGATGATCTATGTCATGGGTCCCGGTCACGGGGGGCCGGCGGCGGTCGCCAACGCGTGGCTGGAGGGCACCTACAGCGAGGTCTACCCGTACGTCTCGCAGGACGCGGACGGGATGGGACGGCTGTTCCGGCAGTTCTCCTTCCCGGGCGGCATTCCCTCCCATGTCGCGCCGGAGACGCCGGGCTCCATCCACGAGGGTGGTGAGCTCGGCTACTCGCTGGCGCACGCCTTCGGCGCCGCCTTCGACAACCCCGATCTGCTGGTGGCCTGCATCGTCGGTGACGGCGAGGCCGAGACGGGCCCGCTCGCGGCGAGCTGGCACTCCGGCAAGTTCCTCGACCCGGTCAGGGACGGCGCAGTCCTGCCGATCCTGCACCTGAACGGCTACAAGATCGCCAACCCCACGGTGCTCGCCCGCATCCCGGAAGAGGACCTGATCTCGCTGATGGAGGGCTACGGCTACCGGCCGTACGTCGTCGCGGGCAGTGATCCCGAGATCATGCACGACCTGATGGCGGCCACGCTCGATGAGGTGATGGACGAGATCGCGCGCATCCAGCAGACGGCCCGTACGGGTGCGGAATCCGCACCTCCGCCACGCTGGCCGATGATCATACTGCGCACTCCCAAGGGCTGGACCGGCCCCAAGATCGTCGACGGGCTGCCGGTCGAGGGCACCTGGCGCGCCCACCAGGTCCCGTTGTCCGCGGTCCGCACGGACCCCGGGCATCTCGCCCAGCTGGAGGAGTGGCTGCGCTCCTACCGCCCGGCGGAGCTCTTCGGCGACGACGGCAGGCCGGTCGCCGCCCTGCGCGAAGCGGCCCCGCGGGGAGAGCGGCGGATGAGCGCCAACCCCGTCGCCAACGGTGGCCTGCTGCTCCAGGACCTCGACCTGCCCCGGTTCGAGGCCTACGCCGTCCCGGTGGAGAAACATGGGACGACAGTCAGCGAGGCCACCCGGGTGCTGGGCGGTTACCTGCGCGACGTCATCACCGCCAACCCCGAGAACTTCCGGATCATGGGGCCGGACGAGGTCGCCTCCAACCGGCTCTCACCGGTGTTCGAGGTCACCGACCGCGTCTGGCAGGCGCGGCGGCTGGAGACCGACGAGCACCTCGGCCCGCACGGCCGGGTGATGGAGGTGCTGAGCGAGCACCTGTGCCAGGGCTGGCTGGAGGGCTACCTGCTGACCGGCCGGCACGGCCTGTTCACCAGCTACGAGGCGTTCATCCACATCGTCGACTCGATGTTCAACCAGCACGCCAAGTGGCTCAAGGTCACCCGGCAGCTGCCCTGGCGACGGCCCATCGCCTCGCTCAACTACCTGCTGTCCTCGCACGTGTGGCGCCAGGACCACAACGGCTTCACCCACCAGGACCCGGGCTTCCTCGACGTGGTGGTCAACAAGAAGGCCGGGGTCGTCAGGGTCTACCTGCCCCCGGACGCCAACACGCTCCTGTCGGTCGCCGACCACTGCCTGCGTTCACGCGACTACGTCAACGTCATCGTGGCCGGCAAGCAACCGGAGCTGACCTGGCTGCCGATGGACGAGGCGGTCCTGCACTGCACCCGCGGCATCGGCATCTGGGAGTGGGCCAGCACCGACGGCGGTAGCGACCCCGACGTCGTGCTGGCCTGTGCGGGGGACGTGCCCACCCTGGAGACGCTCGCGGCCGTCGACCTGCTCCGCAGGCACCTGCCCCAGCTGCGCGTACGGGTCGTCAACGTCGTCGACCTGATGAAGCTCCAGCCGCCGAGCGAGCACCCGCACGGCCTGCCCGACGTGGAGTTCGACGCGCTCTTCACCACTGACAAGCCCGTCATCTTCGCCTTCCACGGCTACCCGATGCTGGTGCACCGGCTCACCTACCGCCGCACCGGCCACCACAACCTGCATGTGCGCGGTTACAAGGAGGAGGGCACCACCACCACGCCGTTCGACATGGTGATGCTCAACGACCTCGACCGGTTCCACCTGGTGATGGACGTCATCGACCGGGTGCCCGGGCTGGGCAGCAGCGCCGCCGACCTGCGGCAGGACATGGCCGACGAACGGCTCCGGCACCGCGCCTACACCAGGGAACACGGCGAGGACCCGGCAGCGGTACGCGACTGGGCCTGGCCCTACTGAGCGATGGACGGGGGGCGGGTCGCGGCAGGGGCCCAGGCCGGTGCTTCCGCTGAGCGCTACTGGTTCTCCCGGCGGTCGGGCTTGGCCTGTGCGCTCTTCAGCTGGGTGACGAAGGCGGCGGCCTGGGTGCGGCGGCTCATGCCGAGCTTGGCGAACAGGTTGGAGACGTAGTTCTTGACGGTCTTCTCGGCGAGGAACATGTGTTCGCCGATCTGCCGGTTGGTGAGTCCTTCGCCGATGAGGTCGAGGATCTGCCTCTCCTGATGCGACAGCGCGGCCAGCGGGTCCTTGCGCACGGCCCGGTCGCGCAGGCGCTGCAGCATCTGCCCGGTGCTGCGGGGGTCCAGCAGTGACCCTCCCGAGGCAAGGGTGCGGACCGCGCCGACCAGGTCGGAGCCGTGAATCTGCTTGAGCACGTAGCCGGAGGCGCCTGCCATCACCGCGTCGAAGAGTGCTTCCTCGTCGGAGAAGGAGGTGAGCATCAGGCAGGCGATCTGCGGCATCCGGGAGCGGATCTCCCGGCACACGCTCACGCCGTCGCCGTCGGGCAGCCGGACGTCGAGTACGGCCACATGCGGCTCGGTGGCGGGGATGCGGGCGAGGGCCTGCTCGGCCGAACCGGCTTCGCCGACGACTTCGATGTCGCCTTCGGCTTCGAGCATCGCCGCGACACCGCGCCGGACGACTTCGTGGTCGTCGAGCAGGAAGACCCGGATGGTGGGGTGGTGGGGTTGCGGAGCAACGGGGCCCATGGTCGGCGCGCCCTTCGTGCGGGGGATGTCGTGCACGACGCTATAGAAGTCACTCCCCGTATCAAAAGTCCCTTGGTCCTGAGAAAGCATGACCAAGGGCCCTGAGCCTGAGGATCGTTGTCGGGCTCGGCCGGTGCGGCCCGGACGGCATACGATCGGGTCCGTGGCGGATGTGTCAGGCAAGGGATCTGAGCCCGTGGGTGTTCGGGCCGATGAGGGGCACGCGCGGCTGATCTTGCCGCAGCTGAGGCTCGACGATCTTCTCACCGAGTTGCAGGCGCGGCTCGACACCGTGCTCGGTACCCGGGATCGGGTGCACGCGTTGCTGGAGGCGGTGGTCTCCATCGGCAGCGATCTGGATCTGGAGACGGCGCTGCGGCGGATCATCGAGGCGGCGTCGGCGCTGGTCGATGCCCGTTATGGGGCTTTGGGCGTGATCGGTGAGGGCGGTGGCCATCTGGCGCAGTTCATCACCGTGGGTGTCAGCGAGGAGGAGATCGAGGCGATCGGGCACTGGCCGCACGGCCACGGGATCCTGGGTCTGCTGATCAAGGAGCCGCATTCGCTGCGCCTGCCGGACCTCTCCGCGCATCCGGAGTCGTCGGGTTTCCCGGCACATCATCCGCCGATGCGGCGGTTCCTGGGGGTACCGATCCGGGTCCGGGAGGAGGTGTTCGGCAACCTTTACCTGACCGAGAAGGCCGGTGGCGGTGAGTTCGACGAGGAGGACGAGGCCATCGTGACCGCGCTGGCCACCGCCGCCGGGGTCGCGATCGAGAACGCCCGCCTGTATCAGGAGGCGCGGCGGCGGGAGCGCTGGTTGCAGGCGTCGGCGGAGGTCTCCAACGCGTTGTTGTCGGGCACCGCGCCGGAGGAGGTCGTGGGTCTGATCGCGCGGCGGGCCCGGGAGATCTGTGACGCGGATCTGGCCATGGTGTCGCTGGCCGATGAGGCGAGTGAGGAGCTGGTGGTGGCCGCGGCGGACGGCGGGCATGCCGAGGCCTTGCACGGGCTGCGGATTCCCCTCGGCGACGCCATGGCCGCCCGGGTCTATCGTGAGGGCACCGCGCTGCTGCTGGAAGACGGCGGCCGGGCCGCGGTCGGCCCCCATGCGCCCCCGGAACTCTCTTTCGGCCCGAGTCTGATGGTGGCACTGGGGTCGGGGCGGTCGGCGCGTGGGGTGCTGGCGGTGGTCAACCATTCCGGCCGGCCGGCGTTCAACGACGCGACCCTGCGGCTGCTGGAGCCGTTCGCCGCCCAGGCCGCGGTCGCGCTGGAGCTGGCCGAACGCCGCCGTGACGCGGAGCGGATCGTGGTGCTCGAGGACCGCGAGCGGATCGCCAAGGACCTGCATGACACGGTGATCCAGCGGTTGTTCGCCACCGCGATGACGTTGATGAGCGCCATCAAGATCACGCAGAAGACCGAGGTGGCCCGCCGCGTCCAGGGCGCCGTCGACGACCTCGACGACACCATCCGGCAGGTCCGCTCCACCATCTTCGCCCTGCAGGCCGATCCCGCCGACCACGGCCTGCGCAGCCGGATCCACGCCATCGCCGACACCGCCGCCGAGACCCTCGGCTTCGCCCCCTCCGTACGGCTCGACGGCCTGCTGGACACGGCCGTCGATCCAGAGACCGGCGAGCAACTCCTGGCCGTCCTCCAGGAAGCACTGTCGAACGTCGCCCGGCACGCCCAGGCCCGTGCGGTCAACATCACGATCGACGTACGCGACGAACTCATCCTGCGGGTCGAAGACGACGGCATCGGCATACCCCCCGGCGGCCGCCGCAGCGGACTGCGCAACATGGCGAACCGAGCCGAAGCACTCGGCGGATCGTTCATCACCCGCGGCGGCGCCCAGGGCGGAACCGTGCTGCTGTGGTGCGTCCCCGTACGGTGACGGAGCGCTGACGGCGGGACGGGTCACGGGTCCGCGGGGGCAGGGGCGGGGCCGGGACCGCTCGGCAGGGGGATCTCCCAGGTGGTCCCGGGCTGGATCGACTTCGTCCGGCCGGCGGCGGCCACCTCGATGGGCGAGGCGGCGCCGGGCCGCAGCGCCACCCGCAGCCGGTCCTGATGGCAGGTCACCTCCAGGCCCCAGTGGCCGCGGTAGCGCAGCGCGAACCGCAGTTCGCCGACCTCGGTGGGGAGCCGGGGGTTGAGGCAGAGGGTGTCGCCGCGCGGCTCGAGGCCGGCGAAGCACCGCTGGACCAGGTCGACGGTGCCGGCCATGGCGCCGAGATGGACGCCTTCCGCGGTCGTGCCGTGCTGGGCGTCGTCGATGTCGGCGTGCAGGGTCTCCAGGAACAGCCGCCAGGCCGCGTCGCCGTCGGTACGGGCCAGCAGCCACGCGTGGACGAGCGCGCTGAGCGTCGAGCCGTGGCTGGTGCGGGGGAGGTAGTAGCCGATCGTGCGGGCGATGAGCGCGGAGTCGTAGTCGTAGCCGAGCCGGGTGAGGACGTCCTCGAGTTCGCCGGGGGACAGGAGGTAGAACAGCATGAGCACGTCGGCCTGCTTGGACACCTGGTACCGGTTGGTGCTGTCGCCCTCGGCCTCCATGATCCGGTCCAGCCGCCGTACGTCCCCGTACTTCTCCCGGTAGGCCGCCCAGTCCAGCTCGGCCAGCGTGTCGTAGCCCTCGAACTGGCTCAGGACGCCCTGGTGGAAGACCAGGCGCATCTTGCGGCTCACGTCCTCGAACCGGGTGAGCTCCGCAGGCGTCAGCGCCAGCCGTTCGCGTAGTTCCGCGGCGCGGTCCTCGGGCAGCATGGTGAGCACGTCCAGGGCGCGGCGCAGCACCCAGACGGTCATCACGTTGGTGTAGGCGTTGTTGTCCAGCCCCGGTTCCGTGCGGTCGGGGTACCCGTCGTGGTACTCGTCGGGTCCCATCACGCCCCGGATCTCGTAGCGGTCCAGCGCGTGGTCGTAGGTGGCCAGCCCGGCGAAGAAGCGGGCGACCTCGAACAGGATCTCGGCGCCGTACTCGGCCAGGAACTCGAGGTCGCCGGTGGCCTCGTGGAACCGCCACACGTTGCAGGCGACGGCGAGCCCCACGTGCCGCTGCAGCCGGGAATGGTCGGGCAGCCATCGTCCCGAACGCGGGTTGAGGTGCAGCCGCTGGGTCTCCTCGCGGCCGTCGCTGCCGCTCTGCCAGGGGTACATCGCGCCGGTCAGCCCGGCCTCCCGGGCGGCCCAGCGGGCCTCGGGCAGCCGCCGCCACCGGTACATCAGCAGCGACCGGGCGATCTCGGGGAAGCGCAGGCTCAGGAACGGCATGATGAACAGCTCGTCCCAGAACACGTGCCCCCGGTAGGCCTCACCGTGCAGGCCTCGGGCGGGCGCGCCGGCGTCCAGGTCGACGCTGTGCTCGGAGACGGTCTGCAGCAGGTGGAACATGTGCAGGTTGAGCACCCGCTGGGAGTCCTCGTGGTCGAGGGAGATCCGGCAGCGCCGCCAGATCCTTCCCCAGGCCAGCGCGTGCCGTTCCAGCAGCTCGTCGAAGCCCGCCGCGCGCCGCACGTGCGCCCTCGCCGCCACGGCGCATTCGGAGATGGCCCGGTCCTTGGAGGTGAACACCGTGGCGACCTTCTCCACGGTCATCGGCACGCCTTCGGCCGCCTCCAGCATCAGGTCGCAGCTGACCTGCCCACGCCGCCGCTGCGCCGCCCGCTCCGGCTCCGCGCCGATCACCCGGGTCCGCGCGGCGACCGCCACGGCGATCTGCGAGGTCGCGGTGCGGGTACGCAGCCACATCACCTCACCCTCGGTGCCCTCGCCGTCCGGCCGCAGGTGCTCACCGGACAGGTCGCGGTAGCGGGCGACGCCGTCGTTGACGACCCGGCCGTCGAGCCCGCTGCGGATCTCCATCCGTCCCGACCAGTCCTCCGCCACGATCGTGGTCTCCAGCGCGGCCACATGCGGGTCGTCCATGGACACCAGCCTGCGCTGGGTGACCCGGCTGGTGCGCCCGGCGGCGTCCCGGACCCGGACGGTACGGGTGAGGACCCCGCGCCGGAGGTCCAGCTGCTGCCAGCAGGACAGCAGTCCGGCGGCGTCGAGGGTGAACCAGTCGCCGCCCTCGGCCCGGAAGGTCAGCGGCAGCCAGTTCGGGGCGTTGACGAGGTCCTCGTTCTCCAGCGCACGGCCGCCGACCTCGGAGGTCAGCCGGTCGTAGCAGCCCGCGAGGTAGGTTCCGGGATAGTGGATCCTGTCGGCGGCCGACTCGGGGGCGGCGCCCCGTGTCGCGAAGTAGCCGTTGCCCAGCGTGCAGAGCGCCTCACGAAGTGCCTCCCCCCGGGGGTCGTAGCCGTCATAGGTCAGCAGCCAGCGGCTCACGGTCACTCCCGTCGGATGTCAGTTCGGACAGGTCCGCGACGACGAGGTCCGCGCCGCTCGCCAGGAGGGCGGGCGCCTGCCCGTTGCGGTCGACGCCGATCACCAGGCCGAACCCGCCCCGCCGTCCGGCGGACACTCCGGCCAGCGCGTCCTCGACGACCGCGGTCCGCTCCGGGGGGACGCCGAGGCGGCGGGCCGCCTCCAGGAACAGCGCGGGGTCGGGTTTGCCCGCCAGCCCCAGCCGGGCGGACTCGACACCGTCCACCCGGACGTCGAACAGCCCGGAGACCCCCGCCCTGCTCAGGACCTCGGCGCAGTTGCGGCTTGCCGAGACCACGGCGGTGCGGACGTGGCGGCTGCGCAGGGCACGGACCAGGGCGACCGACGAGGGGAACGCGACGACGCCGCCGTGCCTGACCTGGTCCATGTAGAGGGCGTCCTTGCGGTCCCCCATCTCCGCGACGGCACGGCCGCCGGCCTGGACCCCACGCGAGGTGAGAAAGTCCCGTATCCCCTCGGATCTGGGCTTGCCGTCCACGTAGCGCAGATAGTCGGCGTGCTCGTCGAAGGGACGGTACTCCGTGCCGGCCGCGATGGCCCGGCCCCGCAGGAAGGCGTCGAAGACCACCTTCCAGGCGGCCGCGTGCAACCGCGCGGTGTCGGTGACGACCCCGTCGGTATCGAAGATCACCGCCTCCACCTCGCTGAGCCGGATCATCACCGCTCCCGGATGGCCGTGGCCGCGCCCTCGCAGATGACGACCCTGCACGGCGCTCCGGACACCACGGCCGGGATGGTGGCTCCGCCGAGCGGGTTGCCGTGCTCAGAACCCTCCCGCGCTCCGATGACCAGCAGGTCGGCGCCCCGGGCGGCCCGGACGAGCGCCTTCACCGGGTCACCGTGGACGATGCGCAGCCGGGTGGTGAGGTGCTGGGAGGTGGGCAGTGCGTTCGCCACCAGCGCGCGCAGCCGCAGCCAGGCGGCGGCCGTTCCCAGGAACGCCGGCGAGCCGGTGGGGGATATGACGCGGATGACGTCGAGCCTGGCGTGCCGCTCCTGGGCCTCCCTCGCCCCCCGCTGGAGCGCGGCCATCGAGTTCGGGGAGCCGTCGACACCGACGACCACGCACCGCTGTGCCGGGAAGATCTGCATGATCGGCCTCCTTGTCCACCTGCATC
The DNA here is from genome assembly GCF_050971785.1 of Actinomadura scrupuli. Lineage (NCBI taxonomy): Bacteria > Bacillati > Actinomycetota > Actinomycetes > Streptosporangiales > Thermomonosporaceae > Actinomadura > Actinomadura scrupuli. The sequence goes on along the minus strand of NZ_JBPCCU010000007.1, from coordinate 455,882 downwards.
CTCGCCCGGCGGCCGGGTGCCGGCGCAGAGCCGAGAGACCCCGGCCGGCGGGACCTTGGCCACTTCTCAGGCTCCGCCCGGTCCGCGGAGCAGGGCCGGCGTGTCGATCTGCCGCGATGTGGTGACGCTCCGTTGGGTACAACCTGGTCGCGGCATCCTTCAGGGGAGGTCGGAGGGCCGGTCCCTCGGACCGGACACCGCCGACGGGGGAGCGGATGAACAGGTTCCGAGAAGGGTTCGTCGAATGGCAGGAGCGCTTCGGGGGATCGGGGGTCTCCGCAGGCGAGGGGCTGCGGCGTGCGAAGGCGGCACACGGAGTCGTCCGGGCTGACGACGTTCGCCGCGTCGCCGGGGAGCTGGGCTGGCCGGTCGCGGCGGTGTCCGGTACCGCGTCCTTCTACGCGGACTTCGCGGGCGGGGGGCAGGGCCGGCGTCATGTTCGTGTGTGTGAGGGGACGTCGTGTTTCGTGTCCACGCTGGGTCGCCACATAGATCGGCTCGAGGTGGCGCTCGGCGTCGGCCGTGGTGATCGTGCTCCGGATGGATCCGTGTCGTTGCAGGTCGTGCACTGCCTTGGATACTGCTACGCCTCGCCTGCGGCTCTGGATGGCCGGGTGCCGCGGGCCGGTCCGGCTCTGGACGGTCTGCTGACGGAGGCGACCGGCGGCGCTCGCACCACCCGCCAGGGCATTCGCTCCGAATTGCCTGATGTGTCCGATGGTGCACCGCCGGTGCCGTACCAGAATGCGAGTTCACGTGCCGTGCTCCTCGCCGGGCTGATCGGCGAAGAGGGGGCGTGGGAGGCGTGGCCGGAGGCGCTGGCGGCAGGGGCGGAGCGGGTGATCGCCGAGGTGGGCGCGGCCGGCCTGCGGGGCCGCGGGGGAGCCGAGTTCCCGGTGACGGTGAAGTGGTCCGCCGCGGCGGCGGGGCCGGCTCCCCGCTATGTGGTCGCCAACGGCGACGAGGGCGACCCGGGCTCGTTCTGTGATCGCCTCCTGATGGAAGGCGATCCCCACCGGGTTCTGGAGGGCCTGGCGTTGGCCGGCTTCGCCGTCGGTGCCGCCCGCGGAGTCGTCCTGGTGCGTTCGGAGTATCCGGCGGCCCTGGCGCGGATGCGCACGGCCGTCACGGAGGCGAGGGCGTCCGGTCATCTGGGTGCCGACGTCCACGGGTCCGGATTCGGCTTCGACGTGGAGGTGGTCGAGGGCGCGGGCTCCTACGTGGCGGGTGAGGAGACGGCGCTGCTGCACCTGCTGCAGGGGTTGCGGGGGAGTGCCCGTGCCCGGCCTCCCTACCCGACCAGCCGAGGCGTCGGCGGGAGACCGACCGCGGTGAACAACGTGGAGACGCTCGCCGCGGTGCCGTGGATCGTCCGCCATGGCGGCGCGGCGTACCGGCGCCTGGGTCTGCCGGACGAGCCGGGCACCAAGCTGGTGTGCCTGAGCGAGCGCTTCCGCCGGCCTGGAGTGTACGAAGTCGAGTTCGGCGTGCCGCTGCGCCTCATCGTCGAGGATCTCGGCGGGGGACTGCGCGAAGGACGCACCCTGCGGGCCGTGCAGATCGGCGGGCCGCTGGGAGGTTTCCTCTCCCCGGCGGAGACGCACGTCCCGCTCAGCGCGGGGGCGCTCGCCGAGGCCGGGGTGGCGCTGGGCCACGGCAGTCTCGTCGCGGTCGACACCGACGTGCCGGCAGGTGAGCTGCTCCGCCACGTGTGGTCGTTCGCCGCATCGGAGAGCTGCGGTGCCTGCGTGCCGTGCCGGGTGGGTTCGCGGCGCGGCCTCGAGCTCGCGGAGCGGATCGCCGCCGCGCCGGCCGGGCAGGTCGATGCGGCGCTGGCGACCCAGGAGCGGGTGGCGCAGGTCATGCAGGTCGGCAGCCTGTGCGCGTTCGGCCGCAATGTGCCCGGCTCGGTACGCAGCCTGGTGCGGGTTTACCGGGACGATCTGGAAAGCGGTGCTTCGTGATGCGCCTGCGGGTGGGCGAGGTTCTTGTCGAGCTGCCGGAGCGGGCCAGCGTGCTGGAGGCCGTCCGCGCCGCGGGCATCTGGTTGCCGGCCTTGTGCGACGACGACCGGCTCTCCCCGCAGGGCTCGTGCCGGGTGTGCCTGGTCGGAGTCGAACCCGGCCTGGTGGTGGCCGCCTGCACCACGCCCGCAGCCGACGGCATGGTCGTGCACCCGGATGATCCGCGGGCCCGCCGAGCGGCCCGGGGCTCCCTGGAAATGATCGTCTCGGAGCTGCCGCCCCGGGCGCTGGAGGTCCCGGCGGACCGGAGCGAACTGGTACGGGCCTGCCGGGAGCTCGGCGTGACCGGGACCGAGTTCGGCGGTGCCGGGCACACGGCCGGTGCCGACCACTCGCACCCGTACGTCAAGCTGGACCGTGACCTGTGCATCGCCTGCGGGCGATGCGTGCGGATGTGCGCGGAAGTGCAGGGCACGTTCGCACTGGAGCTCACCGGACGCGGGTTCGATACCGTCGTGACGGCGGGGGCGGGTGAGCCGTGGGTGTCCTCACCCTGCGTGGGATGCGGCGGCTGTGTCGACAGCTGCCCGACCGGCGCGCTGTCCGAACCCGGTTTCCTCGACCCCCGCCCCATGGCCCGGGCGGTGACCACGACCTGCGGATACTGCGGAGTGGGCTGCACGCTCCGGGTCCACGTCCGGGACGAGGCCGTGGCCGCCATCACCCCGGTCCATGACGCGCCGGTCAACCGGGGCCACGCCTGCGTCAAGGGGCGCTTCGCGCACGCCTTCGCCCGTTCACGGGAGCGGCTCACGACGCCGCTGGTCCGCCGCGGAGGACGGGGGTCCCCGCTCGAACCGGCGTCCTGGGCGGAGGCCGTCGGCCTGGTCGCCGAACGCCTCTCCGCACTCCGGCACGATCACGGAGCCGACGCGATCGGGTTCATCTCCTCGGCCAGGGCCACCAACGAGGAGAACTACCTCGTGCAGAAGTTCGCGCGCAGCGTGATCGGCACCAACAACGTCGACAACTGCTCACGGCTGTGTCATGCGCCTTCGGCGGCAGGGCTCACCGCCACGTTCGGCCTGGCGGGCGGCACCAACTCGCTCGACGACCTCGACGACGCCGACTGCTTCCTGCTCGCCGGGGCGAATCCCACCGAAGCGCACCCGGTCGTGGGAGCCCGCATCAAGCAGCGCGTCCTGGGCGGTGCCCGCCTCATCGTGATCGACCCCCGCAGCACCGAACTCGCCGTGCTCGCCGACGTGCACCTGCGGGGCAGACCGGGTTCGAACGTCGCCGTCTTCAACGGGCTCGCGCGGGTGCTCATCGACGAGGGACTCACCGACCGGGACTTCCTCGCCGGGCGGGCGACCGGGCTGACCGAACTCACGGCACTGCTGAGCGACTACCCGCCCGACCGGGTGGCGCGGATCGCCGGCGTGCCGCCGGAGGGCCTCCTGGCGGCCGCCCGCCTGTACGGTGGTGCGCGCCGGCCGGCCATCGTCTACGGGCTGGGAATCACCGAACACGCCCATGGCACCGACGGGGTGCGCACGCTGGCCAATCTGGCGATCCTCAAGGGCGCGGTCGGAACCCTGGGCTGCTGCGGGGTGTTACCGCTGCGCGGGCAGAACAACGTCCAAGGCGCCTCCGACATGGGGGCGCTCCCCGACCTGCTGCCCGGCTACCAGCCGGTCACCGACACCTCGGTGCGCGAACGCTTCGCACGCGCCTGGGGCCGACCCGTACCCGACCGGCCAGGCCTGCGGATCCCGCAGATGTTCGACGCCGCGGTCAGCGGTCGCCTCAAGGCGCTGTACGTCATCGGCGAGGACATCGCCCAGACCGATCCCGACACCGGCCATGTCCTGTCCGCGCTGCCCGGCTGGACCGCGACGGCCCGCTGCACTGGCCCTGCCACGGCCCCGATGATCCGGGCGAAGCAGCCCTCTACCTGGGCCGCTTCGCCACCCCGACCGGGCGCGCGGCACTCGCCGCACGCCCGTACCTGCCGCCCGGCGAGCAGCCGGACGGCAGGTTCCCCTACGTTCTGGTCACCGGCCGCCGGCTGGCGCACTACAACACCGGTTCGATGACGCGCCGGACGGCCAACACCGAACTGCTCTTCGAGGAGACACTCGACATCAGCCCCGCGGACGCGGACAGGCTCGCCGTCCAGGACGACGACCTCGTCGAGATCACCAGCCGCCGCGGTTCCCTCGTCCTTCCCGCCCGCGTCACCGGAGAGGTCGCGCCCGGTGAGGTGTTCGCCGCCTTCCACTTCCCCGGCACCCCGAGCAACCAGCTCACCTCGGCTCACACCGACACGATCACCGGCTGCCCCGAGTACAAGGTCACGGCAGTCGCGCTGCGCCCCGTGCACCGGGCCCCGGCGGTGGACTCGCAGGTGGCGGGGGCCGAAGACCCGCCATCTGAGGACCTTAGCCGCTGAAGGCCTTCTGCTCCCGGATGCGACGCTGAGGGGAGGAGGCCCGAGTCAGAGAGGCGCATCATGAGCATTTCCGTGAGGGAACTGATGACCGACCGGGTGATCGCCGTGCGGGAGAACGCCACTTTCGCCGAGATGGTCGCGGTGGTGCGCCGGTACGATCTCGCCTCCATGCCGGTGATCGACGAGGGCGATCACGTCGTCGGCATCGTGTCGGAGGACGATCTCCTGCTCAAGGAGGCGGGAGGACCTCCCTACGCGCGTCCCTTCGGCCGCTTCCTACGGCGACGGGACCATCGCAAGGCGGCCGGGACGACCGCCGGCGAAGTGATGAGCTCGCCGGCCGTGACGGTGACTCCGGCCACTCCGGCACGGGAGGCGGCGCGTCTGATGCACCGGCGCGGGATCCACCAGCTTCCCGTGGTCGATGCCGGGAACGGCCGTCTGAAGGGGATGCTGAGCAGATCCGACCTGCTGGCGGTGTACCAACGCCCAGATGAGGACATCCGCCGGGAGATTCTGGCGGACGTCATCGAGGACGGCTTCGCCCTGGACCCCGGTGGCTTCACGGTGACCGTCGTGCGGGGGATCGTCGACCTCCATGGCAACGTCGAGCGCCGGGTGGTCATCGGGCCGCTCGCCGAGGCGATCGGACGGGTGGACGGCGTCATCCAGCTCAGGAACCACCTGACGGCGCTCTGGGACGACGTCTCACCGACCCCTCCCAAAGTCCTCTGACGGTGGGTGCGGCACCCCGGCGAAGCGCGCGACGACGAAACGGTGGCGCACCTCTCCGGCCGGGGTTCGGTCATCTCATCCGCAGGGACCTTCGGCACTGGGAGACGCGGGTCGAATCGCCGATTCTGGGAGTGGTGACCTTGAGGAGGCGGAGATGAGCACTCGGATCGGGATCAACGGCTTCGGCCGCATCGGCCGCAACTACCTGCGGTGCGCACTGGACCGGGGTCATGAGGTAGTCGCGATCAATGACGTCACCGACCCGGCGACGCTGGCATATCTGCTCAGGTACGACTCGACCTATGGCCCGCTCGGCTGGGATGTCGCGGTGCGCGGTGCGGCGCTGGTGGTGGACGGCCGGACGATCCCGGTGACCTCCGAACGCGACCCTGCGGACCTGGACTGGGGCGCATACGGGGCCGACATCGTCATCGAGTCGACCGGCCGGTTCCGCGAAAGGGACGACGCCGCACTACATCTCAAGTCAGGGGCCAGGAAGGTCGTCCTCTCGGCGCCCGGCAAGAACGCGGACGCGACGATCGTGATGGGTGTCAACGAGGAGACCTATGACGCCGCCCGGCACGACGTGGTGTCCAACGCCTCGTGCACGACGAACTGTGTCGCGCCGATGGCCAAGGTGCTCAATGACGCGTTCGGCATCGTCAAGGGCTACATGACGACCATCCACGGCTACACCAACGACCAGGTGCTGCTCGACTCCCCGCACAGGGATCTGCGCCGGGGCCGCTCGGCCGGCGTCAACATGATCCCCACCAGCACGGGCGCCGCCAAGGCCGTCGGCCTGGTGATCCCCGAGCTCGAAGGACGGTTCGACGGAATGGCGTTGCGGGTGCCGGTCGAGGACGGCTCACTGGTCGATCTGGCCTGCGTGCTGGAGACGGAGGTCACCGCCGGTGAGGTCAACGCGGCCTTCCACGAGGTCGGTCCCGGCCTGGCCCGGATCATCAGATACACCACCGAACCCGTCGTCTCCCGGGATGTCGTCGGAGACGCGTCCTCGTGCGTCTTCGACTCCTCCCTGACCCAGGCCAACGGCGATCTGATCAAGGTCTATGGCTGGTACGACAACGAGTGGGGTTACACCAACCGGCTCGCCGACCTCATCGAGTACATCTCCGTGGCCTCCTGAGAACCCCGGGAAGAAGATCAACGTGGAGCCCATCGTCGTCGGTACCGACGGGTCGCCGGCCGCCGACCGCGCGGTCGTCTGGGCGTCGGGAGCGGCCGCGGCGCGCGGCCTGCCGCTGCACCTCGTCCATGCCGCTCCGCCCTACCGGGGCGGGTTGTGACCGTCCGCGGGCGTCTCCGGCCGGCCGCGGAGTCTGGTCCTGGCCGACGCCGCCGCACTGGCGAGGAAGCGGCAACCCGGGATGGAGGTGACCACCGAGCTCTCTTCGGAGTCTCCCGTCGCCGCCCTGTGCGCGCACGCGGCACGGGGCCGTGAGATCGTCGTCGGGCACCGCGGACACGACGGTTTCACCGGTCTCCTGCTCGGCTCCACCGGGCTGCGGGTCGCGAGCCGTACCCCCGGTGTCGTCGTGGTGGTCAGGGGTGACCCGGCCGACGCGCGGGGCGAGATCATGGTCGGCATCGACGGTTACCACATTTCCTGGGCGGCGCTGGAGTACGCCTGCGAAGTGGCTGTGGCGCGGAAGGCGCTGCTGAACGTCGTGGAGATCTGGCCGGTGCCCGCCTCGCTGCGCGACGGCGCCCCCTCCGTTCTCATCCGGCGCGCGCTCGCCGACGCCCAGCAGCGACTGGACCAGGCCGTGGAGTCCTGCCGGGAGAGGTATCCCGGCCTTGAGATCAGCGATCGTGCCGTGCCGGGCCATCCCGTCGGGACGCTGGCGGAGCGCTCCGGGGGCGCCGATCTGCTGGTCGTCGGCGCCCGGGGGCGGGGCACGGTCGCCGCGCCGTTCGCCGGTTCGGTCGGCCACGGCCTCGCGCACCACGCGAAGTGCCCCGTGGCGATCGTGCGGTCTCTTCCGGGTGGGGACGCGGACGCGGCACGGTGACGCATATCCCCGGGCGGGCGGCCACGGGACGATCTACCGTCGGCGCAGGCGCCGGCGGTAGATCTCGTCGACGCCCCAGACGACGAGCGGGAACGGAATCAGCAACAGCAGCAGCGCGGGGTTCGGCAGGGCGGTGCCGAACACGTGCTGCAGCGGGGGCAGGGTGATCACGGCCGCCGCGAAGACGATCTCGAAGGCCATGCCCCACAGCAGCAGCCGGTTGGTGGTCAGGCCGATCGAGCGCAGTGACGCGGTCTGGGTGCGGGCGGCGAAGGCGGTGCCGATCTGGCAGGCCACAATGCCGAGGAAGCTCATGGTGGTGGCCTGCAGCCAGAGGTGGTGCCATGCGGTGCCCGGCCCGGTGGGGTCGCCGGGCCGCCAGCCGCCGGTGTACAGGGTGAGGAAGAAGCCGGCCATGACCAGGCCGGCCGACACTCCGCCGAGCAGCGCCCAGGCACGGAACAGCATCCGGCGGTGGATGACCCCTTGGCCGCGTGGCCGCGGGGGGCGTTCCATCAACCCGGGTTCGGCCGGCTCCCGGCCGAGGGCCAGCGCGGGGAGTGTCTCGGTGCCCAGATCGATCGCCAGGATCTGCAACACGGTGAGCGGCAGCGGAATCTGACCGCCGGACATGGCGAAGACCAGGAAGGGCACGACCTCCGGAGTGGCGTGGGCGAAGATGTAGAGGATGAACTTGCGTACGTTGTCGTAGACCTGCCGGCCGGCCTGGACCGCGGTGACGATGGTGGCGAAATTGTCGTCCGTGAGCACCATGGTCGCGGCCTCACGAGCGACGTCCGTGCCCGAGCGTCCCATCGCCACGCCGATGTCCGCGCGCCGCAGCGCGGGTGCGTCGTTGACGCCGTCGCCGGTCATGGCCACCACCTGGCCCTGCGCTCGAAGAGCATCGGCGATCCGCAACTTGGCCTCGGGAGAACTGCGCGCGAAGATCAGTTCGTTGCCTTCGGCGAGCAGCCGGTCGAGATCCTGGTCGCTCATCTTCTCCAGCTGGTCGCCGGTGACGACCTGTGCGCCGTTCCGGCCGATGCCGACGCGGCGGGCGATCTCGGCCGCGGTAAGGCCGTGGTCGCCGGTCACCACGATGAGCCGTATCCCGGCGGTGTGGCAACGGGTGACGGCGGCGGCGACCTCGGGGCGTGGCGGGTCGAACATCGCGACCACGCCGAGCAAAGTCAGGTCCCGCTCTGCGTCCTCGCGTCGAGCGGGGATCGCCGAGTCCGGGCCGAGGTCCCGCCGGGCGACGGCGATGAGCCGCAGCCCCTGTGACGCGTAGTCGGCCACGACTTGAGAGATCTCCTCCCGTTCCCCCTGGCCGAGCGGACGATCGTCGCCGTCAGGGCCGGGGAGGTGGGAGACGCGGGCGAGCACGTTCTCGGGCGCTCCCTTGGTGTGCACCCACAGGCGCCCGTCGAGCTCGTCGATGGTCGACATCAGCCGCAACGCCGGATCGAAATGGAACTGGCGGCGGCGGTCCCGGGCGCGGTCGGCGGGGGAGACGACGGCGCCGAGCTCGGTGGCCGCCTGGAGCAGTGCGATCTCGGTCGGGTCGCCGGTGGCCTGCTCGGGCCCGGCCGCGTTCAGTTCGGCGTTGTTGCAGGCACCGAGCGCACGGGCGATCAGCGGCAGTGCGGGCACGCCGTCCCCCGGGTCGGCCCTGTTCAGCTCGATCTGTCCGCCGCCAGGTGCCCAGAGGCCGGTGACGCTCATCCGGTTCTGCGTGAGCGTGCCGGTCTTGTCGGTGCAGATGGTCGTGGTGGAGCCCAGGGTCTCCACGGCGCTGAGCCGCTTGACCACCGCCCCCGATCGGGCGAGTCGCCGTACGCCCACGGCCAGTGCCAGGGTGATCGTCGGCAGCAGGCCCTCGGGCACGTTGGCGACCAGCAGCCCGATCGCGAAGGTCAGCGCGTCGCCCAGCGGAAGCCCGGCCGCCAGGGTTCCCAGCGGCAGGAATGCCACCCCGACGCCGACGGCGACCGCCGCGATCAGCCAGGCGACCCGCTTGACCTGCCGTTCCAGTGGGCTGTCCTCGCGGCCGACGCGCTGGGAGAGCGCCGCGATCCGGCCCAGCTCGGTCCGCATGCCGGTGGCGAACACCAGTACCTTCGCCTCGCCGCCGGTACAGGAGGTGCCGCTGAAGAGCAGGTCACGCGCGTCGAGCAGCGGGCCCGTGGTGTCGACGAACTCGGCGGAGCGGTACGCCGGCATCGACTCCCCGTTCAGCGTGGACAGGTCGACCTCGACCGAGCCTTCGAGGATGCGCGCGTCGGCCGGAATCCGATCACCCTCCTCGATGATCAGTACGTCGCCGGGGACCAGGTCGCGGGCGTCGACGAGTTGGCGGCGGCCGTCCCGGATCGTCATGGCCCGGGACGGGATGTAGCGGGCGAGTGCCTCGACGGCTCGCTCGGCCTGCTGTTCCTGCGCGAACGCGAACGCCGCGTTCACCAGGATCACCGCGACGATCGCCACGCTCAGTGCCGGTGTCCCGGCCACCAGGGCCAGGCCGGCGGCCGTCCACAGCAACAACGCCAGCGGGTGGGTGAACTGTGCGGACAGTTCGCGGGTCCAGTGCCTGCCGCGTCGCCGGCTCAGCTCGTTCGGACCTTGGACGACCAGCCTGCGGGCCGCCTCCATGGCGGCCAGGCCATCCGCGCGGGTCCGTAGGTCTCGCAGCAGCAGGGTGACGGACTCGCGTGGATCCCGCGCCTCGGGATCCTCCATGGGGACGTCCGTGCGGACCGGCGCGGTCTCGGGCTCGCCGCCGGGCATCTCGCTACCTTCGGTGTCGCTGGGTGCCGGAGGCGGTGTCGTCCAGCTCGAAGGTCAGCTCGTCGACCACGCGAACGACCCCTTCGACCGCGGCGGTCAGGCGTACGGCGATGGGGATGAGGCTTTTCGCGTCCAGCCGACCCTTCAGCACGACCACGCCGTCGCAGACATCGACCTGCAGAAGCCTGACGTCCTGCCACAGGTAGTGGCGCAGGACCTCGCCGACCACCTCGTCGCGGATGTCCTCGTCGCTGCGCAGGAAGACGCGCAGCAGGTCCCTGCGGGTCACGATGCCCACCAGCCGCTCGTTCTCGTCCACGACGGGCAGCCGCTTGAAGCCGCGCATCGCCATCAGCCGGGCGGCCTCCACGAGCGTGGTCGGCGGTGTCACCGCGATCGCCGGCGTGTTCATCACCTCGGCCGCGGTGCTGCCCTCCGCCTGCTCCCGGCTCTTGCGGTGGCGCGGGGTCTCGAAGAACCGCGGGGTGTCCTCCAACGGCGACTTGAACTCCTCCTTGCGCAGCAGGTCGTTCTCGGAGACCACGCCGAGCACCCGGTCGTCGGCCCCGAGGACGGGTACCCCGCTGATCCCGCGCAGGGTCAGTATCCGGGCGATCTCGTTGAACGGGGTCTCGGGACGGACCGTGACCACGTCGGTGGTCATGACATCGCTGACCGTTGCTCGCCTCATGATCGGCCTCTTCTCTCGCCAGTGGGGCCTTCCCAGCGTCGCCGCCCGATGGCCGCTGCGGCAGGGCCGACGGGTCCCCTGCGCAGGGACCTTCGGCCCTGACGCCGCCCTGCCCGATCACCGGGACGGTCCGAAGGGCCGAAGGTCCCATGGCCCGGTGACCTCCGCCGCTGACCCTGGCCGCCCCCAGAGCGGACGCTTACGGCATGACCGAACTCGCGGCATCCGCCTACGCCCTCCTCACCGACGGCACCGAGATCGAGATCCGCGCGTTGTGCGCGGCGGACCTCGAAGCCGTACGACGCATGCATCGGCAGCTGTCGCGGGAGAGCCTCTATCTGCGTTTCTTCAGCTTCAGCCCCCATGCCGCCGACCAGATGGCCGACCGGCTGTGCAGAGCGGCCGGCCCCGGGCACGCGGCGGTTTCGGCCTGGCTGAACGGGGAGCTCGTGGGCGTGGCCGGGTACGAACCCGATCGCGAGAACGCCGAGGTCGCCGAGATGGCACTCGCCGTCGCCGACCGCATGCACCACCGCGGCGTGGGCACGCTACTGCTGGAGCACCTGGGCTCGCTCGCCCGCGCGCAGGGCATCCGGGCGTTCCGCGCCGACGTCCTGGCGCAGAACCATCCGATGCTGCGGGTCATCGCCGCCGCCGGGTTCGAGGTACGCAGGGAGACGAGCTCCGGAGTCGTCGAGCTCATGCTCACCCTTGATCCTGATGAGCGGTATCTGGACACGGTCGCCGAGCGCGAACGCAGTGCGGACGTGGCCAGCCTCACCCATCTTCTGCGGCCGTCCTCCGTCGCCGTGATAGGTGCGGGGCGCCGGCCAGGCTCGGTCGGCCGGGCCATTCTGCGGAGCGTGCGCACGTCCGGATTCGCCGGCGCCCTGTACGCGGTCAACCCGCACGCCGGTGACCGGTTGATGACGGTGCCGTGCGTGGCGTCGGTCGAGGGCCTGCCGGAGGCGCCCGAACTCGCCGTGATCACCGTGCCCGCCGCCCAGGTGGCCGAGGTCGCCCGGGCCTGTGGACGGCGTGGTGCCCGGGCGCTGGTCGTCGTCACCTCCGGCCTGGACGAGGCGGCGTCCCGTGAGCTGCGGGAGGCCTGCCACCGGTACGGGATGCGGCTGGTCGGCCCGAACTGCCTCGGCATCGCCAACACCGAGTGCCTGGACGTGACCTTCGCCCCGCAGCATCCCGCCCGGGGCCGGGCGGGGGTCGTCGTCCAGTCCGGCGGGGTGGGCATCGCGCTGATGGAGCAGCTGTCGCGGCTCGGCGTCGGGGTCTCCTCGTTCGTGTCGGCGGGCGACAAGTACGACGTGAGCGCCAACGACCTGCTGCAGTGGTGGGAGTCCGACGGCGTCACCCGGCTGGGCGTGCTGCATCTGGAGTCGTTCGGCAACCCGCGCAAGTTCGCCCGTACGGCCGCCCGGGTCGCCCGCCGGATGCCGTTGCTCACGGTGGTGGCGGGCCGCTCCGCCGCGGGGCGCAGGGCGGCGGCCTCGCACACCGCGGCCGCCGCGACCCCTACCGTCACCCAGGAGGCGCTCTTCGCCCAAGCGGGTGTGATCGCCACGCACAGCCTGGGCGAACTCGTCGGGGCCGCTGCCCTGCTCGGTCACCAGCCGGTGCCGGCGGGGCCCCGCGTCGCGATCGTCTCGAATGCCGGCGGCGCCGGCGTGCTGGCCGCCGACGCCTGCTGCGACGCCGGGCTGACCGTCGCCACGCTCGGCGAGAGCACTCGCACGGAGCTCGCCCGGCTGCTGCCCGCCACGGCCGCCTGCGACAGCCCCGTCGACACGACCGCGGCCGTCGACGCCGCCCTCTACCGCCGTTGCCTCGAACTGGTCGCCGCCGACAGCGGTGTGGACGCCGTGATCGCGGTGATCTGCCCCACGGCGGTCAGCGTCCCGACCTCGGCGCTGTCGGGCGACGCGCCGGCCAAACCGCTGGCCGCGGTGGTGCTGGACCAGCCGGAGAGCGTGGTCACGCGCTACGGCGATATCCCCTGTTACTCCTGCCCGGAGGACGCCGCCCGTGCCCTCGGCCATGCCTGGTCGTACGGCCGCTGGCTCGCCCGTCCCCGGGGCGTCATGCCGGTCCTCGACGACGTCCGTTCCGGGAGGGCCGGGGAACTCATCGAGGCGTTCCTGCGGACCCACCCGGAGGGCGGCTGGCTCTCACCCCCCGAGACGATGACACTGCTCGGCCACTACGGGCTGCCGATGGCCGACTGGTGCTGGGCGGAGTCGGCCGATGACGCCGCCCGCGCCTGCGTGAGCCTCGGCGGTCACGTGGCGATGAAGGCACACGTACCCGGCGTCGTCCACAAGAGCGAGGCGGGCGCGGTCCAGCTCGGGCTGAGCGGTCCCGCCGAGGTCCGCGACGCCTACCACCGGTTCCACGACCGGTTCGGGGAGACCCTCGAGGGCGTCCTCCTCCAGCCGATGCAGCCGGACGGCGTCGAGGTCCTCTGCGGAGTCGTCCAGGAACCGGTGTTCGGGCCACTGGTGGTCTTCGGGCTGGGCGGCACCGCCGCCGACGCGCTGGCCGACCGTACCGCCCGGCTCACACCCCTCACCAGCACCGACGCCGCGGACATGGTCGCCTCGCTGAGAGCCTCCTCCCTGCTGTCGGGACCGTACGCCCACGTCGGCGCCACCGCCGTCAGGAACGTCCTCGTGCGGCTCGGCCGGCTCGCCGACGACCATCCGGAGATCGCCGAACTCGACCTCAATCCCGTGATCGTCCTCCCCGACACCGCCGTGGCGGTCGACGCGCGAGTGCGCGTCACCCCACGCCAGAGCTGGGACCCCTACCTGCGCAGACTGCGCTGACCACCGAAGGAGATCATCATGTCCGCACCCGTCATCGTCGGCACCGACGGCTCCCCGCCCGCGACCGCCGCCGTCCTCTGGGCGGCCGGCGAGGCGGCCCGCCGCTCGCTTCCGCTACGGATCGTCCATGTCAAAGAGCCCTGGAGCTACGGCACCCCGTACTACCCGGCCCCGGGGGTCCTCGACCAGCTGGCCGAGAGCGGCAAGCAGATCGTCGCGGAGGCCGCTCAGGCGGCTCGCGAACACCGGCCCGATGTCGAGATCGAGACCGAGATCGTGTACGGCCCCGTCGCCCAGAGCCTGCGTGAGCAGTCGGCGGACGGCTTCGAGACGGTCGTCGGCCACCGCGGCTTCGGCGGATTCACCGGAATGCTGCTCGGCGCGGTGAGCCTGCGGGTGGCCGGACACGCCGCGGGACCCGTGGTGGTGGTACGCGGCGACACCGACGGCGACCGTGGTGAGGTCGTCGCCGGGATCGACCCCGCCGAGGACCCCGCCCCCGTCCTGGACCACGCCTTCGACGCGGCCGGGATACGCGGCGCACGGCTCCGGATCGTGCACACCTGGCAGCTGCTGGCCCCGCCGGTCGACTTCTCCGGGACCGCCGACGTCGAGGAGATCGCACAAGCGGTCCGGACGGACGTCGACAAGGCCGTCGCGCCGTGGCGAGAGCGGCACCCCGAGATCGAGGTCGTCACGGTCGTGGGCCGCGACCATCCGGTACGCGCCCTCACCGAGTCCTCGGCCCAGGCCGATCTGGTCATCGTCGGATCCAGGAACCGCAGCGCCCTCGGCCTGATGCACCTGGGATCGGTCAGCCACGGCCTGGTCCACCACGCGCACTGCCCGGTCGCGGTCGTCCGGGCGCGGAGCTGACCGTCCGGCGACGCCGCCGATGGCCGAACCCCCGGCCGGCAACGAGAGAAGGTTGATCATGAACGCGATCGTCGTGGGAGCGGACGGATCGGTCCAGAGCCTGCGTGCCGTCGAATGGGCCACCGAGGAGGCGGCACGCCGGGGCCTGCCTCTGCGCGTCCTGTACGCGGAGACTCCCTGGCTGGCCGACACCCCGGTCGATCCGCGGGCCGGCGCCATCCGGGATTGGCTGCTCACCGGCGGCCGGGACCTGCTCGACCAGGCCGTCGCCACCGCCAGGGAACGCGACCCCCGCGTCAACGTCGAAGGCGAGGCCGTGCCCGGCCCGCCGGCCCGGGTGCTGCTGGAGCGGACGCGGGGCGCGGCCATGGTCGTACTGGGCGGCCGGGGGACCGGCACGGTGGGCAGCCTGGTGTTCGGCTCGACGGCGCTGCAGGTGGTCACGCACACGACGGTCCCCGCCGTCGTGGTGCGGGATCTGGAGCCCGCCGTGCGGCGGGAGGTCGTCGTGGGCGTCGACGGATCCCCGGCGGGTGAGGCCGCCATCGGCTTCGCGTTCGAGGAGGCCGGCATGCGCAAGGCACGCCTGCGTGCCGTGCACGTCTGGTCCGACCCCGCCTCGAGCCGGCCGGGGGACAGGCAGCCGCCCGTGTACGACCCGCAGGTGTTCGCCGAGCAGGAGTTCGGTGAGTCCCTGACCGCCTGGCGGGAGAAGTTCCCCGGCATCGAGGTCGTCTCCGAGGTCGTGCACGGCCGCCCGGCGCGGATCCTGGCCGGCGCCTCCGCACGAGCCGATCTTCTCGTGGTCGGCACCCGGGGCCGCGGCGGATTCACCGGACTGCTGCTCGGCTCCGTCAGCCACGCGCTTCTGCACCACGCGCACTGCCCCATGGCCGTGGTGCCGTCCCAGCCGTGACCGCCACCGCGGAGCACGGCTGGGCGACCCCGTTCTTCACGACGCCGAGGAGAAGGAGAAGACAATGAACCGGCTGAATGGATCGCACGTTCTGGTGGGCTTCGACGGCTCAGCGGCCAGTGAACGGGCGGTGCGCTGGGCGGCCGTAGAGGCCCGGTTGCGCCGGCTGCCCCTGACGGTCTGCCACGCCTGGCACTGGCCGTACTCGGACTCGCCGTCCGGGCCCGCGGCACTCGAGGTCGCCCGGAAGATGGGCGCGCACACGCTGGACCGGGGAGTCGCCATCGCCCGCGAGGTGGCTCCAGGCATCGATGTGCGGCCGCGACTCGCCGAGGGCCCGGCATCGGCCATCCTGGTCTACGAATCGGGAAACGCCACTCTCGCCCTGGTGGGCGTGCGCGGGCAGGGCGGATTCGAGGAACTCGCCGCGGGTTCGGCGGCGGTCCAGCTGACCTCCTACGCCCACTGCCCGATCGTGGTGGTGCGGAATGCGGCCGACCGGGCTCGTCCCGTCGTCGTGGGGGTGGACGGATCACCGTCGTCCGAGACGGCGCTCGCCTTCGCCTTCGAGGAAGCGGCGTTGCACGGCCAGACGGTGCTGGCGGTGCACGGCTGCTGGGAACCGGAGGCCATCGCCGCGGCTGAGATGGGCATGATCCAGGATCCGGATCATCTGCGGGTGACCGGCGGTGCGCGGCTGGAGCGGGCGGTGGCGCCGTGGCGGGAGAAGTACCCCCATGTGGAGGCGGAGACCAGGCTGGTCATGCTGACTCCCCGTCATGCACTGCTCGAGGCGGCCACCGGGGCGGGGCTGCTCGTGCTCGGCAACCGCGGGCTCGGCGGCGTCGCCGGTATGCGCCTCGGCTCCGTCAGCCACGCGATGCTGCTGCAGGCTCCCTGCTCTGTCGCCATCGTGCCCGCCACCGCATGAGCCCATGACCGTGTGGCCCCTGTGACGGCCACTGAGGCCAGGTGCGCGTCACTGCTTGCGCCCGGAGAGCGACCGCGGCAGCATCGCCCGCCAGGCTGATCGCTGCCGGCCTGCGGGTGTCGCCGGCGTGCTCCCGTCGGAGAGGATCGCGTCGATCAGGTTGTGCAGGTATTTCCGGAAGCGTTTGAGGACGGCCTTGTCGTCCGGGCCGACCCGACGCCCCTGGTCGTCGAGGATTCCTCCCCGGATGAAGCCGTAGACGCACCATTCGATGGTCAGTATCGCCATCTGCAGGTCCAGGTTCAGGCTGACGGCTCCCCGGACGGCGTCCCTGACCATCTCGTATTCCGTTGCGAGATAGCGGGGCTCCAGGTCGGAGATGTCGGCGGCGTCGGCCAGCGACCGGTGCAGCCATAGAGCGCCCACGGCCGGGTTCTCGATGGAGAAGTTCAGGAAGGCGTCGGCGATCCGTTTCACGCCCGCGGCATCCGGGGTGATCTGCGAGATGGCGGGTTCCAGCGCGCTGACCACGCTCTCGTGAGCGTGCTCCATCACCGCCCGGTACAGACCGGTTTTACCGCCCGCCGCGGCCACAGCCTCGGCATCCGCCCCCGCGCAGATGATCATTCGTACCGAGGTGTTGTCGTATCCCAGCCCAGCGAACATCCGAGCCGCGATGTCCAGCACCTCTCGTGGCACGTCAGAGCCTGCTCGCAGGTCCCCGCTCATATATTCACTGTAGGCAGGAGCGATCTCCCGAGGACTCGGTGAAGGTCAAAGAACTCTCGTGAGTCGGCAACGCCTGCACTGTGAAATCTGGAATGCCCGGATGCCCGTCGACCGGATCCAGGCCGGATCGGTGGGCGTCTCCGGCGTCATGCGGTGAGGTCGCGGGGCGGCCGCTGTTCCAGCTGGGCGAGGAAGTGGTTGCGTTCCGCCTGTTGAAGGTATCCGGCGGGGTCGGTGACGCAGCTGGGGCACCAGTGGCCGGCGGTGAGGATGAGGCGGGGGCTGCCGGTGAAGATGTGGCCGAGCGTGCACTCCCACTCCAGCGGTGTGCTGATGTCCCCGGTCGTCATGGAGCCGGACAGCAGACGTCCGCCGCGGAACGCGGCGGCCTCGACCATGTCGGCGGTGTTCCAGCGGGCCGGATCCTTCGTCTCGTCGTATCCGTGGTCGAGGAGGTGGGGAGTCCGGTCGGCCCGGGGCGGGCGGAAGGTGGACCAGTCGCCGATGGCCTCCCATTCCCGGCGCGAGCCGAAGTAGGCGTTGATCCTCGCCTCGTCGCCGCCGCGGACGAACGCCATGGTGCCGCGGGGCCGGCGGGTGAGCGGTTTGAGGACGAAGTGCTTCACCATCCACGCCGGTATCGTTCCGGCGAGCTTCAGCCGGGGGTGGGCGGCGACCGCGCGGGCGAGGGCGGCGTCGAAGGTGTCCTGCCGGAACGGTACGAGTTCTTCGAGGCGGTCGGAATCGGTGTACCAATGGCCGTGGAAGTTGCGAGTGGCGAACCAGTTGCGGTCATACCATTTCGTCACGTCCTTGACGCCGAGGGCACCGCTCGTGCGCGTCTGCAGCTCCCAGTTCGTGAGCCGCCACGTCTGCCCGCCGCCGATGTTGTGGACGCCGCCCCAGAACTCCTCCGGCACTCCGTCCTCGCAGATGTTCGCCATGAGACGGGCTGCGTCCTCGACCGACACCCACTCCATGACACCCGCGAACGGCGAGTGCGTCATGATCGGATCGCGGATCTCCAGGAGGCCGGGGTGGAAGATCCCGGTCTGTCGAAGCCACGCCCAGCGGGGGAGTCCCGACTCGACGAGTTCCCTCTCCGCGAGGATCTTGCTCTGCCCGTACTCGTCGTATCGCGAGACGCGGAGCGGGTCGCCGACCCGTCCCCAGTGGTGCGGGGGGTTGCGGTCCCCGGTCTCGGCGACGCTGCCGATCATCACCACGCCGGTCGCCGAGGGGTCAGGCCGTGCCTTGACCGCCCGGATGATGTTCCGTGCACTGCCGACGTTGACGCGATGGGCGAGCTCGGGGTGGTCGTCGGCGAAGGGGGACACGACCGCGGCGACGTGCAGGACGAAATCGGCGTCCCGGACACAGGCCTCCACCGCCGCGTAGTCGAGGAGGTCGCCGAAGACCACGGTGAGGCCGTCCATGTCCTCGTGCCGCGCGATGATCGCGCGGTCGGCTTCGCCCGGCAGGACCAGCGCGGTCACCTCGAACCGGTCGGCACGCTTGGCGAACTCCCGCAGGATGTAGCGCCCCCAGTTGCCGGTGACTCCGGTGAGGAAGACCTTCTTCTTGCTCGCAGGCGTCATCGCCCGGCTCCCTTCTGCCGAAGGTATCGGCTGCCCTCGAGGCAGTGTCCCGCGACCCCGGCGAACGTGGCCGGCGAACCATGGCCGGCGGCCGACGACCTCGCATGGGCCGGGGCCGTCTACCGGCAGGGGCCGCCCGGTGCTTGCGGGCCTTCCGCAGTGGTGGCGAAGCGCTCGAGCGCGCGGGCGAGCGCGGCGAGGTCCAGCTCGGCAAGGTGATCGATGATGTGGCGTCGCACGCTGGCCAGATGAGTGGGGTACGCCTCCTCGAGACGCGCGAGACCGGCATCGGTGAGCACGGCGTTCGAGCCGCGTGCGTCCTCCGCGCACTTGACCCGCTCGACCAGGCCCTGGCCCTCCAGCCGGGCGACGATGCGGGTCATGCCGCTCAACGACAGATCGCACGCCGCCGCGAGTTCACTCATCCGCAGCCGGCGGTGGGGCGACTCGGAGAGGTGCATCAGCGTCGCGTACTCGCTGAGCGTCAGCCGCTGCTCCCGCACCAGATCGGCATCCATCGTGCGCGGCACGACCAGGATCACCCGGCCCAGGGCCCTGACGACCGCTTCCTCGTCGGCGGTCAGCGGGCGTAGTGAAGATCCTTGCGATGGCACACCGCCAGACTACTTGCTTGACAAAGCATCTGTAAGGACGTCGCTCGACGGGCGGTGCCCTACCAGGCGGTCGCGCCGCCGTCGACCTGGTAGTTGGCGCCGGTGATGTAGGCGGCCCGGTCGGATGCGAGGAAGGCCGCTAGCTCGACGATCTCCTCGGGCTGAGCGAAGCGCTTGAGGAGCGTCTTGCTGGTTATCGCGGCCCGGGCCGCCTGGTCGTCGCCGAGGTCGCGCTCACTGGCCGGGGTCAGGACGGGCCCCGGGCTGATCGCCACCGCGCGGATCCCGTGGCGCGCGCCTTCGAGCGCGAGTTGCCGCGTCATGCCGATGACGCCGGCGTTCGCCGCGGCATGCGCGATCATCGGGGGCGTCTCGCCAGCGATCATGCCGGCCATGGACGCGACGTTGATGATGACCCCGCCACCACGCCGGACCAGGTGCGGCCACGCGAACTTCGACACGAAGAAGGGGATGTCGAGTTCGCTGGTGATGGTCACCCGCCAGTCCTCGACCGAGAAGTCGGGCATCGGGCCGAAGCGCTGATAGGCGGCGTTGTTGTAGACCACGTCGATCCCGCCATAGGCGGCCACGGCGTCCTCGACGACCTGCCGCGCCTGCTCCGGGTCGGTGAGATCGATCGGCGCGATGCCCGTCATTTCACCGCCTCCGCGGCGTACGAGTTCGACCGTCTCGTTGTTGGCGTCGGCGTGGATGTCGCATCCGACGATCCTCGCGCCCTCTCGCGCGAAGATCAGCGACGCGACACGCCCCTGTCCCCCCGCGGTGCCGGTGATCAGCACTACCTTCTCGTCGAGCGTTCCCATGGGCTTCTCCTGGTCCGTGTCCGTCCGAGTGGCTCCGCGCCGCCCGGGGAGTTACTTGCTTCGTCAAGCAAGCATATGAGACCCGTACTCGTCCTCCATGCGTGGGGTGGACGCACCATGACCGGGGCACCTGCAGCCCCATCCGCTCGGAGTGCGGCTCAACCGGGTGCTCTAGAGCGTCTCCCGGGGGTTCGCCGGTGGCCTGTTCAGCCGAGCACGAGCGGGAACTTCGCGGCCGGCCTGCCCAGCGCGGCCCTCTCGGCGTCCGTCGGAGCGCGGCGTCCGGTCCCGACCAGCAGCGCGTCCCTGTCGGAGAACGACGCCGGAATCGGTGCCCCGGCGATCCTCTCCAGCAACGCGCGGGCGGCCGCGAGGGTCTCGGCGGGCGGTTCGGCGGCCGAGGGAAGGTGTGCGATCAGGTCGAGGTGGTGCACCGTCCATTCCACGACATACGCGGACAGGTAGTCGCCGACGGTCAGCACTTCGCCGCGGGTGCCGACACGGACACCCGGATCCGCGAGTTCGGCGGCGCGCCCGGCGGCGGCCGCGACGTCGTCGAAATGGAACCTGAGCCACTTCGGTTCGCCGTACGCGGCGGCCAGCCGGGGGATCAGTGCTTCCGGCGGTTCCTCGCCGGTCGGGGGCTCGCCGAGGTGCCAGTAGGTGACCGAGTCCACGGTCGGCTCGGCTTCGGCGGGCGTGACCAGCGTGATCAGGACGTCCTGGGCGCCGATGAGGAGGTGGCACACCAGGTCCCGCACGAGCCAGCCGGTACAGCCGGACGGCCGTTCCCAGTCCTGGTCGGAGAGTTCGCCGATCGCCGTGCGCAATGCCGTCCACGAGCGTGAGAACAGATCCACCCCGGCAAGGTAGTGCCGTACCGGAACGGCGGACAAGCGTGCCGGGGCGGCCGGCCCGTGTACCTAATGCACCGCCCGAATGGGGGTGGGGGTCGCCGGGCCGATGGCCTACCTGGTCTTCGCGGCGGTGATCGCGGCGCGCAGGTCGGTCAGGAAGGCCGTGCCGTCGGCGTCGGCGCCCAGCCCCAGAAAGAACGACGTCGCGGCGTCTCGTGTCTCCCCCGACCACAGCCCGGTGACGCTGACCCCGTTGTCTCCGCCGTCCACGTGCCCGAGCTGCGCGGCCAGTGCGGACGTACCGACGCTGACGCCGTCCAGCCGGGCGGACCGTACATGCGTGCCGCGATTGGCTCCGGTGATCGCGATGATCAGATAGCCCGGCGTGTAGAGGGCCACCGAGCGGTGCTCGGTGTCCGGGTCACCGGAACCCGTCAGCCGGGCCAGCAGTCCTGGTCTGGACAGGCGCACGCTGCGGGTCTCGCAGCCGGCGACCGCGTCCGCGAGGACATCGCCGAGCTGATGGGCCTGGGCGTGCGCGGCGATCGCCGTCCGCAGCGCGGTGTCGACCTGCCCGGAGTCGAGTCTCCGGCTGGTGCGCTCGTACTGTCGCTTCATGATCACGGAGGCTAGAGCACCGGCCGGGATTTCGCGAGGTCAGCCCGGCCGATATGGCCACGGCACCGCGCACGCGATCTATGTCGGTCCCGTCCGGGCGGCCGGTGGTTCCAGCATGGGGACGAGGAACCGCCGGGCCACCGCGGCCAGCTGGTCGTCGTCGTCCAGGTCGATGAGGTGGCTGGGGATCGCCAGGAAGGAGGCGGAGATCCGGACCATGAGTTCGGCCACGAACTCGGTGTCCAGGTCGCTCGACACGTTGCCCGCGCGTTGCTCGTGGCGGAGCTGGCCTGCGACGAACTGCCGCACGGTGGCGAGGGTCCGCCCCCCGTCACTGATCATGGAGGACACGAGCAGGTCCGGTTCGGTGGCGATCAGGCCGCCGATCAGCGGGTTGCGCCGGATGGCATGCAACGAGCTCACGAAGCCCAGCACCACCCGGTCGGCGGCGGTCTCGGCCTGCTCGATGTCGATGAGGAACCGGTCGAAGTAGCGGCGGAACTCCCGGCGTACCACCTGTTCGACCAGTGCGTCCTTCGTGGCGAACCGGCGGTAGACCGTGATCCGCGAGATCCCGGCCCGCCGGGCCACGTCCTCCATGGTGGATCGCTGGATGCCCGTCCGGCAGAACTGCTCATAGGCGGCGTCGAGCACGCGCGCACGGGTCTCGTCCATGTCGTCGACCCGTTCGACCGCGTCGACGTACGCGCGTTCGAGCAACGACTCCGGGCCCGAGGTCACCATGAGGAAGGGCAGCTCAGGTTCCACGATCTCCTCCTATGACGACTGATTCTGCCTCAATCGCCGAACAGACGCCGTCACGAGAGGTCTTGTGATGAGCGACACAGTGTGCTGTTATGTCGATGATACAGAGACACGAGATGTGTTTCACCGTATCAAGGAGCTCGGCCCGAGGAGGAACGAAGGCATGGAGAAACCCAGCAGACGCAATGTGCTGATGGCGGGCGGGACGTTGGGCGCCCTTGGTGCGCTGAGCGTCGCGACGCCCGCGCATGCGGGCGCACTGTGGACGTGGTCGCCCAAGGGCTCGGTGGCGGGCTCGGGTAAGGGCGCCGACCCGCGGTACCTGTGGGACGCCGAAGCCGACCCGCTGGTCGCCTCGATCATCGACCGCGGGGACGTGGCCAAGGTCAACACGCTGCTGAAGAAGTGGACCAAGAACGGCCAGGCGTTGCCGGCCGGACTGCCCGCGGACCTGCGGGACTTCATGGAGCAGGCCCGCCGGCTGCCGTCATGGGCCGACCAGGGCAAGCTCGCCACCGCGGTCAACTTCAACGAGAAACGCGGCCTCTACCTCGGCGTCACCTACGGTTTCGCCAGCGGGATGATGAGCACGGTCATCCCGAAGGAGGCGCGCGCGGTTTATTACTCCAAGGGCGGCGCGGACATGAAGGACCGCATCACCAAGACCGCCAAACTCGGCTACGACATCGGCACGTCCAACGCCTACAAGGCCGATGGCGAAATGGTCGTCACCTGCGTCAAGACCCGGCTGGCGCACGCAGGGGTGCGCCATTTGCTGCCGAAGTCGCCGTACTGGTCGAAGGTCGCCGACGAGGAGATCCCGATCAGCCAGCGGGACATGATGGTCACCTGGCACAGCCTGCCCACCACCGTCATGCAGAACCTGGTGAAGTGGAAGGTGCCGATCCCGGAGGCGGAGTCCACGGCCTTCCTGCACTCCTGGCAGGTGGCCGCGCACATGCTCGGCATCAAGGACGAGTACATCCCCAACTCCTGGGACGAGGCCAACTCCCAGGCCCAGCAGGTCCTGACCCCCGTGCTGGCCCCCACCCCCGAGGGCATCAAGCTGGCCGACATCCTCCTCAACCTCGGCTCCGTGATCGACGGCGGCCTCGTGACCAAGCCCATCCTCGGCGCGCTCACCCGCTACATCCTCGGGGACGAGATCGCCGGCTGGCTGAAGATCCCCGAGGACAGGCTGTGGGACCCGCTCTTCGAGGCGGCGTGGGAGCCCTTCATCGCCGTCCGCGAGGGCCTGCTGTCGCTCGAGAAGGCGCCAGGAGCACTGCAGAAGGCCTACTGGGCCTTCGACGAGATCCTCCGCCTGGGAGCCCTGCTCTTCCTGTCCGAAGGAGACCTGCCGATCAGCATCCAGATCCCGGACACCAACCGCCCCAACTGATCAGGATCGCCTGAGCCGGACCCGCGGCCTCCCGGGCGGAGGATCCGCGGGTCAGGGCGCCGCTACGAATCTCGGGCCCGGAATCCGGCGGATTCCGGGCCCGAGGCGTCCCAGCCCGCCGGCGCCGCCCCGCACCCGCGGGAACCTGCTGTGGATCTCCGCCGCCCGGCCCGGCGGCTCCAGCGAGATCACCCGCCTCCTACGCCAGGCCGCCCGGAGCGGCGGTGGAGCGCCGGAGGACGAGGCTCGGCGCGATGGCGGAGCGCACCGCCGATGTGCGGCCCTCGATGCGTTCCAGCAGGAGCCGTCCCGCGGTGCGGCCCATGACCACTCCGTCCTGGTCGACGCTGGTCAGCGCCAGTGCGTGATGTGCGCGATCCGGCGGTGGCCGAGTGAGATCAGGTGCCGCACGACGAGCTCGGCCGCCGTCGCCCCCTTCGAGATCGGCAGTGGCTACCTCAAGGGACGCGACATCGCCGCGGAGATCGAAGAGAAGGGGTACTTCGACGCAGACGGTCACCGGATGAGCCCCGCACCCGTCTGCATCAGTCCACTCTGGAGTTCCTGCGCGAGCACCTCCACAATGAGCGCGGGTGACCGCAGTGCGCTCCGGTACCCGCCGGGAGCAGGTCGCTCGCCTCCCCGACCGTGCTCGCCCACTCCTTTCGGCACCTCGATACCGGTCCGGAGGCGACGCCTGCGGTCCGCCCCGCCACCGACCTGAGGAGCCCGGATCATGACCGCCTTCGCAGCCGACTCGCAGATCGCCGAACGGCTCGCCCTGCTCACGCTGGAGGAGAAGGTCCGGTTGCTGACCGGCCGGGACTTCTGGAGCACCTGGCCCATGGAGAAGATAGGTCTGCGCCGCATCGTGGTCTCCGACGGCCCCTCGGGCATCCGCGGGGAGGTGTGGGACGAGCGCGACCCGTCGCTGAGCCTGCCGTCCGCGACGGCGCTCGCCTCGTCCTGGGACCTGGACATCGCCCGGCGCTACGGTGCCACCGCGGCGGTCGAGGCCCGCCGCAAGGGCGTGGACGTGGTGCTCGGCCCGACGATCAACCTGCACCGTTCTCCCCTCGGCGGGCGGCACTTCGAGACGTTCAGCGAAGACCCGGTGCTGACCGGCGACCTGGCCGCCGCCTACGTGAAGGGTGTGCAGGACCACGGGGTCGGCGCGACGCCGAAGCACTACGTGGCCAACGACTCCGAGACCGAGCGCTTCACCGTCGACGTCCGGGTCGGCGACCGCGCCCTGCGCGAGCTGTATCTGCTCGCGTTCGAGAAGGCGGTGACCGAGGCGCACGCCTGGCTCGTCATGAGCGCGTACAACTCGGTCAACGGCGTCACCGCCACCGAGAACGCGCTGCTGGAGACGCCCCTGAACAGCGAGTGGGGCTTCGACGGCGTCGTGGTCAGCGACTGGACCGCCGTCCGGTCGCTGGAGAGCGCGAACGCCTCACAGGACCTCGTCATGCCCGGCCCGGGCGGGGCCTGGGGCGCCGCGCTGGTGGAGGCGGTCCGGTCCGGGAGAGTCGACGAGGCCGCCGTCGACCGTAAGGTGACCCGCCTGCTCACTCTCGCCCGGCGGGTCGGCGCACTCGACGGCTTCCCCGCCGCCGAGCCGGTCTCGGCGGGGGACGGTGTCGCGTTCGCCCGGCACGCCGCCATCGAGGGCACCGTGCTGCTGGAGAACCGCGGCGAGCTGCCGTGGGCCCCCGAAACCCTGCGCTCCGTCGCCGTCATCGGCGACAACGCGGCCAACGCCCGCACGCAGGGCGGCGGCAGCGCGACCGTCGTGCCCGCCCGCACCGTTTCTCCCCTGGAGGGACTGCGCGCCGCCCTGCCCGGTGCGGACATCACCTACTCCCACGGCGCGATCGTGCAGCGGGGCGTGGCCGGGTTCCCGCTCGCGCAGATGACCAATCCGGTCACCGGCACTCCCGGCCTGCGGGTCCGCTTCCTCGACGACAAGGGCGACGAACTGTTCACCGAGGACCGGCGCTCCAGCGCACTGGTCTGGTTCGGCGGTGACGCCCCGATCCGCACGGCGGCCGGCGTGGAACTGACCACCCGGTTCACCCCGTCGGAGTCGGGCACGGTCCGCCTGGGCTTCGCCGCGGTCGGCCGCGGCAGAGTGCTCGCCGACGGCGCCGTGATCGTGGACGAGGACGTGCAGGCCGAAAGCGACGACCTCGGTGCGGCGCTCCTGGCGCCGCCGACCGCCGCTGCTGAGGTCACCGTGACGGCCGGCACGCCGATCGACGTCCGCTTCGAGTACGACCTGCGCGACCGCACCGGGACGCTGCACTCCGTGCTGGGACTGCGGCTCGGCACCGAGCCCGCCGCCACGGACGACGACGTGCTCATCGCCGAGGCCGCGGCGGCCGCCGCCCGGGCCGACGTCGCGCTGGTCGTCGTGGGCACGAACTCGCTGGTCGAGTCGGAGGGCTACGACCGGGACTCGCTGGCTTTGCCCGGCCGGCAGGACGACCTGGTCCGCGCCGTCGCCACCGCGAACCCGCGCACCGTCGTGCTCGTCAACGCCGGCTCACCCGTGCTGCTGCCGTGGCGCCACGACGTCGCCGCGCTGCTCGTGGGGTACTTCGGCGGTCAGAGATGGGCCACGCGGTCGCCGACGTCCTGCTCGGCGTGGCCGAGCCGGGCGGGCGGCTGCCCACCACTTGGCCGGCGGCCGAGGCCGACGTGCCGGTCCTGTCCACCACGCCGGTCGGCGGCACGCTGGAGTACGCCGAGGACATCCGCATCGGCTACCGCGCCTGGCTCGAGCAGGCCGCGGCACCGGCGTACTGGTTCGGCAGCGGCCGGGGCTACACCGACATCGCGCTCGTCGGCATCGAGGCGCCCTCCTCGGTCACGGCCGGAGAATCCGTCCTCATCACCGTCGAGGTGGACAACCGCGGCGAGCGAGACGGCAAGCAGGTCGTCCAGGTCTACGCCGAACGCCCCGATTCCGCCGTCGACCGCCCGGCGCGCTGGCTGGTCGGCTTCGCACCCGTCCGCGTACCCGCAGGCGAACAGGCGCACGTGCAGGTGACCGTGCCGACCCGGTCGCTCGCGTACTGGCAGGACGGCTGGCGCTACGAGCCCGGCACGTACCGGCTCCGGGCCGGCACCTCCGCGGTCGATCTGCCGCTCAGCGCGGAGGTGGACCTGGCCTGACGCCGGCGCACCCGCACACGCACACGGCCTGGGCTATGCGACCACCGTGACCGGGTACGCGTACTCATGCCGGACGGCCACGGCGGGCGCATGATCTCACCATGCGAATCATCGAGATCCTCCCGATCGCATACGCCCTGCTCGTCACCGCAGTGGGCGTCTACACGAAGATCGCGCTGCGCACCGACGGCCAGGGCCTCAGCTCGATCCCGCTGGTCCTCCTCACCGCACCCACCTGCTTTCTCACGGCTCCCCTCTACGACGCCGGCCTGCTTCCCGAGAAGCAGAACCTCATGCTCGCGCTGGACGTCGCGGCCGGATACCTCCAGGCCACCGCGCTGTGGCTGGTGCTCCGGATCATCCTCTAGCGCCGGCCGAGGGGATCGGCCGCGGGCGACGAGCCGCTCCCGCGCCGGGGCGAGCAGAATGTCCGTGGCGCCGAGTACGTTCGCGGCATGTACCGACAGGGAGACATCCTGATCCAGCCGGTGCCGGAGGATTCGGTCCCGGCGGCCGTCCATGGCCTGCCCCGGGCCCCCCGCGACGGCCGGGGCCGGCTGATTCTGGCACTCGGCGAGGCGACCGGCCACGCGCACGCGGTCGTCGGATCGGGCGTGCTGCTATGCGATCCTGAGCCACTGGCTCCCGACCACCTGCATCTGCCGTCCGGCGGACGGGTGGTCCACGAAGAGCACGCGGCGATCTCGCTGCCCGCGGGCTGGTACCGAGTGGTGCGTCAGCGGGAGTACTTCCCCGGTGCCGTCCGGGTGGTGGCCGACTGATGCGGGACTGGCGGGAGATCGCGTTCCGGACCGGTCCGGCCGACCGCGACCGGGCCGAGCGGGGGATACGGGCGGCGTACGAGGCGGCCGGCCGGCCTGGGCCCGAGCGCATCGCCTGGGTGCCGTCACCGGCCCACGGCGCGGTCGCGGCGGCGCTGCTGGCCGACCCCGGCTGCCGGCGCACGCTGATGGGCGCCGGGCTGAGCAGCCTCGTGGACCTGGTGGACGTCGCGCTCGGCACGGCGGCGGCGGGCGGCAGCGTGCGCGAGGACGTACGGACCCGGCCGTGGGACCGGGCCCGGACCACGGCGCACGCCGAGCTGGGTCCGCGGGAGTGGCCGAAGATGTGGGCCGGCACCGGCGGGCGACTGTGGGATCCGGTCAACGGGCTGGTCACCCGGATCCGGCGCGGCATCGGTGAGCTGGGCGGGGCGGAGGCCGAGGCGGTGCTGCGCGGCGCCACGCTGGACGCCGTGCACGGCCAGCACGACGCGCCCTGGCTGGCGCTGTTCGACGCGCTGGACCGCCTGGACGGCCTGGCCGGGCTCGCCGAGGTGGCCGAGTCCGCCGGCTGGTGGTGGCCGTACGAGAACCTCGCCGTGGTCAGCGAGAGGCCACGGGAACTGCACCGGGACGAGCCGGGCCGGCTGCACCGGGGTGACGGGCCCGCTCTGGTCTACCCCGGGGGTTTCGCGCTGTACGCCTGGCGTGGCATGCCGATGCCCGCGGACTTCATCGACGGTCTCGACGCGCTGACTCCCGAGCGCATCGGTGCCGAGACCAACGCCGAGCTCCGCCGGGTGATGCTGGAGAGGTACGGCTTCGACCGCTACCTGGCCGAGACGGGCGCCAAGCCGATCAGCCGGGATGACGCGGGGGTGCTGTGGCGCATCGACCTTCCCGGTGACGAGCCGGTCGTCATGGTCGAGGTCGTCAACTCCACCCCGGAGCCGGACGGGACCCATCTCACCTACTGGCTGCGGGTGCCGCCGCGCACCCGGACCGCCCACGAGGGCGTCGCCTGGACGTTCGGCCTGTCGCCCGGCGAATACCAGCCGCTCAAGCAGACCTGACTAGAAGCCGTGCGGGATGCGCTCCAGGATCCCGCCGGCGAAGACGTCGTACAGGCCGAGTGGTTCGAGGTGGACATAGCCGATGTGACAGTCGCAGGTGCCGAGGGGGCAGCCGCGGGGGCGCAGCTCCGCCCGGAACGAACCGTCGTAGAGGTTCCCCAGCACCGCCGGGACGAAGTGGCAGCGGCGCACGGTCCCGTCCCCGTCGACCGAGATGACGGTCTCGCCGGTCCGGCAGGGCAGGTCGCGGCTGGCGTGCGGACGGCGGCTGTACCCGAACAGCGGATCGAGCCCGGTCCACCGGGCGGCCTCCTCGTCGGTGTAGGAATGGCCCTCGGCCGCGTTCACCCACAGATAGGTCGAGGCGGGCAGGTCGTCGCGGAGCCGCAGGGCGTGGTCGAGATGGCCGGGCAGCCCCACGACGCCGACGCTGTGGCGGACCCCGCGCGCGGAGAGGTCCCGGCAGCGGGCCAGGAAACGTTCGTACGGCACCTGGCCGGGGTGATAGGTCGCCCACAGCGCCAGCCGGGACAGGTCCGCCTCGGCCGTCCACTCCACCCGGTGGCCGAGGTTGGTCTGGATCGCCACCCGCCCGACGTGGGGGAGCAGGCTGAGCTCGACGAGGGCCCGGCGATACCAGGAGCGGACCAGTCCTTCGCCCCACGGGGTGAACAGCACCGACACGCCGTGCGTCTGCGCGGCCACCCAGGCCGTGAACCGTTCCAGTGCGGCACGGTCCGCGAGCAACTGCGCGCGGCTGTCCCGGCGCTTGGCGAAGGGGCAGTACGGGCAGTCGTAGTCGCAGCTCGCCAGCGGCCCGCGGTACAGAATGGTCAGCATCAGCGGGCCGCGTAGGACGACATCAGCGCGCGGACCCGCGGGGAGAGCAGCGCCGGTCCGATCGCGTCGGACCGCGCGAGCCCCTCGGGCGTCAGCCGGACCACGTCCGGGCCGTACTCCAGCCAGCCCCGGTCCGCGAAACCGTCCAGTTCGGCCGCGAAGTCGGCCACCGCGTCGGTCCCGAACCGGTCCAGGTAGCCGGCGCGGTCGAGGCCCCCCGCCTGGAGCAGGGACTGGAGGAGATGCCGCCGCCGGGACTCGTCGGCGTCCAGGGCGAAACCCACCTGCGCGGCGCCGAAGTCCGCCGTGGCCACGTAGTCGTCGATGATGCCCCGCACTTGCCCGGCGCCGACGGCGTACTCGAAGGAGTAGTGCAGCCGTGAGGTGTAGGACCGCGCCCCGCAGCCCAGGCCGATCATGCCGTCGGTCTGGCAGCAGTACTCGGTGCCCCCGGCCGTGGGCCGGGGCCGCCGGAACATCCGCATCGACACCTGCTCGTACCCCTGGCCGAGGAGATGATCGCGGCCGATGCGGTAGAGCTCCAGCCGCTGCCGATCCCAGTCCCGCTCCGGAGACCGGTCCCGGCGGCCCAGCCCGGTCAGCGGACGCACGTACAGCGGATAGAGATACAGCTCCTCGGGTTCCCAGGCCAGCGCGGCGTTCAGCGAGTACAGCCAGCTGTCCGGGGTCTGCCCGTCGATGCCGTAGATCAGATCGATGTTGAGCGTTTCGAAGCCGGTGGCCCGGATCCGGTCCAGCGCGGCCTCGACCTCCACGCGCTTCTGCGGCCGTACGGCGGCGCGCGCCTCGGCGTCGACGAAGCTCTGCACCCCGATGGAGATCCGGGTGGTCCCTCGCCCGGCGAGCACGGCGAGCCGCTCGGCGGTGGCGGTCGCCGGTGAGGTCTCCACCCCGAGCGGGATCGCCCGCAGATCCGCGAACCGCTCCGCGATGTCGCAGAGTCGTTCCAGCTCGGCCGGGGTCAGGTACGTGGGCGTCCCCCCGCCGAAGGCGGCCGTGGCGAAGCGGGCCTCGCCGAGCGCCTGCCGTACGGTCTCGGCCTGCCGGTCGAGCGCGTCCAGGTAGGTGGTGGTCAGCTCTTCGGGGGCGCCGGTGCGGGTGAAGAGGTTGCAGAAGCCGCACCGCATCTCGCAGAACGGCACGTGCAGGTAGAGGAACAGGGCGCTGCGGTCCTCACCGGCCCAGACGTCGCCCAGCGGGGGCATCGGTTGCAACGGCCGGTAGGCGGTCTTATGCGGATATGCATAGACATATCCCTGGTACGGACCGGTCATGTCAGTACGAACTCTCCATATGGCACGGTCCACACCGTCTCATGACCGACCCGGTGCCCGAAGTGGCCGTCCTCGCCGTACGCCGTG
This sequence comes from Actinomadura scrupuli, assembly GCF_050971785.1. NCBI lineage: Bacteria > Bacillati > Actinomycetota > Actinomycetes > Streptosporangiales > Thermomonosporaceae > Actinomadura > Actinomadura scrupuli. Next base: position 424,984 of record NZ_JBPCCU010000007.1, on the reverse strand, counting down.
CCGTGGTCGGAGCAGATGATGACCAGGCAGGGGCGGCGCATCAGGGCGAACAGGGCGCCGATCCGGCCGTCGACGTATTCCAGCGCGGCCGCGTGGGTCTCCAGGGAGTCGTCCGGGGCGCCTGGCAGGTAGTGCCGGTTCGGCTGGTGCAGCGCGGAGACGTTGACCAGCAGGAACAGCCTTTGATCGGCCGGGGTCCGGGCGACCACGTCGGCGGCCCGGTCGATCTGGTGCTCCAGCGAGGCCGGATCGGTGACCCCGAACGACGGCTCCCAATGCGCCTCGGCGAACGGTGCCGGGAGGACCGAGCCGAGCGGGGTCAGCCCGTTGAAGAAGCCGACACCACCGATGCAGGCGGTGTGGTAGCCGGCCTGTGCCAGTCCGGTGGGCAGGTCCGCGGCGTCGAACACCCACGTGCCCGGCGCGGTGGTCTCACTGCCGGGGAACCTGGCCGCGAACAGCCTCGGATGCGGTCCCGGCGTCGCCGGGGCCGGCAGGAACCCCGCCAGCATGGCGGCGTGCGCGGCGAACGTGAAACTGCCCGGGCTGTGGCGCCGCTCCCAGCGACCGCCCGGCAGCACGCCCGCCAGCGTGGGGGTACGGCCGGCCTCCGCCAGCCCGGCGGCGACGTCGTACCGCAGCGTGTCGAGCGTCACCAGCAGCAGGTCGTGACTGCCGACGACGGCGTTCATGTCGCGGTTCATGCCGGGCATGTGGCGAGTCTCCGCGAGAGGGCGGCTCTGACCTGGGTGGTATAGGTGTCCGCTCCCTCGGCGCCGCTCCCCGGCAGGCCGGTCAGCCCGGGCAGCAGGTCACCGAACGCGTTCACCTCCCCGACCGCGTATCGCCTCCAGCCGGAGGCCACGAGCAGGTCCACCCCGACCATCAGGCTCCCCGGGAAGCACGCCGCCGCCCGCGCGCAGAGGTCGAGGGCCCGCCGCCAGCCGGTCTCGCCGAGCGCGCCCCGCACCGCGCCGAGATCTCCGCGGGCACCCCCGAGATGCAGGTTGGTCATCGGGCCACGGCTCGTCCGCACGACCGCGTGGGTCGGCGTACCCGACACCACGACCACCCGCAGGTCGAGTGCGCGCCCGGCCAGCGAGGCCTTGGGCAGCCACCGCTCGACGTGCAGTCCCTCGGGGGCCAGCAGGTCGATGAGCGCCCGCACCTCGGGTTCGCTCTCGTAGGACCGGACCCGCAGCGAGTTGCGCAGCCCGCCGTCCGGCCCGGGCACCGCCGAGGTCAGCGCCTTGATCCGGGCGCCGTGCACCTGGAACGCGACGACCCCCGAGGCCGACGAGCCATGGGCGGGCTTGACGAAGACGCGGGACCAGCCGGCCTCGGCCATCCGCTCCCGCAACTCCCGGTAGCCGCGGACCGGCGGCAGCGCGGGCGGCACCGGCACGCCGGCCCCCTCCAGGCGGGCGTGGCAGAGCCGCTTGTCGAACATCACGGCGATCTCGCCGGGATCGCTCAACGGCACCACCCTCGAGGAGACGTCCTCGATCCGGCGCAGGGCCGCGGTGAACGTGGCGTACCACCGTGCGCCGTCTCCTCCGCCGACCCGCGCCGGATGCCCGGGCCCGCGCAGCAGGGCATCGGTCCCGGCGTCCTCTCCGGGTGAGTCGACGCGCAGCAGCGTGCCCGGTTCGAAGCCGAACTCCCCGCCGGACAGCACCTCCCGCCACGGAACCAGCCGGGGCTCTCGCAGCCCCTGCGCGGCGCACGCGGCGGCGAACAGCGCGGTCCGGCGGTCCCCGGGCGTCCCGACGACGGTGAAGGTCACCGGCTCACTCCGAGACGACGACGTAGTAGTGGTCCTCATCGCCGCTCCAGGAGTACCGGCGCGGCACCTCCTGCTCGCCGACGTTCAGGTCGACACCCGGCAGGGCGGTGCGCAGCCGGTCGATCATCGGGTCGGTCAGGTAGTGGTGGTGCAGGTCGAGCCGCTTGAGATGGGTCAACGGCTGACCGGACAGCAGTGCCTCCGCGCCCTCGTCGGTGAGCACGCCCATGGACAGCGCCAGTGACTCCAGCCTCGCCACCACCGGTGCCGCGGCGACCAGGGCGGCCACCTCGTCCTGCGCCTCGCTGTTCTGCAGGCCCAGGTGGCGCAGGGCGGGCAGCCCCTCGCCGGAGCGTACGCCGTCGAAGTCGGCGGGCAGCCACTCGCCGCCGTAGTTCGGCACCCCGAGCCACAGCTCCAGATGCTCCAGGCGGGGCAGCTCCGACCGGCCTATGGCGCGGATGACCTCGCCAGGCAGCCCGCCGGTCTCGAATCGCAGCACCCGGAGCCGCTCGTGCCGGAAGGGCCGGAGGGAGAGGCCGGTACCACCCCGTACCTCCAGGATCTCCAGGCGTGGAAACGCCTCCAGGAGCGGGGTCAGGTCGGACTGCTCGATCCAGGAGATCTCGGCTTCGTCCGAGGGGATGTCACCGAGGGCGATCGCCCGCAGGTTCGGCAGGCGATCGGCGGCCTCGCAGAGCAACCGTACGGGCAGCTCCGAGGAATCGTCGTAGACCGCCCCCCAGGAGCTGATCACCAGCTCCCGGATCTCCGTGGCGTCCACCCGGCCGAGGAAACGAGCGACGTACTCCTCGTACGTCTCGTCGGACTCACCGATGTCGTCGTTCAGCCAGAGCCGCCACGCCACCGCCGAGGCCGACGGCAGCGACGCCGTGTCGTCCGGCTCGCCCGGCTCGTCGCCGAGCGCGGGGAAGTCCCGCACCGGCAGCTCGAGAAACTCGGCGAGACCGTCATGGGCCGTCATCGGTCGTGCTCCCTTCCTTCCGCGCCCCGTCCCGCGAGGTCGCGGCTCACTCGGCGACCGCGACGTAGCGCCACACGTCGCCGTCGTCCTCGTCGGGCAGTTCCTGCTCGGACAGGTCGACCTCGACGCCTGGGAGCGCCTTGCGGACCCGCTCGACCATCGCGTCGGTCAGGAAGTGATGGTGGAGATCGAGACGCTGCAGATGCGTCAGCGGCTGCCCGGACAGCAGTGCCTCGGCCCCTTCGTCGGTGAGCACTCCCAGCGCCAGGCTCAGCGTCTCCAGCCGCGCCACCACCGGCGCGGCGGCCACCGCCACCGCGATCTCGTCGACGATCTCACTGTCCTCGAGTCCCAGATGGCGCAACGCGGGCAGCCGCTCACCACCGAGGAGGGGAGCGAGATCGGCGACCGTCGCGTCCCCGCCGTACTCCTCGACACCCAGCCAGAGATCCAGGCGCTCGAGGTTCGGCAGGTCGCCCGCGGCCACCGCGCGCACCACGCTGGAGGGCAGCCCGCCCGATTCGAGCCGCAGCACGCGCAGGTGCTCACTGCGGGGCGGTGCCAGCTCCAGCCCGGAGCCACCACGGATCTCGACCTGCTCCAGAAGCGGGTAGGCCTCGAGAAGCCCGGTCAGGTCGCAGTGCTCGATCCACGAGATCTCCGACTCCTCGGGCGCGATGTCGCCGAAGAACAGGGCCCGCAGGCCGGGGAACCGGCCGGCCGCCTCGATCAGGAGGTCGCGGGGGACCGAGGAGTTCACCTCGTGGCACATTCCCCAGTAGCCGATCACCAGCGCGGTCACCTGGCCGGTGTCGACCCAGTCCAGGAACCGCGCGAAGACCTCGCCGAAGTCCGCTTCGTCGTCCCACGAGCCGAGGCGGACGGCCCAGGCCGGTGAACCGCCCTGCGGCAGGTCGTCCGGCGTCGACTCCGCGGTGAACTCGGCCACGCGCAGACCGGCGAACTCCCGGAGATTGTCGAGCTCTGGCATGCGGTCCCCTTCAGTGATCAGAACGGAACATGTCCTATCAGAAGAGGCGGACAGAACGGGGTGCTTGTTGCCGTATCGCCACACCAGCGCGGCGAGGACCTGTCGCGACGGCCGGCGCGACAGGTCCTCGCCGCCGTCGCCGGTGTTCACCCCTCCTGACCGGACACGTCGAGGGGCGGTTGACCAAAAGATTGCGTGAACCCGCATGTCGGCGCAGCGCCCGGACCCACCGAACGCCATAGCGTGAGGAGATGCGGTAAAGGCGATTTGCGCGTCGGAGCAGCGGCCGGGGCGAACCGGCAGTGCGCAATCAGAATGTCAAGGGGATGATCTGATGGAACACGCTCCGCTCCCACCGTTCACTCGCGAGACCGCCATCCGGAAGGTTCGCCTGGCGGAGGACTCCTGGAACACCAGAGACCCCGAAAAGGTGGCTGCAGGCTACACGCCGGACTGCCACTGGAGGAACCGCTCGGAGTTCATCGACGGACGCGACGAGATCATCGCGTTTCTCATCCGCAAATGGACGCGGGAGCTCGAGTACCGGCTCATCAAGGAGCTTTGGTGCTTCAACGGCAACCGTATCGCCGTCCGTTTCGCCTACGAGGCCCGCGACGACTCCGGAAACTGGGTCCGCTCCTACGGCAACGAGAATTGGGAATTCAATGAGCAGGGGCTGATGGTCGCGAGGCACGCGAGCATCAACGACCTTCCCATCGAGGAGTCGGACCGTGAATTCCACTGGCCGCTCGGGCGGCGCCCGGATGACCATCCAGGACTAAGCCACTTCGGCTTCTGACCGGTTCTGACCGGCCGAACACCCTGTGGGGTGCGGCGTCGGCGTCGGCGCCGTCCGCCGGCTGCGATCTCGATCTGTCTTGGCGTGAGGACAGGTTTTTCTTTCCGGCGGCCCGGACATGCCAGCCGTATGGGGCAGCGGGGGACGGCGCCAGATGACTGGGACGTCGAGGCCGTCCGGCTCGGCGGGCGGGATTGCTTCAGCGTGCGTCGCTGCGGGGCGCTGATCGGCTATGCCTACACGATGGTCGAGGCGTGCACGATGGTCGAGCTGGAACGGCTGCTCGTGCGGCACGGTCCGCTGCTCGCGGACCTGACCGAGGAGAGCAACCAGCGCCGGGCCCGCGCGTAGCCGCAGGCCGGCCACGAAGCCCTGCCGCCGTCGGAACCGGTCAAAAGTACGGTCGAAAAGGGTGCGAACCGTGCTTTCGGCCGGTGCCGGCACAGGCATGGGCTCACAGGATGAGCCCATGCCATATGAACGTTCCCATCCCATCCCGCATGCCGAGGGTCTGACCGAGCGTTACGGCGCCCGCCCGCCTGTGACCGGGGGCCGTCCGAACATCCGGCCGGGCCGGGTCATCGGCCTGGCCGGCCTCATCAGGGCCGGAAGGCCGACGCCGCGCAATCGGTTCCCGCGTGGTGGACCTGCCGCCGTCGCCGGGCTCCTCGCCCTCATGGTGTCCGCGGCCTGCGCGTCCGCGCCCGCCTCTCCGGTGTCCGCGTCCGCACCTGCCTCCACTGCCCCGGCGAGCGCGCCGTATCTGCCCGAGCCGACCGGTCCCCATCCGGTCGGCACCACCTCGCTGTATCTGAAGGACGTCTCTCGCCCTGACCCCTGGGTGCCCGAGGCGAAGGCCAGGGAGCTCATGGTCTCCCTGTGGTACCCGGCGAGGTCGCGGGGCGGGCGGCGGGCGCACTATGTGACGCCCAAGGAGTCGCAGCTCATCCTGGAGGGCAAGGGGGTGACCGGTGTGCCGTCCGATGTGCTGAGCAGGACGCGCACCCACGCGCTCAGTGACGCGAAACCGGTCGGAGGCAGGCACCGTCTGCCCCTCGTGGTGCTCTCTCCCGGGTTCACCGATCCCCGGAGCTCGCTCACGGGCCTGGCCGAGGACCTGGCGAGCAGAGGCTATGTGGTGGCCGGCATCGACCACACGTACGAGAATTTCGCCATGACCTTCCCCGACGGGCGGGTCACCACCTGCGGCGCATGCGAGATCACCACTGACGATTTCGGTGAGAAGGCGGTGGAGAGCCGGGCGGCCGACGTCTCATTCGTGCTCGACGAGCTGACCGGGCCACACCCGAAATGGAAGAGCGGCATCCTGATCGACCCGTCCCGGATCGCGATGGCGGGCAGCTCCCTCGGAGGCGCGAGCACCATCGAGGCCATGCTGAAGGACTCCCGGGTACGCGCCGGAATCGACCTGGACGGCACCATGTTCGCCACCATTCCGCAAAAAGGGCTGTCGCGGCCGTTCCTGTTGCTGGGCACGCAGTCACAGCACAGCCCCGGAGGGGAGGACCCCACCTGGGATCGTGACTGGAGACTCCTGACCGGGTGGAAGCGCTGGCTCGTGGTGGCCGGGTCGGTGCACCCGTCCTTCACCGACTACCACCTGCTGGCCGATCAGATCGGCTTCGACCTCGGCGCCGACCTCTCCGGTGCCCGCTCCATGGAGATCACCCGAAGGTACGTCCGGGCCTTCTTCGACCTGCACCTGCGCAAGCGGCCCCAGCCCCTGCTGGAAGAGCCGTCGGCGCGCTACCCCGAGGTCGACTTCTGCTCTCCCGGCACCAGGACCTGCAGGTAGCGCCCGGCGTCGCGAACCCCGGGTCGCAGTTCGGCGGGTCGGCGCTGGCGGGCGGGCAGGCCGGTGCGCCCCATGATGCCTGTCGATTTCATGTCTAAACTACCCTTTTGCTAGGGTTTTGCCATGGCCAACTTTCTTGTGACGCGCAGGCACATCGACCTGCTCCGCGTCACGACCACGGCCTGTTGCTCGTACTGCGCGCCCTGCCGTCCCATCTTCGGCTGACCCGGGTCGCTTCGGTTCGGATTCCAGGCCGCTCAGCTCGGCCGCCGGTGTGCCGCGCCGCCGGTTCGCGGCCGGCCTTCACCTCGTGCGCTGTACCCCCCTGCCTGCGCTGCCCGTCCTCGGACGGGCGGTCATACATATCTGCTCTAGGAGATCTTCATGCGCCCGTTCCGGGCTCTCGCCGGCGCCGTCGCCGTCATAGCCGCTTCCGCCGCCGTTGCCGCCTGCGGAGGCGGGTCGTCCTCGACCAAGTCCGCCGCCGACCCGTACAAGCTGCTGCGGCCGGGGACGCTTCGGGTGGCCACCCTGTCCGACGCGCCGCCCAACGTCTATCTCAAGGACGGCAAGTTCACCGGCTTCGACAATGATCTGCTCGCGGCGGTGGCCGCCAGGCTCGGCCTCAAGGTGGAGTTCGCCGCGACCGACTTCTCGGCGCTGCTCTCCCAGGTGGCCACCCACAAGTTCGACGTCGGAAGCTCCTCGATCACGATCACCGAGGCCCGGAAGAAGACCGTGCAGTTCACCAACGGCTACGACTTCGGCTACTTCGGGCTCGACGTGCCGGCCGGTTCACCGATCAAGAGCCTGGACGGTCTGAAGGGCAAGCGGGTCGTCGTCGTCCAGGGGACCGTGCAGGACGACTACGCCACCAAGCAGGGCCTGAACCCGGTCCGGGTGCCGGACTACAACGGCGCGCTCAACCAGCTGAAGACCAAGACCTCGGATGCGTGGATCTCGCCCGCGGAGATCGGCGAGAAGACCGCGACCGAGAGCGGGGGCAAGGTCGTCCTCGTCCAGAAGCAGCTCAGCCCCGCCCCGACCGCCTTCGCCGTGAGCAAGGACCATCCGGAGTTGCTGGCCGCCCTCAACAAGGGACTGGACGAAGTCATCCAGAACGGCACCTGGACGAAGCTTCAGGAGCAGTACTACCCGGGGCGTCCCGTTCCGGCCGACTTCAAGCCCGGCACTGGAACCGTCACCTTCCCGCCGGTCGCCGGCTCGGCGAAGCCCACCCCGGCCGGTTGATCTCCGGCTCCACGAACAGCCGACGCCACGGAAGATGCGGACCAATGACAGTGAATTCGCGTGGATGAACTGACGACGCTGTGGGACACGTTCTTCGACGTGGACTCCATGCGGCAGGCGTTGCCCGACATGCTCAGGACGGGCCTGCCGAACACGTTGATCTTGTCAGCCGTCTCAGGGCTCATCGGGACCGTCCTCGGCATGCTCCTCGCCGTGGCGGGCATGGCCAGGACCCGGTGGCTGAGATGGCCCGCACGGATCTACACCGACATCTTCCGTGGCCTCCCGGCGGCGGTGACCATCCTGCTCATCGGCGTCGGCCTGGCTCCGACGGGCCTGAAGATCTGGGGGCCCAATCCGTACCCGCTCGGCATCCTCGCGCTCTCGCTGATCGCAGCCGCCTACATCGGGGAGATCTTCCGGTCGGGAATCCAGAGCGTCGACTCCGGTCAGTTCGAGGCCTCCCGCGCCCTCGGTTTCTCCCATCCCGCGGCGATGCTGCTGGTGATCATCCCGCAGGGGGTACGACGGGTTCTCCCCGCTCTGGTCAACCAGTTCATCGCCCTCGTCAAGGACTCGAGCCTGGTGTACTTCCTCGGCCTGCTGGCCAGCCAGCGTGAACTGTTCCGGATCGGCCAGGACGCCGCAGCCAACACCGGCAACGAGTCGGCGCTGGTACTCGCCGGACTCTTCTACCTCATGCTCACCGTGCCACTGACCCATCTCGTCAACCATATTGATCAGCGGTTGCGGCAGGGGCGTCGATCGGTGACCGAGCCGGCCCCGCTGCCCGTGCTGGGGGAGGGACAGCGATGACGCAGTTCTCCTCGGTCAGCCTCACCACCCGCGACATCCACCTCTCGTTCGGCTCGAACCAGGTCCTGCGCGGGGTGGACCTGGACGTCCAGCGCGGCCAGGCCGTCTGCCTGATCGGTCCCTCGGGGTCGGGGAAGTCGACGTTCCTGCGGACCATCAACCGGCTGCTCGAACCGGACCGGGGAGACGTGCTGCTCGACGGGGTGAGCGTCCTCGGTCGTGATCCCGACCTGCTGCGGCAGCAGGTCGGAATGGTGTTCCAGCAGTTCAACCTGTTCCCGCACATGAGCGTTCTGCGCAACCTCACCCTGCCGCTGCGCAGGATCAAGAAGCTGTCCGCCGATGAGGCGGTCGAGGCCGCCCGCCGGCAGCTCGACCTGGTCGGACTCGGCGGCAAGGCCGACGCACGGCCCGGGCAGCTCTCCGGCGGGCAGCAGCAGCGCGTGGCGATCGCCCGGGCGCTGGCGATGGAGCCACAGGTCATGCTGTTCGACGAGGCGACCTCCGCGCTGGACCCGGAACTCGTCAAAGGCGTGCTCGCCCTGATGGCCGATCTCGCCCGGGAGGGAATGACCATGGTGGTGGTCACCCACGAGATGGGTTTCGCCCGGGAGGCGGCCGACGCGGTGGTGTTCCTGGACCAGGGCGTGGCGGTCGAGTCAGGACCACCCGCCAAGATCTTCAACTCTCCGGAGAGCCCCCGGCTGCAACGTTTCCTCTCCGACGTGCTGTGAAGGACGACCCGTGACGCCGGGGCCCGGCCTCGGCATGTCACGCTGGAAGCAGGGGCCGGTGCCCCGTCGCGGGCGCTCGCGGCTCCGCTGCGAGGCCGGATCCGGCAGCGGACGTGTCGCGCCGAGGGGCTGGGGCGATATCAGCGGCCTCTGGAGCCGCCGGGCCGCACGGAGGTCCTGATCTGCCGCGCCCCGTCGGCGACCGCGAACGAGGCCGGCGGCAAGATGGTGGTCGTCCACTCCTGACCCGCCACTCGTGATCACCTCCATTCGGATACTCGGCTACTCGGAAGGAGACAGACCGATGGCTGCGAGTGACCTTGTTCTCATCGCCGGGGTCGGTGGGGTGGGCCGTAGGGTCCTCGACCTCCTGCGCGCGCAGGAGGTGCCGGTGCGTGTGTTGGTGCGTCGTGATGATGATCGTGCGGCCGGGTTGCGTGCGCTCGGCGCGGAGGTGGTGGTCGGGGATCTGACGCGGCCCGAGAGTGTCGCGGCCGCGTTGGAGGGTGTCGGGCGGATGTACTTCGCGATGCCCGTGTCGCCGGATCACCTGCTGGCGGCGACGGTGGTGGCCACTGTGGCGCGGGAGTGCGGGGAGCTGGCCGGGTTGGTGGGGATGTCGCAGATGACGGTGTCGCAGATGACCGCGACCAGTACCGCGGAGTCGTTCCAGCAGCGGTTGCATTGGCTGGCGGAGCAGGTGTTGAACTGGTCGGGTCTGCCGGTGGTGCATGTCCGGCCGACGTCGTTTCTGGACAATCCGTTGTTCACGACGTTGGCGGCGCGGACGATCCGGGAGTCCGGCACGATCGCGCTGCCGTTCGGGACGGGGCGTACGTCTCCGGTCGCCGTGGAGGATGTCGCGCGGGTGGTGGCCACTGTGCTCGGTGACCCGGTTCCGCACGTGGGGCATGTCTACGAGCTGACGGGGCCGCGTACGGTCGATATGTGGGGGATGGCTGAGGAGTTCTCGCGGGCGTTGGGGTGTGCGGTGTCTTATGTGGATGTGCCGTTGGAGCGGTGGCGGGCGGAGGTGCTCGCGAAGGCGGGTCTGCCGCCGCATACCGAGGAGCACATCGCCACCATGGCCCGGCTGCACCGGGAGAACCGTTACGACCGCGCGTCCGATGACGTGGAACGCCTGACGGGTGTGCCCGCCCAGACGATCGAGGCGTTCGTGGCCGCTCGCCGGGACTTCTACCTGGGCTGAGCCGCGGAAGAGACAGGCCGGCCACGCAATGGAGCATCCGGTGCTTCCGGCATGGGCGACTGAGAACACTGTGAGGCGCGACCCGCCGGGCCGAGCCCGGCGGGTCTAGCGCTCATATGAACGAGGGCGTCAGCCGTGATGGCATGATTCGCTTCGTCGTGTCCTGGCCACGGCGGGACTTCGTGTCGCGCTCGACTGCGGCCGAAGGCTGCGGAACTGCGCTCTCTGATCAACAGGAGCCGCGGAGTTGCGCCAGACGGCGGGCAGGTGCGACGGACGCGAAGCTCACGCGGTGCATTGCCACCGCTCGGCTACGGCCTCGGTCCTATGATTCGCCTTTGTCGGAGGCCACAGAGGCCTCCTTCGCATCCGGGGCATCGCCCTCGGATACTTCGCTGGTCAGTTTCCAGCGCAATTGAAGGCCGACCCACCGGATCCGGATCTCCCCATCTGCGACCTTGTGCTTGCACGCCATTGCGAAAATTCGCATAACGGCCAGGAGGGCAACAAGTGACGTCAGCAGAAGAAAACCCAGTCCCTTGAGACCGACCACCGAGAGCAGCTTTTCCAGCTGCGCGGGGTCGGTCCACATGGCGGGCCTACCCTTTACCTTTTCGGCGGATGTGCATAGGACTGCCACCTCTATCCAGTTGTGGTGCTGCGTTACCGCAGCGAAACGTGCGCCATAAGCATCTCGATGAGGGGCGAGCATGTCAAGCTTGCGGCAATAGCTGCTGGCAGTCCGGCGTGTCACGGTTCGGCCGCTAGCGGCGTGCGCATGGGCGCCGACCACATCTCCGCCTTGCTTTCATGCACTCCGCAGAGCGGGAGATAAATGATCGGCGCAGCGTGCCGTTCCTCGCTCCGCCACGGACCCCGCCGAGCCGTTCACGCCGCCAATAGGTGCGGTACGCCGCCTGCCTGATGCGGTCACGACGCGCCGGCCCGCCGCCGTTCCAGCCACGACTCGTAATGGTCCAGGACCGTCTCCGCCACGGGCCGGTAGGAGATGCCCAGCTCCTGGACGCTGCGCCGATTGTCGACGGCGAACCGGATGCCGAGGTGCTTGCGGATGTAGTCCTGCGAGAGCCCGAAGCGGGGTCCCAGGATCCGCACCGCCCAGTCGGGCACCTTGTGGCGGGGAAGCAGGAACCTGGTGGGATACCTGTCCCGGATGATGTTCGACATCTGGGCGAAGGAGACCATCTCCGGGCGGGCGAGGATGTAGCGATCGGACGCCGGGTCGAGCTCGGCGGCACGGACGTGTGCGACCGCCACGTCCCGGACGTCGACGAAGGTGAAACTGAAGTCGGGCGCGCCATAGAAGAAGTAGCCGCGCATGAGCTCGTCCATCAGGAACAGGCTTCCCGAATCCGAGGCGTGGGTGAGCGACGGGCCGAGGACGAGCCCGGGGTTGACGGCGACCATGTCCCAGCGGTCCTGCGCCCGGACGGCGTCCCACGCCTCGCGCTCCGCGACGGTCTTCGCGTAGTGGTACGGGTTGTTCTCCAGAGTGCTGGTGGTGTTGAAGTACTCCTCCGTCAGGGTCCGGTCGGGCATGTCCATGACGTCGACGTAGTCGCCGAAGATGGCGCCCACGGTGGAGGTGAGGACCAGCCGTTCCACGGTCGGCGTGCGGTCGATGCTCGCGATGACGTTGCGCGTGCCCTGCAGAGCCGGCTCGAGCACGTCCCGCCGGCCGTCCCGGATCTGCTCCGGCATCAGGAAGGGCGAGGCGACGTGGAACACGAAGCGGCAGCCCTCCATGGCGCCGTCGAAGGATCCCGGCCGCATGAGGTCCGCCTCGAACAGGTCGAGCCTCCCGGGGAAGGCTCTGCCGAGCCGCTCCAGCGGCTGGACCTTGGCCGCGTTCGTGAGGCTGCGGACACTGGTGCGGACCGGGTAGCCGCGGGCCAGGAGTTCGTTCACCAGATGACCGGCGACGAACCCGCTGCCGCCGGTGACGAGGACGGGGGCGCTCATGCGGCCGAGCCTCTCAGTTGCGCGTGCGTGTCCGCATCCGGGCCGGCGGCGCGACGCACGGACCTGCGACGACCGTCGCCGGTGCACGTCCATATCCAGGTTTAGGGTGCCGTCGTATTGTGTGTCCATGGCGGGCCCGCAGCGTGGCCGCGCCATGACCCGAATGCGCCTGGAGGGTGGTAAGTGCTGAGGTCTGCCGGGCTGAGCGCCGCGGAGGAGTCGACGTATCTCTCGCTGGTCCGGCAGGGCGGGGCGTCCGTCGCGCAGCTCGCCGACCGGGTGGGGCTGAGCGTCGCCCAGGTGCGCCGTGCCGTCGCCGCCCTGCAGCGCGAGGGGTTCGTGCACCGCACGCCGCCACCGCAGGAACGGGTCGTGCCGGTGCCGCCCGAGCTGGCGGTCGAGCAGCTCATCCGGCGCCGGGTGGAGGAGCTGGAACGGACCCGTGAGGCGGCGCACCGGCTGGCCGCGGAGGCCTACAACCGGGTCAGCAACCGGCGGACCGAGGATCTGATCGAGATCGTGTCCGGCCCGGCCGCGGTGGGCCGGGCGTTCGACCGGGTGCAGCGTACGGCGCGCGAGGAGATGCGGGTGCTGGTGGCGCCGCCGTACGCGGCCTCCACCGAGGTGAACCGTACCCAGCTGGACCGCGAGGCCGCCGGCGTGGCCTACCGGGCCGTCTACGACAGCTCGGCGCTGGCCGATGCGGTGCTCGCCGCCAGCGCGGCCTCCCACGTCCGCTCCGGCGAGCAGGCCCGGATCACCGACGGGCTGCCGACCAAGCTCGCGGTCGCCGACCGGGAACTGGCCTTGCTGCCGCTGGACTGGACCATGCCCGCGCACGACGCGGCACTGCTGGTCCACCCGTGCGGACTGCTGGACGCGCTCGTCGCGCTCTTCGAGACCGTGTGGGCCCGCGCCAGCCCGCTGTCGGTGACCGAGGCGGACGATCTGGCGGCCGAGGCCGCGATCTCCGCCGACGACCGGCATCTGCTGTCCCTGCTGGTCGCCGGCCTCACCGACGAGGCGGCCGGGGCCCGACTCGGGCTCAGCCGGCGCACCCTCGCACGCCGCGTCCAGCAGCTGATGGAGCGCACCGGCTCCCGGTCGCGGCTGCAACTGGGCTGGCAGGCCCGGGAGCGCGGCTGGCTCTGACCGGGCGGTGACACCGCCCGCCCGCCGGACGATGTGCTGTGCCCCGGGACGCCGCCGGGCGGGGCCACTGGCCGTGGCCCCGCCCAGCGGCGGTGTACGTCATGCCGTCAGCGCAGGCCGAACGCCCGGGTGATCGTCTGCGAGACGTCGTTGCCGGCGCTGTCCCCGGCGGTGACCCGGAGGGTGACGAAGGCGGCGGACTCCGGGGCCTTGAGAGTGGCCCGCGATCCGCCCTGGTGGCGCACCAGCGTGGTCCGCTGCCAGGTCGCCCCGTCGTCGTAGGAGACTTCGAGGGCGAGCTTCTTGATGCCGGCCGTCACGCCGGGCAGGTGCGAGGCGGCCACCGTCAGCTCGGTACGCCGGGCCGCCCGGCCCGCCGTGTCGGTCTCCACCCCGTAGTCGAGCTGGATCAGCGGCAGGGTCTGCGCCGCCTCGGACCCGGTGACCGCGGAGGTGAAGTTCCACTCGGTCAGCGTGTGGGTCGAGTACGGGCGGGCCCATGAGCCCCGGTCGTTGTCGACCACCAGCCGGTAGGGCAGGCGCTGCGCGGCGAGCCCGGTGACCGGCAGATACTCGGCGTTGCCCCACCTGAGCAGCTGATCACCCTGGTAGAGCGCCGCGTAGTCCTTGACGTCGAAGTTGCCGAGCGCGTCGCCCACATGGCCTGCGCCCGAGTCGCCCCAGCCGGGCACGGGAATGTAGACCCCGTCGAGGTACCGCACCGGCAGGTAGCCGATGGGACCCATCCGCGGGCGCTGGATCGGCCCGAACCAATGGATCCTGCTGACCGACCCGGCCGCGTAGTGGCCGACGTCGAGGAGGTGCTGCCCGGTCTCGCTGAGGATCATCGCGTCGTCCAGCCAGCTGGTTTCGGCGGTGACCCAGTCGGTCCGCTCACCCTGGGCGGGGGCGGTGAGCATGTTGCCGACCGCCCAGCCGCGCCAGACGTCGGGGCGGAATTCCAGCGCCTTGCCCGGCCGGAAGTTGCGGAAGGAGACGTCGATCCGGGCCAGGTCGCGGGGCGTCGACCGGAAGGCCGGTTTCACGGGGACCGAGCCGGCCCAGTGGTGCACCACGTCGTACAGGTAGTCGGTGGTGGGGTTCGAGGTGACCGTCAGCGGGACGCTTCCACGACGCAGCGCGTCGATCAGCTCAGTACCCTCGTCGGCGGTGAGCGTCGCCACCGTCACCGGGGCCGGGCTCTCCGGGGTCCAGGGATTCTCGTCCCACGGCCCCAGCCGGCCGACGCCGTCGTTGACGACCAGGAGCAGCTTCGCGCCGGCGGCCGCCGCGTCCTTCGCCTGCTCCCCGATCCCGACTGTGTCGCTGCGCCGTACCACCACGGCCTTGCCGCGGACGTCGCGCCGGGCCAGCTCGGCCGCCGCGCCGTCGCCGGCGAAGACCGCCGACAGCTTCCCGGTGCCGGCCGGCAGCGGCGTCGCCGCTCGCTTGACCAGCAGGTCGTCGTAGGTACGCGACTTCGTGGCGACGGTCAGCGCGGGTTGCTCCAGCCGGAAGCGGGCACCGAACTCGAACTCACCGTCGGTCACCTTCTTGCCGGTGGGAAGCGCCCACACGCTGTCGTACGACTCGTTCGGCAGGACCGAACTCTCGACGCTGCTGTAACCCTCGGTCCCGCTCTTGCCCCACGACCGTCTGACGTCCAGCCGTACCGCGGCGGGGATCGCCGCCTGAGGCACGTACGCCTCGACCCGGCGGGCCGCACCGGCGTCCAGGACGACCGTCCGGTCCCGGTCCAGCGAGATGTCGTTGAAGCTGAGCTTGGCCATACCGCGCGAGTGCGGCCCGTTGGCCCCCTGCACCTGGGCGTCGATCCAGCCGCTCCAGCTGCCGACGGGCAGCCGGATGGTGCCGGTGCCGGACTCGTCGAGCTGCATCGTCGCGAAGCGGTTCTTGCCGGCGATGATGACCTGGCACCGGTACTCGTCGGCCGGGCAGGCCAGCGGCTTGCCCGAGCGGTCCTTGGCGATGACGGTCAGGTTCTGCCGCTGCCCTTCCCTGCCGGCGCCGATGAGGGTGTGCGCCCGGACCGTTCCGGAGCTGTCGGTGGCGTTGATCATGCCGCTGACCTGCTGATCGACCGGCAGCCGGTCCAGCTCCGCGGTCTCCGTGACCGAGGCGGTGCCGTGCGCGGGAACGGTGACCCGGCCGGCGGAGAGGGTGAAGAGCCCGGCCGGCGCCGCGGCGGCGTCGATGGCCAGGTCGAGGGTGACCGCGGTGTCGCCGACGTTGGTGTACGTCACCTGCTTGACCTCGGTCTCGCCCGGCTTCTGCGGCCAGGGGTGGAAGCCGGAGTAGGCGGTGACGGTGGCGAAGATCGTCGCGTGCACCGCCGCGAAGGCGTCGAGCCGCCCTGCGCCCGCCTGGTACGGGGTGTACGCCGGGGTGGGCTTGACGCTGCTGACGAGCGCCTGCTTGAGCTGCTGGCCGGTCCAGCCGGGGTGCGTGGCGGCCAGCAGCGCGGCGGCGCCGGCGACGTGCGGCGTGGCCATCGAGGTGCCGCTCATCGTCGTGTAGTAGCCCGAGCCGCCCCGGACGAAGTGGGAGCGCGCGGCGAGGATGTCGACGCCGGGTGCGGTGAGTTCCGGCTTCAGCCCGCCGTCGCCCGATCGCGGGCCCTGGCTGGAGAACTCGGCGAGCTTGTCGGCGGAGTCGACCGCGCCGACGGTGAGCGCGGAGTCCGCCGCACCCGGGCTGCCGATGCTCTGCGGGCCACCGTTGCCGGCGGCGATGACGAACAACGCGCCGGTCTCGGAGCTGAGCTGGTTGACCGACTCGCTCATCGGGTCGGTGCCGTCGCCGGCGCCGCCCAGGCTCATACTGATGATCTTGGCGTGCTTCTGCCGGGCGGCCCACTCCATCCCCGCGATGATCCAGGAGTCCTGGCCGCTGCCCTCGCTGTTGAGCACCTTGCCGACGTCCAGCCGGGCGCCGGGGGCGACGCCCTTCTCCTTCCCGTCCGACGCGGCACCGGTGCCCGCGATCGTCGAGGCCACATGCGTACCGTGGCCGACGTAGTCGGTGACATCCTCCTCGTATGGGACGAAGCTGGCGGTGGTGGCGACCTGCCCCGCGAGGTCCGGGTGTTCGGCGTCCACGCCGGTGTCGAGCACCGCGACGTTCACGCCCTGCCCGGTGTCCCCGCCCTGCCAGACCTTCTGCGCACCGATCTGCGCGGTCGATTCGGCCAGGTCGACCGTCACCTTGCCGTCGAGCCACACCTTGGCGATGCCATTGGCGAACGTCGGGCCGCCCGGCCCCCGCCGGGCCGCGGTACCGGCCGGGGCCGCCGTCAACGAAGACCAGAACTTCGAGGCCTGCGTGCGCTCCTGCGTGACGGCCGCGCCCTTCACGCTGTCGAGTGGGCGTACGACCGTGGCGCCGGCCACGCTCGTCTTGTTCCGGGAGCGGGCGGCGGCGTCGGTGTAGCGGAAGATCAGCGGCAGCTTGCCGGTGTGCGCGTCATCGTAACCGTCGGCGATCAGCTTGGTCACGTTGAACAGCCGCTTGTCGAGTATCCCCCCGGAGACGTAGGGGAGCACGGCGTTGGGATAGACGTAGGTCGCCCCGTCGACGACGGTGCGGACGAAGTCGGCGGTCTTCCCGTTGGGGCCTCGTACGGACTGGACGACGGTGCCGTCGGCGGCGGTGTCGATCGTGACCCTGTCGCCGGTGATCAGGGTGACGCTGCGCGTGCTGCCCGCCCCCGGTGACTGTTGAGTGACGGGGCCGCGAGGCGAGACCGGGCCGGACGGGCCGGCGGGTGCCGCGGTGGCGGCCGGGGTGACCCCCACCGTCAGGGCGGTGACCGCACCGAGGGCGATCAGCCCTCGCCTGCAGACTGGATTTAGAAGCAAGGGGATCCCTTTGGCGAGCGGATGATGGCACAGCATCTGATCCGTCTCGCGCCCCGGTCAACAAGATCCGCTGGCGTCGTTGCGCCATGGCATGTTCGTGCCAGCTCTCCGGCTGGGACCGGTCTCAGGGCC
This sequence comes from Actinomadura scrupuli, assembly GCF_050971785.1. Lineage (NCBI taxonomy): Bacteria > Bacillati > Actinomycetota > Actinomycetes > Streptosporangiales > Thermomonosporaceae > Actinomadura > Actinomadura scrupuli. Next base: position 407,451 of record NZ_JBPCCU010000007.1, on the reverse strand, counting down.
CTCGGCCGGCCAGGTGAACTACGCCCCGGCCGCGCGGCGGGAGGTCATTCGTACAGAGGCGGGGCCGCAGGGGGGACGGGCTCCGCGGTCCGGTAGCGGGCGGGCGGCCGGCCGGTGACCCGTTTGAAGGCGTTGCTGAAGGCGCTCTCGGAGGCGTACCCCCACTCGGTGGCGACGGACGAGACCGTACGATCTCCGGCCCGCAGCGCCTCGGCCGCCGACCGGATACGCCAGTGCAGCAGGTAGTCCAGCGGCGGTAGCCCGACGAGGGTCTTGAACCGCAGGGCGAAGCTGGAGCGTGACATGCCCACCTCGGCCGCGAGGCCGGCGACCGTCCACCGGCGGGTGGCCTGCCGGTGCATCAGCGCGAGCGCGGCACCGATCTGCGGGTCCTTCAGCGCACCCAGCCAGCCCGGGACGTCGTCCGCACCGGCGAGGTGGGCGCGCAGGGCCTGGATGAACAGGATCTGGGTCAGGTGCCCGATCATCACCGTCGCCCCGAGCGGTTCGGCCGCGGTCTCGTCGGCCAGCATCGCCAGCACCGGGCGGAGGGCCCGGGCCGGGGGACTGCCGGCGGGGATGCGCGCGGCGGGAGGCAGGCAGTCGAGCAGGAGGGCCGCGCTCGTGTCGTCGAGGGTGATGCTGCCGCCGATGATGACGGTCTGCTCCTCGCCCGGGACGGCGGTGCCGTACCGCACGCTCATGACGTTGGGCGCCCGGAGGTAGACCTCGTGGCCGTCGTCCGGCTCGAGGCTCAGATCGTTGGCGACCTCGTACGGCCGACCGCCCGTGAGGAGGTAGCAGTCACCCGCCGACAGCCGCAGCGGGGGCGCGCCGTCGACGGTGAGCCAGCACCTGCCGGACATGATCGCGCCGATCTTGACGTGCCGGTAGCTCCGGAAGCGCAGGGACCAGCGGCCACCGGAGACCGATCATCTGGTGGGCACCGCACTCGATCACGGGGTGAACCTCATCGACACCGCCGACATGTACGGCGGGGGAGAGTCGGAGGAGTTCCTCGGCCAAGTGCTGGGGGCACGCCGCCGCGACGTGGTGCTGGCCACCAAGATGACCGCGCGGGTGGCCCCCGGCCCCAACGACGTCGGCCAGTCCCGGCTGCACATCATGCGGGCGCTGGAGGACAGCCTGCGCAGGCTCCGCACCGACCACGTCGACCTCTACCAGATCCACAACATCGACCCGATCACGCCCTTCGAGGAGTCCCTGGCCGCCCTCGACGACGCCGTACGCCAGGGCAAGATCCGCTATGTCGGTGCCTCCAACCTCACCGCCTGGCAGATGATGAAGGCCCTGGGCGTCTCCGAGCGGCGGGGATGGGCGCGGTTCTGCTCCCTGCAGTCCTACTACTCGCTCGCGGGGCGCGACATCGAACGTGAGATCCTCCCGCTGGTCCGCGACCAGGACCTCGGCCTGCTGGTCTGGAGCCCGCTGGCCGCCGGCCTGCTGTCCGGCAGGTTCGACCGGACCGGCGCGCGGGCCGGTAACTCCCGGCGCGCCCGGTTCGAGTTCCCGCCGGTGGACTTGGAGCGCGCCTACGACGTCATCGACGCCCTGCGCCTGGTGGCCGCCCGCCACGAGGTGGGCGTGCCCCGGGTCGCGCTCGCCTGGGTGCTCGCGCAACCGGGGGTGACCAGCACCGTCATCGGCGCCAGGCGCCCGGAGCAGCTCCTGGAGAACCTCTCCGCCATCGAGCTGGAGCTCACCCCGCAGGACCTCGCCGAACTGGACGCCGCCAGCGCGCTGCCGCCCGAGTACCCGGGCTGGATCCAGGCCGACCACTCCGACCGCTTCCCCAAGACGGCCTGACGAGCGGCGCGATGACACCGACACCGACGCCACGATGTACGCGAACAGCAGTTGCACCTCCTTCTCGGGGTCCGTCGGCTCCCGGCAGTCCGAAGACTTCTCGGCCCCCTTCCCGACCTTCGTCAAGTTCGGATAGGACAGGACGCGGTCACGGCGGATGCCGTGGCGCCGGTCACCGGGATCGGCCACCGGCCCTGTGCTCCGCGAGGTGCGCGGCGGCCCTCGACGGCCGCCGCGCACCTCGCGGAAGGGTCAGGCCCCGTCGCCGGGCTCGGCCGAGCGGCGGGCGATGACGATGCCGGCGATCGAGCCTCCGGCGAGCAGGGCGGCGAGGCCGATCCACCACCAGCCGGTGCCGGACGACCCGGCGGCCGGGGCCGCCGCCGGGGGACCGCCGCTCGGTGCCGGGCCCGCCACCGGTCCGGACGCGGATCCGGCCGGGCCGGTGCCGCCCTTGACGGTGAAGCGGTACTTACCGCTGACGGGGTGCCCGTCCAGGGCGACCACTCGCCAGCCGACCGTGTACGGACCCGGAGCGAGCGTTCCGCCGACGGGCTGGGTCACCACGTTGTCCACGGCACGCGCCGTGCCGGACTCGTGCCGCCCGCCCGCCGCGTCCAGGAGGACGACCTGGGGGAACCGCACGGGGTCGGCGAAGGTCAGCGCGAGTGTGCTCGGTGGTGCCACCGTCGAGCCGATCGCCGGTGAGGCCGCCTTCAGTGAGGTGTGTGCGGATACCGGCCCGGTGGTCGCGGCGAAGGCCAGCGCCGCCCCCGCCGTGACCACGGCGATCCGTACACTCCGGTCTCTCATGCGCGGCGCCGCACCCGGGCCAGCGCGAACCCGCCGACGGCGATACCGATCACGCCGACGGCGAGCCCGAGGCCGCCCAGGAACCGGGCGGTGCCGTCGTCTGCGGCCTCGGCGGCCTCGGTCCGGTCGGCCACGGGCACCTGGGCGGTCGTGCCGGTGCCGGCCCCGCTGCCCTTCGGCGTCAGCCGGAGCACCGGAGCGGGATGCTCGGGCTCCTGGCCGCCGTTGCCGGGGTCCTGGTCCCAGGACACGACCTTGCCGCCGGTGTAGGTCTGGCGGGCCTTGAACACCAGGCGGTCGGTGTCGGTGGGCAGCGGTCCCATGGACACGTCGAACTCCTGGAACTCCCCGGGAGCGATCGACCCGCCGCTCCAGGTGATCTTGGATACCGCCTGGGTGATCTCGCCGTCGTCGGACTTGAGCGGGGTGGCGAGCCTGGACTTGTCGATCTTGATGGTCCAGCCGGGAATCGGGCGCACCGACACCGAGGCGATCGGGTGGTCCAGCGGCAGGTCGACCTCGACGCTGGTGTTCCTGGCGGTCCCCTCCTCATTGGGGACCCGGAACGAGATCTTGCTGTACGAGCCCTGCTCGGCGCTGCGGGGGTTGGCGGTGACGTGGGCGGTGGCCGGGCCGGCGATCATCAGCAGGGCCAGGGCGGCGGTACCGCCGATGCCGGCCACCCGGGCAAGGGCATGACGAGAAGAGTGCATGGACGTGTTTCTCCGTTCGAACCGTTCGATGACGAAAGGGCAGGGTCGCCCGGCGCGCGGCGTCAGCCGAGCGCGAGCGCCGTCGAACGGAGCGGAGGTCCTCGCCGGACCACGCAGTACCGCAACGCGGCCATGCGCGGCCGGGCCAGAGCACGGGCATGGGAGACCGCGCGTGTCGCCGCTCTCACCGGCGGCGGGTCCAGGAGGCACAGCAGGCCCAGCAGGCCCAGCAACGACGCGGCGGTCAGTGCCGCCGTGCGACGGGCCAGTACCCACACCGCCCGCTCGCCCCGCCGCAGCCACCAGGCCGAGACCACCGCGGCGCCGATGTGCGCCAGCGTCATGGCCGTGCCCCCACCGTGCTCGGCCGCCATCAGATCGGGCCGCGAGCCGGAGTGATCCATGGCCGGAGCGCCCGGCTGAGCGGCCGCGAAGAGTACGTGCAGGGCGAACTGCCCGCCGAGCAGGCCACCGAGGATGGTGACCAGGGACCGCTCCGTCCCCGTCAGCACCCACGCCACCGCGAGCACCGCCGCGAAACCGAAGCCGAGAGCCCACGGGCCGACGGCGGCGTGCGAGACGGTGGCATGACCCGCGATGGCCAGGCTCACGCAGACGGCTGCGAAAACCGAGGAGCGGGTCACCCGGAGAACAGGCTTGGCGGTCATGGCGAGACGATTGTCGCACCAGACCGGCCCGGGTTCAGATCCATCCCCGCCCCTGCCGCCGGGGATCCGCCCGTGGCGCGGGCCGGAGGTGATCTGTCGCAACGCACGGCGTCTCATCGGCTCACGCGGCCGGCACGGCGTTGAGGTCGCCGGACACCTGAACCTGCGAGCCGCTGCTGTCGCGCTGGGCGGTCCAGGCCAGGAGCGCGGTGCGGCAGGCGTGGTCGAGGTGGCGGAGTCCGGACAGGTCCAGCTCGACCGGGCGGTCGTGGGGCAGTGCCTCGAGGGTGTCAAGGATGCGGGGAAGCCGCAGGAAGGTGGCGTTGCCGGTCAGCCGGATGCGCAGCGTGCCGGGGTCTTCGTGGACATCGATGTGGATATGAGAGACGTCCCAGGCGGTCTTCGCCACGGCCAGTACGAGGCCGGTGAGGACGCCTTCGAGGAGGTTGGTCGTGACGATCGCGGCCAAGGTGAGGACGAGTACGAGGGCCTCGCCGCGTTCGGTCCGCCACAGCCGGGCCACCTCCTGCCCGGGGATGAGTTTCCAGCCGCAGTGAATGAGGACGCCCGCGAGTACGGCGACGGGGATGATCCCGAGCGCGGCCGGCAGGAGAGCGGCGAACAGCAGGAGCCAGCCGCCGTGCATGATCCGCGATGCTCTGGTGGCGGCTCCGGCCTGGACGTTCGCGGCGCTGCGCACGATGACGGCGGTCATCGGCAGGGCGCCCAGCAGCCCGCAGGCCGCGTTGCCGACCCCCTGGGCCATCAGTTCCTTGTCGTAGTCGGTACGCGGACCGTCGTGCATGCGGTCGACGGCCGCCGCGCTGAACAGGCTCTCGGCCGAGGCGATGAGGGTGAGGGCGACCACGGTGCCCAGCACGCCCGGCTCCGTCAGCCGGGCGAACTCACCGGCTCCGGGTGGCTGCAGCACACCGAGGACGCCCTTCACCTGGATCTTGTCGACGGACAGCAAGGCCGCGGCGCCGGTGGTGAGCACCACGGCGGCCAGTGGTGCGGGGATCATCTGCAGGGGAGCGGGAGCCAGGCGCCATGCCACCATGATGATGATCGTTGCGACCCCGAGTCCCGCTGAGGCCATGACCGCAGGCTCGCTGACGGCTCTGGTGAGCAGGCCGGGCAGGCCCATCAGGCCCGTCAGGCCGCTGCCGTGCGCGGGCCGGCCCAGCAGTGAGTACGTCTGGCCGACGATGATGACCACACCGATGCCGCCCAGCATGCCGTGGACCACCGAGGCCGATATCGCCCGGAACCAGCGACCCGTCTTGAGCGCCCCCATGATGAGCTGCAAGAGCCCGGCGACGAGGACGATCACGCCGAGGTTCGCCGGGCCGTACTCCCTGACCGCTTCGAACACCAGGACGGTGAGTCCGGCGGCCGGTCCGCTGACCTGCAGGCTGCTGCCGGGCAGGACACCGACGAGCAGGCCGCCGATGATGCCCGTCACCAGCCCGGCCTCGGCCGGCATCCCAGAGGCGACGGCGATGCCGACGCACAGCGGCAGGGCGATGAGGAAGACGACGAGCGAGGCGGAGACGTCCCGCCGCAGGGTATGCCGGTGACGCACGAGAACGGAGAACATGTGAGCCCTTCATGGTGACATCGGCCCTCGGCCGAGACGGCTTGGGTCGTGGTGGGTCATGGCGGCGGGAAGCGCCGCGAAAGGGTGTGGGCGAGCCGGCCCAGGTGCCGGTCAGGCGCGGTCGATCACCTCGTGGCGCGTACCACCACCAGGAGCTCGGCTCGCCTCGATGAACGTGAGCTCGGCGTCGGGGCCGCGCTCACTGACTGTCAGGTGCGTAAGACGCACAGCAGAATGAGCACGGCGGTGCCCGCGACCGCCGCATCCGGTGAGGCCATGGCCACCGGCCCGGCCGCGGGGCAGGTCGTACCGGAGACGCATCTGAGGAGGCGGACGGCCATCCCCGGGCCGGAGGGACCGGGGTTGAGGGTCTGGCAGGCCTCGCCGTGCCGGACGTGCGTCGGCTCCGGGTAGGGTCCGGCCGGTCGTTGCGGGTGGGCGGCCGCCCAGGCGGTCTCGTGCGGAGTGTGGAAGGCGGGCCCCGGCCCGCCGTCGCCCGGCGTCGAGACCGAAGGCCTCTGGCCGGGCGGTTCACCGAGGGGATGCCCTGGCAGGCCGAGGTGCACCGTGAACACGAGCATGATCAGCAGCACCGCCGGCCGCAGAGGACCGGTGGTGGCGGACGCAGGTGAGCTCACGAACACGCACACCACGATACGTCACCCTATGAATTTGGATATATACACTTAGTAATTGTTCTGTTCGCGGCAGCCGGCACCGTAACGACAGGTGCCCGGCGGTTCACAGCAGCCGTCGTTGCACGGCATCGGCGATGACCGTGGTCACGACCTTGCCGACGGCTCCGGCCTCCGGCGGTACGCCCGCTCGGCCGGCGAACAGCAGGTGCCCGGCCCCGATCAGCGAGAGCGCGAGCGAGTCGACGTCTGCGTCGGCCGCGATGCGGCCCAGTTCGCACTCGTCGGTGAGGTAGGAGGCGATCATGGTGCCGGCCTCCGTCAGGACTGGGACGCCATGGGCCGGTCCGGCTTGACGCAGCCGGGCGCGCAGTTCGTCGCGGAAGATGACGAGACCGACCATCGCCACGGCGACGGAGTCGAAGAGTTCCATCAGTGCGCCGGTGATGTTGCCGGCGACGGTGCCGGTGCCGGCGGAGCCGCGCAGGGTGACGGCCTGCTCCTCGATCCGGGCGATGCGACCTTGTACGAGCTCGACGAGGAAGGCGTCGAAGTCGGCGAAGTGCCGGTGCAGGACGCCCTTGGCGACGCCTGCCTCGGCGGTGACCGCGCGGCTGGTCAGCGCGTGCGGCCCGTCCTGGAGCAGGATGCGCTCGGCGGCGTCGAACAGTTGCCGGCGCGCGTCGCGGATGTGCACCCCCGTCGGCACCGCGTCTCTCCGTCCTCGGTAAGCCCGCCCCATGGACGAGTGGGCATACGCCCACTATGGTGGGCGCATGCCCACTGTACCGCAGGAGCACTCACGCCCTTCCGAGAACGAACCGCACAGGGCCCGGCAGATGGCGGAGTCGTTCGGGGTGGACGCCGAACGCTACGACCGGGCCCGGCCCCGGTATCCCGACGCCCTGGTGGAGCGGATCGTCGCCGCCAGCCCCGGGCCCGACGTCCTCGATGTCGGCTGCGGCACCGGCATAGAGGCCCGGCAGTTCCAGGCGGCCGGCTGCACGGTGCTCGGCGTCGAGCCCGACGAGCGTATGGCCGAGTTCGCGCGGCGCACCGGGGTGGAGGTCGAGGTGGCGATCTTCGAAGCCTGGGACCCCGCCAGCCGGGAATTCGACGCGGTCATCTCCGGGACGGCCTGGCACTGGATCGACCCGGTCGCGGGAGCCGCCAAGGCCGCGCAGGCGCTGCGGCCCGGCGGCCGGCTGGCGGCGTTCTCGCACGTGTTCGAGGCTCCGCCCGCCGTCGCGGAGGCGTTCGCCACGGTCTACCGGAGGGTGGTGCCCGACGCGCCGTTCAACGTCCAGCAGGGGAGAGACGGTCAGCCGCCGGGGCAGGCCGTCGACATGTACCAGGAGATGTTCGCCAAGTTCGCCGACGGGATCCGGGAGGCGGGTGCGTTCGGCGACCCGGAGCAGTGGCGATTCGACTGGGAGCAGTCCTACACCCGGGACCAGTGGCTGGATCTGCTGCCCACGACCGGTGGCCTGACCTGGCTCCCGGCGGACAAGCTGGCCGAGGTGCTGGCGGACGTCGGGGCCGCGATCGACGCGATAGGGGGCGGCTTCACGATGCCGTACACCACGCTGGCGGTCACCGCGGCGCGCTCCGGCGCCGGCTGACAGACCGGGCGCGTATGGTACTCGTCGTCAACGGCTCAGCTCGAACACCTGGCCGACGAGTTTGTGCAGGTGCCTGCGGAACCGCCGGAGAAAAGCGGTGTTGTCCGGCCCCTCGCGCTCGCCCCTGCTGTTGAGGACGCTGCCCATGCAGAAACCGTGGATGCACCAGGTGAGCGTCCACAGCGCGTACTCGACGTCCACGTCGCCGTCCAGCGAGGTCTGAATTCTTTCCACGCATCGGTCGAACAGGGGCATGAAGTAGAGGCGTTCCACCTCGGTGATGTCGGCCGCGTCGGACTGCCAGCGGTGTGTCCAGAGCGCGGGCACCTCTGGATGGTCCACGCAGTAGTCCAGGTAGCGGTCCGCGAGCATGAGGACGCCCGCCCGATCGGGGGTGAACTCGGCGAAGGCCGAATCGAACATGGCCGTCGCGATCCTGTGAAAACGTGCGACCACTGCGAGATAGATGTCCCGCTTGGTGCCTGCCAGCCGCTCGACGGTGGCGAGGTCGAGTCCGGCGGCATCTGCGATCATCTCGTTCGAGGTTCCGTCGTAGCCGAGAGAGGCGAACAGCCGGGTGGCCGATTCCATGATCTGTTCCTGGGCAATGCCCAGCTCGGAATCGGGTGCCTGACGTCGCGCAACTCCCATGCCTATGACGCTAAGTCGCCTTGGGCGGAGCAGAAGACATTCGGCGCATTTTTTGGCCGGCAAGAGGATGATTTTGCAGTCCGTGTACTCGAAAATCGTCTTCGGCTCAGCTCCGCCGTCTCGACTTTCAGCGGCGGCCCGTCGGCGGCCTTCACCGCGCCCCGAGGACGTCCTCGCCGGCGAGCCATTGGGCGAATGTCTGCTTGCCGCGAGGCCCTGGTCCGGCCGGCAGCAGCGCGCCGCCGGCCATCGCCCGGCCGGCCGCGCCCGGCAGCCGAAGCGGCACCACGACCCGGTGGCCGCCTCGCGCTCGAAGTACCTGGCGAGCCATGTCGGTCAGCTCCCGCCGCTCCGGTCCGGCCAGGTCCGGTGCCATCCCGGCCGGTTCGCGCACAGCGAGCTCGACGAGAGCGTGGGCCACCTCACGGGCGGCGATCGGCTGGGTCGCCATTCGCGGCACCAGCGCGAACGGGCCGCCGCCCCGCTCCAGGACCTGTATCGCGAACTCGTGGAATTGAGTCGCGCGCAGGATGCTCGCCGGGACCGGGCCGGCCAGGAGGAGCTCCTCCTGGCGTCGCTTGCCTTCGTAGTAACCGAAGTCGACCCGATCGATGCCCACGATCGACAGCGCGACATGGTGCGACACGCCGGCGGCCCGTCCCGCGCCGAGCAGATTGCGCGTGCCGGCCTCGAAGAAGGCGACCGACTTTCTCCTGCTCGTCGTCGTCACGTTGCTCACGTCGATCACCGCCGACGTCCCCTGGAGCGCCTCGGCGAGTCCGCTGCCGGTCGTGATGTCCACGCCGGCGGATCGCGAGATCACCGTTGGCTCGTGACCCGCGGCGCGCACGGCGTCCACGACGAATTTCCCCACCTGGCCGGTTCCACCGGCGACGGCGATACGCATCTACTTCTCCGCTCCCGCTTCGTCCCTGTTCGGCTGCCGAGGTGTCGAACATAAGGGCCGATGAAACGAGCGGGGCACGGCGGATGCCCAGACTCCGGCAACAGCTGCCGAGAGCGCGGGCACCGCCGCCACCACCTGCCTGCCGCGACTTCTCATACACACATGACGAGAGGGCCCCCACAGTTCGTGACATTCGTGCCTCGTTCGGCGGTCTGTGCGCTCACCGTCTCACCTCGCGTTGATCGCCGGGTCGCTGGTGCCGGCCCTGCCGGTCTCGACGTGGCCGGCGAAACGGCGCAGGAAGGTGCTGTCGGTGTCGGAGACCACCGACAGGTCGTACCACGAGTGGTTGTGACGCAGGTCCGCCGAGTGGACGACGTGGCCGCCCGGCCGGAGCTTGTAGGTCGCCGGCCGTCCGCCGTAGGCGTCGGTGATCGTGAGACGGCAGGCGGAGTCGCCCGAGTTGGTGAGCTCGAGGCGCAGGTTCCCGTGGTCGCGGTCGTGGCGGGCGGTCACTTCGGGACCCGCGGTACGGCCTGCGAACCGTCGCAGGAAGCCGTTGGGGCCGAAGACCGAGAAGTCGTAGGAGTTCTGGGTGCCGGCCGTCTCCCAGGTGTCGGACAGCTTCTTGCCGGCCTCGACGGTGTAGGTCCACGGCCCGTCCGCCCGGTTAGCGGAGGTGACGTAGAAGCACACCCCGGCCTTGCCGCCGCTGGTGAAGTCGAGCCTGAACCGTCCGCCGGTCGCCTTGCCGTCGGTTCCCAGGGCATACGGCAGCGGCCGTGCGGGACGTACCCCTTTCTCCTGCCGGGGCAGCGCCGGGTCGGCCGGCGGAGCCGGCACGTAGTCGGGGTGCCGGACGTGGTCCTTCGGCGCGTAACCGCCGGTGGCGGGCAGGGCGGCGGGCTTCTCGTCCGGGCGCGCGAAGTCGAACGCCGAGGTGAGGTCGCCGCAGACCGTGCGCCGCCACGGTGAGACGTTGGGTTCGCGCACGCCGAAGCGCTGCTCCATGAACTGGATGATCGAGGTGTGGTCGAACACCTGGGAGCACACCCAGCCGCCCTTGCTCCACGGCGAGACGACGAGCATCGGAACGCGCTGGCCCAGGCCGTACGGTCCGGCGGCGAAGCGCTGCGAACCCGGGAAGATCTCGTTGGCGGTGCTCACGGTGGAGAGGCCCTGCGAGCGCGAGGAGGGCGGGTACGGCGGCACGACGTGGTCGAAGAAGCCGTCGTTCTCGTCGTAGGTGATGAAGAGCGCGGTCTTGCTCCACACCTCGGGGTCGGCGGTCAGGGCGTCCAGTACCTGCGCGATGTACCAGGCGCCGTAGTTCGCCGGCCAGTTCGGGTGTTCGGTGTAGGCCTCGGGCGCCGCGATCCACGAGATCTGGGGGAGCGCGTTCTTGGCCACGTCGGCCTTGAGGATGTCGAAGAGGCCCTGGCCGGCCTTGGCGTTGGTGCCGATCCGGGCCTTGTCGTACAACGGGTCGCCCGGCTTGGCGTTCTGGTACTGGTGGAAGTACAGCAGCGAGTTGTCACCGTAGTTGCCGATGTACGGGTCGCCGGTCCAGCCCCAGTAGCCGGCCGCGTCGAGACCGTCGCCCGTGTCCTGGTAGACCTTCCACGAGATCCCGGCCTTCTCGAGCCGCTCCGGGTACGTCGTCCAGTCGTAGCCGAGCTCGTCGTTGGCCAGCACCGGTCCGCCGCCGGCGCCGTCATTGCCGGTGTGGCCGGTCCACATGTAGTAGCGGTTCGGGTCCGTGTTCCCGTTGAACGAGCAGTGGTAGGCGTCGCACACGGTGAAGGCGTCGGCCAGCGCGTAGTGGAAGGGGATGTCCTCCCGCGTCAGATAGGCCATCGTCGTCGCGGTCTTGGCGGGGATCCACTGGTCGTACCTGCCCTGGTTCCAGGCCTTGTGGCCCCCGTTCCAGTCGTGGTTGAGGTCTTCGATGAACTGCATGCCGAGGTCGTCGGCTTGAGGACGGAAGGGCAGGACGTCCTTCGTGCCGTCCGACTGATGCCACACCGTCTTGCCGCTGGGCAGGACCACGGGGCGCGGATCACCGAAACCGCGTACGCCGCGGAGCGAGCCGAAGTAGTGATCGAACGAACGGTTCTCCTGCATCAGGACGACGATGTGCTCGACGTCGCGGAGAGTCCCGCTGCGGCGATGGGCCGGGATCGCCGCCGCCCGGGCGATGCTGTTGGGCAGCAGGGACAACCCCGCGGTCCCGCCGGCCACTTGCAGGAAACGCCGCCGATTGAGCTCCGTCATGACTGGGGTGCCTCCTGAACCGCAGGGATGTGAAGAGGTACCAGGTCAGCAGGTGACCACGAACGTGCAGCGACACGAGTGCTAAGCCGCCGAAAACGTCAGGTGAGGGGGGAGATCAGAGCCGAGCGAACGAGGTAGGCGTCTCAGCCTCGCGCGAACCCGCCCGGCCGGAGCAGGAAGGCTAAAGTATGTGCATGACGGGCGAAGTGTCACCGCAGGGACGAGATGATGACCAACTGCGTGTGTCACACGAGGACCGGGACCGGGTCGTCGAGCTGCTGCGGGTGGCCGCCGGTGACGGCCGGCTGACCGCGGAAGAGCTCGACGAACGGCTGGAGACGGCGCTGACGGCGCGCACCTACGGCGATCTCGCGGCGCTGGCCAAGGATCTGCCGGCCGCACCGGGCCTCGTCGCGGGCGTACACCCCCCGAAGCCGAAGGACATGATCCGCATCGACTGCGACAGCGGCAGCATCGACCGGGTCGGCCGGTGGCTCGTACCGCGGCGCATGGAGGTGCGGGTCACCAGCGGCCACGTGACGCTCGACTTCACCGAGGCGGTGATCACACAGCCGTCCCTCCAGATCGACGCCATCGTACGCAGCGGCACGCTGAAGCTGCTGACGATTCCCGGTGTCGTCGTCGACGCCGACGAGGTGGCCGTCCGGGCCGGCAGCGTCAAGGTCCGGGAGACCTGGGGCGCGGAGGTTCCCGTCCTTCTCCGGGTCAATGTGTCCGGGGAGGTCGACAGCGGCTCCCTCACGGCACGCCCGCCGCGGCGGTCCTTCGTCCAGTGGCTTCTGCGGCGCCCCAGCCCTCGGGGTCCCGGCGGATGAGGCCGAGTTCAGGGTGCCACGCGGGGAGGCCTGCGACGCCGGGCTTCGTGGCGGGCGCCGAACCGGCGTGTACGGCAGCTGAATCTCGCCCGTGATGGACAGGAGGCCGAGGTGGCCGAGACGACGCCGAGCGAGACGATGGTGGCCGAGGTGATGGCCGAGCTGGCCGGGCTCGAGGACCCCAGGACACGCGAGGTGAACGAGAAGCACGGTGACGATCATGGCGTCAACCTCGGCAGGCTGCGCGCGCTCGCGAAGCGGCTGAAGACGCGGCACGAACTCGCGTGCCGGCTCTGGGAGACGGGTGACACCGCGGCGAGACTGCTGGCGCTCCTGATCTGCCGCCCGAAGGCGTTCGAGCGTGACGAGCTGGACGTCATGTTGCGCGAGGCGCGCACACCCAAGGTGCACGACTGGCTCGTGAACTACGTGGTGAAGAAGAACCCGCACGCCGAAGAGCTGCGCCTGGCCTGGTCCGCCGATCCGGATCCAGTGGTCGCGAGTGCCGGCTGGGCGCTGACCACCGAACGCGTGACCAAGCAGCCCGAGGGTCTCGACCTCGCAGGACTACTCGACGTCATCGAGGCGGAGATGAAGGACGCCCCGGATCGCCTGCAGTGGGCGATGAACCACTGCCTGGCTCAGATCGGGATCGAGCACGCCGAGCACCGCGCCCGTGCGATCGACATCGGTGAGCGCCTGGAGGTGCTCAAGGACTACCCGACCTCGCCGGGCTGCACGTCTCCGTTCGCGCCCGTCTGGATCACCGAGATGGTGCGCAGGCAGCACGATGAGACGGCGACTCAGATGGTGAGCCGGCGGTAGCGAATGAGTCACGTTCTAAAGAGTTGAACGGTCTGAATATAACGCCAGGCCGCATCGGCGCCCGGAACTCTGGCGCCGTTGACGTCGTCCAACGGCTGAGGAACCGAGCGGGCGGGAGCAGTGATGGCGAAGATCAGGCTTTGCTTCAATTCGCCGTACGAGGTTGTCGATGGCGTTTCCGTCAAGCAGGTGGAAGTGATGGTGGAACGGATTGTCATGACGACCGAGAATGGCGAAGTGGTGATCGACTTTCCTGCTGACCTGCTCTGGTGGGCGGATCGGGAATCATCACCCGAGCCTGATGAGCCGGAAGCGGACGAAGCCGGTCCTCGCGAGGACACCCGGGACTACTGGGCGGCCGTGCGCGCCGCGAGAATGGTGACACCCGAGCCGCAGACGGTCTTCTCCCACACCACCCACGAGGACATCCCGGTCACCGGGGAGTTCCGCCGGCCGGTCGGTGAGGCCGAGTGAGCCGCGGCCGTTCGCGGGCCCGGGCGGCCTCGGCCCTTCGCCGCGGGCGCCGCGACGCCCCGTCGGGGTAGGGGTGCCGTGCGTGCGGGCCGGATTCTATCAAATATTGACACTCGATCCTCTTTCCTCGAAGGTCACTGAGTACGCACGAGGCCGGGCACACTCCGCGTTCCCCCGGCCTCACGTCGAGGAGGACGCATGGACGCCGAAAAGCTGCGGTCCCTGTTCGATCTGACCGGCCGGGTCGCCGTCGTCACCGGGGGCACGCGTGGGATCGGGCGGGCGATCGCCGAGGGGTTCGTCGCCGCCGGGGCGAGTGTCGTGGTGGCCAGCCGCAAGCCCGAGGCCTGCGCCGAGACCGAGGCGTACCTCAAGGCGATGGGCGGAGCCGCCCTCGGCGTCCCCACGCACCTGGGGGACCTGGAGTCGCTGGACGCCCTCGTGACGCGCACCGCCGAGACCTTCGGCGGGCTGGACATCCTCGTCAACAACGCGGCCAACGCCCTGGCACAGCCGCTGGGCTCGCTCACGGCCGAGGCGTTCGCCAAGTCCCAGGAGGTCAACGTCCGCGGGCCCGTCTTCCTGGTGCAGAGCGCGCTCGGCCACCTCACCGAGAGCCCGCACGCCTCGGTCGTCAACGTGGTCTCGGCCGGGGCGTTCCTGTTCTCTCCCTACGTGGCGATGTACGCCGCGGCCAAAGCGTCCATGGTGGCCTACACCCGCTCCATGGCCGCCGAGTTCGCCTCGCGCGGTATCCGCGTCAACGCCCTGGCCCCGGGGGCGGTCGATACCGACATGGTCCGCAACAACCCGCAGGAGTTCCAGGACCATCTGGCGGGCGCCAGCCTGCAGAAGCGCCTGGCGCACCCGGAGGAGATGGTCGGCCCCGCGCTGTTCCTCGCCGGCGACGCCTCCAGCTTCGTCACCGGCCAGGTCCTCATCGCCGACGGCGGCCTCGTGCCCCGCTGAGGCCTCATCCGCCGGCCCGGCACCCCGCGACGCCTCCCCGGCCGCGTCGCAGGAAGCGGAGGCGCGGCGCCGCAGTCCCCAGGCGGGCATGCACGTCCAGCAGGCCATCGCCGCCCTCGTCCCGAAATTGCGCAGCCTGCGCCAGCCGGTCATCTGCGCCGTCAACGGCCCCGCCTCCGGCGGCGGCCTGGCCCTGGCGCTGGCCGGCGACATCCGCGTCGCCGCCACCTCCGCGAGGTTCAACGCCGCCTTCGTCAAGATCGGCCTTTCGGGCTGCGACATCGGCGTCAGCTGGCTGCTGCCCCGTTTGATCGGCGCCGGCCGGTCCCACGAGCTCCTGCTCACCGGCCGCTTCGTCGAGTCCGACGAGGCCCTGCGCATCGGCCTGGTCAACAGGGTCGTCGACGACGGAAAGGCCGTCGAGGCAGCCCTGGAGACCGCCGCCCTGATCTGCGCCAACAGCCCCATGGGGGTCTGGATGACCAAGGAGGTCGCCTGGAGCCAGCTCGAGGTCTCCAGCCTCCAGGCCGGCATCGACCTGGAGAACCGCACCCAGATCCTCACCTCCTACACCCGCGACCAGACCGAGCAGATCACGTCCTTCCTGGAGCGCCGCCCTCCCCGCTACACCGACTCCTGACCCCGTGCCGGGCGCCGCGGCGGCCCGTGGGCCCGCCGGAACGATCGGCACCGTCGAGGCGAAGCCGGCCGCAGAGGGGCATCGCGACCTGGCGGAGCCGGCTCCCGGGACTGAGCCCGTACCCTGACCGCATGACGACAGTGCTCTGCGTTCCCCAGTGGCAGGGGTCGGCTTCGGAGCAGGCGCCGCGCCTCGTGGCGGGCGCCCGGCGTGCCGCCGAGCTGATTCCGGCCGACGCCCGGGTCACGGTGCCGGTGCTCGAAGCGGGCGGTGGGAACGAGACCGGGACACGCGCGCTGGACGTCCTCGTGGAGAACCTGCGCCTGACGCGGGAGGCACTGGCGGGCATCGACGACGTGGTGGTCACGGTCGGCGGCGACTGCGGCGTGGATCTGGCACCGATCGCCGCCGCCCGCGACCGGTACGGGGAGCGGCTGACGGTTCTGTGGATCGACGCGCATCCGGATCTGTACACCCCGCAGACCCTGCCGTCGGGAGCCTTCCACGGGATGGTGGTGCGTGCCCTGCTCGGCGAGGGACCGGCGCCGCTCGTTCCGGAACGCCCCTTGGCACCGGAGCAGGTGAGATACGCGGGGCTCCGGGCGGGCGACGCGACGGAATACGACTACATCGGGAAGACCGGCCTGCGGACGCACGGCGTCGAGGACCTCGAAAGAGTGCTCGACGGTCTCACCGGCCCGGTGTACGTGCACCTCGACCTGGACGTCCTGGACCCCGGGGAGTTCGGCTCCACCTGCTATCCCGAGCCGGACGGGGTGCCGGCGCAACGGCTGATCGAGCTCGTCTCCCGCGTGGACGGTGTGGTCGGAGCGGCCATCACGGAGCACGCGCCGTCCGGCGGCGCCGGCGAAGCCGCCGAGGCCGAGGTGATCCGCCGGCTGGGCGCCGCGCTCCGCCTCTGAGGATCGGCGCCTACCGCGTGGCGGCACCTCGGAAACCGTCGGAGGCACCACGTAGTGTCACGCTGAAGGCGCACCGGACCCGACTTGCGCAGGGAGTCTTCCATGCCGGAAACGCAGATATGGATCACCGGCCTCGGGCTGGTCGAATCGCCTCGCTGGCACGACGGCCGCCTGTACTTCTCCGACTGGACGGCGCACGAAGTGATCGCGCTCGACCTCGAGGGTGAGCACGAGGTGGTGGCCCGGGTGGACTCCCTTCCGCTCTGCACGGCCTGGCAGCCCGACGGGCGGTTGATGATCGTCGACTCCCGGCGGGGGCTGCTGCTGCGCCTGGAACCCGACGGTTCGCTGGTGACCCATGCCGACCTCAACGGCCTCGGGCGCGGCTGGAACGACATGGTCATCGACGGTCGCGGCAACACCTACGTCAACGGCATCGGCTTCGACATGCTCGCCGGTGAGGCGTTCGCTCCCGGATTCGTCGTGCACGTCGGCCCCGGCGGTTCGGCCCGTGCGGTGGCCGACGGCGTCGCCTTTCCCAACGGCATGGCCGTGACACAGGACAACTCGACGCTGATCGTCGCCGAGTCGTACGCCAACAGGCTCACCGCCTTCGACATCGAGGCGGACGGCGGCCTGTCCGGCCGCCGGGTCTGGGCCGAGACCGGCGACGACCATCCCGACGGCATCTGCACCGACGCCGAGGGCGCCGTCTGGTACGCGGACGTCGGCAACAAGCGCTGCGTCCGCGTCCGGGAGGGCGGCGAGGTCCTGCAGACGGTCGATGTCGACCGGGGATGCTTCGCCTGCGTGCTCGGCGGCCAGGACGGAAGGACGCTGTTCATCGTGGCGGCCGAGTGGCGCATGCCCGAGATGGTTCCCCCCGGGACCGGGCGAGTGCTCTCCGTCCAGGTCACGGTCCCCGGCGCCGGCTGGCCGTAGACACCGGGCGGCATCTCGGCGCCGCGCCCGGCTCATACCCAGCCGCGTAGCGCGGCCTGGGCGCCGGCCTGGAAACGGTTCTCGGCTCCCAGCAGGTCCAGAAGACGCTTCATCCGCCGGCGCATGGTGCGGGTGCTCATGCCGAGCCGCCGGGCGATCGTGTCGTCCTTCAGCCCGGCGAGGAGCAGGGCCAGCAGCCGGCGGTCCTCCTCGTCGAGCGGCGAGCCCGGGGACGCCCCGAGCGGAGCGGCCTGCTTCCAGGTGAACTCGAAGAGCTGGACCAGGGCGTCCAGCAGTGCGGACGGATGCACCAGCGCGGCCTGCGGGGTGGCCTGCTCCAGGTGCACCGACACCAGTGCGGCGTCGGAATCGGCGATGGCCAGCTTCACCGGGATGCTGCCCGACACGCGCGCTTGTTCTCCCTGCGCCACCAGCGCGTGGATCTCGTCGAGCGCGCCGGGCTCCACGAGGGACTCGGGGGCGTAGACGGCGCGCCAGCGTACTCCGCGCTGGAGCGCGCCCGGTTCGACCGGATTGGTGGCGGCCAGCGCATACGGTGGCCGGTCCAGCATCCGCATGTCCTCACGGACTCCGTGCTGGAGCCGGAGGAACTGGCGGGCCACCTCCTCCCTCTCGCTGAGTATCTCCACCGCGCTCGCGTGACCGGCGCGGTCCCTGCGGAACCGCACCGCCAGTTCGGCGGCCGCCGTACGCAGCCGGGTCAGGTCCTGCTCCTGGTCCCGGATGAGGGCCTCCAGCGCCACGTCCGGCTCGGCGGCGGCATAGCGCCGTGGCCGGCCGGAGAGCCTGCTCACCAGGCCGCGGGAGCGCAACCGGCCCAGGGCGCTGAGCAGCCGGTCCTGCCCGCAGTGCAGCCGGGACGCCAGCTCCTGCGCGGTTGCCTCCGGCCCGCCCAGCAACTCCCGGTAGACCCTCTCGTCGAACGCGGCCACGTTGAGCGGCGCCAGAATCCGGCCGTCCTGGAACATGGCCGCATCCTGTCCGGCATGTGCCAACGTCCGCAATGAGCCATACATAACTGTTGTTTACTCTTGTCCTAAAAGGTCAGTCTTGGCCGGTGCTCACGAATCGAAGATCGCGGCCGACACTGGCCGCCGCGGTGTTGCTGGCCGCTCTCGTCCCCGCCATCGGCGGCACCGCCCGCGCCGAGACCAAGACCGACCAACGGGTCATCGTCGAATTCGATACCGCACCCGGCGCGCGCGCCGGATCCGGACAGGACCTGCTCGAGAACGCCCGCCGGGCCGGCGTCACCCTGCGCACCACACGGCGATTCTCCCGGCTGGTCAACGCCGTCGCCGCGGCGGTCCCCGCCGGTCAGCTCGGCAAGGTACGGGCGCTGCCCGGCGTGAAGGCCGTCTACCCGGACCTGCCGGTGAAGACGACCGCCGAGGCCAACATCAGCCTCATCGGCGCACCCGGGCTCTGGCAGCGCAAGGACCCCACCGGCCGCAAGGTCACCGGCTCGGGCATCACCGTGGCGGTCGTCGACACCGGCATCGACGGCACCCATCCCGACCTGAAGGGGAAGGTCGTCGGAGGCCACGACTTCGTCAACGGTGATGACGACCCCACCGACGACAACGCGCACGGCACCCACGTCGCCGGCATCATCGCGCAGACCGCGCCGGGGGCCTCCCTCACCGCCTACAAGGTCCTCAACGCGGACGGTGCCGGCTACGAGTCGGACGTCATCGCCGGTCTGGAGGCCGCGGTCGACCCGGCCAACCCGCACCGCGCCGACGTCGTCAACATGAGCGTCGGCGCCCCGGGCGACGGCACCGACCCGCTCGGGCAGGCGGCCACCCGCGCCACGCAGTCCGGCGTGGTCGTCGTCGCCGCGGCCGGCAACGCCGGGCCGGGAGCGACGACGATCGGCACGCCGGCCGCCGCGGACGGCGTGCTGGCCGTCGGAGCCTCGTTCAGCGGCATCCGGATACCGGTCGCCCGGCTGGCCCGGACAGGCGAGGAACTGCAGGCCACGCGCGCCGCCTACTCGGCCAGCCCGCCCGCCGAACCGGCCACCGGCACCCTCGTCGATGTCGGGGAGGGCGAACCGGCCGACTTCGACAAGGCCGGCGACCTGCACGGAAAGGTCGTCGCCTACTCCGACTCGGGCAACGGCGTGCTGCGCGCCCGGGAGGCCGAGAAGCGCGGCGCGATCGCCGCTCTGACGTACTCCGTGTCGTCGGCCGGCCCGCAGTTCGCCGGCCGGAGCGGAGGGCAGCCGGCCTCTCCCTCGACTCTCGCCTCCGGCGACGACCTGCGCATGGACAAGATCGTCGTGATGGCCGTGGAGAGCACCCAGTGGGCGGAGCTGGGCCGGCTGAGCGCGCAGGGCAAAGTCGCGATCACGATCACGGGCAAGGACGCGACCGACCAGATCGCCGGCTTCAGCTCACGCGGCCCGACCACCCGGCACACACTCAAGCCGGATCTCGTCGCACCGGGTGTCGAGATCCGCTCGACCGTGCCCAAGAGTCTCTGGGAGTACGGCCAGTACCGGATGTCGGGGACCAGCATGGCGTCGCCGCACGTGGCGGGCGCCGCCGCTCTGCTGCGTCAGCTCGGCACGAAACATGTCGCGGAAGCGCTCATCGGCGCCGCCAGGCCGCTGACCGGCAGCGGGCCGACGACCCAGGGCGGCGGCCGGCTCGACGTGGCCGCCGCGGCGGACGCGACCGTCACCGCGCAGCCGCCGACCGTCTCGTTCGGCCTGGCCGACCTGCGCGACCGCACCACGACGGCGAAGGCCACCGTCACGCTCACCAACCAGGGACGCACCTCCTTCAGAGCGCCGCTCGGCGTCGCCGCGGCCGCCGGCAGCCCCGGCCGGGTCCGGGTCAGCCCGAGCGTCGTGACCGTACCGGCCGGTGGGACGGCGACCGTCACCGTGACGGCCACGGCCGACCGGCCCGGCACCGACGCCGACGTGAGCGGCTGGGTGACCGTGGGCGGGAGGCTGCGCGTGCCGTACCTGCTCGCGCTGCGGCCACTGCTGCTGCGCACCAGCCCGGATCCCAGCGATGGGAACTCCGAGGTGTTCCTGTACGCCCCGGCGGATCTCGCCGGGCCGCCGGTCGTCACGGTGACCGCCCCGGACGGGCGGCGTACCCGGGTGACGGCCACCCTCGACTTCGATCGCTGGTACCGCGCGCCGGTGACCGGGCACCTGGCCGGTGGTTACCGGCTGGAGGCACAGGCCACCGCGTCCGGCGGGCAGGTGCTGCGCGGCACCGGCGCGTTCGAGGTGATCCCGGCCGCGACCGGGAACGGCGGGTGGCAGCCCGCCGGGCCGAACGGGCAGGCGGGCCGGCTCGCGACCTCGCCCGCCGCCCCCGATCAGCTCGTGCTCACCCAGCTCGGCAAGGCGGGGATCTGGCTCACCACCGACAAGGGCCGGCAGTGGCGGCAGCTCGACCGGCTGCCGGTGGCCGGCGGCACGGGCACCATCGTCGTCGACCCCCGCGACCCCAAGCGGATGTGGTACGGGGTGAACGGCCGGGCGTACGCCGACTCCATCGACGCCTACGACCCGACGTACGAGGGCAAGATGCTGTCCACCGGCGACGGGGGGCGCACCTGGCGGACCCTGCCGTTCCCCAACACGCACGTGGACGCGCTGGTGTCGGACGGCCGGGCGCTGGTCGCGGTGACCGCCGGCGGGGTCGTCAGCAGCGACGACGGGGGAGCGCACTGGACCACGCACGCGGTGACGCTGCCCACCGGCATCACCGGGGCGGCCCTCGCCGGCGGCGACCTGTACATGAGCACCTATTCCGGAGTCTGGGTCGTGCGTCACGCGACCGGCAACGAGCTCGCGCCCGCCGAGCACGTCTACACGACCGACTCGGGCGGGGCGGTCGGCGTCGGGGCGGACTCCGAGCTCGTCGTCACGGCGACCGCCGAGGGAACCGTCCACGGTTCCCGGGACGGCGGCCGTACGTGGAAGGTGCTCTACCGCATCACGCCGGAGGGCAACGACGCCTTCTCGGTACGGCTGTCCGGTGGCACCGTGTACGTGGGCTCCTACCAGCAGGATTTCGTCGGCCGCGACCACGGAGCGGTCTGGAGCGCGCTGCCCAAGCCCGCACCGGGCCCGATCGACGTCGACTTCGGCAGGTTCGGCGGCGCCACCCTGGTGTCGGCCGACGGCGGCGGGCTCTACGCGACCACGGACGCCGGCGCTCACTACGACCGGATCGGCGTGCAGGGCACCTCGGTGTACGCGCTGGCCGTGGGCAGGCGGGCGAACGGCACGCCGGCGCTGGTCGCGGCCACCGACATGGAGACCAGCCTGACCTCGCTGCCGACCGGGCAGAGCGTGAACCCGGAGTGGAGCGGCAACTCCAGTGAGGGGACCGTCGGCACCACGATCCGCCAGCTGGCGGCCTCGCCCTCGGACCCGCGCGTGCTGTGGAAGGTGCGCACGGACGCGTTCGGCTCCTTCTGGTTGTCGCGGTCCTCCGACGGCGGCGTGAGCTGGTCAGGTGTCACCAACGCCGGTGAGACGCCGACCACGCTGCTGGTGCACCCGGCCGACACCCGGCGCGTTTTTGTCGGATTCACCAGCCTGGCCGGCAGCGGCCTGTACGTCACCAAGGACGATGGCCGGACCTGGCGCAGGTACTTCCTGGGGCACCGGGTCGACGCGGTCGCCGGGGACCCGCACGACGCCGACCGCGTCTGGGTCGGTACGCCGGACGGCCTCTACCGGTCCGACGACGGCGGCGCGCACATCACCAAGACCGGTGACGGCGCGGTGTCGGCGATCACCATCGACCCCAGGAGGCCACAGCGGATCATGGTCGGCGGCGCCACGCTGCGAGTGAGCACCGACGGTGGCCGTACGTTCCGCACCGCCGACGCCGGATCCTTGTCGATGCGGGTGTCGTCGCTGGTGGTGTCGCCGCGCGATCCGGACGTGCTGTACGCGGGCACGTCCACGCACTGGGAGAACGGACTGCGCCTCGGCGGCAGAGGCGTGCTGCGCTCGGCCGACGGGGGGCGGACCTGGCAGAACATCTCCTCCGGCCTGCAGAACAAGGGCGTGCTCAGCCTGAGCGTCAGCCCGGACGGCAGGTGGCTGTACGCCGGTACCGAACAGGGCGGGGTGCACCGCCTCCCGCTGGGAGACAGGTGACCCGGCGCCGGCGGCTATGCGCTGACGCACGGTGCGGGGATGGCGTACGGGCTCGCGCGCGGGCCCGTACGCCATCCCTGCGGCACATGTCCCTGTCTGAAGGCTTTGCCACCGCAGGGTCTGGGGCTGGCCGGATTCGGCTGTTCCGGGGGTATGTATGCCTGGCTCGTGCGATCTGGGCAAGGTCGTCCGGTGTCTTCGGCGGGGTAGCCGGGAGGGGGCTCGGCGGCCGGCTGGAGACGGGGGATCGCTTCATCGCATCTGTCGGCTCGGCGGGGGGCGCTCGATGTCGGGGAACGTGCTTCGTAAGGTCACGGCCGTGGCCGCGGTGCTGGCGTGCGTCACCGGCCTCTCCCCGGCGCGGGCCGGTGGGGGGCAGGGCGCGACGGGGACCGTCGAGGTCGCGGGCGGCGGCAGCAGCCAGGACTTCGACCGGGCTTGGAAGTTCGCCCTGGTCAATCCGGACGGCATCACCGACCCGGCGGGCGCTCATGCGCGCGCGTCCCAGCCGGGCTATGACGACTCCGCCTGGCGAAGCCTCGACCTTCCCCACGACTGGAGCATCGAGCTCACCCCCACCCCCACCGGGAACACCGACAGCGGCACCGGCTTCCTGCAGGGCGGTCTGGGCTGGTATCGCAAGACCTTCACGCTGCCGCCGTCGATGGCCGGCAAGCGGATCTCGGTCGAGTTCGACGGCGTCTACATGGACTCCTCCATCTACTTCAACGGCCACCTGCTCGCACACCACCCGTACGGCTACACGGGTTTCGAGGTCGGCCTGACGGAGCTCGCCCGTACGGACGGGAAGACCCCCAACGTCCTGGCCGTGAAGGTCCGGAACCGGTTGCCCAGCAGCCGGTGGTACTCGGGCAGCGGTATCTACCGTCACGTGCACCTCGTGGTCACGGACCCGGTCCACACTGCCCGCCACGGCGTCTTCGTCACGACGCCGGGCCTCGAGAGCACCTACGCGGAGGGGTACGCGAACGTACGCGTCCGGACGAGCGTCGCCGACGACGCGGGCGGCACCCGGCCCGTCGCCGTCGTCTCCACGGTACGCGGCCCGGACGGGAGGATCGTCGCGTCGCACCGGTCCACGGCCACGGCGGGTGCGGAACCGGCCGTCGACGACATCCGGGTCGATCGCCCGGTTCTGTGGTCCACGGATCACCCGTACCTGTACACCCTGCGGACCGACATCGTGGTGGCGGACCGGACGGTCGACACCACCACGACGACGTTCGGGATCCGCTGGTTCAGATTCGACCCGGCGGGCGGCTTCTCGCTCAACGGCAGACCCATGAAGATCCAGGGCGTCGACCTCCATCACGACCAGGGGGCGCTGGGCAGCGCGATCAACAGGGACGCGCTGGTGCGGCAGATAAAGATCATGAAGAGCATGGGCGTCAACGCCCTGCGGACCTCGCACAATCCGCCCTCGCCAGAGATGATCGACGTCTGCGAGCGGCTGGGCATCGTCATGATGGTCGAGGCCTTCGACACCTGGCGCAGGCCGAAGGTCGCCTACGACTACGGACGCTTCTTCGATGCCCACAGCGACGCCGACATCAAGGAGATGGTCCGTGCCGCCAGGAACTCCCCAGCGGTGGTCCTGTGGTCCATCGGCAACGAGATCCCGGACTCGACGTCCGTGCCGGTCGGCGTGCCGATCGCCAAGCGACTGATCGCCGACGTGAAGTCGATCGATACCAGCAGGCCCATCGTGATGGGGTCCAACAAGTACCGCAGCGTGCCGAAGGCCGGGTCGGCCCAGGACCGGATCCTCGGGCTGCTCGACGGCATGGGCCTGAACTACAACACGGCCGCCTCGGTCGACGCGCTGCACGCGCGGTACCCGACGAAGTTCTTCTTCGAGTCGGAGTCCTCCTCGGAAACGTCCACCCGGGGCGTCTACCAGGACCCCGAACAGCTCAACACCGGTGAGAACCACACGCCCGGAAAACGGGGAACCTCCTCTTACGACAACAACCTCGCTCCGTGGACGATGAGCGGCGAATACGGCCTGAAGAAGGACCGCGACCGCAGGTTCTTCGCGGGGCAGTTCCTCTGGTCGGGCATCGACTACATAGGCGAGCCCACGCCGTACGACGTCTTCCCGGTCAAGTCCTCCTTCTTCGGCGCGGTGGACACGGCCGGCTTCCCGAAGGACATGTACTACCTGTTCAGGAGCCAGTGGACGACCCGGCCCATGGTCCACCTGCTGCCGATGAACTGGACCGGGTACGCCCCCGGGCGGCCCGTCCAGATCTGGGCCTACTCCAACGTCGACACCGTCGAGCTCTTCCTCAACGGCAGGTCCCTGGGCGTACGGAGGTTCGACAGGAAGACCACGACGTACGGCACGCCGTATCTCGAGACGACGCAGGCCACCGGTGACGACAAGACGGTCCGCTCGGGCCGCCATCCCGGCAGCTACACCAGCCCGAACGGTAGCGCGGGCAAGCTGCACCTGAGCTGGAACGTCCCGTTCGCGCCGGGACGGCTGGTGGCCAAGGCGATGCGGGACGGCAAGGTCGTGGCCACCGACGAGGTGGCCACGGCTTCGGCGCCGTCCGCACTGCGGCTGTCCCCGGACAGGACCGTTCTCGCCGCCGATGGCTCATCGCTGTCCCACCTCACCACCGAGGTCGTCGACGCCCACGGCGTCATGGTCCCCGACGCCGGAAACCTCATCCGTTTCACGGTCACGGGCAGTGGGAGGCTCGCCGGGCTCGACAACGGCAGGCAGGAGGACGCGGAGGGCTACCAGGCCACCACCAGGGCCGCCTTCAACGGCAAGGCCCTCGCGATCGCCAGGTCGACGCGGCGGCCGGGCCCCATCACCGTCACCGCGACCTCGCCGGGGCTGCGCCCGGCCACGGTGACCCTCTCGGCCACACCGGCGCCGGCGACCCTCGCCGCCGACCTGACGGCAACGGCCCCCACGGCAGCGTCTTCCACGGCGGCGTCTTCCACGGCAGCGGTTCCGGCAACACCGGCGAACGGCCCCGCGGCGGGCACGCCCCTCGCGGACGCGAGCTACTCCGGTGCCCCCGGCACCCTTCCCGCCGCCATGCTCGACGGTGACCCCTCGACGGGCTGGTCCAACCACTACGACAAGGCGCCGACGGCGTTGCTGCCCGCCTTCAGCCGGGCCCATGCGAGCGACTGGGTCTCGGTGTCGTCACCGGCTCCCCGGATGCTCGGTGCCGTGACGGCCTGCTTCACGGTCGACGCCTCCCATGACCTGCCGGCCGCGATCAGCGTGACCCACTGGAACGGCAGCGCCTTCGTCCCGGTCAGGAACCCCCGCGTCACCTGGGCCGCCGCGTCGAACCGGCCGACGACCATCACGTTCGACCCCGTCCGCACGACACAGCTCAAACTGGACATGACGAGCCGGGCGCCGGGCACCGCGACCGGCTTCCTGAGGATCACCGAACTCCGCCATCGAGGTGCCCCTCAGGTCACGTCATCCGTGCGCGGATCGTCCTGAGGGAGGTCTTCCGCCGCCGCGGCCGTGTCCAGCTCGTCCATTACCTCCTGTGTGTGGGCGCCGAGCCTGGGGGCGGGACCGGCGATACGGCCGGGGGTTCGCGAGAACCAGGTCGGGGCGCCGGGAAAGCGCACTGGGCCGTTAGGCGTGTCGACCGTCTCGAAGAATCCCGCTTCGTTCAGATGCGGATTGTCGAACAGCTCGTCGAGGGTACGGATCGGCGCGGCGGGAATGTCGAGAGACCGAAGCAGCCCGAGCCAGTCCTGGGTCGTACGCTGCAGGAAGGTCTCTCCCAGCAGGGCATAGACCGTGTCGATTCGGCGCGCTCGTTGTTCGAGGGTGGCGAAGTGTTCGCCGGCCCATGCGGGTTTCACGGCGTTGACGAATGCGGACCACTGCTTGTCGTTGTACACCAGTGCGGAGATGAGGCCGTCCTTGGTGCGGTAGGGCTTCCGGTCGGGTGTCACCGCACGCGGGTAAACGGCAGGACCCAGCGGAGGGCTGAACATCGCACCATTGGCATGTTCGACCAGCATGAACGCGGCCATGGTCTCGAACATGGCGACCTCCACCTCCTGGCCCTCGCCGGTCCGCTCGCGGTGGAAAAGCGCCATCATGGTCGCGTACAGGGCCGTCAACCCAGCCACCTTGTCCGCCATGATGGTGCCGACATAGGCGGCCTCGCCGGTCAGTTTCTCCTGCACGAACGGCAGGCCGCACTCGGCCTGGATCGTATCGTCGTACGCGGTGAGATTCGCGTCCGGGCCGCGGCGTCCGTAACCGTAGCAGTTGGTGTAGATGATCGATGCGTTGATGGCGGCCACTTCTTCGTAGCCGAATCCGAGTCCGGTGATGGCCTTTGCGCGCATCGAATGGATGAACACGTCGCCGTGCTCTATGAGTTCCCGCAAGGTGCGCCTGCCCTCGCCGGAACGCAGGTCCAGCACCACGCTGCGCTTGCCGCGGTTCACGTTGACGAACACCCCTCCCATTCCCGGTTCCGGCCCGACCGAGATGTATCGGGTGTTGTCGCCGGTGGGGGGCTCGATTTTGATTACATCCGCCCCCATATCGGCCATGATCTGAGTGCAGTAGGGGCCCATGACCATCGCCGTCAGATCGACAACGCGTACTCCCGACAGGGGACCTGGGTGTTTCATGTGCCCGAGCCTCGATCGATGAGCACGGTGTCGCTCATCAGAAGCCCCTCTGCTGAACGGTGTGGGCCTCCCGCGCCAGCTCTTCCTGAAAGTCGGGATGGGCGATGGCGACCAGCCGGCGGGTGCGCTCGGCAAGGGTCTGGCCCTTGAGCTCGGCCGCGCCGAACTCGGTGACGATCACATCCACGTCACTGCGCGCGGTGGTGACCGGCCCCGACAGGTGGACGGTTATCCGGCTGACCGTGCCGCCCTTGGCGGTGGCGGGCAGAGCGATGATGGCGTGACCACCGGGTGAGCGCGCCCCGGCCCGGACGAAGTCCACCTGGCCGCCGGTACCGCCGAAGTAGGCCGATCCGCTCTGTTCGGCGTTCACCTGGCCGGTCAGGTCGACCTCCACGGCTGAATTGATGGTCACCAGTCCGTCCAGCCGCGCGAGCACGGCCGCATCATGGGTGTAGGAAGTGGTGCACATGCGGATCCGCGGGTTGCGGTGGGCGAATTCGTAGAGACGCCTGGTGCCGATCAGGGCACCGTTGACCGAGACCCCTTTGTCGATGCGTTTGCGCGCATTGGTGACGACGCCCGCCTCGACCAGCTCGACCAGACCGTCGCCCAGCATCCCCGAGTGCACGCCCAGATCCCTGCGGTCGTGCAGCAGGCGAAGGACCGCATCCGGCACGGCGCCGACCCCGGTCTGAATGACCGAGCCGTCCTCGATGTAGGCGGCGGCGTGTTCCGCTATGGCCTCGTCGGTCTCGCCGATTCTCGCCGGTGGCACCTCCACCGGCGGCCGCGAGACCCGCACGGCGCAGTCGATCTCCGCTGCGGGCAGCAGCTCGCCGTGGGTGAAGGGCACCTGGTCGTTGACCTCCGCTATGACGACGCGCGCCTTGGCGACGGCGGCCCGTACGTAGTCGCTGATGAGGCCGAAGCTGTGGTCGCCGTTCGCGTCGGGCGTGCTGACCTGGACGAAGGCGACGTCGCACGCGAGGGTCCCGGCCTCGATCATCGGGCCGATCTGGCTGACATGGCAGGGGACCACGCCGAGCCTGTGCTCTTTGGTCAGCGAGCGCAACGCGCCGATCGCCCCCATGCTGGACAGGGAGAAGGCGTCCGTCGCCGCCGGGGTGAGCAGACCGGAGAAGCTCGTCGCGATGAAGGCGGAAAGCCCGCCGATCTCGCGGCCCTGAGCGATCAGCGCCTCGACCAGCGTGGTCGGTTCGCCGCAGGCCTGGCCCATGACGATGTGGTCGCCGGGGCGCAGGAACCGGCCGAGGTCCAGGTCGCCGGCATCGGAGACGGCCGTCACGCGCGTCCCCCTGATGCCAGCAGGGCCTGTGCGCGGGCGAGATGGGGGCGGTCGAGCATGGCGCCCTGGTGACCGATGGCGCCGGCGCCGGGATTTGCGGCGAACAGATCGACGATCTGCTGAGCCGCGGCGAGTTCCTCCTCCGTGGGGGTGAAGGCCGCGTTGATCACATCCACCTGGGCAGGGTGGATGGCCAGCATGCCCCGGTATCCGTCACGGCGTACCTTCTCGGCTCGCCGGCGCAGTCCTTCCACATCACGGAAGTCGCCCTGGATGGTCTCGATGGGCGCCACACCGGCGGCGGCCGCACCCAGGAGGCACAGGCTTCGGGCCAGCTCGTAGGTGAAGCCATAGCCTCCGTCAGGATCGCGGTTCTCGCTGGCGCCCACCGCATCGGCGAGATCTTCCGCACCCCAGGTCATGGCGACCAGTCTCGGTGCGCCCTTGTACGAGCCGGTGGTGAACATGCCCTCGGCCGTCTCGGTCACCAGGGCGATGACCTTCGTCGAGCCCTGCTCGATGCCGGCGGATACCTCCAGCGCCGAGAGGTAGTGGTCGAGAAGCTCCACGTCCGCACGGCCGCGTGACTTGGGAAGCATGATGCCGCCGGGCTGTGCGGGGATCACCGCCGCCAGGTCGGCCAGCGCATGGGGGCCGTCCAGCGGGTTGACCCGCACCCACAATCGGTCTCTGTCCTCTTGCGGCCGAGCCGTCAGAAAGGCCGAGACCATCGCCCGGGACCTGGGCTTTCCGTCGTCCGTCACCGCGTCCTCCAGGTCGAGGACGACGATGTCCGCCGGGCCGGCGGTGGCCTTTTCCATCTTTCTTTCGCTGTCGCCCGGGGCGAACAGCCAGGAGCGCGCGCTGAAGGTCTCGCCTGTGCCGGTCATTGCCTCTCTGACTCCTCGATCCGATGTCTTTCCGTCTCAGTAGGACTTGGGCAGATCGAGCACCTTCTCGGCCAGGAAATTCAGAATCATATGAGGGCTGACCGGCGCGGTTCGCGGGATGAGGATTTCACGCAGGTAGCGTTCGACGTGATACTCCTGTGCGTATCCCATTCCGCCCAGGGTCAGCATGGCGGTGTGGCATGCCTCGAACCCGGCCTCGGCGGCCAGGTACTTGCCGGCGTTCGCCTCGACACCGCAGTCCAGGCCCTTGTCGAACATCGTGGCCGCTTTCATGACCATCAGATTGGCGGCCTCCAGCTGCGCCCAGCATTTCGCCAGCGGGTGCTGGATCCCCTGGTTCATGCCGATGGGCCGGTCGAAGACGATGCGTTCCCTGGCATAGCGGGCGGCACGCTTGATGGCCACCCGTCCGAGCCCTATGGCTTCGGCGCCGAGCAGTATGCGCTCGGGATTGAGGCCGTGCAGGATGATCTTAAATCCGTCGCCCTCGGCCCCGATCCGGTCTTCCGCCGGAATCCACAGGTCGGAGATGAACAGCACATTCGAATCGACGGCGTGCCGGCCCATCTTGCGAATCTTGCGAACCTCGATCTTGGAGCGATCGAGATCGGTGAAGAACAGCGACAGTCCCTCGGTCTTGCGCTTCACCTCGTCGAGGGGAGTGGTGCGGGCGAGCAGCATCATCTTGTTCGCCACCTGGGCCACGGAGATCCAGATCTTCTCCCCGTCGACCCGGTAGCCGCCGTCGCGTCTTTCCGCGCGGGTTCTGAGTTTCGTCGTGTCGAGGCCGGTGTTGGGCTCGGTCACCGCGAAGCAGATGAGATCCTCGCCGCTGAGCACCGGTGGAATCATGCGCTGCCGCTGCTCTTCGGTGCCGAACAGGGCCACCGGCTGCATGCTGAACACCGGGCCGTGGATGCTGGAGGCCGCTGTCATCCCGCCCCCCGACTCGGCGACCGCCTGCATCATGATCGCCGCTTCGGTGATACCGAGGCCCGCGCCGCCCACCGCCTCGGGCATGGCGACGCCGAGCCAGCCGGACTCGGCCATCGACTTGTGGAAGTCGGACGGAAAGACACCTTCATCGTCACGTTCGAGCCAGTAATCATCGGAGAACCGGGAGCAGTATTCGAGAACGGCATCCCGAATGGCCTGCTGATCCTCCGTGAGGGAAAAGTCCACGATCACGATCCTCATGTCCGAATTCGCCGAAGCCGTTCAGGTGCTGCTCCCGGCCCGCCACCGGCCGCGGTACGCCGGCGAAGGCGGGGCGGCAGAGGCCGGTCGTGCCAGGTCAGGTGTTCCGTCCGCCGTTGACGCCGATGATCTGCCCGGTGATGTAGCCGGCCTCCTCGCTCACCAGGAAAGCACAGGCGGCGGCGACGTCCTCGGGCCGGCCGATGCGGCCGACGGGGGTCTTCGCCGTCTGCTGCTCGACGCTGATGAAGCCGCTCCGTACGGTCCGGCGCAGCATGGGCGTGTCGATGAAACCGGGCGGGATCGTGTTGACCGTGATCCCGTGCCGGCCGAACTCCAGCGCCAGGACCTTGG
Organism: Actinomadura scrupuli; assembly: GCF_050971785.1. Lineage (NCBI taxonomy): Bacteria > Bacillati > Actinomycetota > Actinomycetes > Streptosporangiales > Thermomonosporaceae > Actinomadura > Actinomadura scrupuli. Next base: position 376,538 of record NZ_JBPCCU010000007.1, on the reverse strand, counting down.
TGAGGCCGACCACGCCCGACTTCGACGCCACGTAGCCGGCCATTCCGGATGCGCCGCTGTGGACGCTCGACGACGAGATGTTGACGATGCGACCCCAGCCCTCCTCGACCATGTCCGGGAGCACCGCCTGGCAGCAGTCGAAGGTGCCCGTGAGGTTGACGGCCAGTACGCGGTTCCAGGCCTCGGCGGTGATCTCGAGGAAGGGGCCGTCGAGGCTCATCCCGGCGCTGTTCACCAGGATCGCCGGCCGGCCCAGCCGGGCCCGTACCTCGTCGAGCCCAGCGTCGATGCCGGGGCGGTCGGTCACGTCGACGGACAGGCCGATGGCCTTGCCGCCGGCCTGCTCGATCGACGCGGCCGCGGCCCGGGCGGCCTCGCCGTCGAGGTCGAAGATCGCCACCATGGCGCCGTCGGCCGCCAGCCGTCGGCCGATGGCGCCGCCGATGCCCGAGGCGCCGCCGGTGACGATGGCCGTGCGGCCGCTCATCGAATCGGCTCGTCGCCGACGAGGGTCGTGCGGTGCATCCTGCGCGGCCTCTGCCGGTCGAAGGGGCATGCCCGGTGGACCAGGCCCTGGTTGTCCCAGATCACCATGTCGCCCACCGACCAGGTGTGCCGCAGCACCCGGTCGGGTGTGGTGGCTCGCCGTACGAGGTCCGCCAGCAACGCCCGGCCCTCCTCGACGTCCATCCCGACGATGTGCGACGCCGTCGCCCCGAACACCAGTGAACGCCGTCCCGACTGGTGCTCCCACACCAGCGGGTGCTCCCGGTCGGCCCGCGACGCCCACTCGGCCAGCTGCTCCGGTGTCGGGTCCGGGTAGGTCAGGCGCTGGATCGCCTCGAACGTGTGGACCACCCGGAGCTTGGCGTAGCGCTCCTTCTCCTCGTCGGAGAGGGCGTCGTAGGCCGCGTAGGTGCTGGCGAACTCCGTCTCGCCGCCCTGCTCGGCGATCACGTGGGCGCTCATCACCGAAGCCTTCGTCGGGGTCTCGCCGAGGGCACCGTCGATGTGCCAGTAGTCGTTGCTCGCGAAGTACTCCGCGTTCGGGTTGTCCGGGTCGAAACTGATCTCCATGATCTCCGGGATCGGATAGCCGGGGAACCTGACGAGGTCGCCCAGCCTCCGGCAGAACGCCACCTGGGCGTCATCGCCGGCGTGCAGCTTGCGGAACAACAGCACGCCGTGCTCCTCGAGCGCCTCCAGGCACGCCGCGGGCAGATCGTCGTCGTTCAGCAGACGGTCGACGTCGACGTCCCGTACCTCCGCCCCGACGGTTTCAGCCAGTTTCTCCGTGACGATCGTGGCCATCCTTCGTTCCTCCTCTCACCGGACCCGGCGGTCGCCGTTTCGGTACGCCGGGGTCCTCTGCTGCCGGCTGGTGAATTCCGGGGGCTCCTACTCCTGCAGGCGCTCGGCGGCCAGTTCACGGAGATCACTGGACTTGATCTTCGCGCTGCCGGTGAGGGCGATCTCCTCCTCGGCGAAGAAGAGCACGTGCCGTGGCACCTTGTAACTCGCCAGCCGTTCCCGCAGTGCGCTGCGGATCTCCTCGGCGCCGAGGCCGGCGCCCTGGTGCGGCACGACGCAGGCGACGACGACCTCGCCGAGGGTCTCGTGCGGGAGGCCGATGGTGTGGGCCATCTTGACGCCGGGATGCGCCGCGAGCGCCTCGTCCACCTCGCGCGGGGAGACGTTCGCGCCGCCGGTCTTGATGATGTCGGTGAGCCTGCCCTCCCAGAACAGGCGGCCGAGGTCGTCGAGGCGGCCGCCGTCGCCGGTGCGGAAGAAGCCCTCGGCGTCGAGGGTGTCGTCCAGCGGTATGCCGATGTAGCCCAGCATGAGGGTGGGGCCCTTGACGCAGATCTCTCCGCGCTCGCCGCGGGGGAGGACCTCACCGGTGAGCGGGTCGACGATCTTCACCGTCACACCCGGGAGCGCCTCGCCGCTGCTGTCGGCGTGCACGCCGGGGGGCGTGTTGGCGGGGAAGCAGGTGGTGATGGTGAAGGTCTCGGTGTTGCCGTAGGCGTGGCCGGGCTCGAACCACTTGGCCGACACCGTGGGGTGGCGGGCGATCGGGGTGTTGAAGTCCACGAAGCGCATGGCGCTCAGATCGACGGTGCCCCAGTTGGGGGCACCCTCCAGCTGCGCCCACTGGTGCGGCCAGGCCACCGGGAAGTTCACCCGTTCGGCCTGCATGAGCGCCAGGGCCTCGGCGGCGTCGAAGGTGGGTTGCAGCACGATGGCGCCGCCGCTGGCCAGGGTGGCGCCGATGGCCATGCCGAAGTTGCCGGACCAGAAGAAGCCGTTGGCGGTCCAGCAGCGGATGTCATCTTCCGGGCCGAACCGGTACATGCGCCGAAAGCGCCACAGCTGGGTGGCCACGCCGCGGTGGCTGCTGAGGATGCCCTTCGGCTTGCTGGTGGAGCCGGAGGAGAAGAACAGCACGGCCGCGTCGCTGGGCAGCACCGCGGCGGCGGTGGCCTCGACCAGCTCGCGCGGCTGGTCGGCGCCCCGCGCGAGGAAGGTCTCCCAGGTGTCGATCGCCAGCCCCGGCGCGGCATCTCCGATCATCGCCAGGCGGCGCAGGAAGGGGTACCGGCCGGAGCGCAGCGCGCCGGGCGCGGCGCCGTCGATCCGCGGCTCCAGCTCGGTCAGGAGGGCGGCGAAGTCCTTCTTCGCGACCGTGCGCTCGAACAGCAGCACCGACACGCCGGAGGCGCGCAGCAGATGGTCGAGCTCGGACGGGGTGGAGAAGGTGCTGAGCGTGACGGCCACGCCGCCGGCCAGCGAGATGCCGAACACCGCCGCGACCCATTCGGGGCGGTTGGTCATCAGCACGCCCACCCGGCCGTCCTTGCCCACACCGTCCGCGCGCAGCGCGCGGGCCACCTCGATCGCGCGTTCCCACAGCTCGGCGTAGCTCCAGCGGGTCACGCCCTCGTCCGCGTGGAAGACCAGCGCCTCCCGCTCGCCGTGGTCCGCCGTCACCTCGCGCAGGAAGCCGGGCAGCGTGAGCGCCCCGAGTCCCGGCTCGGTGCCGAACGGCGGACCCGACACGATCGAGGCCGATCGCGCCGCATCGGACGTCGTCTCAGCGCCCATCGCCGACTCCCTTCCGCTTGGCGCCGCTAGAGCGGCAGCTCGACGTCGGCCGTGCAGTCCACCAGCACGCCGCCGTCCTGGTTGGTCAGGCGCGACTTCACCTGGACCAGGGGCACGCCCCATGTCGAGTCCGGCTGCTTGCCGACCACTTCGGCGTCGAAATAGGTCACGTCGCCCTCGAAGGCCGGTCCGCGGAAGTCGGCCTTGGAGTGGCGCACCAGGCCGTCATGACCGGCCCAGTAGGCCAGGTAGTCGGTGCACCAGGCGCCCATGGTCGCGCCGTAGCCGTAGGCGCGTGCCATGCCGATCTCGCCGGCCTTGTCGCTGTCGATATGGCCACGCGAGGGACCGACGTAGAGCCCGTCGCGCTTGCGCGGGTCGATCCTCGCGCCCTCCTCGTCGAACTCGAAGCCTTCCACCCAGCCGGGATCCTGGTTGATCCAGGGATCCTCGACGCCGGGCGGTGCGACCCAGTGGAAGGTGCCCCAGATGTTGAACAGGAAGGCGCGGTATTCGGTGGTGAAGCTCGCGACGCTGTGCGGGCCGATCACCCGCCGCGGCAGCCGGTCGCCGACCTGCACCTCCTCGAAGTTCGGCGAGAGGCCCAGCCGGTTCGACAGGAGCCACTCATGGCGGACCTTCTCGATCTCGTTCAGCTCGGTGGCCGTCCAGCGCTTCCTCTCGCCGAGCTGGTTCTCGTACATGCCGCGCTTCTCGGCCTCGGCGGCGAGATAGCGGATCGCGGTCGAACGCTCGCGCGCGACCAGGGTGCCGTGCTGGTTGGTGTGGGCGGTGTCGCCGCGCGAGAACATCGTGGGGCCGGCGAACTTCGTCTGCACGACCTTGTAGTCGTGGAAGCGGCGCTCCTGGAACAGCTTGTCTCCCGGCCGTACCGGGCAGCCGTAGAACCACCACTCCTCGCCGCCGAAGATCAGATGGCTGCCGGGTATGTATCCCACGCACGCCGGCTGCGCGCCGTGCCCGTAGTCCAGCCCCACCGCGATGGACTGCGGCGCGACCAGGCCGCCGAACTTCGAGGCGCGGGCGAACTCCTCGTCCCAGTGCAGCGGATTGGGATAGTCCATCGCCATCACCCAGCGGCGGATGTCGGAGGTGCTGCACGGATCCCACAGCTGCCCCCCGCCGACCGGCTTGCCCACGCGGTGATCGACATCGGTCAGATCGAGCTCGGTGATCTGCGGTTGTGCGGACTTGTCGCTCACTTCTGCTCCCGCTCAGGCGTTGACGTCGACGACGATGCGGCCGCGGACCGTGGCCTCCATGAGGCGGCCCGCCGCGGCGATCGCCTCTCCCAGCGCGATCTCCTGGGCGATCACATCCAGCGCGCCCGCGTCGAGATCACGCGCCAGACGCTCCCACGCGGCCAGGCGCCGCTTACCGGGCGCCATCACGCTGTCGACGCCGATCAGGCTCACGCCGCGCAGAATGAACGGAGCGACCGACGCCGGGAGGTCCATGCCCTGGGCCAGTCCGCACGCGGCGACCGTGCCGCCGTATCGGGTCTGGGCGCAGGCGTTGGCCAGCGTGTGGCTGCCCAGCGAGTCGATCACGCCCGCCCAGCGCTCCTTCTGCATGGGCCGGCCGGCCTCGGCGAGCTCCGCGCGGTCCAGCACCGAGGCCGCGCCGAGCCCATGCAGATACTCGCTCTCCGACGCCTTCCCGGTCGCGGCGGCCACCTTGAAACCCGCCTTGGCCAGCAGCGCGATCGCCACGCTGCCCACGCCGCCCGTCGCGCCCGTCACCAGGACCTCGCCCTGATCCGCACGTACGCCCCGCTCCAGCAGGGCGTCCACGCACAGGCTCGCCGTGTAGCCCGCCGTTCCGATCGCCATGGCCTGCCGGGTGGTGAAGACGGAGGGCAGGGGCACCAGCCAGTCCCCGTTGAGGCGGGCCCGCTGGGCGAGGCCGCCCCAGTGGGTCTCGCCCACGCCCCAGCCGTTCAGCACGACGCGGTCGCCCTTCGCCCAGCCGGCGTGACCGCTTTCGGTGACGACGCCCGCGAGGTCGATACCGGGCACCATGGGGAACTTGCGGACCACGGGCGACCTGCCGGTGATGGCGAGGGCATCCTTGTAGTTCAGCGTGGAGTACTCCACGCTGACGCTGACATCACCGTCCGGGAGCTCGGCCTCGCCCACGTTCCTGAGCGCGACCGTCTGCCCCGCCTCGCCCTTCTCGATCACAATGGCCGAAAACATCGGTTGGTATTTCCCTTCGTCGATTCACCAGGCGCGACCGGATTCGGTGGTGCCGCGTTCAGTCTGCAGAACCCGGCGGAAGGTGCTCCTCGCGCAGGTTGACCAGCGGGCGCCGGTAGGAAGGGTCGTCCTTGCCGCGCACCGGCGCGCCGTTGCCATGGATGTCCGGCACGTCCGCGAACGGCAGCGGCATGGTCGGCAGTGATCCCGACCATTCGATCACGTTGGTGCGCAGGGCGATCCGCCATGCGCGGTCGCGGCGCTCCAGCCGGTCGATGTAGCGGCCACCGGCGATCCAGTTGGACTCGTCGCGGTTGCGGCCGGCGAAGAGGTAGTAGGTCTCCGTGTGTGCGGTGTCCTCGGCGATCTCGCAGGTGTGGTTCAGCAGGCCGCGGCTGGCGCCCGTCACCACGGCGACCCTGCCTGTCAGCGAAGCCATGCCGGTCACTCGCCGAAGAAGGTCGCGCTGTGATCGCCGACCGCCCGGCCGGTGAAATGCCCGGCACTGAACGGCGTTTCCATGAGGCCACGGGACCAGTCGGCCGACGTGCCGAGATCCTGGGACCAGTCGTAGAGCATCGTCCGTTTCGCGATGCGCCAGTCGCCCCCGCGCCTGCCCAGCCGGTCGAGCAGGCTCTCGAGCTCCTCGGTGAGACTGTCCATTCCGGCCCTATTCCTGCTCGTCGGGCGCGTAGCCGAGGATGCCCTTGGTCTCCAGGTAGTCGTGGAAGCCGAACTCGCCCCACTCGCGCCCGTTGCCGCTTTTCTTGTAGCCGCCGAAGGGGCAGCCGAAGTCGAACCCGTCGTTGATCGCGACCCAGCCCGCCCGGATCCGGCGGGCGACGGCGCGGGCCTGGTCGAGGTCCGCGCCCGCCACGTAGCCGGCGAGGCCGTACTCGGTGTCGTTGGCGATCTCGACGGCGTGGTCCAGGTCGTCGTAGCCGAGAATGGTGAGCACCGGCCCGAAGATCTCCTCGCGGGCGATGGTCATGGCGTTGGTGACGTCGGCGAAGACCGTGGGCTTGACGTAGAAGCCCCTCTCCAGGCCGTCGGGGCGTCCGGTGCCGCCGGCCACCAGCGTGGCCCCCTCGTCGATGCCCTTCTGGATCAGCGCCTGGATCTTCTCGAACTGGGACCCCGAGACCACCGGGCCGATCACGAAGTCACCGTGGGGGTCGCCCACGGTCGTCTGAGCAGCGGCCTCGCGAGCGACGCCGACGGCCTCCTGCATGCGGGCCCGGGGGACCAGCATGCGCGAGGGTGCGCTACAGGTCTGCCCGGAGTTGCCCATCATGCCGGTCACGCCCTTGCCGACGTTCTCGGCGAAGGCCGCGTCATCGAGGATGATGTTCGGGCCCTTGCCGCCCAGCTCCTGGGTCACCCGCTTGACGCCCTCCGCCGCGTTCCGCGCGATCTCGATGCCCGCGCGTGTCGAGCCGGTGAAGGAGATCATGTCGACGCCGGGGTGGGAGGAGAGCGGGACGCCCACGCCGAGGCCATCGCCCTGGACGAGGTTGAACACACCGGCGGGTACGCCCGCGGCGTCCAGGATCTCGGCGAAGGTCTGGCCGGTGAAGGGGGAGCGCTCCGACGGCTTGAGCACCATGGTGCAGCCGGTCGCCAGGGCGGGGAACACCTTCACGGCGATCTGGTTCATGGGCCAGTTCCACGGTGTGATGAGCCCGCAGACGCCGATCGGCTCCTTGACGACCAGGGTGGCGCCGCGCTGCTCCTCGAAGGTGAAGCTCTCGAGCACCTCGATGGCCTTGGCCAGATGCCCGGCCCCGAGCCCGACCTGGAAGCCGCCGGCCAGCGCGGCCGGCGCGCCCATCTCCTCGGTCAGCGCCGCGGCGAGGTCGCTCGTGCGCTCCTGGTAGGCCGCGAGGATGTTCTGGAGCACCTCGAGCCGGTCCTTGACGCCGGTCGCCGACCAGCCGGCGAACGCCGCCCGGGCGGCTTCGACCGCCCTGTCCACGTCGGCGGCTGAGCCGACCGCCACCGTGCCGCAGACCTCCTCGGTCGCGGGGTTCACCACCTCCATGGTCCGGAGCTCCGCCGGGTCGGCCCACCGTCCGCCGATGTAGAACTTCAGATACTCACGCATGACCCGTCCATCCCTTTCTTGAAGTGTCGTCTGGCGAGTGGGCCGGCCTCCGGGTCACTGCGTTCCTTCGGCGTACCAGGTCCGGAACTCGTCATAGCTCGGCATCTCCTCCGAGTTCGCCTTCGGGTCGACCGCCACGTGCACGACCCCGGGCCTGCCGCTGGCATAGGCGCGCTTGATGGCGGGGGCGATGTCCTCGTCGCGTTCGACGTACTCGCCGTGGCAGCCGAAGCCCTCGGCGACCTTGTCGAGGCGCGTGTCCTTGCTCCAGTGCACGCCCGTCTCCAGCGATCCCTGGCCGAAGGTGCGTTTGTAGACGCCCACCTCGAGGCCCCAGGCGTAGTCGACGGCCACGACGCAGACGAGGGGCAGGTTCAGGCGCGCGGCGACCTCCAGCTCTGCGATGTGGAACTGGAACGAGGAGTCCCCGGTGATCAGCATCAGGGGGCGCCGCCCGCCGTCGGCCACCGCGGCGCCGATGGCATAGGGCAGCCCCGTGCCCAGGTGGCCGAAGTTCTGGTTCCACATCACGTCATGGGGCTTGGCCTGCGAATAGGTCCAGCCGAAGATGGTCGTGGCACCGCCGTCGCGGACCATGATGCCCTCCGCCGGGAAGACCTTGGTCGCCTCGACGATCAGGCGCGCGGGATGCACCGGCGACATGCCGGGCGGAGCCGTCTCCGCCAGTTCCGCCAACCGGGCCGCATCCTGCCTGATCCAGCCGTCGAGCTCCGCCGACGGGCTGCGCGGCGAATTCTTGAGCGCGTCGACGAGCTGCGGGACGATCGCGCGCAGGTCGCCCACCAGCGGTACGTCGACCGAGCGGTTCACGCCGATCGCCTGAGGATCCTGCTCGATGAGGACCCACTTGCGGTTCGCCTCGTTCGCCGCCCAGTGCCGCCCCCGTCCGTAGTGGACGGGCTCGCCGAGCTCGGTGCCGATGGCCAGGCACAGGTCGGACCTCACCACCGCGTCGATCGCCGCCGGCGAGAAGCCATAGGGGAAGGTACGGTCTTCCAACCCCTTGATGTACGAGGTACCGCCCGACGTCTGGATGACCGGGCAGGCCATCAGGTCGGCGAGCGCCTTGACCGACTCCCCGGCCCGCGCGGTGTGGACGCCGTGCCCGGCCAGCAGGATCGGCTGCTCGGCCGCCCGGATGTACTCCACGGCCTCGGCGACCTTGTCGGCGCCGGCCGTCTGGCCGACCAGGCGGTACGCCGCGGGCGGCAGCGCCGGCGGGACGTCGAGCTCTCCCTGGATGACGTGGGAGGGGTATTCGATGTAGACCGGGCCCGGGGTCCCCGTCAGCGCCCTGCGCAGGCCCTCGCGGATGACCTCGTCGGTCTGGTCGGCGTACTCGATGCTGGCGCAGTACTTCACCGAGGGCTCGAACAGCTCGGCCTGCTTGACGAACTGGATGCGGCCGCGGCGGACTCGTTGCTCGGTGATGCGGGCGCGCTGGCCGCCCAGGAAGATGACCGGGGAGTTCTCGACCTTGGCGCACATCATGGCGCCGGCCAGGTTGGCGACGCCCGGGCCCAGCGTGCCGATGCACACCGCGGCCTTCCCGGTCATGCGCGACACCGCCTCCGCCATGAAGCCGCCGGACTCTTCGTGGTGAGGGGAGACCACGCTCCAGCCGCGCTCCTCGGCGAGATGGAACATGTGGACGAAGTTCGGGTCGGGTATGCCGAAGATGGTGTTGATGCCCTCGGCCTCGAGGAGCTGCAGGATGCGCTCGTAGACCTTCACTGACATGTTCTCACCCTGCTTCTCGTCTTCAACGGTGAAACGGCTCGGGCGCGCATTCACGCACCGCCGCCCTGCGTGGCCATCGCGAAACTGTTGCGGATGTGGTCGACGTGGGCCGAGGGGACGACCGGCAGGATCCAGGGGTCGTCGGTGTCGCGGATGGCGGCCAGCTGCTCGCCGACCTGCTCGATCGTCCAGGACGGCCGGTACACGCCCGGCGTCTCGGCGATGAAGGCCCGCGCCACCCGGCCGGCGATCGACACCAGCATCTCGCCGGTGATCGAGCAGGACTCGTGGGCGAGCCAGCCCACGACCGGGGCCGCCAGTTCCGGGCCCATGGGCGGGTAGGCCGAGGTGTCGATCCCCTCGGCCATTCTCGTCAGGGCGCCGGGAACGATGACGTTGCACTTCACGCCCTCGGCGGCGCCCTCGAGCGCGACCACGTTGGACAGCCCGATCATGCCCGTCTTGGCCGTGGCGTAGTTGGCGACCTGATGGTTGCCGTACAGGCCACCGATCGACGAGGTCAGCACGACGCGGCCGTACCGCGCCGCGCGCATCCGGGGGAACGCGGACCGCACGACGTGGAACGCGCCCCGCAGGTGGACGTCCAGGACGGCGTCGAAGTCCTCGTACGTCATCTCCGTCAGCGACGCCGGACGGTGGATTCCGGCGTTGTGGACGAGGACGTCGATCCGGCCGTAGTGGTCGAGCGCCGACTCGATGATCGCCTGGCCGCCCTCGGCCGTCGCCACCGACTCGGTGCAGGCGACGGCCGCACCGCCCGCCGCCGTGATCTCCTTGACCACCTCTTCCGCGGGCCCGGTGTCGACGCCGTCCCCGCGCAGGCTGACGCCCGGGTCGTTGACGACGACCTTGGCCCCCCTGGCGGCGAGCAGCAGGGCGTGGGCGCGCCCCAATCCCCGACCGGCACCGGTGATCACGGCCACCCGGTCGTCGAACCTGAGTTCAGGCATGACATGTTCCTCTCACGACGCGCCTCACCGGACCCGTGCCCGTCACCTGTCCAGGACGAGGCCCTCCAGCTCGCCCGTGTCACGCCATGCCTGGAGCAGGTCCTCCATCGCGTAGAAGCCGGGCCAGTAGGGCTCGCCCAGGTGCGACCGGATGTTCTGCTCGCCCTCGTTGTTGTAGTAGCCGGGCGTGCACTCCCGCTGGAAGCTGCTGTTGTCGACCGCGGTCTCCTTGACGGTCCTGCCCCACTCGTCCTGGGCCTCCGTGGTGGGCTCCACGACCGAGGCACCGCGCTCCAGGGCCACCTGGACGATGTAGGAGATGTGGTCGGCCTGCTGCTCGAACATCGCCGTCGTGCTCGCGGTCACGCCGCCCTGGATGAACCCGGTGAAGAACAGGTTGGGGAAGCCGTGGCTGGTGATGCCGTGCAGGGTGCGGTAGCCCTTGGCCCAGTGGTCGTAGAGCGACAGGCCGCCCCGGCCGGCGAACGGCTGGATGCCGAAGCGGCGGTCGAGGTCGGTGGTGATCTCGAACCCGCTGGCGAAGATGATGCAGTCGACCTCGTGCTCGACGCCGTGGGCGATGATGCCCTTCTCGGTGATGCGCTCGACGCCCTTGGTGGCCGACACGTCGACGAGGGTGACGTTCGGGCGGTTGAAGGTCGGCAGGTACTGGTCGTTGAAGCACGGCCGCTTGCACAGGAAGCGGTAGAAGGGCTTCAGCGCCTCGGCCGTCTCAGGGTCCTCGACGATGCCGTCGACGCGGTCGCGGAGCCGCTCCATCGCCTTGTAGTCCTCGAGCTCCCGCAGCTCCATGAACTTCACCGGGTCGGCGAGCGAGGCCCAGCCGCCCGTGGCGTCCAGGTGCGCGGCCAGGTTGCGGCTCACCTCGGTCCAGCCGTCGCAGACGAGGTCCGGCTGGCCCGGGGCGAAGGCCTCGAACGCCGCGGTGTGGAAGTTGCGCTGCCGCTCCTTCTGCCAGCCCGGCTTCAGCGTCTTCACCCACTCGGGGTCCAGCGGCACGTCACCGCGCTCGTCGATGTACGAGGGCGTCCGCTGGAAGACGTACAGGTGCTCGGCGGAGCGGGCGACGTGCGGGATCACCTGGATGCCGCTCGCGCCGGTGCCGATGACGGCGACCTTCTTGCCGGCGAGCCCGTCCAGCCCGCCCTTCATGTCGCCGCCGGTGTACTCGTAGTCCCAGCGCGCCGTGTGGAAGGTGTGGCCCTGGAAGTCGGTGATGCCGGGTATCCCGGGGAGTTTCGGCTTGTTGAACGGCCCCTGGCACATGACGACGAAGCGGGCGCGGATGTCGTCGCCGTGGTTGGTGCCGAGCCGCCAGCGCTTGATCGACTCGTCCCACTCGGCCGAGCGGACGATGGTGTGGAAGATCGCGTTCTCGTAGAGGCCGAAGTGCCTCCCGAGGCGCTGGCAGTGCTCGAAGGCCTCGTCCCCGTGCGCGTACTTCTCCTTCGGCATGTAGCCGGTCTCTTCGAGCATCGGCAGGTAGCAGTAGCTGTCGGTGTCGCACTGGATGCCGGGGTAGCGGTTCCAGTACCAGGCGCCGCCGAAGTCGCCCGCCAGGTCGATGATCCGGAAGTCGCCGACACCGGCCTGCCTGAGCCGGGCCCCGGCGATGAGACCCGCGAAACCGGCGCCGAGGACCGCCACGTCGATGTCCTCGGAGATCGGAGAACGCGGCTCGATCGGCTGGTACGGGTCGGCCTCGTAGAAGTCCTCGAACTCGCCCTCGGTCACCAGGTACTGCTGCTGCCCCTCGGGGCGCAGGCGCTTGTCGCGCTCGGCCAGGTACTTCTCCCTGAGGGCCGCGTGGTCGATCTCAGGCGTCTGGGTGGGTTCGCATCTCTGCATGCGGGATCCTCGGCTCAGGGTGGTTCTTCGTGGGGGCTGGTCGGGGACTCAGGCGAGCTCGCGCGGCTCGCCGGTGCCCATGTACTTGGCCAGGTTGTGGTGCAGGTTGACGACGGCGCGCTCCCGGTAGGGGTTGGGTCGCGGACCCTGGAAGCCGCGGCTCTTCATGCCCTGCTGGACGGCGGCCATGTTGGAGAAGTCCTGCGGCAGCACGGTGCCCCAGCCCGGGTCGTCCACCAGGGTGTACAGCCACTCGGTCTCCGGCTCTTCACCGGCCGGGTAGAGCTGGTACACGGCGGCCTCGAAGTAGCATTTGTCGGGGTCGTCCCCGTAGGGCCGGAAGCTGTAGCACAGCAGGTTGTTCTGCCCGTGCCCGAGCTGGAAGTTGGGGAAGATCTGCCATGCGGTGCCGCTCTCGGCGACGATCCCGGGCTCGACGGTCGGCCAGACCACGCCCCGCTCGGCGTCCTCGCGCCGGGCCGTCTCCACCCAGTACTTCGCCACCTCGGCGGCGGGAGTGCCCTCGGGCAACTCGTCGACCAGCCGGTTCGCGACGTTCACCAGCGTCTCGGTGGTGTTGGTGTTCGCGTTCTCCCAGATGAAGTTCTGCATCTCGGCCGTGGAGACGCGGGCGTCACCGGCGCCGCCGATCCGGAGCTTGCCCTGGTTGGCCTCCATGCCCTTGGGCGCCTCGAAGCCGATGTTGCTGTGCCTGCCCTGCACCTTGGACCAGCTGAGGAAACTGCCGAAGGGGATGAACTCCGGGTGGGTGTAGGGCACGTGGTACGCCTCGTTGAACGCCTCGACCGCGACCTTCCAGTTGCAGTCGGCCACGAACCAGCGGCGCCACCGGCAGCGGAACCGCTCGAGCTGGAAGGGCTCGAGCAGGGTGACCGCCGGTCCGAGGTAGTCCCGCAGCGGCTCGCAGTCCGGATCCATGTTGATCCAGATCCAGCCGGCCCAGGTGTCGAGCCTGACCTGCTTCAAACGGATGTTCTCGTCGGTCAGCGTGCACTGCCAGTCGTCCCGCTCGGGCACCTGGATGCACTGGCCGTCCAGGTCGTAGCGCCACCCGTGGAAACCGCAGACGAACTGCCGGCCGCGGCCGCGGGCGTCCCTCTTGCCTTCCGGGGTGTCGACGAGCCGGCGGCCGCGGTGCGAGCACACGTTGTAGTACGCGCGGATGGTGTCGGGCGCCGTGCGCGTGATGATGAACGAGTCCTCGAGGATGTCGTAGGTGAGGAAGCTTCCGACCTCGGGAAGCTCCTCGACCCGGCCGACCTGCTGCCACACCTTGCTCCACAGCCTGTCCCGCTCGGCTCGGGCGTACTCCCGCGAGATGTAGGCGTGCACCGGGATCACGACCGGTTTCGCCAGCAGCTCCGCCGTCGCGGAGGTCGTTTCCTGGGTGTTCTCGATGGTTTCGCTCATGAGGTTCTCCAACTCGCGTCAGGAGATGGTCGGTACACGGACGGTCACCAGCGCGTCATGGCGGCGCGGAACGACTCGTCCTTGAGGAAGAGGGAGGTGTTGTCGGCGTCCAGCCAGCTCCACTTGAGGTTGAGACCGCCGTCCACCAGAAGGGTCTGGCCGGTGACGTAGCTCGACAGATCGGACAGCAGGAAGAGGATCGCCCCGGCCTGTTCCTCCGGGCGGCCGCGCCGGCCCATGGCGATGGCACGGCGGTCGCGCTCGGGGTCCTCCTCGACGTACGTGCGCGAGGCCGGCGTCGCGGTCACACCGGGGGCGATGGCGTTCACCCGGATCTCGTGCCGCGCCAGCTCGACGGCCATCGTGCGGGTCGCCGCCACCAGCGCCGCCTTGGCCGTGCCGTAGCCGATGTGGAACGGCGCGGTGTTCATGCCGCTGATCGAGGAGACCGAGACGATCGACCCCGGGCGGCCCGTGGACCTCAGCTCCCCGGCGACCGCCTGGCTCATGAAGAACATCGTTTCGAGGTTCTGGGAGAACAGCGCCCGCCAGGACTCCCGGGTGACCCGGGTCGACGGCATCCAGTCCGAGGGCGCGGCGCCGCCGGCGACGTTGACGAGCCCGTGCAGGTCGCCTTCCGTCCGCCCGACCTGCTCCATCACGGTCGCGATGCCCTCGTCGGTGGAGGCGTCGGCCGCGACCGGCACGATCGGCAGGCCCTCCGCCGCCAGCGGGCCGACGTGCTTGTCGAGGTTCTCCTTGGAGCGGCTCACCGCGATCACGGTCGCCCCGGCGCGGGCGACCATGCCTGTCACCGTGGTGCCGATGCCGCCGCCGCCCGCACCCGAGACGATGACGACGCGCCCGCCCAGCCCGAGGAGGTCATGCTCCATGGCCCCGCTCACCCCGCCCTGCGCAGCGCCAGGACGCTGCCCTCGGCGTCGGCGGAGACGTAGAGGGTGCCGTCCGGCGCGGCGGCGATGCCGGCGAAGAGCCCCTGGGGCCCGGAGAACGGCAGCAACCCCTTGAGAGGTTTGGGATCCACCCCGAGCGGGGCGCCCACCGGCAGGTCGCGGGCGATCGTGGTCCGGGCCTTGCTGCCGAGGTCGACCTCGACCAGTGACTTGGCGCCGGCGTCCACGATCAGGAGCCTCCCGCCGCGGACCAGGATGCCCTGCGGCTTCTCCAGACCGTCCACCACGGTGTCGACGCCGGAGCCGGTGACCGAGACGACGCGCCCGGCGCCGGACTCGGAGACCAGGCAGGGGCCGTCCGGGCCGATCGCCACGCCTGTCGGCTGGTCCAGCCCGGAGGCCAGGGTCGCCACCTCGCCGTCGCGCACGGAGATCACGCGGCCGGTGCCGAGCTCGGCGGCCAGCACGCTGCCGTCGGGTGCGACCGCCACGCCGTAGAGCTGGTCGAGCGGCTCGGTCTCGCCGGCCAGCACCTCGTGCTCACCGCTCGCGGGCAGCCACCGCGCGACCTGGCCGAGGGAGGTGGTGACGATGAACTCGCCCTCGCCGGCGGCGGTCACCCCGCGGATGTAGCCCGGCCAGCCGGGGCTGAAGAGCATCCCCAGCGTCTGCAGCCCGCCACCGGGCGGGAGGGTGTAGAAGAACGTGCCGTCGGAGACGTAGAGGGTGCCATCGCCGCCGACGGTGAGGTCCAGCGGCCAGGTCAGGCCGCCCGGCAGCACCGCCTGGGTCCGGCCGGCGCCGAGAACCTCCGTGATCTGCCCGGTGAAGCCCGAGACGAACAGGCGGTTCCCCACGAACGTCAGGTTGTCCAGACCGGGGGCGATGGTGGCCAGGACGGTGCGCTCGCCGTTGCGGGGATCGATCCGCAACACCTCCCCGCTGCCCACCTGGGGGGAGACGATGTAGCCCTCGGCATCGAACTTCAGCGCGACCGGGGCACCCAGATCACCCACCACCCGCTCAGGCTCGCCGCCGTCCGGGTCGATCCGCCAGATGTCGTTGGAGCCCAGCATCGGGTAGTACAGCTTGCCGTCCGGCCCGAACTCCATGGCGTTGGGCATCGGCAGGTTCTCCAGGAGCACCCGGGGTGCCCCGCCGCCCGGGTCGAGCTCCAGCAGGCGCCCACCGATGCGGCACTCGTTGATGAACAACCGGCCCTGGTGGAAGGTGATGCCGTTGGCGCCGGGCACGTCGTCGCGCAGCACCCGGGTGCGGCCGTCGGTGCCGCGTACGCTCACGCGCCCGTCGTAGTACTCCGTGGCGTAGAGGTTGCCCTGGGCGTCGAAGGCCACGTCGTCGGGCGCGACGATGTCGGTGCCCTGCGCGCTGATGGTCTCCAGCTCGCCGGTCTCGACGTCGAGCGCGCTGATCTGGCTGCCGGCCACCTGTGCCACATAAATGCGGCCGTCCGGGCCGGTGCGTATGCCATTCGCGCCGAAGAGCCGGCTCGGCGGAGTGAGCCGTTCCAGGCTCCACCCCTCGGCGAGGCTGATTGAGGTGGCGCCGACATAGCGCGCCCCTTGCGACAACATGGTGAAGGACTCCCAGCAACCTCGTCGTTAAGGTGGAATATCCCTTCCAACCTCATGTCATGGTTCGACATCTATATCCAGTGTGCGGAAACGCTGCTCTCTAAATACAAGAACAATGATTTCATAGGGCGGGTTCGACGTCAACTCTCGGCATCGGCCACCCATATTTGTAAGGCGTGGTTGACATTCTGATTTGGTAAGGCGCAGTTGACATTCTGGATTTGGCAACCGAGGATTGACTTATGGTTCTCCCGGATCTTGATGCGCTCATCGCCGACGTCGAGCGCGCCCACGGCGAAGCCGGCCAGGGCGCGGGGCAGGAGCCGGATCGGATCGCCCTGCTCAGGGCCGCGGTCGCGATGGCCGAGCAGCTCCGCGGGCTCGCCGACGAGCTCGTCGAGGGCTACGTCGAGCACTGCCGTCTCCACGGCGGCTCATGGGCCCAGATCGGGACGGCGCTGGGGGTCACCCGCCAGGCCGCCCAGCAGCGTTACCTCGCCCCCCAGTGGAGGTACGAGCCCGAGGAGTTCGCCGAGGAGATCTGCACGGCGGTGGCCCACATGAAACGGGCCGCCGTGCAGCACCGCAACAACTTCATCGGCACCGAGCACGTGCTCTACGGACTGCTCAGCGAGAACAACAGCGCGGTCCGCCTCCTGGCGTCCCTCGGCGTCCCGGCGGACCCCCTCCGGCAGCAGATCCAGAGCTCCCTGACCATGGGAGCCTCCCAGGCGGCCAAGCGCATCGCCTGGACCCCCTACACCCGCAAGGCTCTGGACACCGCCCATGAGCTGGCGGCCGAAGAGGAATGCCCGATCGGCTGCAAGCACCTTCTCCTCGGCCTGGCCTCACTCGGACGGGGAGTGGCCGCGACCGCGCTCGCCGAGGCGTCCGTCGGCCGGCCGACCCTGACCAGGGCCCGGTCCCGGCCCCCCGGGAGATCCACCGGGAGCCTCTGACGAAGGGCACCGGGACGCGATCGGCGCCGCCCGGCCGGAGGGCGTCGGTCCGTGGCCGGGGCCGAGGGGATCGTCCGGTGGCCCCGGCCGGCGGTCAGCGTGCGGTCCAGCCGCCGTCGACGACGATCGTCTGCCCGGTGACGTAGCTTCCGGCGTCGCCGACGAGCCACAGGACGGCGCCGACGATGTCGTCGGCGGTCCCCTCCTTCGGCAGCGGGGTGTTGCGGCGCAGGTACTCGAGGGCGCGCTCGCTCTCGTAGAGCGGGCCGGTGATCTCACTGCGGAAGAAGCCGGGGGCCACCGTGTTCACCCGGATCGAGTGCCGCGCCCACTGCACCGCGAGCTCGGCGGTCAGGCCGGACAGGCCGGCCTTGCTCGCCGCGTAGGACGCCTGCGGGATCCCGGGGACGCCGACCCGGCCGCTGATGGAGGAGATGTTGACGATCGCGCCCCGGCCGGCCGCGCGCATGTGGGGGAAGACGGCCTGCGCGAGCAGGAACGGGGCCAGCAGGTTGAGGTCCATGGTGCGGCGGACGGCGTCGAGCGGCTCGGACTCGGCGCGCTCGGTCGTGAACATGTTCCCCGCGGCGTTGACGAGGATCTCCGGCGGCCCCAGGCTCTCGACCACCGCCGGCACGACGGAGCCGACCTGGTCGAGGCCGGACAGGTCGCAGGTGACGGCGAGG
The DNA here is from genome assembly GCF_050971785.1 of Actinomadura scrupuli. NCBI lineage: Bacteria > Bacillati > Actinomycetota > Actinomycetes > Streptosporangiales > Thermomonosporaceae > Actinomadura > Actinomadura scrupuli. The sequence goes on along the minus strand of NZ_JBPCCU010000007.1, from coordinate 358,924 downwards.
CCGTCGATCTGTCCGGCGAGCTCGGCCAGTCTGTCGTGCCGGCGGGCCACCACGGCGACCCGGGCGCCGACCGAGGCCAGGGCCCGGGCCACCGAGGCGCCGAGACCCGAGGAGGCACCGGTCACGATCGCGACCCGGCCCTCGAGGCCGAACATCCGTGCCGCGGCATCGCGGTCTGGCGCCACGCAGGTCTCCCTTCAACCGCAGGACGTCTCGCGGTCGTCGTCTCTCAGGCCGTTCCGGGACGCCGGTGCCGGTCGATGAGCTCGGTCAGCCGGGTGCGCTGTATCTTGCCCATGGCGTTCACCGGCAGGGTGTCGACCTGGGACCAGATCTCCGGGACCTTGTACGGCGAGAGCTCGCGCCGGCAGAGCTCGGCGAGCGCCTCGAGGTCGAGCGGGGGCCCGGCGCTCTGCACCACGGCGGCCACCCGTTGCCCGAGACGGTCGTCGGGCACCGCGCACACGGCGACCCTGGCGACGTCCGGATGGGTCGCGATGACCCGTTCCACCTCGAGGGGGTAGATGTTCGCCCCGCCTCGGATGATGACCAGCTTCTTGCGGTCCATCACCGTCAGCCACCCGTCGCCGTCGACGGTGCCGACGTCACCGGTGGGGATCGGGCCGGGCTCCGGCGGCCGGACGCCGCCCCGCTCCCACCAGCCGAGCATCGGTCTCCACCTGCCCGCCCACGGGCCCGCGGTGGTCCCGCTCAGCCGTAGCTCGCCGGGCTCGCCGGCCGGGAGGCGGCGGCCCTCGTCGTCGAAGGCCGCGACGTCGTAGTGCGGCAGCACCTGCCCGCTCGTGCCCGGGCGCCACTCGTGCCCCGGCGGGTCGATCGACACGACGGTCGGTGCCTCGGTCAGGCCGTAGGTGACCCGGGGGACCAGCCCGTGCGCCTCGGTGAACGCCCGGCGCAACGCGTCCGGCGTGTCGCCGCCTCCGCTCCACACCTCCTGGAGCGAGCCGAGGTCGAGGTCCGGGCGCCCGGCGAGGTCGTAGAGCTGTGCGGGGGCGCCGTTCCACACCGTGACGCGCCGCGCCGAGATCCAGTCGGCGACGCCGTCGACGTCGCGCCGGTTCATCACGACGGAGCACCCGCCGGCCTGCGCGGTGAGCAGGGTGGACAGGACCATGAGGTTGAGGATCGTCAGCGGGAAGCTGTCGCCCTTGCGCAGCCCGGGTCCCCAGCCCCGGGTGGCGACGAGCACCGCGCCCGGCAGGAGCAGGTTGCGCTGGCTGTGCACGACCGCCTTGGGGCGTCCCGACGTCCCGCTGGTGAACGCGATCCCGGCCGGCGCGTCGATGTCCGGCTCGACCCGGGGGGCCGCGTCGTGGCGGGCCACGAGCTCCGCCCATCGGTCGGGGTCGACGCGGTCCGGCGAGCTCAGCCGGCAGCGCGGTCCGGCCAGCACGACCGCCGGGTCGCAGAGGTCGTGCAGCTCCTGCTGCTCGCCCGCCGCGAGCGCCTCCCCGATGCCCGCCCAGACGGCCCCGATCCGCTGCGCGCCGTGGAAGGCCGCGACGATGTCCAGGTCGTTGGGCAGGCAGGCCGCGACGCGGTCGCCGGGGCGCACGCCGAGCGACCACAGCGCGCCGGCCGCCCGCCGCGCCTGGGCGTCGAGCTCGGCGTACGTCCACGCGCCGGAGACCGCCTCGACCGCCGTGGCGCCCGGGCGCGACGCGAGCGAGGCGTCCAGCACCCCGGCGATGGAGGCGGGGAGGTTCGCGCCCCGGCCGGACGCCGCGTCCCCTCGATCCGTGCGCTGCGGTGCGTCACCGGCGTTGCCTCCGCTCACGGAACCTTGCCGTCCCTGTCGTTGCGAACCGTCCGGCGTCTGTGGGCGAGACCGATGCAAAAAGTGTTCTCCTTCATGAGAACGCTACTCTCTGTACAGAGAGAGATGCTCTCACAGGCCGGATGGAAGGGCAATGGGTCCTGCGGCACGGGCCGAGGCCGGCCCGGTCCCGGCCCATCTCCATGGGCGGCGTCCGCCGATCCTGGTCACCTGTCTGCGCCGAGCCGCGTTGAGCAGGAGATTCGCGCCCTCCCGGCGCACCTGCCCGCGGGTCCTTGGCACGGCTCCTCGTCGGAGGCGGGTGGAGTGGATTGGGCGTCGGCAACGTCATGGCGCCCGGAACCTGTGCGCGGTCACACCGTTTGCCGAATGAGCGAGTCCTTGGCGGGTCGGGAAGGGCCAGATCGTCTTTGGCGGCACCGCAGCTCAGAGCTGAAATAGAGCATTCTTTCTGTGGCTTTCCGGAGATTTTCTGCTGCGATCAGTGCATGAGATCGGGGGAATCTAGGTCTTGCCGACAAGTGGTCGGGCTCATATGTTCCTCGCTGGAAACTGAATGGTGAGGAGGAGCCATGGTTTCCCCGGCTCATTGGAATGAGTCGACCTCCGATATGCGTCGGAAGTGAGCGGGCGATATTCCGCCCGGCCGCCGCGCGCCGGCGGGCGATGAGGACGCGGACCGCGCAGCCGCGGGGCCGTGACCGCCTCCATGGCGGCCCTCCGATCCCGCCCCCTCCGTGCTCGACCCACCGCACGGCCTTCGACCCCGTCACTGCGCTCGTGGGTCCGATGCCGTCTTCCCGCCACCCCACGGATGACTTGGAGCCCCCATGCCTGACAACCCCTCCAGCACTTCGACACCCCCTGCGATGCCCGGCCGCCGGCAGGTTCTCGGCGCGGCCGCACTCGGCGGGCTCGGCCTGGCGGTCGGCCTCGGCCAGGGACGCGCGCAGGCCGCGTCGAAGGCGGCCGCGGTCCCCACCACCGAGTCCCGGGAACGTGCCGTCGTCGTCGGCACCGGCTTCGGCGGGGGCGTCACAGCCCTGCGGCTGGCCCGCGCCGGGGTACGGCCCCTCGTCCTGGAGCGCGGACTGAGATGGCCGACCGGGCCGAACGCCAAGACCTTCCCCCGCATCGCCAACGTCGACCGCCGCTCCTCCTGGCTGACCGACCACAGCATGCTGCCCGGCATCCCCGGCACGTGGAAGCCCTACACCGGGCTGATCGAGACCGTGCAGGGACAGGGCATGACGATGAACTGCGGCGCCGCGGTCGGGGGCGGGTCACTGATTGGCCTGCGTCGGTGGCCGCGACCTCAGCAGCTCGATCCCCCTCACCGTCATCCACGCCGGATCGCCCGTGCCGCCCCCCACCGGCGCCAAGCTGATGACCGTGGTCGGCTTCGGGATCGTGAAGCCGGTCGGCACCTGGGTCTACGACGCCGCCCAGGACGACGCCCGGCTGACCTGGTCCTCCGACGGCGATGCCGGGCTCCAGGCGCTGATCCGCAAGCGCGTCGACGAGTTCACCAAGGCCGGCGGCGGAGCGATGATCGACACCGACGCCCAGGGGCCCTCGACCTGGCACTCCCTGGGCGGAGTGCCCATGGGGGCCGCGGTCGACCGCTTCGGCCGCGTCCTGGGCCACCGCGGGCTCTACGTGCTCGACGGCGCGCGCATCCCCGGCTCCACCGGGGCCTGCAACCCGTCCATGACGATCGCCGCCCTGGCCGAGCACAGCATGGCCGCGATCGTCGGCCAGGACCTCGGGCGAGTCTTCTGATCAGCCGGAGGCCGTGAGGGAGTGCCTGCGGAGTCGTCGCCGGCCCATGGGACGAGGCCGGCCGGCGGGAGCCCGCTGCGGTACCGGCCGGCCGGCTCGTCGTGGCGGGTGGCACCGTGCGGCCCCGGACCGCTCGCCTGCCGGCGACACGCCTCCCGGCGCCGGCAGGGGAGCGGTCCGCCGCCGGGCGGGTCAGGTGATGGTGAGCGGCAGGGTCTCCCAGCCGCGGACGGTCGAGGTCTGCGCCAGTTTCGCGTTGTCCCAGTCGACCTCCCACCGCGGGAAGCGCTTGAGGATCTCCTCCATCGCCACCCGCCCCTCCAGCCGGGCCAGCGCGGCGCCCAGGCAGTAGTGAGGGCCGACGCCGAAGGTCATCTGCTGGCCGATGTGGCGGCGGATGTCGAAGCTTTCGCCATCGGGGTAGCGCCGCTCGTCGCGGTTGGCGGCGGCCACGATGAAGAGGATGGCGCTGCCGGCCGGCACCGGCTCACCGTGGAACTCCACGTCCTTGGTGACGTACCGGGCGATGGACGGGCCGGGCGGTTCGTAGCGCAGGATCTCCTCGATCGCGTTGGGGATCAGCGACGGGTCGTCCACGAGTTCCTTGCGCTGCTCAGGATACTGGGCCAGCACGGACCCGATCCACCCGATGAGCCGCCCGGTCGTCTCGTTCCCGGCGCCCGCGACGACCGTGACGTAGGTCAGGACCTCGTCGCGGGTGAGCGTGCGCGTCACGCCGTCCTCGTCCTCGAACTCGGCGTTCAGCAGGTCGGTCATGAGGTCGTTGGAGGGGTTCTTCTTGCGCCAGTCGATGTACTCGCCGAACATCTCGTTGCTGAGGACGGCGCCTCCCCTGAGGTCCATCTGCCCGCCGGCCTCGGTGCGCAGGCTTTCGTCCGCCGAGTCGCGGAGGGCCGCCTGGTCGGCCTCTGGAATGCCGAGGAGCATGCCGATGACGCGCATCGGCATCTCACCGCCGACGGCGGCGATGAGGTCGAACTGGTCCTTGCCCACCAGCGGGTCGAGGGTACGCGTGCAGAAGTCCCGCACCCGCGGCTCCAGCGCGGCGATCCGGCGGGGGGTGAAGACGCGGGCGAGCAGGCGGCGGTGGACGTCGTGGATGGTCGGATCCTCGAAGATGAGGGTGCCCGGCGGAATCTCGATACCCGACTTGATCAGCTCGAGGATCCCGCCCTTGGCCGAGGAGAACGTCCGCCAGTCCGGCAGTCCCCGCTCGACGTCGGCGTAGCGGGTGACCGCGTAGAAGTCGTACTTCTCGTTGTAGTAGAGCGGCGCCTCATCGCGGAGCCGACGGTACGTCGGGTACGGATCCTTCGCGAACCTCGTGTCGTAGGGATCCCAGTAGACCAGGTCGTCAGTGCTCATTCGCATTCCTCCGAGTCTCACGTCGACGTAGCGCTGAGGCGTGCCATGACCCCGTGTTCCATGCGGGTTCCTCACCGACCCGGCCGGCCGGACCCCGTCGCGCCGGGGAACGTCCGCGACCATGCTGAGCGGCTGCTCAGCACGTATAGGGAGAGGGTGCCATCCGGCTGTTCGGCCAGTCAAGGGGCGCCTGCGGGGTCCGGACGAAGCGTGGCTCCGCATCCCGGGGCTGAGGACAACTGACGTGCTTTTATTCCTACTGTTGACAGAATTTAGTTGACTGTCAATGCTTGACCGGGGGGCGGACAACGACGCCCCGCCCGTGGAAGGAGCACCCGATGGTTTCCATCCCACCCCCCGCCACGGCCGCCACGGTGGCCCGCACCGACCCGGACGCCGAACGGCTGTTCCTGGAGATCATGGCCGACCCGCTCCGCGACGACCCCTATGACGGCTACCGGAGACTGCGGGAGCTGGCCCCCGCCCTGCTGACCGGCGACGGCACCCTGGTGCTGACCCGGTTCGAGGACTGCGACGCCGCGCTGCGCCACCGTGCCCTCGGCAAGAGCGACAGGCTCCTCGAACTCGGGCTCGCCGTCGCCCCGGCGGAGCGTCCCGGCTCCGTCGTGGACCTCCTCCGGCACAGCATGCTGTTCGCCAATCCGCCCGACCACACCCGGTTGCGCCGCCTGGTCAGCTCGGCCTTCACGAGCCGCCATGTCGAAGCCCTGCGCGACGCGGTCACCGCCCGTACCGGTGCGCTGCTGGAGGCGCTGGCCGCCGAGCCCGGCGCCGACTTCATGGCCGCCGTGGCGCTGCCCCTGCCCGTCAACGTCATCTCCGACCTGCTGGGGGTCCCCGAGGCCGACCGGCTGGCCTTCACGCCGAAGGTGCACGCGCTGGTCACCGCGCTGGATCCGACGGCGGACCTGGAGTGCCTGACGCTCGGTGAGGCGGCCGGGGACGAGCTCTTCGGCTACTTCTCGGCGCTGCTGGCCGACAAGCGGGCCCGCCCCGGGGACGACCTGTTCAGCCGCCTGGCGGCCTCGCACGAGGACGACGCGCTCGACGAGAGTGAAATGATCTCAACGGCGCTGCTGCTCTTCATCGCCGGTTTCGAGACCACCACCAACCTGCTCGGCAACGGCCTGCACGCGCTGCTGGAGTGGCCCGATGAGCTGCGCAGGCTCCGCGACCACCCGGAACTGATCCCCGCCGCGGTCGAGGAGCTGCTCCGCTACGACTCGCCCGTCCAGGTCGGTGCGCGCACCGTACTGGAGCCGACGACCCTGGCGGGCGCCGACCTGGAGCCGGGGCTGCTGGTGCTCACCGCCCTCGGGGCGGCCAACCACGACCCGGCCCGGTTCGACGGCCCGGACAGGCTGGACGTCGGCCGCGCCGACAGCGGGCATCTGGCCTTCGCCGCCGGCATTCACTTCTGCCTGGGCGCCCATCTCACCCGGCTGGAGGCGCAGATCTTCCTGGAGGTCCTGGTGCGGCGCTACGACGTCGCACGGGCGGGCGAGCCCACCCGGCGCCCGGGCTTCACGCTGCGCGGCTTCGACCACCTGCCCGTCGCCCTTTCGCCACGGCCGGACGGCGGCGCGTGAGGAGCCCCGCGGGCGCCCGGCGCTCGGGACCGAGCCGCGCCGGGCCGGGCTTCCCGCGTGGCGCGGCCCGCTCAGGTGAGGGGGCCGCGCCACGCGGGAAGCTCAGGATCCACCTGCTCGCGGTGACCACCGGCCCGGCCCGGGCGCGGACCGCCCGGCACGACCGCCGCAGGGACGGACGAGCCAGGGCACCTCACCCAGGACGGGTCACCGGCTGCGGGACGTGGTCATTTGAGCAGGGCGCCCGCGTCGATCGGAAGCTGCACGCCGGTGATGTAACGGCCCTCGTCCGATGCCAGGAAGAGCACCGCGTTGCTGACGTCCACCGCCTCCACCCACGGGACCGGCAGGGTGTTCATCATCTGAGAGATCGGCGCGATGTCTTCCTTGGTGGGGTTCTCCAAGTCAGGGCGGAACATCCGATAAGTCGGCTCATTCATCATCATCGGCGTGTCCACCTGGGTGGGGTGGACCGAGTTGACGCGAATGTTGTACTGGGCCAGCTCCACCGCCAGGCTGCGCATCAGCCCGACCACGCCGTGCTTGGCGGAGACATAGTGGCCGACGTGGGGAATGGCCTTCATCCCGCCCACGGAGCTGGTCAGCACGATCGTGCCGCCGCGGCCGCCCTCGATCATGTGCGGGATCGCGGCCTTGGCGCTGAGCCAGACCCCGGTCAGGTTGACGTCGATCATGTCCCGCCAGGCCTTCTCCGGCATCTCGTGCGCGGGGGCCCCGGTGTTGGCCAGGCCGGCGTTGGCCGCGACGATGTCCAGCCGACCCAGCTCCGTCACCCCGTCGTCGACCACGGCCTTCATCGCGTCGAAGTCGCGCACGTCGACCTGGGCGGCGACGATGCGCCGGCCCAGCGCCTTCACCTGAGCGACCGTCTCGTCCAGGTCCTCCGGCGTCGACATGGGGAGGGGAACGCCCTCGAGCTGCCGGCAGACGTCTATGGCGATGATGTCCGCGCCCTCCTGTGCCAGGCGCACCGCGTGGCTGCGTCCTTGGCCGCGTGCCGCACCGGTGATGAAGGCCACCTTGCCTTCGACTCGTCCAGCCATCGTTTCCTCATTTCCTGATCTGTGAGCCGGAGTCGGCGGGTACGCGACGCCGGTGCCATGACGGGCATGGCCGGGGACTGGTCTGCGATCGTTTCTGTGGGAGTGGCCGGGGCTTGGTCAGGGGGTACGACCGCGGAGAGCGGCCGTCGGGAGGGCTCGGTGGTGGCGCGCGCCCGGGGGTGCGGCGCAGGGGGTGCCGGGGAGGTTCAGCGGGCCTTCCCGGGGCCGGTATCTCGGCGGGTCCCGGGCGAACGCCGGCGCCGGACGGTCAGCAGGAGGATCAGCAGGGCCGTCGCGGCGGCGATCGGCCCGACGCGCCGGACGATCCCGCCGCCGGCCGCCTGCAGGAGGTCGATCGGCTCGGCGGCCGGCCGGGAGGCGACCGGCGTCGTCCGCGTTGGGGCGGGGTCGAGGCGCGGGGCGGCGCCGTCGCCGGGGGCGGACGCCGGGCGCCCGGAGGTGGCCTCGCCGGGGGCCGCGGGCCGAGCCGGGGCCGTACCGTTGCCGGCGACGGGATGAGCGGCGATCTCGTCGGCGAGGTTGGCCGCGAACTGGCCGATCAGGGTGGTGGCGACGTCGGCGAGCGTGCTGCGGCCGAACTGTGCCGGTTTACCGGTGATGGCGAGCTCGGTTTCGAGGAGGACGTCGGTGGTGTCGCCATGGTCCGTGAGCCGGCAGGTGATGACCGCGTTGGCGGTGCCGCCTCCGCGGGTCTCCCGGCCGCTCGCCTCCATGACCGCGACCTTGGCCGCTTCGTCACGGGAGACGAAGGTGACGGTGCCGCTGTAGGCCAGGCCAATCGGCCCGAGCTTGACCTTGACCTTTCCCTGGAAACGGTCGCCGTCGTGCGAGGTGAGGGCCGCCCCGGGCACGCAGGGGGCGATCCGCTCGATGTCGAGCAAGACCTGCCACGCCTCGTGCGCGGGCACGGGAATGCTGAGGGTGTTCTCGAGTCTCATCCGGTCTCCTCCACGGAGGCTGTGCCGTCCGCCGTCCGCGCCGCCGCCCGGACGGCTTGCAGAATCCCCTGGTAACCGGTGCAGCGGCACAGGTTCCCGGACAGGCCTTCCCGGATCCGTTCGTCGCTGGGGTCGGGATTGTCGCGCAGGAACGCGGTGACGGAGATGATGAAGCCGGGGGTACAGAAGCCGCACTGCAACCCGTGGTGATCGCGGAAGGCGGCCTGGACACGGGAGAGTTCGCCGTCCGGCGAGGCGATTCCCTCGATGGTGGTGATCTCCGCGCCGTCGGCCTGCACGGCGAACACCAGGCAGGCGCGGACGGCCTCGCCGTCCAGCAGGACCGTGCAGGCACCGCAGACGCCGTGCTCGCAACCCAGGTGCGTGCCGGTGAGCTGGCAGCGCTCGCGCAGGTAGTCGGCGAGAGTGAGCCGCGGTGGCACGGTCGCGCGTCGCAGCATGCCGTTGACCCGCACGCGTATGTCGACGTCAGCCATTGCTCGCCTCCTGTACGGCCCTCTTCCAGGCACGGGTCACGATGATGGCCCCGACGTGTCTGCGGTAACCGGCGGACGCGTGCAGGTCGGAGGGGACCGACTCCAGTGCGCTCATGGCGGTGTTCCCGACGTCGTCGGCCGCGACGTCGGCGGGGGCAGAGCCGATCAGCGCCGCCTCGGCCGCCGACGCGCGCAGCGGCATCGCGCCGAGGCCGAACAGCCCGATGCCGCATCGGCGGATCCGCGCATCGGCGCCGAGCTCGACCGCGACGGCCGCACCCGCGATGGCGAAGTCACCGCCCCGGCGGGCGAACTCCTCGATCGCGAACCCGCAGCGGTCGCCCCGCCGAGGGAAGCCGATCCCTGTCAGCAGCTCGTCGGCCGCCAGGTCGGTGCTCCACAGGCCGGTGAAGAACCGGTCGGCGGGAATGGTCCGCACGCCGCGCGGCGACCGCGTCTCGATCCGCGCGTCGAGCGCCAAGGCCACCGCCGGGTATTCGGCGGCGGCGTCGGCGTGCGCGATCGACCCGCCGATCGTGCCGCGGTTGCGGATCTGGAAGTGGCCGATCAGCGGTGTGGCGCGGGCGAGCAGCGGTACGTCCCGGGCGACGTCGGCGGAGCGCTCGATCGTGGCCTGGGTGGTGCCGGCGCCGATCCAGACGGCCCCGTCCCGCCGCTCGATGCCCTGCAGACCGGCCACCCGGCGCAGGTCGACGAGGTGGTCGAAGGCCGCCAGCCGCAGGGCGAGCATGGGGACCAGGCTCTGCCCCCCGGCGATGACCTTGGCCTCCTCGCCCAGGTCCGCGAGCAGGGAGACGGCCTCGTCGACGCTCGTCGGAGCGTGGTAGTCGAACGATGACGGCTTCATCCGGTCACCGTCGCCGGCGCGGGCTGAACGTCTGCTGCGGGTCCATCAGTTCACTCCTGTCGGCGGGGCCGTCTCGCGGGTCCGGGATTCGCGTACCAGCGCGACGATCGACTCCGGCGTCAGCGGCAGGCGGGTGATCTGCACGCCGAACGGCGCGAGCGCGTCGGCGACCGCGTTCACCACCGCGGGCGGCGCTCCGATCGCGCCGCCCTCGCCGACGCCCTTGTAGCCGCCGGGTCCGGGTGCCGGTGTCTCGACGTGGCCGTACTCGATGTCCGGTACGTCGGCGGCCGTGGGGAGGAGGTAGTCCATGAACGTCGTGGCGACGGGGTTGCCGTCCTCGTCGTAGGCGAGATGCTCGTAGAGCGCACCGCCGATCCCCTGTACGGCGCCGCCCGCGATCTGGCCCTCCACCACGTTGGGGTTGATCATCGGGCCGCAGTCCTCACTGACGAGGTACCGGAGCAACGTCACCTCGCCCGTCGCGACGTCCACCTCGCAGGTGCACAGGTGCGTCGCGTTGGCCCAGATCAGCGGGGTCTCCGGCCGGTACCGGCCGCTGGCCTCCAGGCCCGGCGGCACCCCGGGCGGCAGGGCCTCGGGCTGGAAGTAGGCGATGGAGGCGATCTCGGCCAGCGGCAGCTCCGCGGACGGCACGCCACGGACCGTGACCCGCCCGCCGGCCAGCTCGATGTCCTCCGCGGCGGCTTCCAGGCGGTGCGCGGCGATCGCCACGATCCGCTTCCGCAGCACGGACGCGGTCTCGGCCACCGCCCCCGCGGTCATCGAGCCCGACCGGCTGCCGGCCGATCCGCCGCCGAACGGCGTGATCGCCGTGTCACCCTGGATGGTGCTGACGTCGGCGATGTCCACCCCCAGCGCGTCGGCGGTGAGCTGCACGACGGTGGTCTCGATGCTGTTGCCGGCCGACCCGCCCGAGACGTACACGTTGACCTTGCCGGACGGCTCGATCCGGATCGTGGCGCCCTCGGTGCTGTGCAACGCCATGGCGGCGGTGGTGGGCTCGACATAGGTGCACGTGCCCACGCCCAGGAAGCGGCCCTCGGCACGGGCCTGTTCCTGCTCTCGCCGGAAGGCCTCGTAGTCCAGCATCTTGAGCGCCTGCTCGAACGTCTCCAGGGGCGTGATGTCGCTGTAGGGCATGCCGTTGGGGTTGAGACACGGCAGCTCGTCACGTCGCAGCAGGTTCCGGCGGCGCAACTCGGCCGGATCCATGCCCAGCCGGCGAGCGGCGATGTCCAGGAGCAGCTCCCGCGCCACCGACTCGAACTGCCACGGCCCGCGATAGGCCGTACGGCCGACGGTGTTGGAGAACACGCAGGCCGTGGACCAGGTGCCCTGCGGCACGCGGTAGGGGCCGGGGAAGAACATCCCGACGGCCGCGGCCGTCCCCACCGGCCACGGCACCGGATAGGCGCCGACGTCCTGCGTGTAGTCGATCGCGGCGGCCAGGATGCCGCCCTCGGCGTCGAAGGCGATTCGCGCATCGGCGTGCTCGTGGCGCGACTGCCCGGCCGACAGCAGGTTCTCCCGCCGGTCCTCGATCCACTTCAGCGCGCCGGGCACCTTCCGCGCCGCCAGCATGACGCACATGTCCTCGCGCTGCGGTATGACCTTCTGCCCGAAGCCGCCACCGGTGTCGCGCATCACCACCCGCACCCGGTGCTCGGCCAGCCCCAGCAGCCGGGAGCAGAACAGGCGCACCTCGTGCGGAGACTGGGTCGCGGCCCAGATCGTCAGCTCGCCGGTGGGCGCGGACCACTCCGCCACCAGCCCCCGCGTCTCCATGGGCACCTGCGCATAGGCCTGCTGGTAGACCGTCTCACGCACCACCACCGCGGCCTCGTCGAAGACCGGCGCGAGCTGCTCCAGCGGAGGGCCTTCGAGCTCGCCCGCGACATTGCCCGGATAACCGGCATGCACCAGCTCGTCGGACTCGCGTGCGGTGACGTAGTCGACGACCGGCGGCAGCGGTTCATAGTCGACGACGACCAGATCGGCCGCGTCCTCGGCGACGTAACGGTCGGTGGCGACCACCAGCGCCACCGGGTCCCCGACGAACCGCACCTCGCCCTCGGCCAGCGGCGGCCGCGGCGTGTCCGGGACATCGCGGCCGATCAGCGTGTACCACTGCTCACGCACACCCGGATTGAGATCCTCCGCCACGAAGACCGCGTGGACGCCCTCGAGGGCGAGCGCCTCGGACGCGTCGATGCCGGCGATCCGGGCCCGGGCCATCGGACTGCGCACGAAACACCCATGGAGCATGCCGGGCCGCACCACGTCGTCGACGAAGGTCCCATGGCCGGTCAGCAACCGCGCGTCCTCAACTCGCGTCACGCGGGCACCGGCGTAGCGGGCCGCGGCCGCGTTCAGGGCGCTCACCGGCCCCACCGGCCCCGGAGGACGACCGAACCGAAGTCGCTCACCGCGGACCTCCCTCGACCATGTTCACGATCCGCTGCCGCGTACCGGAGCGCACGCGGGAACGCACCCGTCCCCGTGCCGCTGAGCAGTCGATCAGCATTGCTGGGCATATGCTTAGCATCCGCTTCTGTCGGAGGTCAAGGTCCTGGCCTGTCCGGGCGGTGGTCACCGTGACACGTCGGCCGCCTTGCCGAGTTCCTGGTTCGGGCGGTTGCGGGGCAGGCCGAGGTGGCGTTCGGCGATGACGTCCCGGAGGATCTCACTCGTCCCCCCGTAGACCGTGCTGACCACGGCGGCCCGGAAGTCGCGTTCGAACCGGCCGCCGGCGGGGGCGCCGGACGCCTCCGGTGCCAGCAGGCCCTCGGCGCCGAGGATGTCGAGGGTGTCGCTGTAGTGCCGTTGCTCGGCCTCGGTGAAGAAGAGCTTGTTCATGGTTCCCTCGACGCCGGGGACCCCGCCCTTCGTGGCGCGCCAGTTCATCCAGCGGCCGAGGAGCCGGGCGACCTCCTCGTCGACGGCGATCCTGCCGATGCGTTCCGCGGCCAGCGGGTCGTCCAGGACACGGGTCCCGTCGGGACGGTGCGCCTGCCGCGCCCAGGCGGCGAGGCCGGGGGCCAGGTTCTTCTCCAGCGACGCCGGGCTGGAGACGCCCCGCTCGTACACCAGTGCCACCTTCATGACGTTCCAGCCTTCGTCGGCCCCGCCGATACGGGCCGAATCGGGTACGTGCACCTGGGCATAGAAGGTCGCGTTGGTGACCTGGCCGCCGAGCGTGTGGATCGGCTGGATCTCGAAGCCGGGGGCGTCCGTCGGCACGAGGAACAGCGAGAGCCCCTTGTGCTTGGGCACGTCCGGATTCGTACGGGCGAGGACGAAGACGTGACTGCACACCTGCGCGGTGCTGGTGAACATCTTCTGGCCGTTGACGACCCACCCGGCCTCGTCCCGGACGGCGGTCGTCTTGGCCGCCGCCACGTCCGAGCCGGAGTCCGGCTCGCTGTAGCCGAGGGCGATCAGTATCTCGCCGCGCAACGCCGCGGGAAGGTACTCGCGCTTCTGTTCCTCGGTGCCGACGTGCTGGATCGTGTGGATCACCATGGTGGTCGTGGCCCACCCGTCGAAGTGCAGCCCCCGTCGCGCGCACTCTTCGAAGACGGCCCGGGCGAACCCGGGGGCGACGTCGCTCCCGCCGTACTCCGGCGGCCAGCCGGCGGCCAGGATCCCGTCCCGCGCGAACAGCGCGTGCAGCTCCATCGTCTGGTGGCAGCCGGTGCGGAGCTGCTCGTCGGCCCACTCGGGCCGGACGTTGGCGTCGGCCCAGGTGCGTGCCGCCTCGCGGTGCGCGGCCAGCTCGTCGGACTCCCGGAAGTCCATCGTCAGTCCTCCGTAACGTCGAACAGGCGGTGGGACAGCTGCGCGTAGGTGGCACGGCGGTCACCGGCCACCAGGGGCCAGGCCTTGGCGCGGCGGAAGTAGTGCTGGACGTCGTACTCCAGGGTGTAGCCGTAGCCGCCGTGGAAGTGCAGGCTGTCGGACGCCGTCCGGAACGCGGTCTCGGACGCGAACAGGAACGACATCGTGCCCAGCGTGCCCGCCGCGGGCAGCTCGACGTCGTGTGCCCACGCCGCCTCGTAGGCGAGCAGCCGGGCGCCCTCGACGGCGGTCGCGTTGTCGGCGAGACGGTGCTGGATCGTCTGGAACCCGGCGATGAGCGCGCCGAAGGCCCGGCGGTGCATGACGTAGTCGATACCGAGCTCGAGCGCTCTGGAGGCGATGCCGACGAGCGCCGCCCCGGTCAGCATCTCCCAGCGGTGGACCGCATGGTCGTAGGCCGCGGCGGCCGCCGCGCCCTTCGCCAGCACGATCACCTCGCCGGAGTCCAGGCGGCAGTCGGCGATGGGCATCGCGCCGAGGTTGGGAACGGCGTCGGCCGGCCGGCCGGTCATCCGGACCGCCAGAAGCTCCTCACCGCGCAGCACGACGACCAGGTCCGCCACCGCGCCCGCCGGGACCAGCCGGGCGACGTCCCCGGTGACCGGGTGCAGCGCCAGTGTGCCCAGCAGATCGCCCGCGACGGCGCCCGACACCAGCGGCTCCAGCGTCGCCTGCTGCGGCACCGAGGTGAGCACGGTGTTGGCGATCGCCGCCTCGATCAGCGGCACCGGCGCGAGCGACCGCCCGAGGGACTCGGCGGCGATGGCGAGCTCCACGAACCCGGCGCCGCCTCCGCCCCGGTCCTCGGGGACGGCGATCGAGGCCAGGCCCAGCCCGACCACCTTGCGCCACAGCGCCGCGTCGAACCCGAGGGGTTCCGAGCCGCGGACGACCTCGGGACGCGACTCCTTCTGGAAGAACTCGCGCAGGCTGACGCGCAGCGTCTCCTGGTCGTCACTGAAGTCCAAGTTCACGAATGGCTACCTTTGCAGCGTCGTCCGGCCGGTGATCCCGTCAACGGTGAGGGCATCGGCGCAGCCGCCCTGCCGGCACTCCGTGCATGGACGATCTCCAAACGGTCTTGAGGGACCTCGCCGTCCCGGGGCCTGTTCCCAGCTGGTCGACGCAACATTACGCGCGCGGAACAGGCGTGGCAATGGTGATCGCTTCTAAAGAGAAGCATCCTATCGAAAACCGCGAACGCTCATATCGTCGCTGCTCGTCCTACGGGCGCTCCGGGCCCGGGGTGACCGCGCGCATGGGCGCCTGCGCGGCCGTCGCCCAGGACGACCCCTCGGCCTGGTACTTCGAGGGCCGGAGTGGACCAGGCGGACAGTGGCCGAATAGTGTCTTCAGCCATGGAGATGCTGCCTTCCGTTATACGAGAGTGTGTCTCTCGCCACTGGCGGGCCGCATCACCACGTCCCGGGACCTCCGAGTGATGAGAGTGAGGCTGCAGCCGTGGCTTCGATGCCTGTGCGGTCCATGTACCCCGAGCGGCCGGACTACCGCGTTGACGTGCTGGCCCGCACCAACGTCATGAGCGCGTGGCTGGGTGAGAGCCGCCTGGCCGGCAGCAACGCCTGTCTGACCGTCGACGAGCAGGATCACGGACTGGTGGTCTACTTCCCCAGGGACGCGGTCGATTTCTCGGCTCTGGAGCCGACCGGCCACCGCACCGTCTGTCCGTTCAAAGGGCAGGCCGTGTATTGGCGGGCCGCGGGCGGTGAGGGGTCCGGCATCGCGTGGAGCTATCCGGAGCCCTTCCCGGAGGTCGCCCGCCTGGCCGGTTACGTCGCCTTCGATCAGGACGAGGTCCGTGTGACGATCGGCAAGGGCGCTTTCACCGGGGTGCGGCCATGACCGAGTCGACGCTCGAGCGGATGATCGGCCTCTTCGACGTGGAACCGCTCGATCCCGCCCGGACGCGTTTCGCGGGGGACAGCGACGGCGGGGGCCGGCAGGTGGTCGACGGCAGCCAGATCCTCGCCCAGTCCCTGGTCGCCGCGGGCAAGGCCCTGCCGGGCCGGACGGTGCGTTCCGCGCACGCGTTGTTCGTCGCCGTGGCCGACCCGGCGAAGCCGCTCGAGTTCACCGTCACACCGGTGCGGGCGGGGCGCTCGTTCGCCAGCGCCACGGTCACGGTCGGGCAGGGCGACCGGACCTGCGCGATCGGTACGGTGCTGCTGGACCATCCGCAGCCCGACGTCATCCGGCACGACCGGTGGGCGGGCCCGCCGGTCGCCGGACCCGGCGCGGCGTACCCCGCGGACATGCCGGTGCGGGGCAGGCGGCTGCGCATCGAGGGGGTCCGGCGACACAGCAGTCCCGACGAGGTCGGGCCCCCGATCATGGACGCCTGGCTGCATTACGACGCCGTGCCCCAGCGCGATGACCTGCGCCGCGCGCTGCTGGCGCACTTCACCGGTCATCTCTCCGTCTCCACCACGATGCGGGCGCACCCCGGGATCGGTACGTCCCAGGCACATCAGACGGTCTCGACCGCGGTCATGGCCATCGGGGTGAGCTTCCACGATCCCGTGCGGTGGGACGGCTGGATCCGCTACCACCACGAGAGCACCTACGTCGGCGCGGGCATGAGCTACGTCCGCGGTCAGGTGCTCACCGAGGAGGGGCGCCTTGTCGCGTCGTTCACCCAGGACGCCATGATCCGGGCCTTCGAGCCCACCGGACCGGCGACGTCGGTGCCCGTCGAGTCCCGGCTGTGAAGCCGTACCCCCCGGCCTACGGCGTCGGGGTCTCCGGCAGCGGGCTTTCCGGCGCGGGGCTCTCCGGCATCGGCGTGCCCGGCGCCGGAGACCCCGGTGCCGGGGCCGGCGGGGCTTCCTGGGTGCTCTTGTACCTGCACGTGTAGTAGCCACCGGCCAGCGTGACACTCGTGTCGGTCAGGCCCGCGATCCGGTAGCTGTCCACCTGCTGGTCCTCCGGCTTCCACCGGATGTTCACGGTGTCTCCCGTGATCTCGTATGCGGCCTCGAGCAGGTTCTTGACCTCGTTGCCGGGGCTGATCGTGTCCTGCTGCCTGAGCATGCCCTGGTCCCCGAAGACGAGGGTTCTCTTGACGATCCCCATGCCGAGGTCGCTCGCGGCCACGCCCAGGGGCGGCCCGCAGCCCTCGGCCTTCAGGTCCAGCTCCCAGGTCTTGCCGGTCAGCGCGGGCGTGCGACCGCCGGGGGCCGTCGAACCAGGAGAGGGGCCGCTCTGATGACCGGACGAGGCCACCGCGGTTCCCTGTAAGGACATCACGAGCACTGGAGCGGCCAGTAGACACGCCCTGCTTTTCTCTCGCATCGAGATGACTCCTCGCTCGCACCCTCC
The DNA here is from genome assembly GCF_050971785.1 of Actinomadura scrupuli. Classification (NCBI taxonomy): domain Bacteria; kingdom Bacillati; phylum Actinomycetota; class Actinomycetes; order Streptosporangiales; family Thermomonosporaceae; genus Actinomadura; species Actinomadura scrupuli. The sequence goes on along the minus strand of NZ_JBPCCU010000007.1, from coordinate 341,739 downwards.
GCGCGGACGGCCCAGGAAAAGGAGCTCCGGAGAAAGGTGCGTTCTCATGACGTGGCCGAGACGTGAAGCCGGCAGGCGTTGCGCGCACTTTGCCGCGCACCTGTATCCCGACACTTATCTACATTCGGCGATATCACGGTAACCGGGTGTCGCGGAAAGCTGTCAACACGGCGCGACTCTGCTCCGGGTAAATACTCCGGCCGCTAATTCCCGACCATCAACCGGCCGTCCTCCTCGAAGACCGGGTAGGTGCGTACCGGCGGCGCGCCGGTGGCGCAGTGACCATCGGCCAGGTCGAAGGCGTGGGCGTGCAGGGGGCAGATCACCACGCCGTCGTCGATCTGCCCGTCGGCCAGCGGCCCGCCCCGGTGCGGGCACACCGCCTGGACGGCGCGCAGGCCGCCGTCGCGCAGCCGGAACACCGCGATCTGCTCACCGCCGACGGCGAACGCCCGCCCCTCACCGACGGGGATCTGGCCGGCCGGGCCGAGCACGTACGTCATCGGACCGGCACCCGGGGGAGCGGGACCAGCGGCAGCGAGGAGCGGAACTGGCCCTCGGTCACGGGCGTGGCGCGCTCCTGCCAGGGATCGGTGTAGGCGTCCACCGACGCCTGCATCGCGTCGTCCAGCCGGGCGCCCTCCTCCTGCAGGACGGAGCGGAGACGCTCGATGCCGATCCGGGGGACGAAGGCGTACGTGCGTTCGAGCCAGCGCGCGTTCTCCCGGTAGTACTGCAGGAACCGCCCGGCGAGCGTCATCACCTCCCGGGGGGTGCCCACGGTCGCCAGCAGGTCGCCCTTGCGCACATGGGCCCCGGCGGCGCCACCGACGTAGACCTCCCACCGGCCGCCGTCCACGGCGACCACGCCCAGGTCCTTGACCAGCGCCTCCGAGCAGTTCCGCGGGCAGCCCGCGACGGCCAGCTTCAGCTTGCCCGGGCTCTCCAGCCCCTTGTACCGGTCCTCCAGCGCGATGCCGAGGGCCGTCGAGTCACCGAGGCCGTACCGGCAGAAGTCACTGCCGACGCAGGTCTTCACCGTACGGAAGCTCTTGCCGTAGGCGTGCCCGGACGGCATGCCCAGGTCCTCCCACACGCCGGGCAGGTCCTCCTTGCGGACCCCGAGCAGGTCGATGCGCTGACCGCCGGTGATCTTGACCATGGGGACGTCGTACTTCTCGGCGACCTCGGCGATGCGCCGCAACTCCGCGGGGGTCGTCACCCCGCCCTTGATCTGCGGTACGACGGAGAACGTGCCGTCCTTCTGGATGTTGGCGTGCACCCGGTCGTTGATGAAACGGGCGTCGCGCTCGTCGAGGTAGTCCCGCCCCCACATCATGCGCAGCAGCGAGGCCAGCGGCATCTTGCTCGCCGCGTGCTCACCGTCCGGAGCGAGCGCGGCGAAGACGGACGAGACCGAACGCAGGCCGCGGGCCCGGACCTCGGCCATCAGCGCCGGCTTGGCCAGCGGAATGCAGGGGACGTACCAGTCGGGATCCTCCTCGACGCCGTCCCCGGCGGCGAGCGCCACCAGGTCGGCGACCAGTTCCTTGCACGCCCCGCAGCCCTTCCCGGCCCGCGTCGTGTTCATCACCCCGGACACCGAGGTGGCGCCGTCGCGGACGCAGGCCGTGATCTGCCCCTTGCTGACCCCGTTACAGTTGCACACCTGGGAGGTGTCGGCGAGTTCGGCGGCCGCCGTCTCCGGGCCCGGTGTGCCCATCTCAAAAAGCAGGCGCAGCCGATCCTCCGGCAGCCGGGAGCGCCCGCCGAACGCCTGGATCAGGAAGCCCGCCTTGGAGACGTCTCCGAGGAGCGTCGCGCCGATGAGCAGGCCGTCCCGGATCACCACGGTCTTGTAGACGCCGCGGCCCGGCTCGGAGAACTGCACGAACTCGTCGTCCTCGCGTTCGGGCTCCTTCACCCCCATGGTGGCGACGTCCACACCGGCCACCTTCAGCCTGGTCGCCATGCGCGACCCGTGGTAGGCCGCGTGCGGATCGGTGCCGGTGATGTGGTCGGCGAGCACGGTGGCCTGCTCCCAGAGCGGGGCGACCAGGCCGTATACCTCGCCCCGGTGCTGCGCGCACTCCCCGACGACGTAGATGTCGTCGTCGTCCACCGACCGCAGCTGGTCGTCCACGACGATGGCCCGCTCGACGGTCAGGCCGGAGACGGTGGCCAGCCCGACGTTGGGCCGGATGCCCGCGGTGAGCACCACCATGTCGCAGCCGAGCTCCGTCCCGTCGGCGAACCGCACGCCGGTGACCGGGCCGCCCTCGTGCAGGATCGCCGTCGACCTCGCACCGGTGTGCACCGTGATCCCGAGCCGCTGCATCGAGGCCCGCAGGATGCGGCCGGCCTGCGCGTCGAGCTGCTGGTTCATCAGCCACGGCGCCGAGTGCACCACGTCGACCTCGACGCCGTGGCGCTGCAGGCCGCGCGCGGCCTCCAGGCCCAGCAGCCCGCCGCCGATCACCACCGCCCGGTGGTGCGCACGCGCGTGGCGCAGCATCGCCATCGTGTCGTCCATCGTGCGGAAGCCGAACACGCCGGGCGTCAGCGTCCGGTCGTCGGCCCACATCCCCTCCATCGGCGGGAAGAAGGTGCGGCTGCCGGTGGCCACGATGAGCTTGTCGTACCGGGTGACCGACCCGTCGTCGCCGTAGACGAGCCTGGCGAACCGGTCGATCCGTACGATTCGTACCCCCGCGTGCAGGGTGACGCCGTTCGCGGCGTACCACGCCGCGGGGTTGAGGTAGATCTCGTCGTCAGGGTCGGTCCCGTCGGCCAGCAGGTTCGACAGCTGGATGCGGTTGTAGTTGCCGTACGGCTCCTCGCCGAACATCGTCACCTGGAACAGGTCCGGCCGCCTGGCGAGGATCTCCTCCACCGCGCGGGCGCCGGCCATGCCGTTGCCCACCACGACCAGGCGCGCCCTGGGGGAGCCGGTCATATCTCGACCAGCCCGAAGTCCACCGACAGGACGCCCGCGCAGCCTTCGGGCGCGACGACGTGCAACTCGAGCCGGGTGTCGCCGAGCAGATCCTCCACCACCCGCAGCGGCACGTGGACGGCGCCGCGCGCCCCGATGGGGAACAGCCGCATCGGGGCGCCGTCCCGCATCAGCACGACGGTGACCATCTCCCCGGTGCCGTTCCCGCCGCGGAAGTACAGCGGCTGCGCGGTCGTCCCCAGCGGGACGAGATAGCTCAGCGCGGGGTCGATGAGGAAGGGCTTCTGCATGCCCTGGCCGGTGAACTCGTACATCCCCTGCAGGAAACGGGGGGAGCTGTGCATGCGGTCTCCTCCGCTGGCCCGGGTCTCGGTCAGAGCGCCAGTCACCGTCCAGGCTCCGCAGCCCCCGTTGCCATGCCGTTACGGCCGCGTTATAAGCACGCGGCCGATCCCGCACAGCCGACCCGCGTCAGGGGCGGGACGCCCGCGGGAACGACCGCCCGTCCTGTTCGCCGAGCCGTGCCGGCTCTCCCCGCTACCGCGATGGACCGGCCGGCGCCAGCCGGCCGACGGCGCCGGAGCACCACATCGGTTCGCCGCCCGGCAGGGCGGTCGCCTGAAGCGGAACGACGCCGGAGCCCGGCCCTCCGGGCTGCCAGGTCGAGACCGACGCCAGGCCGGGGTCGACGAGCTCGAAGCCGTCGAAGAAACGGGTGATCTCCGCCGCCGTGCGGGGGAACCACGGCACGGCGCCCGACTCGTCCATCGCCTTCCTGATCGCCCAGGTGGACGGGTGGTCGTCGATATGGGAGATCACGAGATAGCTGCCCGGGGCCAGCACGTCCCGCAGCCGGGCGACGAGGCCCGCCGGGTCGGCCTCGTCGGAGAAGAAGTGCAGGATGGCCACGAGCAGGACCGCCACCGGCTCATCGAAGTCGATCAGGGCCCGGGTGTCGGGGTGGTCCATGATCGCCTCGGGCTCCTGCAACCCGGCCTGGATGAACGTGGTGTTGCCGTTGGTCGCGAGCAGTGCCTGACCGTGCACCTGCACCACCGGGTCGTGGTCGACGTAGACGACCCTGGCGTCCGGGGCGGCGGCCTGGGCGACCTCGTGGACGTTCTGCTGGGTGGGCAGGCCCGACCCGATGTCGATGAACTGCCGGACGCCCGCGACGCGCGCCAGGTAGTCCACCGCGCGAGCGAGGAACGCGCGGTTCGCCCGGACCGCGCGGACCGACTCGGGGGCCGCCTTCATCATCTCCTCGGCCGCGGCCTGGTCGACGGGGTAGTAGTCCTTGCCGCCGAGGTAGTAGTCGTACACGCGGGCGACGCTCGGCTTCGTCACATCGATCCCGAGGCCGGCGCCGGGGGTCCGCGTCGGCGGTTCGAGCCGCCGCTCGTCTTCGGTCATGACACGCCCCTGCTCGTCGCGATCGTAGGGCCGGCGCAGCCGGCCTGAGGCAAGCCTAAGACCTGTCCCGCGCGGCGGCGCCCGGACGGCGGCGGCGGTGGTGTGAACTCCTAGGTCGCGGCGTCGCGGGCCAGCAACTGGGCCAGGTGCACCGCCGGGCGCGCGGCCAGGTCGGCCAGCTGGGTGCGGCAGGAGAAACCGTCCGCGAGCACCGTGGCGTCCGGGGCCGCGGAGCGGACGGCGGGCAGCAGGGCCGTCTCGGCGACCGCGACGGAGACCTCGTAGTGACCGCGTTTGACGCCGAAGTCGCCCGCCAGCCCGCAGCACCCGCCGACGCGGGTGACGTCCGCGCCCGCCTCGCGCAGCAGCCGCTCGTCGGCGTCCCAGCCCAGCACGGCGGCGTGGTGGCAGTGCGGCTGCGCGACGACCGTGGTCCCCTGCAGCCGGGGCGGCCGCCAGTGCGGCACGGTGGCCAGCAGCTCGGCGAGGGTGTGGGTCGCCCGTGCCACGGCGTTCGCGCCGGGCGAGCCGAGGAGCTCCACCGCGTCCGAGCGCAGCGTCGCGGTGCAGGAGGGCTCCAGGCCGACGATCGGTATCCCGGCGTCGGCGGCCGGCTGCAGCTCGGACACGGTGCGGCGCAGGATGCGCCGGGCGGCGTCGAGCTGGCCGGTGGAGATCCAGGTGAGCGCGCAGCAGGCGGTACGGCGGGGGATCGACACGGTGAAACCCGCCGCTTCCAGGACCCGCACGGCGGCGATGCCGATCTCCGGGGCGAAGTGGTCGGTGAAGGTGTCGGGCCAGAGCAGGACGGGCCGGCCGCCCGCTGCCGGGGCGGGCGTACGGGCGGCGAACCAGGACCGGAACGTGACCGGGGCGAAGACCGGCAGGGCGCGGCGCCGGTCGACGCCGGCCGCCCAGCGGACGCCGCGGGCCAGCGCGGGCACGGTCAGGGTGGCGTTGGCCAGGCGCGGCGCGAGCGAGGCCAGCCGAGCCCACCGGGGGAGCCGGCCGAGGGTGTAGTGCGAGCGGGGCCGCAGCCGCCGGCGGTAGGACTGGTGCAGGACCTCGGCCTTGTAGGCGGCCATGTCGACGCCGGTCGGGCACTCCGACGAGCACGCCTTGCAGGACAGGCACAGGTCGAGGGCCTCGTGCACCTCGGGGGCGCGCCAGCCGCCGGTGACCAGGGAGCCGTTCACCATCTCCTGCAGGATGCGAGCCCGGCCGCGGGTGGAGTGCTTCTCGTCCCTGGTGGCCAGGAACGACGGGCACATCGTGCCGCCGGTCGCGGTCGAGTCCGCGCGGCACTTGCCGACCCCGGTGCACCGGTGCACGGCGGCGCTGAAGTCGCCTCCGTCGTGGCGGTAGGCGAGCGCGAGCGAGGTGCGCATCGGCTGGGCGGGGCCGGGCCGGACATCGGCGTCCAGCGGCCGGGGCCGCGCCAGCACGCCCGGATTGAGCAGGTCGTCCGGGTCGAAGTATCCCTTGACCTGGGAGAACAGGTCGATCGCGGCGGGGGAGTACATCAGCGGCAGCAACTCCCCGCGGGCCCGCCCGTCGCCGTGCTCACCCGACAGCGATCCGCCGTAGCGGGCGACGAGCCCGGCGGCGTCGGTGAGGAAGGCGCGCATGGCCGCCCGGCCGTCCGGCCTGCGCAGCGGGAAGTTCAGGCGCAGGTGGAGGCAGCCGTCGCCGAAGTGCCCGTAGGGGATGCCGGTGAGGTCGTGGTCGTCGAGGAGCGCGTCCAGCTCCCGCAGGTAGGCGCCGAGCGACTCGGGCGGGACCGCGGAGTCCTCCCAGCCCGGGTAGGCCGGATCACCGGCGGGGGTGCGGCCCGCGAGCCCGGCGCCGTCCTCGCGGATGCGCCACAGCGCGGCGGCGTGCGCCGGGTCGGTGACCACCAGCGCGTCCACCGCTCCGGCCACGGCGACGACCCGTCGCGCCACCTCGGCGGCCTCGGCCTCGGAGTCGCCGGTGACCTCCACGAAGAGCCAGCCGCCGCCGCGCGGCAGCAGCGGGACGGGCACCAGCGCGCCGGCGGCCGCCACGATGCGCGAGTCCATGCCCTCGCACGCCGTCGGCCGGTACGGGAGGACGGCGGGCACGGCGTCGGCGGCGGACGCCATGTCCGGGTAGCCGAGCACGGTGAGCACCCGGTGGCCGGGCTCCTCGACGAGCCGTACGGTGGCGGCGGTGAGGACGCCGAGCGTGCCCTCGCTGCCGACGAAGAGGCCGCGGAGGTCGAAGCGCCTCTCCGGCAGCAGGTGCTCCAGCGCGTATCCGGAGACCTGCCGCCCGAACCGCCCGAACTCGGTACGGATCGTGGCGAGCCCCGCTCCGACGATCTTCCGCAGGTCCTCATGGCCGGTCCCATGGCTGCCGGGCTCGGGCCCCTCCAGCCGCAGCGGCTCCCCGGCCGCGGTGAGCGCCCGCAGAGCCAGCACGTTGTCGGAGGTACGGCCGTAGGCCAGGGCACGGGAGCCGCACGCGTTGTTGCCGATCATCCCGCCGATCGTGCACCGGGTGTGCGTGGACGGGTCGGGGCCGAACCGCAGGCCGTGCGGGGCGGCGGCCCGCTGGAGCCGCGCGTGCACGACCCCGGGCTCGACGGTGGCCAGCCGGGCCCCGGGGTCCAGCTCGAGGATGGTGTCGAGGTGCCGGCTGAAGTCGAGGACCAGGCCGGTGCCCACCGCGTTGCCGGCGATGGAGGTGCCGGCGCCCCGGCAGGTGACCGGGACCCCCAGGGTCCGGCAGACCTCGAGTGCCGCCGCCACCTCGTCGGTGTGCCGGGGCCGCGCCACGGCGGCGGGCACCACGCGGTACAGCGAGGCGTCGGAGGAGTAGGCGGCGCGATCGACGGTGGCGTCGCTGACGTCCCGTACGCCTGCCTTGAGGAGAGCTGCCAGCAGTTCAGACACGTGGTCGCCGGATCCTTGTCGACACGGATGGCCGGCCCACCCCGTCCTCACCGTGATCATGCGATCGATCGACGATTGATCGCATGATCACGGTGGGGTGGGCGGGGTGGCCGGGGTGGTCGGGTGGGAGGGCCCGGGGGAGTGGGAGTGGGGGTGCGGGTGGGCATGGGCGGCGGGTACGGGGTCGCCGGCGCGGAGCGGGGCCGCCTCGTACCTCCCCTCGTGGGCCAGGACGGGGCGCCGGTCCCCGGCGAGCTCGGGGTGGCGCTCCTCCAGCGCGTTGCGGCGGTCGACGGTGCGCCGCAGCTCCCGTACGTACCCGGGGTCGGCGCCGTAGGTGCCGCGCCAGGTCTGCGGCATCGCCTCGGCCGGCGGCGGCAGGGCCGCGGCGCCGCCGATGCCGAACCGGGACGGCAGCTTGACCGTCGGGGCCCCGCAGCCGGGGCAGTCGGGCAGCGGTGCGGTGAAGGACTGGATCACCTCGAACACGTGCCCGCCGCCGCATTTCAGGTCGTAGATGGCCATCGGATCACCACAGTTCGATCGAGCGGACGAGGATACCGGCGGCGTCCTCCTCGGTGACGGGCCGGGGAGCGGTCGCCAGCAGCCGCTGCTGCTTCATGGTGCCCTCGACCAGGTCGTCGATGTCGCCGCTCCCATAGCCGACGGCGCCGATCCCGTTGGGGATGCCGATGTCGCGCATGAGGTCGATGAGCACCGACGGCAGGAACTCGGCCGCGTCGGCGGGACGGTCCCTGCCGGGGGCGAGGAGCTCGGCGGCGCGGAGGTGACGCTCGGGGGAGGCCTCGAAGGTGAACCGGAACGCCTCCGGGGCGGTCAGCGACACCGACATGCCGTGCGGGACCATCGGCTCGGCGTCGGGGTAGTCCTTGGGGCGGAAGTCGCGGACCCGCCCGGCGATGGGGTAGGCGTTGGCGTGCGGGATGTGCACGCCGGCGTTGCCGAAGCCCATCCCGGCGAAGGTGGCGGCGAGCGCCATCTCGCCGCGGGCCGCCGCGTCGTCGCCGTGCCGGACCGCGCGGCGGAACGACGTGGCCAGCAGCCGCATCGCCTTCTCCGACCACATGTCCGAGATCGGGTTGGCGCCGCAGTACGGCACGCGCTGCTCGGGGCGCTTGCGCTCGTTGCTGGCGTACCAGCGCGCGGTGTAGCTCTCCACCGCGTGGCACAGGATGTCCATGCCCGCGGCGGCGGTCACCCCGGCCGGCTGGGTCAGGGTCAGGTCCGGGTCGATCACGGCGAGGGTGGGCCGCAGCCGGGCATGGCTGATGCCGGTCTTGACCTTCAGCGACAGCACGTCCAGGACGCAGATCGTGGTGCTCTCGGCCCCGGTGCCCGTCGTCGTCGGCACGGCGATCAGCGGCCGCAGCGGGTTGACCGGGGCGGTGCCCCTGCCGACCGGCACGTTGACGTAGTCCATCAGCTCACCGGGATTGGTCAGCAGCAGGTTGATCGCCTTAGCGGTGTCGATGCTGGAGCCCCCGCCGACGGCGACGAAGGCGTCCCAGGGGCCCGTGCCGCGGGCGTACGCGATCGCGGCGTCGAGGCTCTCGTCGGTGGGCTCGACGTGGACGCCGTCGAAGATCCCGGCGTCGATGCCGAAGCGGCCGATCTGCTCGGCGACGCGCTGCGGGGTGCCGGTGGCGGCCACCCCGGGGTCGGTGACGATCAGGACGCGCCGGACGCCGTACTGGGCGAGGTCGAAACCGATCTCGTCGGAGGCGCCGTTGCCGAACTTCAGCTGGGGAGCGCCGTAGGTGAAGACGGCCTCGGGATCGGCGGGCAGGGTGGTGGTCATCGCTCCATCCTCAGACGTAGCAGCCGGTCGGGGCCAGGCGCATCGACCTGAGCTGGGCGGCGTCGTGCCCGAAGACCACGGTGGCGTCCGACTTCTCCGCCAGACCGCGGATCTTCTCCACCGAGGAGTACCAGGCCGACAGATCGTTGACGATGGCGGCGGGCGTGGACGGCGGCCCGTACGAGTCGCCCATGTAGACGGCGTCCGAGGTGAAGATCATTGAGCCGGTCTCCGGCAGGTCCACCTTCATCGACATCGTGCCGGGCGTGTGGCCGGGCGCCTCGATCAGCGTGACGCCGGGCAGCAGCTCGGTGTCGCCCGAGACGGTCTCGAAGTCCAGCCCCTCGTAGTCGGCCTTGAGGTGGGCGCCGTTGAAGGCCCCCTCGTATCCGAAGGCGAACTCCTTCTCCTTGTCGTTGCACACCAGCTTCGCGCCGGTCCCGGCGAACATGCCCACGTTGCCGGCGTGGTCGAAGTGCAGATGGGACAGCACGACGTAGTCGATCTGCTCGGGGGACAGGCCGAGCTGGCCGATCCGGGCGTCGAGGTACTGCTCGTCGCTGACCTGGTCGTAGGGGAAGAACTCCTGCAGGCCGGTGGGCACCCAGCGCGTCTCCCAGTCCCGCGGGCAGCTGGTGTCCCACAGCAGCATGCCGTCGTCGGTCTCCACCAGCACGGCGTGCGTCGTGCACGGGTACCACTCGACCGGCTTGTCCCGCTCCGACCGTGGCCGGATGCTGCGCCCCGGCTTCAGCAGCAGCCAGGTCAGGTCGCAGCTCATCGCGCCGCAGTCGAGTACGTGAAGTTTGCGTGCCGTTCCCATGATCTCGCCCTTCGAGCTGGAAATCGGATCAAGGATGTGAACACGCTCGCATGTAGCATGTTACATGTCAATAGTCCGGATTCGGTACCCTGTCGCCATGGCCGACGCCGAGAGAACCCTGTCGATGACGCCGCTCGCCGTTCCGGCCGCGTCGCTGGCCGACCAGGTCGCGGCCTCGATCCGGGCGGCCGTACGAGCCGGCACGCTCCAGCCCGGCAGGCTCTACTCGGCGTACCAGATGGCCGACAACCTCGGGGTCTCCCGCAGCCCGGTGCGCGAGGCGCTCATGCGCCTGGCGGAGGCCGGGATGGTGGAGTTCGAGCGCAACCGCGGATTCCGCATCGTGATCCCGCAGCCCCGGGACATCGCCGAGGTCTTCCACCTGCGCCTTCTGCTGGAGGTCCCGGCGGCGCGCCGGGTCGCCTCCGGAGCCGCCCCCGAGCTGATCGACGCACTGCGCGCCGAGCTCCGGGAGATGAGCCGGGCGGCGGGCGAACACGACGAGGCACTGTTCATGCGGCACGACCGGCGGCTGCACGACCTCATACTCGGCGCGGCGGGCAACGCCCGGCTGCTGCGGCTGATCGACGGCCTGCGCGACACCACCCGCTACCTGGGCGCCTCGACGGTCGACCGGTCCCGGACGCTGCACGACATCTACGCCGAGCACGTCCCGATCGTCGACGCGATCGCGGCCGCCGACGCCGCGGCGGCGGGGCGGGCGATGTCGGCGCACGTCACGCACACCGGCAGGCTGCTGGTGGCGCAGGCGGCCACGGAATCCGCCGACGGCACCGACCCCGACGCGCTCTGGGCGGAGCTCATCGACTGACGCGGGCCGAGCCCCGTCAGGCGTCTCCGTCTCGCGTCCCCGGTACGGGCACATCGCGCCGTGCCCGTCCGTTGTCCGGCTGAAGGCCCCCGAGCTAAGGCCCCGAGCTGAGGAGAACGACACAGATGGCGCTATGGGACAGGCTCAAGGAATCGGCTGCCACGATGCAGTCCCAGCTGGAGGCGAAGAAGAACGACCTGAAGAGCGGCGCGTTCCGCGACGCCAGCATGGCGATGTGCGCGCTGGTGACCGCGGCCGACGGCACGGTCGACCCGGCCGAACGACGGCGGGTCGCCTCGCTGATCAGCACCAACACGGTGCTGCAGAACTTCCCCGCGGACGATCTGCAGCGGCGTTTCGACGGCTATCTGAGCAAGCTGACCGCCGACTTCGACTTCGGCAAGGTCAGCATCCTGCAGGAGATCGCCAAGGCCAAGAAGAAGCCGGCCGAGGGCCGTGCCGTCATCCAGATAGGCATCGTCATCGGCGGCGCCGACGGCGACTTCGACAAGACCGAGCAGCAGGTGGTCCGCGAGGCGTGCTACGCGCTGGCGCTGCCGCCGCACGAGTTCGACCTGTAGCGGCGCGCGTCCGACCCGCCCCGGCCGGACTGGGCCGGGGCGGGCGCCGCCGGTGCCGCGCGCCCGGTCCGGGCCGTCAGGAGCCGGTCCTGGGGCGGCGCAGCGCGGTGAACGCCCAGCTCATGTCGGGCTCCAGGGCCCAGTGCATGGCCCGTCGCACGGGCGGCGTGCACAGCAGGGTCGCCAGGACGGCGCCGGCCGCCGCGACGGCCAGCACACCGGGCACGGTGTGCAGGGCGCGGGCGTCGTACCAGCCGAGGTAGGCGGCCAGCTTGGTGACGAAGCCGTGCAGCAGGTAGGCGTACAGCGTCGCGCCACCGAGCGAGGTGAACCAGGTGCGGCGTCTCGGCACCACCGCGAGGAACGCCGCCACGAGCACCGAGGCGGCCACGAGCAGGCCGAGCCGCATGGCCGTGCCGGTGACGTTGCTCGCGCCGAGGGTGGGGTTGCCGTTGCTCCAGTACACCCATTCGGCGCTCATGTGCCGGTCCGCGACCAGGTAGGTGAAGGCGAGCCCGGCGGCGAGCACCACGGCGCCCGCCACGCGGGCTGAGCGGCGTTTGAGGATCTCGAAGTGCTCCGCCTTGAGGAACAGGCCGAGGACGTAGAACGGCACGAGGCCGAAGACCCGGTTCATCTCCAGCTCGCCCGGAAGCTGGTCCATCCCCGACAGCAGGCAGATGACGACGGCGACCGCGACGGGCCAGCGGATCTGCTGCCACACCGGGGTGGACAGCCGCCAGGCGAACAGCGCCATGAGGAACCACGTCAGGTAGTAGGGGTCCAGCAGGCTGATCTGGAACGCCGAGTGCCCGACCGCCCAGGCGTAGGTGGAGTAGGCGGTCTCGAAGACGACGTAGGGCACGCCCAGGTTGGTGATGAGCTTGCGGGCCTTCCCGCCGGAGAAGGTGAAGTTACGGGAGAAGTAGCCGGTGATGACGATGAAGACCGGCATGTGGAACGTGTAGACGAACAGGTAGGCCGCGTGCGCGAAACGGACGTCGCGCAGCTCGACGATCGAGTGGCCGGCCACCACGAGCAGGATCGCCAGGAACTTGGCGTTGTCGAAGAAGGGGTCCCGCCGCCGGGGAGCCGGGCCGGGCACGGCAGGGGCGGGCTCCGGCTCCGCGCCGGGGGGCCGCTGACCGGCCCGTTCGTACAGGGGGGAGTCGAGCGCCGCGTGTCGGGGGGTATGGCTCATCAGATCCGTCAGGGTCGGGGTTCGCCGGTCCGTGGGGCCGGGACCGGACTCGCGTCGCCGACCCTATCCCGCACCGCGGTGGACCGCCCGCGGCGAGACCCCCGGGCCCCCGCCGTCCCCGGGTTCCGCCCGGCTTGAGATGTCATCGAACGTTGGGCGGGTGTTGATCCGATTTCCAGGGGCATTGGGTTGACTGTCCCAGCATGCTGTCCCTCGACCCCCGGGTGCCCCACGTGACCACCACCGCAGCTCCTGTCCCTGCCGAGACCCGCGCGAGGCCGGAGCGCGCGGCCGGACGTGATCCCTACTTCGACAACGCCAAGTTCCTGGCGGTGGTCCTGGTGGTGATCGGGCACGCCTGGGAGCCGTTGCGCGGCGCCGGGATCGGGGGGCGGACGCTGGCTGCGGCCCAGTTGCTGATCTACACCTTCCATCTCCCGGTCTTCATCGTGATGTGCGGGTACTTCTCGCGTGGCTTCGGCCGGGCGCGCGGACGCACCCGCAAGCTGGCCGCCGGGATCGTGGTGCCGTACGTCGTCTTCAGCATCGCCTACCCGCTGTACGCGGGGCTGCTGGCCGGCCGGCACGTGGGCTGGGATCCGCTGGAGCCGTACTACCTGACCTGGTTCCTGCCCGCGCTGCTGGCCTGGCGGCTGTCGGTGCCGCTGTGGCGGCAGCTGCGCCACCCGATGGCGGTCGCCCTGGTGATCTCGCTGATCGCCGGGTTCTGCACGCTGCCGAGCATGCTGAACGCCGCCCAGGTGCTGTCGTTCCTGCCGTTCTTCGTGGCCGGGCTCCTCGCCGGCCCGGAGCACTTCGCGCTGCTGCGGCGGCGCGGCGCGCGCATCGCGGGGGCGCTCGTGCTGCTGGCCGGCGCGGCGGCGGCCTACGCGTTCACCTCCGGCGTCGACCCGGAGTGGATCCACTGGCGGCGCAGCTTCGCCCAGCTCGGGGTGGGCGCGCCGGCCGGGGTCGGCCTCCGCCTCCTGGCGCTGGCCGCCGCCGCCGTGCTGACGGCCGCGTTCCTGGCCGTGGTGCCCGCCCGGCGCACGCGGTTCACCAGGCTCGGCTCCGCCACGATGTACGCCTACCTGCTGCACGGGTTCGTCACGCTCTACCTGTCCTACCAGGACTGGTACTACCGGATCTCCGGCTGGCAGGTGCTGGAGGTGACGCTCGGCTGCGTGGCCCTCACCGTCGCGCTGACCACCGCCCCCGTCCGCTCGGTGTTCCGGTGGGTGGTCGAGCCGCGGCTGGACTGGATGTTCCACGAGTCCGGCCGGAACGAGTCCGGCCGGAACGAGTCCGGCCGGAACGAATCCGGGCGGGTCGAATCCGGGCGGGTCGAGACCGGGCGGGACGTGTCCGGCCGGGACGGGGGCGAGAGAGGCGGGGCCGTCGCGGCCGGATCCGGCCGCGACGGCCGGACGGTGCCCGTGCGGAGCGGTGGCTGAACCGCCCCCGACCTGCCCGGATGCCCGGAGTCTCCGCCGGTGAGCTCCTGGACACATCGATGTAACACGCAACGAGAGACGTCGAAACACGGAATTCTTAGTGTCCACAGCATGGATGGGGCACCATATCGGCAGCGGCTTGGTCGACAATCGACAGCGATGGCGGCTGCCGACGGACCGTCGCCGGCCACCACGGTGACGGCCCCCCGCCCAGGTCTTCAGGTCATCGAGCCGGGCTCGGAGGGTGGCGCCTCTGCTCTCCGCGCCCGCTGCCGCGATCTTGCGCCCGCAACCGACCCCCGGGCGCAAGATCGCGGCGGCAGCCGCGGAATCTCCGGAACCGCCGGTTTCCCACCGGCGGCACCACGCCGGCGACTACCGTGATCACAGAGGCCGCGAAGGCGCGCTGCTCCTAGACGCTGGGGGACGAGAACACCGATGAGCACGCAGCCCGAGGACCTCGTCCGCGGCACCGTCGGCACGCTGGGGTTCGCCGGGCTCGCCCGGCACTACCGCGACGGCACCCTCACCCCCGCCGAGGTGATCGGCGAAATCCTCGACCGCATCGCGGCCCGCGGCGACGACCATGTCTGGATCTCGCTGCGCTCCGCCACCGACCTGCGGGCCGAGGCGGAGGCGCTGGAACGCCGCTGGCCCGACCCGGACGACCGGCCGCCGCTCTACGGCATCCCGTTCGCGGTGAAGGACAACATCGACGTCGCCGGGATGCCCACCACGGCCGCCTGCCCGGCCTACGCCTACACCCCCGCGCGCAGTGCGCCGCTGGTGGGCCGGCTGGAGGCGGCGGGCGCGCTGCTGGTCGGCAAGAACAACCTCGACCAGTTCGCCACCGGGCTGTCGGGCACGCGCAGCCCGTACGGCACGTGCGAGTCACCGCTGGTGCCCGGCCTGATCTCCGGCGGTTCGAGCTCGGGGTCGGCGGTCGCGGTCGGCGCCGGGCTGGTCGCCTTCGCCATCGGCACCGACACGGCCGGCTCCGGCCGGGTCCCCGCCGCGATGACCGGCACCGTCGGGATCAAACCCAGCCGTGGCCTGGTCAGCACGCTCGGCCTGGTGCCCGCCTGCGCCTCCCTCGACTGCCCGAGCGTCTTCGCCCTCTCGGTCCCCGACGCGGCGGCCGTGCTCTCGGTGATCGCCGGGCACGAGCCGGCCGACCCGTGGTCGCGCGCCCTCCCGGTGCCCGCCGCGACCCCGCCGCGGGTGGGGCACCTGCGCCTGGGGATCCCGCGCCGCCCCGAGTTCTTCGGCGACGCCGCGGCCGCCGTCGCCTTCGCCCAGGCCGTGAAGGAGCTCGCCGGCCTCGGTCACCGGCTGGTGCCGGTCGAGCTCGACCCCTTCCTGGAGGCGGGACGCCTGCTCTATGGCGGGCCGTGGCTGGCCGAGCGGCTGACCACCGTGGGCGCCATGCTGCGGGACTCCCCCCAGGAGGTGCACCCGGTCACCCGGCGGGTGCTGTACGGCGGCGACTCCCTCAGCGCGGTCGAGGCCTTCACCGGGCTGCACCGGCTGCACGAACTCCGGGCGCGGACCGGCCGGACCTGGGCGGAGATCGACGTGCTGGTGGTGCCGACCGTGCCGACCACCTACACCGTCGCGGAGCTGGCCGAGGACCCGATCGGCCGCAACGCCGCCCTCGGCCGGTACACCACCTTCGCCAACCTGCTCGACCTCGCCGCCGTCGCGGTGCCCGGCGGCACCACCGCCATCGGGCGGCCGCACGGGATCAGCCTGCTCGCCCCGGCGGGGAGCGACGCGCTGCTCGCCGGGCTGGCCGCGTCCTTCCACGCCCGCACCGGGACCGCCGAGGACGACGCGCAGGCCCCGGCCCCGGCCGAGCCGCTGCTCGCGGTCGTCGGCGCGCACCGCAGCGGCCAGCCCCTCAACTCCCAGCTCACCGAGCTGGGCGCGGTCACCAGGGGGACCGCCGCGACCGCCCCCTCGTACCGCCTGTACGCCCTGCCCGGGGGTGACCTGCCCCGGCCCGGCCTGGTCCGCGCCGCCGACGACGGCACGTCGGTCGAAGTCGAGCTGTACGCGCTGAGCCCGTCGGCCCTGGGCACCCTGCTGACCAGGATCCCCGCGCCGCTGACCCTGGGCAGAATCGAGCTGGCCGACGGCCGGGAGGTGCACGGCTTCCTGTGCGAGTCGTACGCCGTCGGCGGCGCCACCGACATCAGCCGGCACGGCAGCTGGCCCGGCTACCTCGGCTCCCGCGACGAGACCGGCCTCACCCAGCTGTCCTGACCGCCGGACCGGGCGGTGCGCCGGGCGGCTACGGAGCGGTGACGAGGTATTCGGCCTGGCCGCTCGCGCGGGCGCGCAGCGCGGCCGGCAGCCGGCGGGAGACCAGCGGCTCCAGCCGGGCGGTGGCCTCGTCCGGCGGCAGGAAGGCGTGGCCGTCCAGCTCCTCCGTCTGGAGCCGGATCGGGACGTCGTCGGGCACGGTGCCGCAGTCGAACAGCAGGTACAGCATCGGGCGGAGCCGGACGCCCAGCGGCGGGGTCCATCCGACGACGAGCAGCCGCCCGGGCGTCACCGAGAGCCCGACCTCCTCGAACACCTCACGGGCACACGCCTCGTCCGGTGGCTCGCCCTCGTCCACCATCCCGCCGGGAAATCCCCAGTCGTCCCGGTAGCCCGGCTTGACCAGCAGCACGTTCCCGGACGAACCGGTGATCAGCCCGCCCGCCGCGACGAGGACGCCGGGCAGGGACGCGTACCACTCCGCCGGAGGCAGCCACACTTGTTCGGCCATGGGTCACGAGCGTAACGACCAGGTGGCCCGGGTGCTCCACTCCGGGCCCGGTCAGGGGGCCGGGGCGGCCGGGCGGACCCGGCGGAGGGGCCGCCGCTGCCGCTTGCCGGTGGTGGCGGGGCCGGTGGAGGTGAGCGCCACCGGGATCCCGAGCATCGTCTCGATGGCCGCCGGCAGGTCGGCATGCCGGCCGTCGTCCGCGGGTTCGTACACCGGCCGGGCGGTGAGCAGGCGCTCGGTCATCCGGCGCCGGCGGCCGAGGTCGCCCGGCGGCCTCGGGGTGAGCCGGCCGACCGTCCTGCCCCCGATCTCGTAGGCCCGGCAGACCCGCAGATCCGGGCGGGCCCGGGCGACGTCCAGATGGGTCAGCGCCAGGGCGTCGACGCGGCCGCAGACCTCCACCGCGTAGCGCAGCGCCACGGCGTCGAGGTGGCCGACGCGGAAGACGCCCTGCCAGGCGCCGGTGCCGTTGTGCGCGTCGGGCAGCTCCGCGGTGAGCGCCGGGTCCTCGGTCGGGAAGGGGCCCGGGCCGTGCCGGGTCTGGTACGTACGGATCACGCCGAGCCGGAGGGCGGTCCGGCCGGCCTCGGCGAGCAGGGTCTCGGCGTTGGCGAACGTCGTCGTCGACCAGGTGGTGTAGGGATGGAAGCCGTGCCACTCGTCGAGCAGCACCCCCTGGGCGCCCTCGAAGACGACGTTGCCGTTCCGCAGCAGCCCGTGTAGATAGGTGCCGTCGACGATGCGCACCCGCTCGCCGAACGCCAGGAAGGCGTCCACGCACTCGTCCACGCCGGGAAGCTCCGCGCGGGCCTCGGGGAACGCCCGGCGGATCCGGCCGCGCAGCCGGGCCAGCACCCCGCGCAGCCGGGCCGGGGAGCGGCAATCCCCGGCCCGGGGCGCCTGCCCGGGATGGGCGAGGCCGTACGCCGCCGTCTCCCCGATGCCCATGCCGCAGGAGCCGTGCCGCCGGTCTCCCCGGCGGAGTTCGCGGGCCCGGTTGGCGGCCCGGTGGTACGGCGTCGTCAGCAGCGCGTCGCCGTCCACGGTGAGCCGGTCCAGCGCGCCGGGAACGCCGAGGGAGTCCAGGTGCCGGGCCTCGGCGGCCAGCGCCAGCGGATCGACCAGCATGAACCGGGACAGATGGGTCCGCACGCCCGGGGTGAACGTGCCGGAGCCGAACTGCGCGAAGGTGTGATGCCGGCCGTCCGCCGTCACCACGTTGTGCGCCGCCTGCGCCCCGCCGTTGAACCGGACGACGGCGTCGACCGGCTCTGGCCCCCGTGCGCAGAGCCAGTCCACGATCGTGCCCTTGCCCGCGTCCCCGAACCCCAGATCGGCGACGATCACGTGTCCCATCTCGCACCTCCCGCCGTCTCGTCCCCGGCCCCTCTCACCCCGCGATCTCGTCCCGCGATCCCTCCCGTCGTGATCATGCAATCCTTCGACGATCGATTGCGTGATCACGGCGGGAGGCCGGGAGCGGCGGTTCAGAGGCGGGTGACCTGGTCGGCGGTGTGCGCGTCGAGGCCGGTGGGGGAGGGGGAGACCGCGACGGCCGCCGGCGTCTCCACCCGGGCCAGCGCGCGGGAGACCGACGCGCCGGCGTCGGAGCCGAACTCGCGCAGATGGTCGAGCCCCTCCGCGAGGTCGATGGCCTCCTCGGCCAGGCCGACGGTCAGCGCGATGGTCTCGCAGACCGCGCCCGGGTCGTCGAGCTGCAGGACGTGCTGGCCGAGCAGCCGCCGCCAGAACCGCAGCAGCCGCTCGTCGGCGGCGTAGTGGGCGCCCGCCGGGATGATGAAGTACAGCTCCCAGGACCGGCTGAGCTCGGCCACCATGGCCTCGATGGGGATGTCCTCGGTGAGCTCGTCGCCGATGATCCGGCGGACCTCGCGGGCCTTGACCCGGGGGTAGGCCAGCTCGTCGCCGATCATGAACAGGTAGCCGCGCTCACCGCGCTTGTCCAGCCGGTCCAGCGAGGTGTGCCGGGCCATGAAGTACATCGCGAGCTCGTACGACTCGGTCATCTGACCTCCGCCGCCGCCTTCCAGCAGGATCTTGCCGAGGTCGTCGTCCATGCGGTTGTCGGACTCGAACTGGCCGATCTGCAGCGGGGCGCGATCGCAGGTGGCGTCGCCGACCGCGCCGAACAGGATCTGCGGGTGCTCGGCGTAGCCCTTGCGCAGCATCAGGCCGAGCAGCTCGGGCAGCTTGGCCTGCAGGGTGCGCGGCACCCCGCCCATCGAGCCGGTGACGTCGAACAGCACCGCGACGGGCACCGACTCCGGGTGCTCGGCGGAGTCGCGGCTCTCCCGGGCGGCGACGCCGAACGGGTTCAGGTCGGGGTGGACGTGGGTGGCGCCGCCGTCGCTGTGCGCGAAGGGGCTGGCGCCGGTGGCCGCGCGGTAGCTCGCCGCGGCGTCGTAGACGTCGGTGGACCAGGTTCCGCTTCCCATGGGGGTTCCTCTCAGAGCGGGTCGGGCATCGTGAACGGGCGGAATCGGCGCGGGCCGTAGAGCCGCTCCAGGACGTCGTCGAACTCCTGGAGCAGCCGCCACGCGTCGTCGGGGCGCCGATCCTGGGCGGTGAGCAGGCAGCCCTCGGCGAAGAGCCGCAACGGCCTGGGCGCCAGGCCGCCCATCAGGTGGAGCAGGCAGCGGGCCGCCATGGCGAGATCGGTGGCGGCGCTGGCCGGCCGCCGGGCGGTGACCTCGGCCGGGTACCAGTCGGCGTAGCGGTCCACCAGTGCCGGCACCCGGCGGCTCGGGTCGGTGGCCGCGTAGCAGCCGGGCACGGAGTAGCACCAGTCGACGAGCATCAGCCCGTGCAGCTCCGGATGGACGAGCACGTGCTCCGGCAGCACCGCCCCGTGCAGCACCCCGGCCCCGTGGGCGAAGCCCAGCGCCACCAGCAGCCGCCGCCACATCCAGGCCGCGTCCCTCGGGTCGACGCCGCCAGGGTGGGCGGCGCGCACCTCGGCGAGCGAGAAGAAGCCGTCGGCGGCGGTGACGACGTTGGCCGTACGGCACCGGCCGGTGGCGGCGTCGCGGTGCCGGAACGACTCGATCAGCCGGGGCACGTACGGCAGGAAGCGGCCCTCACCGTCCTGCGGTAGCTGGCGCAGCGCCACCGCCTCGCGCTCCAGCAGATCGCTGCAGGCCGGGTCGCGGGGCAGTTTGAGCAGCGCGGTCCGCTCGTGGCCGGGCGCGCCGATGGTCACGCGGTAGAGATCGGCCAGGTCGCCGCGGGCCGCGCGGTCGCCCACGCCGTACGCGTGGTACCGCGTCCTGATGTTCAGGGTGGTGCCCTGGTCGTAGGCCTGCCAGAGCGCCGTCAGCTCGGCGAACGCGTGGGTCGTCCGGCCGCCGGAGGTGTCGGGGTGCAGCAGCCGGGCCAGCTCGCGGTAGACGCGGCGGCCCCGGTCCGGATCGGTGCCGAACAGGTCGGCGGGGGTACGGGCGCGGCGCAGCCGGGCCATCGCCTCCTCGGCGCGGGCATCGGACGTGGAACGGGTCATCTGATCTCCTCCTCCCGGCCTGGCCGGAGCAGGGCGGGATGCAGCAGCCGGGCGTCGCCGGCGTGGTAGAGCCGGGGCCGGGGACCGCCGCGGCGGCCGCCCCGGTCGGTGGTCGCGCCGGTGCTCTCCACGAAGCCGGGCACCGACAGGACCTTGCGGTGGAAGTTGCCGGCGTGCAGCTCCTCGCCCCAGACCGCCTCGTAGACCGCGCGCAGCTCGGGGATCGTGAACTCCGGCGCGCAGAACGCCGTGGCCAGCGGGGTGTACTCGAGCTTGGCCCGGGCCCGGTCGAGTCCGTCGGCGAGGATCCGCGCGTGGTCGAAGGCGAGCCTGCGGGTGGTGCCGGGGCGCTGCCCCGCCCCGGGTGCGTCGGGCAGGCCCAGCGCGTCCACCGGGACCCACTCCGCGGCGGCGGCGTCGCTGCCGGCCCGGGGGTCGGGCAGCTCGGGCCCGAAGGCCAGGTAGGCGACGGAGATGACGC
This sequence comes from Actinomadura scrupuli, assembly GCF_050971785.1. Classification (NCBI taxonomy): domain Bacteria; kingdom Bacillati; phylum Actinomycetota; class Actinomycetes; order Streptosporangiales; family Thermomonosporaceae; genus Actinomadura; species Actinomadura scrupuli. The sequence goes on along the minus strand of NZ_JBPCCU010000007.1, from coordinate 320,971 downwards.
GCATGCGGGGATCCCGGCCCGGCGCGCCGTAGGTCCCCAGCTGCTCCAGATGCACCCGGCCGAGGTCCTGCGGCGAATCCGTCTCGGCGCGCAGGCCGGTCTCCTCGGCCAGCTCCCGTGCGGCGGCGTGCGCCAGATCCTCCTCGGCGGAGACCTGGACGAAACCGCCGGGCAGCGCCCACATCCCCGCGTACGGAGGGCCGCCCCGGCGGATCAGTAGCACGTGCAGCACGCCGTCGCGGATCGTCAGCGCCACCACGTCGACGGTCACCGCGACCGGGTCGTAGGCCCGCGGGTCGTAACCGCTCAGGAACGCCCGCTCGTCGCCGGGGGGCTGCGGGGCGGCCGGGCCCTCCGCGTCACGGCGGTGGTCCGAGGTCATGGCGTCCTTCCGGTCCGGATACTGGGTCCGTTTGAGTTCTCAGTATGAGTCTAACTCAATCTGAGAACAACCTACGCCAGAGTGGTGCGAGCTGTCCAGCGGTTAACCGCCGCGGGGTCCTGCCGCGCGACTACGATCAGTCGGCGGGGGAAGGAGCCGTCCCATGGATCAGGCCTACGTTCAGGTCACCACGACCATCGACTCACGGCAGGAGGCGGCGACCCTGGCCCGATCGGCGGTCGAGGAGCGGCTGGCGGCCTGTGCGCAGCTCATCGGCCCCATCGCCAGCACCTACTGGTGGGAAGGCGAGATCGAGTCGGCCGAGGAGTGGATGGTGGTGTTCAAGACGACCCTCGACAGGTTCGAGGAGCTCGCCACGCTGATCGCCGAACAGCACTCCTACGACACCCCGGAGATCATCGCCACGCCGGTGGTGGCCGGCAGCGCCGACTACCTCGGCTGGGTGACCGAGCAGACCGAGTCCGGGGAGGACGAGGACCTGCTCTGAGGGCCGTGGACGGGCGGCCAGAACCGGACACATACCCCTATTAGGTTTCAGGCATGTGACAACGGCCACAAATCTTCGATAAGCTGCTGCTTACCGGGCGCGGTGCCTGTCGCCGCGCCGCGGAACGCCGGACGCCGTCCAGCGGAAAGTGGGGGATGGCCGTGGACGAGGATTATGGGCTGTTCGGCCCCGATTCGGTGACCTGGCGGGTCATGGGGGAGCCGGTGCTGATCGTGGGAGGGCTGCGCGCCCTTCTGCTGCAGGCGCTGCACCCGCAGTCCATGTGGGGCACGGCCCAGAACTCCGAGCTGATGGACCCGAACGCCGCGTGGTCACGGCTGGAGCGGACCGTCCAGTTCGTCCGCGTCCGTACCTATGGAACCCTCGACGAGGTCGAGCGGGTGGGCCGCCGGGTGCGCAAGCTGCACTCGAAGATGACCGGCCTCAACCTGCGCACCGGCGAGGTCTTCGCGATCGACGACCCGGAGAACCTGCTCTGGGTCCACCTGGGCGAGGTGGACTCCTACCTCGACGTGGCCCGGCGGGCGGGGGTGCCGCTCTCCGCCGAGGACGCGGACCGGTTCGTCGACGAGCAGCGGCTGGCGGCCGAGGTCGTCGGCCTGGACCCCGCGACGGTGCCGGCCTCGGTGGCCGAGATGAAGGACTACTACGACGAGATGCGCAAGAAGGTCTGGGCCTGCAAGGAGGCGCGGGACGGGCTCAAGCGGCTGTTCTACCCCGACGTGCCCCGGCAGATGCTGCCGCTGAAGCTGGCCGCGCCGGGGATCGCCACGCTGGCCGTGGCGACGCTGCCCCGCTGGGCCCGCCGGATGTACGGCCTGCCGGGCCTGCCGACCGCGGACTTCGCCGCCACCTTGACGCTGAAGGGCCTCTACCAGGGCACCCGCCTCATCCCGGCGCACTTCCGCTACTCTCCGGACGCCAGGCGCGCCCGCCGGCTGATCCGCGAGCACGAGACCGCCCAGCCCATCGCGCTGGCGTCCTGACCGGCCGCCCTCCGGCGCGCGGCAGGATCAGCCGCGGCGCATGAGGCGGCCGACCGCGGCCATCAGCTCCGTGGACATCTCCGCCGACCTGCCGTCCTGCGCGGCCGTCGTCACGCAGTGCCGGACATGGCCGTCCAGCAGGCCCAGCCCCACCTTGTCGAGCGCCGCCTGGACAGCGCTGATCTGCGTCAGCACGTCGATGCAGTAGCGGTCCTCCTCGACCATCTTCCCGATGCCCCGGATCTGCCCCTCGATCCGCCGGAGCCGGGTCTGCAGCTCGTCCTTGCTCGCGGTGTAGCCGCGTGTGGGCGTCTCGCTCGTCGTCATCTGCTCTCCCCGCCCCCGGCGCCCCGTCGTGACCCGGATCTCATGGTCGATACCGCCTCCAGGATAGCGAACCCCCGGGGGGTATGTTAGATTCCCTCACATAGATACCCATACCCCCTAGGGGTAGTGAACTCGGAGGGTGGAGGTGGACTCCATGTCCGTAACCCGCGACGGCGTCCCGGCGGGGGCGAGCGTCTACACGGTCGCCGGCATGACCTGCGGGCACTGCCGGGAGGCCGTGCTGGAAGAGATCGGCAACGTGCCGGGGGTGACCGCGGTCGAGGTGGACCTGGCGACCGGCAGGGTCGCGGTGAGCGGAGACGGCTTCACCGATGAGGCCATCGGCGCCGCAGTGGACGAGGCCGGCTACCGGGTGGTGACGGGATGAACGCCGCCGCGCGCCTGGCGCTGTTCGCGGCGGCGCTGTCCGGGGTGTTCGGCGCCGCCGTCCTGGTGGGCGGCGCCGCGGGCCCGGCCGGTGGCGTCGCCCCCGCGGGTGCCGCCGGGGCACGTGCCGGGCATCAGACGGCGGAACACGGGGCGGCCGGGCACACCGCGGCGGCACCGGCCGGCCCGCTTCCCGGACTGCAGATCGCGCAGGACGGCTACCGGCTGGTGATGGACCGCACCCGCTACCCCCAGGGGGTACAGACCCTGACGTTCCGGATCACCGGGCCGTCCGGCGCCGTCGTCCGTGAGTTCGCCGAGACCCACACCAAGCGCCTGCATCTGATCGTCGCGCGCCGCGACCTGGCGACCTTCGAGCACCTGCACCCCGGGCTCGCGCAGGACGGCACCTGGACCGGCCGGGCGGACCTGCGCCGGGCCGGTGCCTACCGGGTGTTCGCCGACTTCAGCACCGGCGGGAGGGCCCTGACGCTGGGCGCCGACCTCGACGTCGCGGGAGCCTACGACCCGGTGGACCTGCCCGCACCGGCGGCGACCGCCCGCACCCGGGACGGGCTGGAGGTGACCCTGCGGGACGGCGGCACCCCCCTGGCCGGCCGGGAGCAACGGCCGGTGTTCGAGGTCCGCGCGCAGGGACGCCCGGTGGACTCCGAGCTGGACCCCTATCTGGGAGCCAGGGGACATCTGGTCGCGTTGCGCGCCGGAGACCTGGCCTACCTGCACACACATCCCGGAGATGGTGACAGGCTTACCTTCATGACCGACTACCCGAGCCCGGGATCGTACCGGCTGTGGGTCCAGTTCTCCTACCGCGGACGGGTGCAGACGGCCGCGTTCACCCAGGAGGTGACCCGGTGAACCGGGTGGAACTGCCGATCACGGGCATGACCTGCGCGTCCTGCGCGGCCCGGATCGAGCGCAGGCTCAACAGGCTCGACGGGGTCGCGGCGACGGTCAACTACGCCACCGAGTCGGCCTCGGTGTCCTATGAGCCCGGCACCGTGACCCCGGAGGACCTGGTCGCCACCGTCGAGGCCACCGGCTACGGTGCCGCCCTGCCCGCCCCGGAACCGCCCGAGTCCGGACCGGCCGAGGCCGGGCAGGCGCCGTCCGGGCGACCGGTCCCCGATGAGCCGGATGCGGCGCGGGCACTGCGGATCCGGCTGATCGGAGCGGCGGTGCTGTCGCTGCCGATCCTGCTGCTGTCCATGATCCCGGCGCTGCAGTTCGACCAGTGGCAGTGGCTGTCGTTGCAGCTGGCCACCCCGGTGGTCTGGTGGGCCGGCTGGCCGTTCCACCGCGCCACCTGGCGGGGGCTGCGGCACGCGACCGCCACCATGGACACGCTCATCTCGGTGGGCACCCTGGCGGCGTGGGGCTGGTCGGTGGCCGCGCTGTTCTTCGGCGACGCGGGCATGACCGGCATGCGGATGGGCTTCGATCTCGTGCCGAGCAGATCGGCGGGGCTGGACCACGTCTACTTCGAGGTCGCCTCGGTCGTCATCACCTTCATCCTGGCCGGCCGGTACTTCGAGGCTCGGGCCAAGCGGAGCGCCGGGGCGGCGCTGAAGGCGCTGCTGGAGCTGGGGGCCAAGGAGGTCTCGCTGCTGGACGCCGCCGGTCAGGAGCGCAGGGTCCCGGCCGGCCGGCTGCGCCCCGGCGACCGGTTCGTGGTCCGGCCGGGGGAGAAGGTCGCCACCGACGGCGTGGTCGAGGAGGGCTCCTCGGCGGTCGACCAGTCCCTGCTGACCGGCGAGTCCGGGCCGGTGGAGAAACGTCCCGGCGACGAGGTCGCCGGGGCCACGGTCAACGCCGGCGGGCGGCTGGTCGTCCGGGCCACCAAGGTCGGCGCCGACACCGCGCTGGCCCAGATCGCCCGGCTGGTCACCGACGCCCAGACGGGGAAGGCGCCGGTGCAGCGGCTGGCCGACCGCATCGCCGCGGTGTTCGTGCCGGTGGTGATCGCGCTGGCGGTGGCGACCCTCGGTTTCTGGCTGGGATCGGGAGAGCCCGCGGCCTTCGCGCTCACCGCCGCCGTCGCCGTACTGATCATCGCCTGCCCGTGCGCGCTCGGCCTGGCCACCCCCACGGCGCTGCTGGTCGGCACCGGCCGGGGAGCCCAGCTCGGCCTGCTCATCAAGGGCCCCGAGATCCTGGAGTCCACCCGCAGGGTCGACACCATCGTGCTCGACAAGACCGGCACGGTGACGACGGGGCGCATGGAGCTGGTCGAGCTGGTGGTGGCCGACGGCGTGGACCGGGCGCAGGCGCTGCGGCTGGTCGGCGGGCTGGAGCACGCCTCCGAGCATCCCGTGGCCAGGGCCGTCGCCGCCGCGGCGCTCCGGGACGGGCCGCTGCCGGTACCCGAGGACTTCACCGGCCGTGAGGGGCTGGGCGTCGAGGGGGTCGTCGAGGGCCACGCGGTCGTCGCGGGCCGGCCCGCCCTGCTGGCCGAGTGGGCGATGAGCCTGCCCGGCCCGCTCGAGGAGGCCCGCGAGGCGGCACAGGCCGCCGGCCGTACCGCCGTCGTGGCGGGCTGGGACGGCGCGGCCCGGGCGGTGTTCGTGGTGGCCGACACCCCCAAGGACAGCTCCGCGGAGGCGATCCGCTCCCTCAAGTCGCTCGGGCTGCGGCCCATCCTGCTGACCGGGGACAACGAGGCGACGGCGCGCGCGGTGGCGGCCCAGGTCGGCATCGACCAGGTGATCGCGGAGGTGCTGCCGGCCGGGAAGGCCGCGGTGATCCGCCGGCTGCAGGACGAGGGCCGCACCGTGGCGATGGTCGGCGACGGCGTCAACGACGCGCCGGCGCTGGCGCAGGCCGACCTCGGGCTGGCCATCGGCACCGGGACGGACGTCGCGATCGAGGCCTCCGACCTGACACTGGTCTCCGGGGACCTGCGCGCGGCGGCGGACGCGATCCGGCTCTCCCGCCGCACGCTGGCGACCATCAAGCAGAACCTCGCGTGGGCGTTCGGGTACAACCTCGCCGCACTGCCGCTGGCCGCCGCGGGCCTGCTCAACCCGCTCATCGCGAGCGCCGCGATGGCCTTCTCCAGCGTGTCGGTGGTGGTCAACGCGCTGCGGTTGCGCCGCTTCCGGATCCAGCGCGAGGCCGCCGCCCACCCCGGCACCGCCGCCGCGGAGCCCGCGCCTCAGCACGCCGGCGTCTGAACCCCGCCCCGCACGCCGTGATCATGCAATCGTTCGACCAACGATTGCATGATCACGCGGGGAGGTGGGGCGGGACGTTCCAGGAGGTGATCACCGGGTGGGCGTGCTCGGTGCCGAGGGTCGACATGGTGCCGGTCTCCAGGGCGAACAGCCGGCCGGCGGCCGGTTCCAGGCCCAGCCAGCGGGCGGTCAGGATGCGCAGCAGATGCCCGTGCGCCACCAGCGCCACGTCGCCCTGCGGGAGCAGCGGGCGGACCCGGGCCAGCACCGCGTCGACCCGCGAGCCGACGTGCTCGACAGGCTCGCCCGGATGCGCGGCGTCGCCGGGGACGATCCCGTCCCGCCAGAGGTAGAACCCGGGCCGCTCCTCGCGGATCTCCGCCGAGGTCCGGCCCTCGTAGCCGCCGTAGTCCCACTCCCACAGATCGGGATCGGGCTCGGCGGAGCCCAGTCCCACCAGCTCTGCGGTGTGCCGGGCGCGCAGCGCGGGGCTGGTGAAGGCGCGCACGATGTCCCGGCCGGCCACCAGCGGGGCCACCGCACGGGCCTGTTCCTCGCCGTGGCCGGTGAGCGGAAGGTCGGTGCGGCCGGTGTGACGGTGCGCCCGGCTCCACTCGGTCTCGCCGTGCCGCAGGATGATCAGCTCCCCCATGGGGATCACCTTACGGGCCGGCGAAGCGGCCCCGGGGTGGAACGCCGTCGGTCCACCGGGGGGCGCCGTTCATGCGGGGCGCGCGGGCTCAGGACAGCAGGGACTCCACCGGGACGTGCCGCAGGCCGTGGGCCTCGGCGACCTGGCGGTAGGTGACCGCGCCGTCGTGGGTGTTGAGGCCGAGGGCCAGTGCCGGGTCGTCCTGGAGGGCCTGCCGCCAGCCCTTGTTCGCGATCGCGACCGCGTACGGCAGGGTGACGTTGGTCAGCGCGTACGTCGAGGTGTTCGGCACCGAGCCGGGCATGTTGGCCACGCAGTAGAACACCGACTCGTGCACGGTGTAGGTCGGGTCGGCGTGCGTGGTGGGACGGGAGTCCTCGAAGCAGCCGCCCTGGTCGATGGCGATGTCCACGAGCACCGAGCCCGGCTTCATCCGGGAGACCAGCTCGTTGGAGACCAGGGTCGGCGCCTTCGCACCGGGGATCAGCACGGCGCCGATCACCAGGTCGGCCTCCAGCACGGCCTGCTCGAGGGCGTAGGCGTTGGAGACCAGGGTCTTCAGCCGGCCCTGGTAGATCGCGTCGATGTAACGCAGCCGGTCCACGCTGACGTCCAGGATCGTGACGTCCGCGCCCATGCCGACGGCGATCTGCGCCGCGTTGAGACCGGAGACGCCGCCGCCGATGACCACCACGCGGGCGGGGGCCACGCCGGGCACGCCGCCGGGCAGCACGCCGCGGCCGCCGTTGCTGCGCATCAGGTTGTAGGCGCCGACCTGCGGGGCCAGCCGGCCGGCCACCTCGGACATCGGGGCGAGCAGCGGCAGCGACCGGTTGGGCAGCTGTACGGTCTCGTACGCGATCGAGGTCACGCCCCGCCCCAGCAGCGCGTCGGTGCAGGGTCGGGACGCGGCCAGGTGCAGGTAGGTGAACAGGGTCTGGCCCTGGCGCATCCGGTGGTACTCGTCCGCGATGGGCTCCTTGACCTTGAGGATCAGGTCGCCCTCGGCCCAGACGTCGTCCGCGGCGTCGAGGATCTTGGCACCGGCGGAGATGTACTCCTCGTCCGGAATGGAGGATCCCAGCCCGGCGCCGCGCTCGACGAACACGTCGTGCTCGTGCCGGGTGAGCTCGTGCACACCCGCGGGAGTGATCGCCACCCGGTACTCGTGGTTCTTAATCTCGCGCGGAACGCCGACCTTCACGTGATCCTCCACAGACTGGGCCGGCTGGGCATGCCTCCGGCCTGGAAACAGGCTGAAACTCTGTCCATTCCAGAGTGCGGCCCGGATCGCGGCCTTGCCCATGTGCAGGCTGTATAGGTCTGCGGTTACTTGATGACACGGTGTAAGAGCAGGTGGCGCCCGTAATGGTGGCTCGGTGTAACGGGGCGGTCACCTGCCGCCGGAAGTGCTCAGGGCTTGCGCGCGATTCCGCCGTACATCAGGCGGTGCCCGACGGTGAGCTCCTCCGGCACGGGCTGGTCCGGCCGCCACAGCGGCAGCGCGACCACTCCCGGCTCGAGCAGCTCGAACCCGTCGAAGTAAGCGGTGATCTCCTCCGGGGTGCGGAACCGCCCGGTGCCGAGCAGCGCCAGGTACTTCACCTCGGCGTCGCGGGCGTCCTGGCTGGAGTCGCAGAAGTGGGTGATGAACAGGTAACTGCCCGAGGGGACCGCGCTCATGTACGCGTCGACGATGCCCTGGGGGTCCTCCTCGTCATGGAGGTGGTGCAGGATGCCGACGAGCATCACGGCCACGGGCTGGTCGAAGTCGATGAACTTGCGTACCTCGGGGTCCTCCAGCACGCTCTGCGGCTCGCGCAGGTCGGCGGTGATGACCGTGGTGCGGTCGTTCTCGGCCAGCAGGGCCCGGCCGTGCGCCAGCACGATCGGGTCGTTGTCGACGTAGACGACCCGGGACTCGGGAGCGGCGTCCTGGGCGACGTGATGGGTGTTCTGCACGGTGGGCAGCCCGGAACCGAGGTCGAGGAACTGCCGGATGCCCTGGTCGGCCAGGAAGCGGACCCCGCGGCCGAGGATCTCGCGGTTGTAGGTCGCCACGTCGTAGATCTCGGGCACGACCTTGACGATCTCGGCGACGAAGGCGCGGTCGACCTCGAAGTTGTCCTTGCCCTTCAGGACCACGTCATAGGCCCGCGCGATGCTGGGCTTGCTGACGTCGATTCCCTGAGGTGCCCATTCCTCGGCCATCCCGCGTCCTCCAGTCGGCCACAAAGGGCCCCAGAAGCCCCTATTCACCTGGGTTGATCGTATAAGCGAGCGAGCCGGGTGTCCGGGCTTCCCGAGATCTAATGATCACAAGTTCGCTGCGGCCCGGTATCGCCGCAGCAGTGCGGCCGCGCCGTCCGGGGTGAGGTCGCCGTAGAGGCGCAGCCGGGCCATGCCGCCGTCAGGGTAGACGTCCAGGCGCACGTGGCTCGCGGGGGCCGCGCCGGTGAGCACGAACCGGTGGCGGGTGTCCGGCTGGAGCCGGGTGCGGGGGAGCAGCTCGGACCAGGCCCCGGGGTCGTCGGGCGGGGCGCCCGGCCGCAGGCCGCGCAGGGCGGCGGCGCCCGGGGCGTTCCCGAGGAAGTGCGTGGTGTCCAGCTCGGCCAGCCGGATGACCCCGGGCGCGGCGAGGCGGACCGTCACCCAGTCGTTGGACTCCTCCCAGTGCCCGGTGAACCTGCGCCGGGCGGTCTCCCAGCCGTCGCCCATCACCTGGGCCTGCCCGGGGGAGATGAGGTTGTCGGGGCGTGCGTAGAACAGGTTGGAGCAGGCCGTGACCAGCCCGCCGTGCTCCAGGGCGGCCAGGTCCAGCGGCAGCCCGGCCAGCAGGCGCGGATCGGGCACCACCTCGCCGTGCACCCGCAGCCGGGCCACCCCGCCGTCGGGGAAGATCGTCAGCCGTACATGGGTGAACCTGCGCTCAGCGGACACCGGGAACGCCTGCGCGGTGTCGCCCTGGAGCGGTCCGCGCGGCACGATCTCGACCCAGTCGGCGGCGGCCACCTCGTCGGGGGCGGGATGTCCCTCCAGCGCGCAGGCCTGCACCGACGCGTGGGACGGGTAGTTGCCGGTGAAGTGCGCCGTGTCGATGACCACGCCCCGGATCACGCCGGGCATGCCGAGGCGTACGATCGCCCAGTCGTGGCCCTCGGAGCGGCGGCGCCGGGTCTCCCAGCCGTCGTAGACCTGGCCCTTGTGCCCGAAGGTGTGCGGCTGGAACACCGACGGCCCCGGCTTGAGGAGGTTCTCCTTCTCGGCGAAGAACTCGTCGCTGGCCGCCACCACGGCGCCGCCGGCCGTACGGACCGCCAGATCCGGCAGCCGGGTGAAGCCGGTCACGCGTCCCCCCGGGAGAGCAGGCCGCCGCGCGGCACGCCGTCGACCGCGACGCCGCGCAGCCAGGTACGGCGCACCACTCCGCTGAGCTCCCTGCCCGCGTACGGGGTCACCGGGTGCCGGTGGTGCAGGGCTCCGGGGTCGACGACGAAGGTCTCGTCGTCGGCGAAGGCCACCAGGTCCGCGTCGTAGCCGACCTCCAGCCGGCCCTTGCGCCGCAGGCCCGTCAGCGCGGCCGGCCCGCGGGCCATCCAGCCCACCACGTCGGCCAGCGCGAACCCGCGGGCGCGGGCGGCCGTCCAGACGACGGGCAGCCCGAGCTGGACCGAGGAGATGCCGCCCCAGGCCTCGGCGAAGTCGCCCTTCTTCAGCTCCGGTGTGCAGGGCGAGTGGTCGGAGACCACACAGCCCAGCACCCCGTCGGCCAGCCCCTGCCAGAGCGCGTCGCGGTTGGTGCCCTCCCGGATCGGCGGACAGCACTTGTACGCCGTCGCGGCCGGACCGGGCACCTCCTCCGCCGACAGCGTCAGGTAGTGCGGGCAGGTCTCGGCGGTGACGCGCACCCCGTCCGCCCGCGCGGCGGCCAGCGCCGGGAGTGCCCGGCCGGTGGACAGGTGCACCACGTGCACCCGGCAGCCGGTCTCGCGCGCCCCCGCGATGAGTCGGGAGATCGCGCCCAGCTCGGCCCGGGCCGGCCGGGAGGCGAGGAAGGAGCCGACGTCGCCCGCCGCCGGCTCGGTCAGCGACGCGGGGTCCTCCGCGTGCACGATCAGCAGGCCGTCGAACGCGGCGATCTCCGTCATCGCCGCGACGACCTCGGGAAAGGACAGAGCGGGGAACTCCGGCACCCCGGACGGGGAGGTGAAGCACTTGAAGCCGAACACCCCGGCCTCGTGGAGGTCGCGCAGTGATCCCAGGGCGGCCGGGACCGCGCCGCCCCAGAAGCCGGTGTCGACCCAGCACTGACCGGCCGCCGCCGCGCGCTTGAGCCGCAGCGCGGCGACGTCCACGGTCGGCGGGACGGCGTTCAGCGGCATGTCGACGATCGTGGTGACGCCGCCGGCCGCCGCCGCCCGGGTCGCCGTCGCGTACCCCTCCCACTCGGTGCGGCCCGGCTCGTTGACGTGCACGTGGCTGTCCACCAGCCCCGGCAGCAGGGCGACCTCGCCCAGGTCCGCGTCCGCGGCGGTCTCCAGGACCGCGTCGTACGGCTCCAGCGCGGCGATCCGGCCATGCCGCACGCCGACCGCGGCAGGCCGTTCGCCGCCGGTCACGACGGCGCGCCGGGATCGCACGACCAGGTCGAACACCTGCTGCCTCCAGAGGTCTAGCGCGGCAGCCACTCGTCGGAGATGGCCACGGTGAGCTGTTCGAGGAGCGGCCCGGCGTGCCGCATGCAACGCTCCACGTCGGGCTCGATGTCGGTGAGGGTGTAGGCCGCCTGGATGCGGGTGCGGCGGAGCTGCTCGCCGGTCAGCGCGCGCCGCCCGGCGACCGCGACCACCGGCACGCCGGCCCGGGCCGCGGCGCGGGCCACCCCGGCGGGCGCCTTGCCGCGCAGCGTCTGGGTGTCCAGCGAGCCCTCACCGGTGATCACCAGCCGGGCGCCCTGGGCCTTCTCGGCGAAGCCGAGCAGGTCGAGCAGGTAGGAGATGCCCGGCTCGACGTGGGCGCCGAGGAACGCCAGGGCGGCGAAGCCCGCGCCGCCCGCGGCCCCCGCGCCGGCTCTGTCGCGGACGGCCCGGCGGGAGGCGGCCTCGGCCAGATCCGCCCAGCGCCGCAGGCCCGCCTCCAGGATCCGCACGTCCTCGCGGGCGGCCCCCTTCTGCGGGCCGTACACCGCGGCGGCGCCGTCCCGGCCGAGCAGCGGGTTGTCCACGTCGCTGGCGACGATGACCTCCACCGTGGACAGGTCCATCAGGCCCCGCAGGTCGAGGGCGTGCAGGCCGCGCAGCGCGGCGCCGCCCGGCGGCAGCGACTTGCCGGCGGCGTCGAGCAGCCGCCCGCCGAGCGCCTGGACGATGCCGGCCCCGCCGTCGGTGCAGGCGCTGCCGCCCAGGCCGAGCACGATGCGCCGGGCGCCCAGCCGGACCGCCTCGGCGATGAGCTGGCCGGTGCCGATGCTGGTGGCGCCCAGGGCGTGCGACCGCCCCTCGGGCAGCCGCCGCATGCCGGAGGCCTCGGCGAGCTCGACGACCGCGGTGCCCTCGGCCAGCGCCAGGGACGCCATCACCGGCCTGCCGGTGGGACCGCAGACCTCCACCTCGACGCGCTTCCACCCGGCCGAGACGGCCGCCTCCACGGTGCCCTCACCGCCGTCGGCCACGGGCAGGAGCACCACCCGCACCTCCGGCCGCGAGCGCCGCAGCCCGGCCGCGAGGTGCCGGGCGACCTCCGCGGCGGTCAGCGAGCCTTTGAACTTGTCGGGGCACACGAGGACGTGTCCGTCGGGAGGCACTCCAGGGGAGGACACCGAAGTGATCACCTTTCGCGCGGGGGGTGGAATTGTTGCTTCTGCCTAGCCTCATCGGCACCATTTGACACCTGCCGGGCCGCCCTTCGCGGGCGACATCGCAGGAGTCCGGGAGCTGGAGACCGGCACGCCGCTCTGTTTCCTCGGCGGCGTGCGCCTCCAGGCAGGGCCCTGACCTGCCCGCACGATTACTCTACGCGCGCGACCCGGGGAATCAGGGCCGGCCGGGTCGGCAAATATGGAACGTGACCGCTGCTCGCCGGCCGCCTGGCGGAACGCCCGGTCGGTGAGATCGACCGTGGCGGCGTAGATCGCGTGCTGGAGCAGGCTGACGGCGATGACGTCCGGCCGCCATCGCCACGGCGGCGGTGTCCCGCCGAGCAGCGGGAACAGCGCGAAGGCCATGGTCTGGCAGCCGGTGAAGAAGACCGCCGCGGCCGCCGGGCGGCCGGGCACGGCGTGCCGGATCGCCTCGTAGGCGACGCCGACCGCCGAGCCGTAGCCCCAGTGCACCAGGTGGAACAGCGCACGCTCGCCCGCGGCGCCGCGGGGCCGCACCCGCAGCACGGTGGCCGCGGCGATCGCCACGTGCTCGCTGGTGTCGTAGTCGAGGATGCGATCGGTCTCGCCGCGCGCCCGGGCGTAGAGCGCGGCCGTGAGGGTCATCGCCGAGGTGCCGGCGAGCCCGCACGCCAGCCCTCGGAGCGCGACGGCGCCGATGGCACGGGGGAGCGTGCTCCGGATCGCCCGGGGGGCGGAGGGAGGGATCATCCGGTGAGAGTCGGGAGGCGGTGCTCCTGCTGTGCGGCGGAGCGCAGGAGACGGTCGAAGAGCAGGGTGTGCAGCACCCGTGCCAGATGCCAGTAGACCTCCCCGGCCAGCCCGCGCGGCCGGAAGACCAGCCGCTGGACCAGGACGGGTGGGTCGGTGTCCTCCACCCGCAGCTCCAGATGTGCCTCCCCGGGCATTCTCGTCTCCGCCCGCAACCGCAGCGACCGTCCCGCCTCGACCCGCTCGATCCGCCAGATGCCCCGGACGTCGCCGACCCGAGGCTCGGGAGCGTCCGCCGAGGTCGGCCGCGGCTGCCCGGTGCCGAAGAGCCCGGCCGTGAGCCGGCTCTTCCACCCGGCGGCGGGGCCGGCCTGGCCCGTCTCCCCGCCCAGGACGGCCGCCACCCGCCACAGCCGTTCCGGTGTCACCCGCACCGTGGCCCGGCTCTCGGCGGAGTGCTCGGCCCCACCGGCCCACCCGGGGTCGGTGGACAGCACGTCGGAGGCGGGGGCCTGCGGGGACAGCGCCCGGCGCAGCGCCTCGTCGATCCCGAGCAGCCCGGCGGGCGGGTCGGGGATCAGCTCCGCGATGTCACGGTCCCGGCAGACGACCTCGTTGCGCAGCGAGTCGACCAGCGGCCGGGCCATCGCCCCGGGGACCGGGGTGATCAGGCCCACCCAGAGGCTGGACAGCCACGGGCTCAGCAGCGGCACGGGGATGATCAGCCGGCGGATCAGCCCGGCGGCGGCCGCGTAGTGCTGCATCATCTCCTGGTAGTCGATGACGTCGGGGCCGCCGATGTCGAAGTCACGGTCGACGCCGGCGGGCAGGTTCGCCGCCTCGGTGAGATAGCGCAGCACGTCGTCGATGGCGATCGGCTGGATCCGGGTGCGGACCCAGGACGGGGTCACCATCACCGGCAGCCGTTCGGTGAGGTAGCGCAGCATCTCGAACGACACCGAACCCGTCCCGATGATGACCGCGGCCCGCAGCGCGACCGTCGGCACCCCCTCCTCGCGCAGGATCCTGCCGACCTCCGCCCGGGAGGTCAGGTGCGCCGACAACCGGGCCTTCCCGGCTTCTCCCAGCCCGCCGAGGTAGACGATCCGGCCGACCCCGGCCTCCCGCGCCGCCGCGGCGAACCGCCGCGCCATCGCCCGGTCACGGGCGGCGAAGCCGGCTCCGGTGTCGATGGCGTGCACCAGGTAGTAGGCCACCTCCACGTCCGACAGCGCGGCGGCCAGGCCCGTGCCGTGGAACAGGTCGGCCTCGGCGACCTCGACCAGCTCCCGCCACGCGGCACCGTCCAGCTTCGCGGGGTCGCGCGCGAGGCAGCGCACCTCCGCCCCGGCCTCCAGCAGTCTCGGCACCAGCCGGCCGCCGATGTAGCCGGTCGCCCCCGTCACGAGTACACGCATGCTCACCGCCATGCCCAGCGGCCCGCCAGGTCATGCGCGTTCTCCCGCCCCGCCGTGGACGCCGGCCCCGGGGAGGCGCCCGCGTACGGCTCCGGGATGCCGGCCTCAGGGCTTCCCGGCGGGCGGGGTGGGGCAGCCCGCGGGCAGCGGGTCCGGGGTCCGGCCCGGCGACGCGGACGCGGTCGGGGTCGCGGTCGGGCATACCTCGGCGGTCTTCGGCTTCTGCGCGGTGAACCACATGCCGGCCAGGACGGCGACGACGAGCACGATCGCGCCGAGGAGCAGAAGGGTGCCGAACGCGGGCGCCGGGCGGGGCCGGCCCGGATCGCCTCCCGTGCCCGGATCGCCTCCCGTGCCCGGCGCGCGGCTCCCCGCGGCCGGGCCCGGTGCGGCCGGCGGCGCGGAGACGCGCCGGGTGAGGCGGGTCCGCGGGACGAACTCCCGCCCCGCCTCGACGCCGAAGCCCGCCTCGTCGCCGAGGAAGCGCCGGTAGACGCCGAGCGCCGTCTCGCGGCAGGCCGCCAGGTCGCCGGGGTGGACCGCGGCGACCTGGGCGTCCACGCACACGAAGCCGTAGATCAGCTGGAGCGGGCGGCTGTGCCGGTCCCGTGGCTCCTGGTCGCCGGCCTCGGTCCCCGGTTCCGCGAGGTCGGCGGCGGTGACCAGGTGGGTGGCGTGCGCGACCGTCAGCGTCCGGCCGGTGCTCGTGACCACCTCGAGGACGCTCGCCCGATCCTCCTCGGTGCTCGGCACGACCGAGTCGTCCAGGACCCCGTAGCCGCGTTCGGCGACGAGGAAGTCGGGGGCGAGGAGCGTACGGTATCCGCGGTCACGGCCGCGGGCGACGAGGAACGGCCACGCTCGCGGCTCCGCTCCGGTGCCGGCCGTGTCAGCGGTGATGTCGGCGGCCATGTCAGCGGCCGTCGGTCAGCCGGGAGTGCGGGAGCCTGCTCTCCAGCGCGATCACCTTGGCGTGCATGTCCTGCAGGACCCGCTGCCGCGCGAGGCGGAACTGGTCGAGTTGCCGCTCGGCCTCGCTCAGCTCCCGGTCCAGGCCGGTACGCCGCTCGCGCGTCCCCTCCATCCGGGAGTCGAGGAACAACCCGAGCAGGGAGTCCCCGACCAGGGCCACCGCCGAGCCACCGAACGCCGCCATCACCACGCGCCCCGCGGTCTGACCGGCAAAGGACGCCAGTGAGGCGACCGCGTCCAGCGGTTCCATCAAGGTCCGGCGGCGCACCTCGGCCCGCAGCGCCACCCGGGTCTCCTCCGTGAGCCGGGCTTCGACCTGCTCGAACAGGTCCGGGACCACCACCGACAGCGGAAGGTCCACGTTCGTCGGGTGCAGCTCCGCCCGGGGTCTCTTGACGATCTCCCCGGTGCTGCCGATCCGGGCGAAGCCCGGGCCGACCGCGCTCACCGGGATGAGCCGGACCACCCGCCCGGCGCTGTGCAGGTTCACCAGCGCCCGGAACTGGGCGTTGGAGGTCAGCAGGTTGCGCACCATGCTCAGCCGGGTGTCCTCGTCGGGGTGCAGATCGGCCAGCAGATCCCACTTGGTGATGACGAAGTTGACCGGGCACGACGCCTCGGTGATGGCCGGGACGAGAGCGTTGAGGGTCTCCGCCAGCCGCGCCGTGCCCTCCGGGTGGCCGTCCAGGTACTGCCGGATGCCGTAGCCGTCGATGACACCGATCAGCGCGTCCGCCGACCGGATCTGGGCGAAGAGCTCGTCCTTGACAGTGGATCCCGGCTCCTGGACCTCGGTGAGCAGTTCCCCCGCGTACTCCAGGTAGTTCAGGTGGAAGATCGTGGAGATGGTGCCGGTGGTGCGGGTCTTCACGGTGAAGGTGAACAGCCGGCCCTCGCCCTTCGACGTGCCGTGCGGCCAGGCCGGGGACGCGGTGTCGGCCATCTGGTCGAACCACTGGTTGAGGCGCAGTACGTCGTCGTGCGGTGCGGTGAGGTAGTACCGCTGGTCGGCGGGGACCCTGAGCGAGTGGTACATGCTGGCGAGCAGCAGCGTCTTGCCCGAGCCCTGCTGCCCGAGCGCCACGACCTGGAACGTCGGGACGGGGGCGTCCAGACGCAGCGGGCGGCGGGTCCGCCGCCCACGAAGCCGCCGGGCCAGCAGAACGATGAGGACGACCAGGACGATGGTCGGTATCAGATAGGACACCCTGTGGTCTCCGTCTTCTGGCGGGCGGCTCGCGTGCCCGCACTTGATCGGTCTGTGTGCAGAGCATCTGTCACCGGGCCGTGTGGCGCGTGAGTAGCCCCTACTCAAATCCGGCCGGCGAGCGGGGCCTGGCCGGTCAGGTCAGGTGACGCCCAGCAGCCTCCCGATCGGGGAGAGCGCGAAATAGGCGGTGAAGAGGGCGACCACGGGCACGAATCCCGCGTCGACCAGGCCGATCAGCATGATCACGGAAGGGAAGGGGCGCGGTGGGTCTACGGCGCGACCTCGCCGGCCCGTGCCGGGTGCCGTCCTGGGCGGGACACCGGTCAACTTCCGGTGATGTGCTCCGGGCGAACCGGTATCCGGTTAAGGGCTTTGCCGGAGGCGGCCCGGACGGCCGCGACGATCGCCGGGGTGGAGGAGAGCGTCGGCGGCTCGCCCGCCCCGCGCAGCCCGTACGGCGCGAAGGGGTCGGCGTGCTCGAGGATCTCCAGCCGCATCGGCGGCATGTCCAGGATGGTGGGGATCAGGTAGTCGGTGAAGGACGGGTTGCGGACGACCCCGCCGGAGACCTGGATCTCCTCCATCAGCGCCAGCCCGAGCCCCTGCGCGGTGCCGCCGTGGATCTGCCCCTCCAGCGCCTGCGGATTGAGGATCTTCCCCACGTCCTGCACCGCGGCCAGCTCCACCACCTTGACCAGGCCCAGCTCCACGTCCACGTCCACGACGGCGCGGTGCACGCAGAAGGCGAACTGGACGTGCGCGTCGCCCTGCCCGGTCAGCGGGTCCATCGGCCGGGTCGGCCGGTGCCGGAACTCCCGGGTCTCCTCGATGACGGTCCCGCCCAGCAGGTCGGCCAGCCCGGCGACGACGCGTCCCTCCGCCAGCACCTCGCCGTCCCGGAGGGTGATCGTGCCCAGGGGGCGGCCCAGCCGCTCCTCGGCGAGCTCCCGGATCCGGTCGCGGACCGCCGCGCAGGCGGTCTTGACCGCCCCGCCGGTCATGTACGACTGGCGGGAGGCGCTGGAGGAACCGGCCGAGCCGACGCCGGTGTCCGCGGGCGCGACCGTCACCGCCGCCACCCCGAGCTCGGTCCGGGCGATCTGCGCCTGCACCGTGACCAGCCCCTGGCCGACCTCGGCGGCGGCGGTGTGCACCAGCACCGAGGGCCGCCCGCCGGCGACCTCCAGCCGCACCCGGGCGGTGGAGTGGTCGTCGAACCCCTCGGAGAAGCAGATGTTCTTGATCCCGATGCCGTACCCGACGCCCCGGACGACCCCCTCGCCGTGGGTGGTGTTGGCGGCGCCGCCCGGCAGGTTCCGGATGTCGGCGGCGTCGGTCGCCGCGGGCATGGGGAACGCGCCGGCCCGCTCGAGCAGGTCCGCCAGCGGCGCCGGCGTGTCGACGATCTGCCCGGTGGCGATCGGCGAGCCCTCGCTGATCGCGTTGCGGATCCGTACCTCGAGCGGGTCCAGCCCGCAGGCCTCCGCCAGCCGGTCCATCTGCGACTCGTAGGCGAAGCAGGCCTGGACCGCGCCGAAGCCGCGCATCGCGCCGCAGGGCGGGTTGTTGGTGTAGACGCCGTAGGCGTCCAGCGCGATGTTGGGCACCTCGTAGGGGCCGACGCCCAGCGAGGCGGCGTTGCCGGTCACCGCCGGGGTGGTGGAGGCGTACGCGCCGCCGTCCAGGATGATCTCGGCTTTGACGTAGACGAGCCTGCCGTCGCGGTCGGCGCCGTGCTCGTAGCGCATCAGCGCCGGATGCCGGTGCACGTGCCCGAAGAACGACTCCTCCCGGCCGTAGACGATCCGGACCGGCCTGCCGGTGTGCAGGGCGAGCAGGCAGGCGTGCACCTGCATGGACAGGTCCTCGCGGGCGCCGAACGCGCCGCCGACCCCGGCCAGCGTGAGCCGTACCTTGCCGGGCGGCAGCCCCAGGCACGGGGCGATCTGCTCCTGGTCCACGTGCAGCCACTGGGTGGCCACGTAGAGGTCGACCCCGCCGTCCTCGGCGGGCACGGCCAGCCCCGACTCCGGCCCGAGGAAGGCCTGGTCCTGCATGCCGACCTCGTACTCGCCGGTCACCACGACCTCGGCGCGCGCGGCGGCGGCGTCCCCGACGCGCATCGGCTGGTGCCGTACGACGTTGCCGCCGGGGTGCACCGGGTCGCAGTCCGGGTCCAGCGCGGCACGCCGGGCGTCGACGACCGGCTCGAGGACCTCGTAGTCGACCCGGATGCGGTCGCAGGCGCGGCGGGCGGTCTCCGGATGGTCGGCGGCCACGATGGCCACCGGCTCGCCCTGGTAGCGCACCTCGCCGATGGCGAGCACCGGCTGGTCCCGGCGGTCGAGCCCGTAGGTCTTCTCGCCCGGTACGTCCTCGTGCGTCAGCACCGCGTGCACGCCGGGCAGCGTGAGGGCCCCGGTGATGTCCACCCCGAGGATCCTGGCCCGCGGATGCGGGCTGCGCAGCGTGGCGCCGTGCAGCATCCCGTCCATCCACAGATCCGAGGAGTAGGCGAACTCCCCGGTCACCTTCAGCGTGCCGTCCGGCCTCGGCAGGCTGTCACCGACCCCGCCGCGGGCGGGCGCGCCGACCTGGACGTCGGTCATGGGGACCCTGCCTTCCTGACCGGGGCACTGGGACGGGGGCCGGCGGACGGCCCCGGGGAGGGCGTCACGACGCCCCCGTGATCGCGCGATGGGCGGCGGCGCCGGCCGCGCCGAGGGCCTCCTGGGAGGTCGTCCGGAGGGTGCCGTCCGCCACGACGGTGCGGCCGCCGACCAGCAGCCGCGCCAGCGGGGGAGTGGGCCCGTGCACCAGCGCCACCACGGGGTCGTCGATGGCGGCCCGTACGCCGTCGACGCGCCAGAGCGCGATGTCGGCCAGTTTCCCGGCCTCCAGGGTGCCGATCTCGTCCTGCCGTCCGAGGCACCGGGCACCGCCGAGGGTGCCGAGCTCCAGGGCCTGCCTGGCGGTCAGCGCCGTCGGGCCGCCCACGGCGCGCTGGAACAGCATCGCCTGCCGCAGCTCGCCCGCCAGCGGGGTCAGCTCGCTGGAGGCGGCGCCGTCCACCCCGAGCCCCACCGGCGCGCCGGCCGCCAGCAGCGCGGAGACCCGGGCGATGCCCGCGCCGAGCCGGGCGTTGGAGGTCGGGCAGTGCGCGACCCCCGTGCCGTGCGCGGCGAACCGGCTGATGTCACGGTCGTGCAGGTGCACGCAGTGCGCGAACCAGACGTCGTCGCCGAGCCAGCCGAGCTTCTCCATGTAGTCGACCGGGGTGCAGCCGAGCTGCTCGAGGCAGTGCTGCTCCTCGTCCAGCGTCTCCGCCAGGTGCGTGTGCAGCCGCACGCCGGTGCGCCGGGCCAGCCCGGCCGCCTCGGTCATGAGCCGCTCGGTCACCGAGAACGGCGAACACGGCGCCACCGCCACCCGCAGCATCGAGCCCGGGGACGGGTCGTGCCACCGGCCGATCGCCTCCTCGGTGGCGATCAGGGCCGCCTCGGTCTCCTCGACCACCTCGTCGGGGGGCAGCCCGCCCTGCGAACGGCCCCGGTCCATCGACCCCCGGCACGGATGGAACCGCAGCCCGACCTCACGGGCCGCCTCGATCTCCGCGGCGAACAGGTCGCCCGCGCCGCCCGGGAAGAGGTAGTGGTGGTCGCTGGTGGTCGTGCAGCCGGACAGCGCCAGCCACCCCAGCCCGGCGCCGGCCGCGCCGCGTACCACCTCGGCGTCCATCCGCGCCCAGACCGGGTACAGCTCGGTCAGCCACTCGAACAGGGTGCCGTCCGGGGCCATCCCCTGGGTGGCCCACTGGTAGAGATGGTGGTGGGTGTTGACCAGCCCCGGGGTCGCCAGGCAGCCGGAGGCGTCGATGTAGTCGAACCGCTCGCCCGCGGGCATCAGGGCGTTCGCGGGCCCGACCGACAGGATCCGGTCGCCCTCGATCACCAGATGCCCGGAGGCGTACTCCTCACCCGACACCGTCACGATCGCGCAGTTCTCGATCACGGTCTTCATCGGACGCCCTCCCCGGTCCGGCCTTCCGCGCCGGCGGCCTTCCGCGCCGCGGCCAGCCGGACGGCGTCAAGGATCTTCTCGTACCCGGTGCACCGGCACAGGTTCCCCGCCAGGGCCTCCCTGATCTCCGGGTCGGCGGGCACCCCCCGTCCCGCTCCGACGGTGCGTTCCAGCAGGTCGTGGGTCTGCACCAGCAGGCCCGGGGTACAGAACCCGCACTGCACGGCGCCGGCGTCCACGAACGCCGCCTGCACCGGGTCCAGGCCGTCCCCGGTGCCGAGGCCCTCGACGGTCCGCACCTCGCGGCCCTCGGCCTGGCCGGCCGCCACCAGGCACGCGCACACCGGCACGCCGTCCAGGTAGACGGTGCAGGATCCGCACTCGCCCTGCTCGCAGGCGTTCTTGGACCCCGGCAGCCCGCACCGGTCGCGGAGCACGAACAGCAGGGACTCGCCCTCCCACACGTCGTCGGCGACCTGGGCCCGGCCGTTGACGGTGAACCTCACGCGCATCGCAGTTCCTCCCAGGTCCAGTGCAGCGTGCGGCGGGCCAGCACCGAGAGCGCGTGCCGGCGGTAGGCCGCCGTGCCCCGCACGTCGTCGATCGGGCTCGCGGCGGCGGCGACCAGCGCGCCGAACCGGCGGGCCAGGTCCTCGTCGAGGGGACCGTCCCAGTCCAGGTCACGCGCCAGCAGCTCCTCGGCCTCGCGGGCCCGTACGGGCGTCGGGGCAGCCGAGCCGATGCCGGTGCCCGCCCGCCGGGCCGCGGGGTCGAGCGCCAGCGAGAAGGAGCACACCGCGATGACCATGGCGTTCCGGGTGCCGATCTTGGAGAACTGCTGGGGTCCGGCGGCCACCGGCACCCGGACCGCGCGGATCAGCTCGTCCGGCTCCAGGATGCTCCTCCGGCGCGGGGACCCGGGGGGCGCCGTCCCGGACGCGCCCGGCGGGATCTGGAAGAACTCGCCGATCGGCACCGCGCGGGCGCCCCGTACCGACTCCACCTCGACGGTGGCGCCGGTCGCCAGCAGCGGCGGGTGCGCGTCCCCGGCGGGGGAGGCGGAGCCGAGATTGCCGCCGACCGTGCCCCGGTTGCGGATCTGCGGCGAGCCGACCGTGCGCGAGGCCATGGCCAGGCCCGGCAGGACCTCGCCCAGCTCCTCGATCACCCGGCTGTACGGCACGCCGGCGCCGAGCCGCACGGTCTCGCCGTCGCGGTCCCAGCGCGACAGCTCGGGGATCGCGGTCAGGTCCAGCAGCGCATCGGGGCGCGGCCGGCCGAAGTTCATCTCGACCATCACGTCGGTGCCGCCCGCGATGGCCCGGGCGCCGGGGAGCCCGGCCTTCGCGGCCAGCGCCTCCTCCCAGGTGACCGGTCTCAGGAACCGCATGTTCATGTGCTCCACCATGCGTCATCGGCCTGGGGGACGTCGTCGCGGAGGACGGTGCCCTCGATCAGCCCGTACGGACGGTCCGCGGCGAAGAACACCTCATTGGGATTGTCCAGCCCGAACGGCTCCAGGTCGACCACGAAGTGGTGCTTGTTGGGCATGGCGAACCTGATCTCGCAGATCCCGGGGTGCTCCTCCAGCACCCGGCGGCCCATCGTGTGCAGCGTCTGCTGCAGGGACAGGCTGTGCGTGACGGCGAACGTCTCGACCAGCAGCCCGCGCACCGCCGCGAAGGAGGCGTCCCAGGCGACGCCGGAGTCGTCCCGGTGTCTCCACTGCGCGGTGACCGCGGTGGCGAGGATGCGGTCCCGGGTCTCCTCGAGGGTGGTGTACTCGTCGGTGGCGTAGCCCCAGAACTCCGAGCCGGCCGAGTTCAGCACCACCAGGTCGCGGAGCCCGGAGACCACGTGCGTCCCGGTCGCGGTGTGGGTGACCCGGGCCGTGCGGATCTCCTGGCCGCGCCGGACGAAGGAGTGGCCGGTCGCCGGGACCCGGTCCCAGGCGTACTCCTCGACGCCGAGCCGGGCCCGCCGGATCGCCGGCTGCGAGGACACGAAGTGCCGGGCCAGCAGCAGCGCGAACTCCTCCGGCGAGGCGATGCCGTGCTTGCGGGCGAAGGCGAAGACGGTGTTCTTCTGCGAGTCGGTCGGCAGCGCGGCGGAGTTGTCGCCGGACAGGTACACCTCGTCGAGTTCCCCGGCCAGCGAGATGCCGACGTTGAGATCCCGGATCTCGTGGGTGCCGCCCTCCCGGCTCACCCGCACGACGCGGGTCTCGGCCTTGCCGTACTGGTTGGCGCCGAGCACGATCGTCACTTAGCTCCCCCTGTAGGTCGTGTAGCCGTACGGACTGATCAGCAAGGGCACGTGGTGGTGCTCGGCCGGGTCGGTGATGACGAAGACGACGCTCACCTCCGGATAGAACGTCTCCGCACCGGCGGCGGCGAAGTAGGGGCCGGTGCCGAAGCGCAGCCGGTAGGTGCCCGCCCCGCCGGGCTCGGTGCCGGGCTGCAGGAGGCCGCCCAATCGCCCGTCGCCGTCGGTCTCGGCCTCCGCGACCGGCCGCCAGGTCTCCCCGTCGTGGCGGTCCAGCCGGACCGGGACCCCGGCGGCGGGCCGGCCCCGGCCGGTGTCGAGGACATGTGTGCTCAGCGTCATGGGCGTTCCAGCAGTCTGGTCAGGCGGAGTCGGACGATCCCCGCGAGCTCGGCGCGGACGGTGCGCCGTTCGGTCTCCTCGTCGTTGCCGAGCCGGGCGCGCAGGGCGTCGAGCATCTCACCCGCGGACCGGCCGCTGGCGCAGATGAGGAAGACCCGGCCGAACCGCTGCTCGTAGGCGATGTTCCCCGCGCGCAGCGCCGCCACCGTCTCCCGGTCCGCCGCGCCCACCCCGGACTGCTCGGCGCGCGACCAGGCCGTCTCCCGCCCGGCGCCCTCGGGCCGGTCGCCGATCCTCGGGTGGGCGCGCAGGGCCTCCTCGACGTCGGCCCACCGCAGCGCCTCCAGCGCCGCCGCCGCGGCGGCGGCCAGCGCGCCGGCGTCGGCGAACGGGCGGGCCGCGCTGACCGCCTCGGCCCAGACGGCCGAGGCGCAGCACGTGCGCAGCTCGTGCTCGGCCTGGTGGGCGGGCAGGGCGTTGAGCCACTCCAGCCCGCGCGACGTTCCGGTCATCGCCCCAGTAGATCAAAGCCGGGGAGGCGGTCTCTACCGGCGGATGCCCTCAAGGGCGGGCTCCGCCGGCCTGGGCTTTTGGAGATTCCTACAAATACTCTGGTTACCCTTTAAACCGTGCTATTGCGGGAGCTGTTGGACATAAGCGAGCTGCGTCTCGTGCTGCGCGGCGGTTCCGAGAAGCTGGACCGGCCGATCCGGTGGGTCTACACGACCGAGATCGTCGAGCCCGGGCGCTACCTGAGCGGCAACGAGCTCGTCCTGACCGGGCTGATGTGGCACAAGGGGCACGAGGACCCGGACGGCTTCGTCGCCACGCTGGTGGACGCCGGGGTGTCCGCGCTCGGCGTCGGGCTGGCCGTGCACGGGCAGGTGCCGCCCGACCTCGTCGCCGCCTGCCGCCGCCAGGGCCTGCCGCTGATCGAGGTGCCGGCGGACGTGTCCTTCGGCACGGTCAGCGAGGTGGTCACCCGCAGGCTCACCGCGGAGCGCGCGGCGGGGCCGGCCGGCGTGCCGGGCAGGCACCGGCGGCTGATCTCCTCGGTCGCGGAGGGCGCGGGCCTGGAGTCGGTCTTCACCGCCACCCGGCAGGAGATGGGCCACGGCTGCTGGGTGCTGTCGCCGACCGGCCGGGTGGTGGTGGGGGCGCGGACGGGGCCGGAGCCGAGCCGGGGACGGGCGCGGTCGCTGGCCGCCGAGTTCCTGGCCGCGGAGCGGCTGCCGCACGTGGTCCGGACGGACTCGGGGTCGTTCACCCTGCTGCCGGTCAACACCCGGGCGGGACACCGGATCGCCGGCTGGTTCCTGGTCGGCGAGGGCGACCTGGCCGACCACCCGGAAGAGGTCCGGGAGACCACCTACGAGCTCGCGGCCCTGGCCGCGCTCGAACGCGCCCGGATCGAGGAGGGCCGCCGGGTCGAACGCAGGCTCGTCGCCGAGCTGGTCGCGCTCGCCGGGCGCGGCGACCCCGCCGAGGTGGCGGCCGGGATGCGGACCTGCGGCCTGTCGCCCGCCGTCCCCCACGTCGCGGTGTCGGCCGCGGTGAGCGACGTGGCGCATCCCGCCGAGGTCGGCTGCGCGGTGCTGGAGGAGATGCTGGGGGAGGGCGCGGTCGGCGCTCTCGGCCCGGAGGCGGTCGGGCTCGTGCCCGTCCCCGCCGACGGCGTACCGGGGCTGGTCGCCAGGTTGCGCGACGCGGCCGGCAGGCTGGGCGCCGCGCTCACCCGTGAGCGGCTCACCGTCGGGGTCGCCGGGCCCGCCCAGGGCCCGGGCGGGCTGGGCGGGGCGGTGGACGAGGCCCGTCACACCCGCAGGCTGGCCGGCCTGCGCCCGGGCCGGGTCCAGGTGGTGACCAGCGACGAGATCCACTCCTATGTGCTGCTGCTGGCCACCGTGCCCGAGGCGGTGCGGCGGTCGTTCCGGGAGCGGCTGCTGGCGCCGTTGTACGGCTACGACGCCGAGCACCACTCCGACCTCGTGCACACGCTCGAGACGTTCCTGGACTGCTCCGGGTCGTGGAGCCGCTGTGCGGCGGCGTTGCATGTCCATGTGAACACGCTTCGCTATCGAATCCGGCGAATCGAGGACCTCACCGGCCGCGACCTTGGCACACTGGAGAATCGCGTCGACCTCTTCCTGGCCCTGCGTGCCACCTGACCTTTGCTGCCCGGCGTCCACGGCAGGCGTCTAACAGCAATGGACCCGCGGACCGTCGTTGGCCACCCAGGCGTCGGCGGTGGGGGCGACGACGGTGAGGGCGGTGGCGGCGAAGGTGACGAAAGCGGCGATCCGCTTGAAGTAAGACATATGCGGTTCCTTCCTATACGGACCTGTGGTAGTTGAATAGTTACAAGGAGTCACGGTGAGCGGTCAAGAGAGCCTGGGACAGCGCATCCGGTTGTTGCGCATCCGAAAAGGGGTCAGCCAGGCCCAGCTCGCCTTCCCGGAGCTGTCCGACAGCTATATCTCCTTGATCGAGAGCGACAAGCGGGTGCCCGCGCCGAGCGTGATCGAACTGCTGGCCGTCAAGCTCGACTGCTCGCCGATCTACCTGGTCAGCGGGGTCAGCGAGGACGTCGCCGACGAGCTGCGGGTGACCCTGGACTACGCCGAGATCGCCCTGCAGAACGGCGCCGCCGCCGAGGCCCGCGCACGCTTCGCCGAGGTGCTGGAGAGTTCGGACGCGGCGGCCCTGCCGGAACTCCTGCACGAGGCCCGCTGGGGGCACGCCCTGGCGATGGAGGCGGCCGGCGACCTCGAGGAGGCCATCATCGAGCTGCGGGAGCTGACCGCGGCCGCCTCGCTCGAGATCGACCGGGAGCACTGGTCCAGGGTGCACGTGGCGCTGAGCCGCTGCCTGCGGGAGCGCGGGGACCTCAGCGAGAGCGTGCAGGTGGCCGAGGACGCGCTGCGCCGGCTGACCGCCTCCGGCTCGGAGTCCACCGACGCCTCGGTGCACCTGGGCGCCACCCTGCTGGCGGCCTTCATCGAGCGGGGAGACCTGGTCCGGGCCCGCCTGCTGGCCGCCCAGCTGATCGACCGGGCCGAGCGGATCGGCAGCCCGAAGGCGCGGATGGCCGCCTACTGGGAGGCCGCCTACGTCGCGGAGATCCGC
This sequence comes from Actinomadura scrupuli, assembly GCF_050971785.1. Lineage (NCBI taxonomy): Bacteria > Bacillati > Actinomycetota > Actinomycetes > Streptosporangiales > Thermomonosporaceae > Actinomadura > Actinomadura scrupuli. The sequence goes on along the minus strand of NZ_JBPCCU010000007.1, from coordinate 294,572 downwards.
GGCGAGTACGACGAGGGACTGGTGCTGGCCGAACGCGCCCTGCTCCTGCTCGGCGAGGACGACGATCCCCGCAACCTCAGCAGGCTCCGGCTCGCCTACGCCAGCCTGCTGCTGCGCGCCCGGCCCGGCGAGGCCGAACGCGCCCGGGATCTGCTGCTGCGGACCCGCGACGACATCGCCGCCAGCTCGGCCGGCGAGATCGACCTGGCCTGGTGCCTCACCGAGCTGGCCCGCGCCGAGACGGCGCTGGGCCGGCCCGGCGACGCCGTCGAGCTGGCCGGCGAGGCGATCGCGATGCTCGGGCAGGCCCCGCGCCGGGCCGCGGCGTGGGCTCTCACCGTGCTGGGGGAGGCCTACGTGCGCCTGGACCGGCGGGCCGAGGCGGTCGACGCGCTCACCCAGGCGGCCACCCATCTGGAGGCGATGGAGTCGTCCCGGGACGCCGCCCAGGCCTGGTTCGACCTGGCGGAGCTCCTCGGCGAGACCGGTCAGGCCGGCGGCGTGGAAGGCCAGCGCCTCGCGGCCTACCGCCGGGCCCTGACCTGCGTGGGTCTCTGACGCTCCCGCTCCCGCGCCGCCACTCCCGCGGCGGTCCCGGACACCTGGGACCGGTGTCCCGAATCGTCGCGGGACCGGCGACAACATCATCCCCGTCGGTGAATAATGCGCCGGAGCTGGGGATGGGAGTTATACGGGGATGTTCGGAATTGTCCGGCCATGTCGGCATGGCATGTGCGCGTCGCTGTTCAAGGAGTGGATGGCGCATCTGTGCGGCCTGTGCCTGACGTTGCGGGCCGAGCACGGGCAGGCCGCGCGGCTGGTCACCAACTACGACGGGCTGCTGGTGTCGGTGCTGGCCGAGGCACAGAGCCGGGAGCGGTCACCGCACCGCAAGGCCGGCCCGTGCGCGCTGCGCGGCATGCGCACCGCCGAGGTGGTCGACGCCAGGGCCGAGGGCGCCCGGCTGGCCGCGGCGGTCTCGCTGCTGCTGGCGGCGGGGAAGACCCGGGACCACGTCGCCGACCGGGACGGCGCCTACGCCCGCCGGCTGGTCGCCGCGGCGGCCGGCCGGGTGGCGGACCGGTGGGACGAGGCGGGCGCTCGGACGAGCGTGGCGCTGGGGTTCGACCCGACGATCCTGCGCGACGCCGTCGACCGCCAGAGCCTGCTCGAGGCGGCCGCCGGGCGCGCGCTGCTGGAGCTCACCGAGCCGACCGAGACCGCGGTCGCCGCCGCGTTCGCGCACACCGCCGTCCTCGCCGGGCGGCCCGCCAACGGCGAGCCGCTGGCCGAGGCGGGCCGGTTCTTCGGCCGCCTCGCCCACCTCGTCGACGCGGTGGAGGACCTCGAGGCCGACCGGGCCGCGGGCGCGTACAACCCGCTGACGGCGACCGGCACCGATCTGGCCGGGGCCCGCCGGCACTGCGACGCCGCGCTGCACGGGATGCGGCTGGCCCTGGCCGACGTGGAGTTCGAGAACCGCCGCCTGGTGACCGCCCTGCTGGAGCGCGAGGTGCGCCGGTCGGTGGACCAGGTGTTCGCGGGCCACCCCAAGGGGCCCGGAGCGCCGGGGCCCTACGGCCCGCCCCCGCCCTACGACCCCACGCGGTATCCGCCGCAGTACCCCGGCCAGCCGCCGCCCGGTCCCAGGCGGCCGGGCTCCGGGCCGCTCTGCCTGGCGGGCTCGGCGATCCTGTGCACCTGCGGGCTGTGGCAGCCGCCCTGGAGCGAGCACCACGGCAAGTCGTGCGGGGACCGCTGCTGGTGCAGCCGCAACTGCGACTGTGACGGCGGATGCTGCGACTGCTGCGACTGCTGTGACTGCTGCAAGGGCTGTGATTCCTGTGACTGCTGCGACTCGTGTGACTGCTGCGACTGCAGCTGTGACTGCTGATCCGGCGCTCCCAGATCTTGACCAAGCGCCCGCTTGGTGCGAGGCTCGGTCGGCGTGGAGAGCGGGCAGGACACCTTCGCGCGGCTGCTGATGGCACGCGCCGATGACGACCATCCCGGGCTGCTGTTCGAGGACGAGCGGCACAGCTGGGCCGAGGTCGTCCAGGCCGCCCGGACCAGGGCCGCGTTCGCCGCCGGCAGGGCGGCGCGGGAGCGGCCCGGCGGGCGGCCGCTGCACATCGGCGTGCTGCTGGACAACGTTCCCGAGTACGTCTTCTGGATCGGGGCGGCCGCGCTGGCCGGGGCGACCCTCGTCGGCATCAACCCGACCCGGCGCGGCGCCGAGCTGGCCGCCGACATCCGGCACACCGACTGCGACCTGATCGTCACCGACGCCGAGCACGCCGTCCTGCTCGAGGGCCTCGACACCGGAGTGGCCCCCGGCGACGTGCTGCTCACCGGCTCCGGACCGGACGGGGACGACGGTACGGGTCCGCCCCCGGGCCGTCCGGCGGGCACCGATTCCGGGCCGTACGCGGAGGTGTCCCGGATCGCCCCGGGCGACCGGCTGCTGCTGCTGTTCACCTCGGGGTCGACCGGGGCGCCCAAGGCGGTGGCCTGCAGCCAGGGCCGGCTCGCCGCGATCGCCGGCCGGGCCGACCTGTTCGATATCACCCGGGACTCGGTGACCTACGTCGCGATGCCGCTCTTCCACGGCAACGCGATCATGGCGAACCTGGCCATGGCGGTGGGCACGGGGGCGACCGTGGTCCTGCGGCGGCGCTTCTCCGCCTCCGGGTTCCTGCCCGACGTCCGCCGGTACGGGGTGACCTTCTTCAACTACGTCGGCCGGGCGCTGGCGTACATCCTGGCGACCCCCGAAGGCGCCGGGGACGCCGTGAACACCCTGCACTCCGCGTTCGGCACGGAGGCGTCCGCCCAGGACATGGCGCGCTTCGGGGCCCGGTTCGGCTGCCGGGTCATCGACGCCTACGGCTCCAGCGAGGGGGCGATCTCGATGCACCGGGCAGACGGCTGCCCGCCGGACGCCCTGGGCCTGCCCCAGCAGGGCGTGGAGGTGGCGATCCTCGACCCCGCGAGCGGAGCCGAATGCCCGCGGGCCCGGTTCGACGAGGCCGGCGGGCTGCTCAATCCCGGGGAGGCGGTGGGGGAGATCGTCGGCCTGAACGTGGCCGGCACCTTCGAGGGCTACTACAACAACGCCGAGGCCGAGTCCCGGCGGGTCCGCCCCCGGTTCCCCGCCGCCCCGGCCGGGCCGGGCCCGGCGCCCGAGGCCGAGGGCGAGGGCGTTTACTGGAGCGGCGACCTGGGGTACCGCGACGAGGCCGGCTACTTCTACTTCGCCGGGCGCGACAGCGACTGGCTGCGGGTGGACAGCGAGAACTTCGCGGCCGCGCCGGTGGAGCGCATCCTGTCCCGGTGGGCGCCGGTCGTCATGTGCGCGGTGTATCCGGTGCCCGACCCCCGCACGGGTGATCAGGTGATGGCGGCCCTGGAGATCGACGGCGAGTTCGACCCCGGTGCCTTCGCGGAGTTCCTCGGCGCCCAGGCGGACCTCGGCACCAAATGGGCGCCGCGATTCGTGCGCGTGATCGACGCCATGCCGCTGACCTCCACGAACAAGGTCGACAAGCGCCCCCTGCGGGCGGAGCGCTGGGAATGCGCCGGGCGGGTGTGGTGGCGCCCCGGCCGTGAGCCGGTCTACCGGCCGCTCACTCCCGCCCTGGTCGCCGCCCTCCGCGCGGAGTTCGCCGCCCACGGCCGCCGGCACGTGCTCTCCGGCATGTGACGGTCTGTTCGCGACCTGGGCGCGGACCACTTCGAGGGGTCACTATGGTTAGTGACGTCCTCGATCCCGACCTGATCCCTACATATGACTATGACTCCGCGTAACCAGATCGGCCGCCTCGCCCTGATCGCCGCCATCGTCGTGGCGTTCGGCGCGTTCTTCACCGTACCGGCCTCGGCCCACACCAAGCTGCTCAGCAGCACGCCCGCCAGGGACGCCAAGGTCACCGCGCTGAGCGAGGTGACCCTGGTGTTCAGCGAGCGGGTCACGCGGGCGCAGGTGCAGGTCCGTGATGCCGCCGGCGGCAGGCACCAGGCCGGTGCCGCCCAGGTGAAGGGCGCGACGGTGACCCAGAAGGTGGCCGCCGGGCTGCCCGCCGGCGCCTACACCGTCGACTACCGCGTCGTCTCCGCCGACGGCCACCCGGTCGAGGAGTCCCTGCCGTTCTCGATCACCGGTCCCACCGACGTCGCGACCGGTCCGGACACGGGCGTCCAGGGGCCGGACGGGCAGGCCACGGCCGCGGGCGGTGCGGCCGTCGAGCGCAGCACGGGCACCGGCGCCCCCGGATCGGCCCAGGGCGGCGGCGTGGAGGGCCGGGAGCTCAAGGCCTCCGGAGGCTCCGCCAAGTGGTTCCTGGTGGGCGCCGGGCTGCTCGCCGGCATCGGCATCGGGCTGGGCATCGTCCTACTCCGCAAGAAGAAGAGCACGGCCGCGGCCGATGGAGACTAGGTCGTGACCCGATCCGGCGCCGTCACCCACCGGCCCGCGGCGATCGCGGCGGCGATCGCCGCGGCCGGGGGGGTCACCGCACTGGTGATCGCGGCGCTGGCCGGCGGGGCGGTGACGGAGAAGGTCATTCCCGGGCTCGGCGACGCGGGCACCCTCACCCGGTGGGGGCTGCCGGTGGCCCGGTTCGCGCTGGACGCCGGCGCGGCGCTCACGGTGGGCGCGCTGCTCATGGCCGCCGTGCTGGTCCCCTCGGACAAGGGAGCCCTCGATCCCATCGCCGTGCGCTACGTGCGGGCGGCGTCCTGGCTGGCGGCCGGCTGGGCCACCGCCGCCGCGATCACCCTGATCCTCACCGTCGCCGACATCCTCGGCGAGCCGGTCGGGCAGGTCGTCGGCGGCAGCGAGCTGAGCAGCTACGTCGGCCAGCTTCCGCAGGGCACCGCGCTGATGCTGGTGGTGCTGATCGCGATCGTGATCGCCCTGCTGACCAGGACCACCGCCACCCCCGGGACCGCGCTGGCCCTGCTGGTGCTGGCGATGATCGGGCTCATGCCGCCTCCGCTGACCGGGCACTCGGCCGCCTCGCCCAACCATTCGGTGGCCGTCGTCGGCCTGGCCCTCCACCTGGCGGCGGTCGTCCCGTGGATCGGCGGCCTGGCCGTGCTGGCCTGGCACGCGCTGACCGGCGGGGAGCGGCTCGGCGTCGCGGCCGAGCGGTTCAGCCGGCTGGCGCTGTGGTGCTACGTCACGGTCGGCGTCACCGGCTTCGCCAACGCGGTCACCCGGCTGCCCGACCCCACCGAGCTGATCACCAGCGACTACGGCCGGCTGATCCTGGTCAAGTCCGCCGCCTTCGTCGTCCTCGGCTGGCTGGGCTGGATGCACCGCACCCGTACGCTGCCGGCCGTGGCCGCGCGCGAGCCGCGCGCCTTCGCCCGGCTGGCCGCGGTCGAGGCCGCGGTGATGGCGGGCACCATGGGCGTCGCCGTCGCGCTGGCCCGCACCGCGCCCCCGGTGACGGGCCCGCCGGAGAGCGTGGTGAAGGGCCTGCTGGGCTACGACCTGCCCCCCGAGATCACGGTCGGCCGGCTGCTGACGCTCTGGCGGTTCGACCTGTTCTTCGTGGTCCTGGTCCTGGTCCTGGGCGGCGCCTACCTGGCGGGGGTGCTCAGGCTGCGCCGGCGCGGGGACACCTGGTCGTACGGCCGCATCGCCGCGTGGTTCATCGGGCTGCTCACCATCGTGGCCGTGACGATGAGCGGGGTGGCGACCTACTCGCCGGTCCTGTTCAGCGTGCACATGGCCCAGCACATGGTGCTGGCGATGCTCACCCCGATCTTCCTGGTGCTCGGCGCCCCGGTCACGCTGGCGCTGCGGGCGCTGAAGCCCGCCCCGATCAAGGGGGACCGGGGACCCCGCGAGTGGCTGACGATCATCCTGCACAGCCGGGTCGTCAAGGTGCTCGGCCATCCCCTCGTGGCCACGGTGATCTTCGTGGCCAGCACGTACGTGCTGTACTTCTCGCCGCTGTTCGAGATGGCGATGCGCGCCCATCTCGGGCACATCGCGATGCTGACGCATTTCCTGCTGGCCGGCGGCCTGTTCTACTGGGTGCTCATCGGGGTGGATCCCGCCCCGCACAAGCTGCCCCACGTCGGGAAGCTGCTGCTGCTGTTCGTCACCCTGCCCTTCCACGCGTTCTTCGGCGTCGCGCTGATGAACATGAACGATCTCGCCAACTCCTGGTACGTCTCCCTGCACCGGACCTGGGGCGCCTCGCTCGCCTCGGATCTGCACACCGGCGGCTCCATCGCCTGGGCCTTCGGCGAGATCCCCACCTTCATCGTGCTGCTGGCCCTGGTGTTCCAGTGGTTCATGGACGAGCAGCGGCTGTCGGCCCGCCTCGACCGCAAGTCCGACCGGGCCGTCGCCCATCAGCAGGACGACGAGCTGTCCGACTACAACGCCTACCTCTCCGCGCTGGACCGGGGCTCCCGGCGGTCCGGCGCCGGCGAATAGGCGTCCCCGGCACGTCGCCCGGACGGGCCGTGCCGGGATGGGTGCTCCCCCGCGCGGGGGAGCCGGATGCCGCCCCGCGGGGGAGCCGGAATCGTCCGGAAATCTGCCAGGATCAGGGGGTGCTGCGGCTGCTGCGTCCCCTGATCGCCCTGACCACCTGGCGCAGGTGGGTCTACCTGATCCTGGGCGGCGCCCTGCTCACCCCCTATCTGATCGCCTCCATGGTGCTCGGCTCGCTGGGGGCCGCCGAGCACGGCAACTCCCTGATCCACTCCCTGGTCACCGTGGTCGCCCTGATCGTGCCGATCGTGGTGACCGGGCTGGTGCCCGCCGTCCGCGTGATGGAGGGGACCGCCGCCAGAGAGCTGCTCGGGGCTCCCGAGACGATCGGAGACGGCCGCCCCTGGCGGGCCCGGCTGCGGACCTCCGGCTGGTTCACCGGGCATCTGCTGGCCGGCGGCGTGATGGGCCTGCTCAGCCTGGGACTGCCCGCCGGCGCGGTCGGCCTGTTCGCGCTGCCGCTGCGCGGTCACAGCACCCGGCTCGCGTTCTTCACGGTGAGCCCCGGCTGGTCGTCGAGCTGGCTGCCGGCCTCGGGCCTGGTGCTGCTGGTGGCCTTTGGATACTCCATCGCGGGGGTGGGGGCGCTGGCGACCCGGCTGGCGCCCGTCCTGCTCGGGCCGTCGTCGGCGGACCGGCTGGCGGAGGCGGAGCGGCGGGCCACCACGCTGGCCGAGCGCAACCGGCTCGCCCGCGAGCTGCACGACTCGGTGGGGCACGCGCTCAGCATCGTCACGGTGCAGGCCGGTGCCGCCGCCCGGGTGCTGGACGCCGATCCGGCGTTCGCCCGCCAGGCGCTGGCCGCGATCGAGGAGTCGGCGCGGCACGCGCTGGAGGACCTCGACCACGTGCTCGGCCTGCTCCGCGAGGAGGCGGCGGGCACGGCGCCGCAGCGCACGCTCAAGGATCTGGACGGCCTGCTGCGGACCACCCGGATGGCCGGCGTGGAGATCGACGCCCACGTGGAGGGGGAGCCGGGACAGCTCCCGGCGGCGGTCTCCCGAGAGGCGTTCCGCATCGTCCAGGAGGGCCTGACCAACACGCTGCGGCACGCGGGCAAGGTGCCGGTCACGCTCCGGCTCGCGGTGCTCGGCGAGCGGCTGGAGCTCGAGATGATCAATCCGCTGGGCGCGCGGGGCGACGACCGGCGCGGCGGGGGCAGGGGGCTGCCCGGCATCCGCGAGCGGGTCACCGTGCTGCGAGGTCAGATGACCGCCGGCCCCGGCGATGGGCACTGGCGGGTCTCGGTCACGATTCCACTTCGAAGGGCAGGCCAGTGAGCACCACCGTGCTGATCGTGGACGACGAGCAGCTCATCCGGGCGGGACTACGCGCCATCATCGACATCGAGCCCGGTCTGACCGTGGTGGGGGAGGCCGGCGACGGCGCCTCGGCGGTCGCGGAGGTCACCCGGTTGCGCCCGGAGGTCGTGCTGATGGACGTCCGGATGCCCTCGGTGGACGGCATCCAGGCCACCCGGCAGATCATGGACCGGTTCACCGAGCCGCCCAAGATCCTGGTGGTCACCACCTTCGAGAACGACGACTACGTCTACGACGCGCTCCGGGCCGGGGCCAGCGGCTTCCTGCTGAAGCGGGCCCGCCCGGAGGAGATCGTGCAGGCGATCCAGATGGTGGCGCACGGCGACACCCTGCTGTTCCCCGCGGCGATCCGTACGCTCGCCTCGCGGCACGTTCCGGCGGGGCGGGACGGCGCCCGGTGGCACGCCCAGCTCACCGAGCGGGAGGGTGAGGTGCTGCGGCTGATGGCCAAGGGACTGTCCAACGCCGAGATCGGCGAAGGGCTGTTCGTGAGCCCGCAGACGGTGAAGACCCACGTGGGCAACCTGCTCGCCAAGATGCAGGCCCGCGACCGCACCCAGGCAGTCATCTTCGCCTACGAGAGCGGGTTCATCGTCCCGGGGTAGCGGTCCGGCGAACCCGGATGCCGGCGGGCGTCTCGTGCGCACCGTTCAGGAGTTCGGCAGCTCCCCGAGCTTCACCTGGACGCTGCTCCGGGTGCCGTCCGGGCGCAGCGTGTCGACCTTGACGGTCGCGCCCGGCTGGAGGCGGGCCAGCGCCTCGGTCAGGTCCGACGGGCTGGGGGTGGGCGCGCCGTTGACGGCGGTGATGGTGTCCCCGGGCCTGATGCCCGCCTTGTCGGCGGGACCGCCCCGCGCGACCCTGACCACGCCCACTCCGGTGGGCCGGCCGGAGTTGTCGGAGGTCGCGCGGACCACCACGCCGAGCGCCGCCCGCCCCGAGTTGGTCACCTTCCCGGTCTTGATGAGCTGCGGCGCGATGCGGTTCACCGTGCGGCTCGGGATCGCGAAGCCGATCCCCTGCGCGGCGCCGCCGAGCTCCGGATCGACGGCGGTGGCGGACGGGATGCCGATGACCTCACCGGTCAGGGTCACCAGGGCGCCGCCGCTGTTGCCGGGATTGATGGCCGCGCTGGTCTGGATGGCGTCGGCGATCGTCGCGCCCCGGAAGGCGCCCTCCGGCTTGGAGGTGACCGTACGGCCCAGGGCCGAGACGATGCCCTGGGTGACGCTGCCCGACAGCCCGAGCGGGTTGCCCATCGCCATGACGATCTGACCGACCCGCAGCGGCCTCGAGTCGCCGAACCGGGCCGGATGCAGCGATCCGCCGGTCACCTTGATCACCGCCAGGTCGTCGGCGCTGAACGTCCCCACCAGGGTGGCCTTCAGTGGCTTGCCGCCGTTGGCCTGGGTCACCTGGAGGTCGCGCGCGCCCGCGACCACGTGGGCGTTGGTGACGATGTCGCCCTGGTTGTCGTAGACCACCCCGGAGCCCTCGCCCTGCTCGGTGGTGATCTGCACGACCGAGGGCAGCACGGTCTGCACGACCTGCTCGTACCGGGTCTGCAGCTGGTCGGCGACACCGCCGCCGGCCGCGGGCGACGGCGAGGCCGTCGTGCCCGCCTGCCTGACCCGGTCCGCCGGGGCACCGCAGCCGGACAGCGGCGCGAGGACGGCCAGCACCGCCACGCCGGCGCGTAACTTCGACGTTCTGTGCACGAGTAGTACCTCCCGGACACGGTCTTCCCTGTTTTCGGGGGGAAACGGCCGGGTGGGCACGACTCGTCCGCGATCTTGCCAGGTCCTTTACCTAGTTACGGTGCAGGTCCGCGGTCAGGACTTCAGCCAGTCGACCGCCGTGTCCCCGAGCGCCGAGCGGACCGCGAGGACGACGACGCACAGCGTGAGCGCCGGGGTCACCACCCAGCGTTCGACGGTGCCGTTGGTGCGCGGGACGACCGGAAAGCCGATCCGCCACTGCGCGGGCCAGAACACCGGGCAGCCCCGGGGCGTCAGGCAGTCCCCGGCGACGTGCGCCAGGCAGCCCAGCGTGACCGCGTAGCCCACGAAGCGCATGTCGAGATGGCGCATGACGTAGACGAGCCCCGCGGCGAGCACGGCGTTGAGCAGGCCGGTGAGATGGTCGCTGTCCTTGAAGCCGATCCCGACCCCGCGCAGGCCCAGCCCGACCACCAGGAACAGCATCACCCACCAGGCCGCCACCACGCCGGGCAGGGGCTGTCCGCCGTAGTGCGGGTTGAAGGCGTGCGTGGCCATCACGTCCGTGGCCCAGCCCGCGCCGAACGCGAAGGCCAGTGAATGGGTCGCGTGCCGGTGCCCCCCGGAGATCTTGCCGATGGCCAGGCACAGCCACCGCGTGAGGAAACCGTAGGTGTTGGCGATACCGCCGTCGTGATGGTCGATGTCCGGCAGCAGCGCCGCCCCCGCGCAGACCAGCGCGCCCGCCGCCATCTGGGCCGGGCTGAGCGCGACGGCGTGGTCGCCGAGCAGCCCGTGGTTGGTGACCAGCGGGACCACGGCCAGCCAGGCGGCGGCCCCGGTCAGCGCGTGCGTGTGGCCCATCATGCGGCATTCCCCGTTTTATTCGACACGGCGGGACTGTAACCCGATCATGGACATTCGCGCAGCCGCCGCGCCGGTTTCCCGCGGTCAGGGCAGGAACAGGCCGAATTCGGCGAGGTCAGGGGTGAGCGCCGGGGGCAGCGCCGCCACCGCGGACAGCTCCTCCGCCGAGCTGAACCCGCCGACCTCCGACCGGATCCGCTCGATCCGGTCCGCCAGCTCCCGGGTGATGCCGGGCAGGGTCTCCAGCGAGGAGGCGGGGGCATGGTTGACGTCCACCAGCCCGCCGTCGTCGTAGCGCCGGTGCAGGTCGGGACGGCCGATGCGCAGCTCGCGCGCCAGGCCCGGGTCGCGCTGGGCCAGGTCCCGGGCCTTCTGCCGGAGCAGGCGCTGGCGGCGGACCCACTCGATCGCCGCCTCGTTGCCGCCCATTCCCTCGCTCCCGGAGGGGTCGAAGACCCGGCGCCGGATGATGAACGCGTGCGCGCACGCCACCAGGGCCTGCACGAGGACACAGGCGCCGAAGACGTTGCGCGACCGGGGGTCGTGGTCGATGTCCGGCAGGACGACGATCTGCAGGGCGAAGACCCCGGCGTAGACCAGCGCGGCGACCACGATGTGCGGGGTGCGCCGCCACAGGGCCGCCGCGGCGAACGTGAAGGGGGTGGCCCAGCCCAGGGTGAGGAAGGGCAGCGCCGCCCACGAGACGCTGATCGCGGCCCGCCCGGGGGGCATGGTGTCCGAGGGCACCCGGGGCTCGTAGGGGATCGGCCGGCCCTCCCGCGGTGCGGGCGGGGTCGATGGGGAGTTCATCGGTGCTTCCTCCGCCCGCGCGACTTCCCTGACCACCACCTACCCGGGAACGTCAGGGCTGGGTGAGGATCTCGTGGCCGTCATCGGTCACCAGGATGGTGTGCTCGAACTGCGCGGTGCGCTTGCGGTCCTTGGTGACGACCGTCCAGCCGTCCTTCCAGATCTCGTAGTCGATCGTGCCCAGGGTGAGCATCGGCTCGATGGTGAACGTCATGCCCGGCTGGATGAGCGCCGTGGCGTTCGGGTCGTCGAAGTGCGGGATGACCAGCCCGGAGTGGAACGTCGTGCCGATGCCGTGCCCGGTGAAGTCACGGACGACGCCGTACCCGAACCTGCGGGCGTAGGACTCGATGACCCGGCCGATCACGTTGATCGCCCGGCCGGGGGCGGCGGCGCGGATGCCGCGCATCATCGCCTCCCGGGTCCGCTCGACCAGCAGCCGGGACTCCTCGTCGACGTCCCCGACGAGGTAGGTCGCGTCGGTGTCGCCGTGCACGCCGCCGATGAACGCGGTGATGTCCACGTTGACGATGTCGCCGTCGCGCAGCACCGTGTCGTCCGGGATCCCATGGCAGATCACCTCGTTGATCGAGGTGCACAGCGACTTGGGGAAGCCGCGGTAACCCAGGGTCGAGGGGTAGGCCCCGTGGTCGAGCATGAACTCGTGCCCGATCCGGTCCAGCTCATCGGTGGTGATGCCGGGCCGGACGTTGCGCCCGACCTCCTCCAGGGCCTGACCGGCTATCTTCCCGGCGACCCGCATTTTCTCGATGATCTCGGGCGTCTTGACGTCGGGCTCACCGGTGCGGGGCGACTTCCTTCCCACGTACTCCGGGCGGGGGATGGACGCCGGGACCTTGCGCAGGGGGGAAACGCGGCCGGGCCGAAGTAGCGTCGTCATACGTCCCGAGTGTAGTTGCCCGAATCTGGGGACGATGTCGACACGTAGTCAAGATCGGGAGGTCTCATGCCTGACGAGGATGACCGATGGTATTTCTGTCTCACCCACCAGCGGGTGGAACACGGGCCCGGGTGCCCGAACAAGGACCGGATGGGCCCGTACGACTCCGAGCAGGCCGCCGCGGGCGCCCTGGAGCTGGCCCGGCAGCGTAACGAGGCCTGGCAGCGGCAGGACGGAGACTGACGGGGGTCAGTCGGGGACGGTGCCGCTGACCCGGTCGAGGATCCGGGCCAGCCGGTCGCGCAGCGACGGGCGGCGGCCCGTCCCCCCCGCTCCCCGGCGGTGTTCGTACGGTGTCCCGGCGGCGGCGCTGACCAGGTGCTGGGCGCCGTCGAAGGAGATCAGCGCGTCGCGTCGCGGGACGATCAGCGAGTCGTGGGCCAGGCCGGCCAGCTCACGGTCGCCGCCGTCGAGGGTGAGGATCACCGCGCCGGTGCGGCGGGCGTCGTCGACCCGCTCCAGCAGCGGGACCGGAGCGGTCTCGTCCTCGGCGACCACGAACAGGGTCTCGCCGCGCCGCGTCTCGGCCAGCCGGTCCAGCCCGATCCGCAGATGCGGGGGCGCGTCCGGCGGTGGCTCCCAGCGGACCAGCGTGGGCATCAGCTCGGGGATCTGGTTGAAACGGCTCTCGTCGTCGAGGTGGGCGGCCAGATGCCACGGCTCTCCCTCCGGCGTGCCGAGCAGCAGCAGCCCGCCCGGGTCCCGGGTGGAGGTGCGCAGCGCGCGGGCGAACTGCTGGGTCCGCTCCAGCCATCCGGTGGCGGAGAGCACCTCGCGCAACAGAGCGACCTGGTCGGCGTCCACGCACCTCATGGTGCCGTACGGAGCACCGCACGGCCGCTCATTCCGCGGGTTCGGCAGGTCAGTGGAGTTCGCCGCGGGCGGCCCTGGCAGGATCGGCGCATGACGCAACAGCACAAGAGCCAGTACGACCTGCCGGATGTGAGCGGTCTGTCGATCGGCATCCTGGGCGGCACCGGAGACCAGGGCAAGGGCCTGGCCAGGCGGTTCGCGCTGGCCGGCCACCAAGTGATCATCGGCTCGCGCAACGCCGAACGGGCCCGGCAGGCCGCCGGCGACATCGGGGACTCGCTGGGCTCCGGGGGCGGCGCGGCCCCCCGCGGCGCGGAGAACGCCGCCGTCGCGGCCGAGGCCGACGTAGTGATCGTCGCGGTGCCCTGGGACGGTCACAAGGCGACCCTCGAGTCGCTGCGCGCCGAGCTCGCCGGGAAGGTCGTCGTCGACTGCGTCAACCCGATCGGCTTCGACAAGCAGGGGTCCTTCGCGCTTCCCGTCGAGGAGGGGAGCGCCGCCCAGCAGGCCGCCGCGGTGCTCGCCGAGAGCCGGGTCGTGGCCGCGTTCCACCACGTGTCGGCGGTCCTGCTGCTCGATCCCTCGATCGAGGAGGTCGACCTGGACGTGCTCGTCCTCGGCGACGACCGGGAGGCCACCGACCTGGTCCGGGCGCTGGCGGGGCGGATCGCCGGCATGCGCGGCGTCTACGCGGGCCGGCTCCGCAACGCCCACCAGGTCGAGGCGCTGACCGCCAACCTCATCTCCATCAACCGCCGCTACAAGGCGCACGCCGGCTTCCGCGTCACCGACGTCTGACCCGCTCGCGGGGACGGCCCGGCGCGGATCCGGGCCACGACGAGAACGGCGGGTCCCTGCGGAACCGGGTGCGGCGTTCTACCATCTGAGAGACATGCCCCATACGGGGTGAGTCCTCTCCGACAGGGGCCCAGAGTGCGCCAGCCCAGTTCCGCCGACCCGTGGAGCAACTTCCTCGACCCCGCCGACGACCGCTCCGGCGGCCGGCAGGCGCCGGCCTACCTCACGGAGGGCCACGGCCGGGGCCCGGAGGACGCCGACGTCGACACCGGGCTCTCCGAGCCCGGCCGCCGGATGCTCAGCCTGCTCGGCTCCGACCGCGGCGCGCTGCCCATCGAGCAGGTCGCGGAGCGTCTCGACATGGGGCTGCTGGACGTCGCCGAGACCGTGCGCGCCCTGACCTCCAGGGGGCTGGTCCGGGTCCGGCAGACCGGTGCCAAGGAGACCGTGGAGCTGACCGAACGTGAGTCCGGCGACTGACGCATGAGCCCTCTTGGTCCCTATCTCATCGTCGCCGCACTGGGAGGGCTGGTCGGCGCGACCGAGCTCATCTCGCGCTACCGCGACCGTCCCGCCTCGCTGATCCGGGTGGTCAGCACCTGGGGCTACGTCCTGATCAACGCCGCCGCCGGGGCGGCGGCGTTGCTGCTCATGCACATCTTCGGCTGGGACTTCGGCGCCGCGCAGGGCACCGAGGGCGCGCTCCAGGTGCTCGTCGCCGCGTTCGGGTCGATGGCGCTGTTCCGCAGCGCGCTGTTCACCGTGCGCATCCACGACCAGGACGTGGCGGTGGGCCCGAGCACCCTGCTGACCTCCCTGCTGGCCGCGGCGGACCGGGGCGTCGACCGCATGGTGGCGCAGAACCGGTCCGCCAAGGCCCGGGAGATCATGACGCACGTCTCCTTCGCCAAGTCGCGGCTGGCGCTGCCCACCCTCTGCCTGGCGCTGCTGCAGAACGTCTCGGCCGAGGACCAGCGTGATCTGCGCACCGCGGTGGACGCGCTGGCCGCCAGCAAGATGAGCGACACGCAGAAGGCCCTCAACCTCGGCCTGCTGCTGATGAACGTCGCGGGCGCCGAGGTGGTGAGCGCCGCGGTCCGGACGCTGCGTGACGAGATCCAGGCCGACCCCGCTCCGCCGCAGGTCACCGGCCCCGCCGTGTGACCAGGCGCCCTGCCGTGTGACCAGGCCCTGCCGCCGTGATCATGCAATCAATCGTCCAACGATTGCATGATCACGGCAGGGAGGGGCGGTGGTGGATCAGTGGTAGGTGTGCTCGGGGGTGGGGAAGGCGCCGCCGACGACCTCGTCGGCGAACGACCTGGCTGCACAGGAGAGGACGCCCGCCATGTCGGCGTAGGTCTTGACGAACTTGGCGGTGCGCGGGCTCAGCCCGGCCATGTCCTGCCAGACCAGCACCTGGGCGTCGCACGCCGCGCCGGCGCCGATGCCGATGGTCGGGATGGACAGCGCCGCGGTGACCCGTGCGGCGAGGTCCTCGGGGACGCACTCGAGCACCACGGCGAACGCGCCGGCCGCCTCGAGCGCCTTGGCGTCGGACATCAGCTGTTCACCGGACTCGCCGCGGCCCTGCACCCGGTAGCCGCCGAACACGTTGACCGACTGCGGGGTGAGGCCGAGGTGGCCCATCACCGGGATGCCGGCCGCGACCAGGGCCTCGGCCTGAGGGAGCACCCGGTGGCCGCCCTCCAGCTTGACCGCGTGCGCGCCGGTCTCCTTGAGGAAGCGGGCGGCGGTGGTCAGGGCGTCGGCGACGCCCGCCTGGTACGAGCCGAACGGCAGATCGGCGACGACCATGGCGCGCTGGGAACCGCGGACGACCGCGGCGGTCAGCGGGATCAGATCGTCGACGGTGACCGGAATGGTCGAGTCGTAGCCGTACACGACCATCGCGGCGGAGTCACCGACGAGCAGGACAGGGATGCCGGCCTCGTCGAAGACCCGTGCGGTCAGGGCGTCGTACGCGGTGAGCATCGGCCACTTCTCGCGCCGCTCCTTCGCGGCGGCGATGTCGCGTACGGTGACCCGGCGCCCGCTCTTGCCGCCGTAGAGAGTGGTCGGCTGGGCAGGGTTGGAGAAAGACACGTCGACCTCCACAGTCTCGAGGCGCCACGGTGGCGTACCCGGACGGAATCGATGATCCCACGGACAAAACGGATGTGGTAGCCCCCGAAATTCCGGATCCGGGGGAGCTCCGCCGCGTGGTCTCCGAGTTACGAAACGCTACTGTTGCGTATCGAAGGAATGGCTCGTACGCTCTGCTCGTTACGAAACGCAGACGTATCGGTAGAGCACTGCCGCTCAGAAGGAGAGACATGTCCTTGCAGCCGTCATCCCAGGGGCCGGGATCCGGTGTGCACAGCCGGCGCTGGTACATCCTCGGTGTCCTGGTCGTCAGCCTGCTCGTGGTCGTTCTGGACAACACGGTCCTCAACGTCGCACTCAAGACCATCGCCGACCCGAGTGAAGGTCTGGGCGCGACCCAGAGCGAACTCGAGTGGGCCATCAACTCCTACACGCTGGTCTTCGCCGGCCTGCTGTTCACCTTCGGGGTCATCGGCGACCGGATCGGCCGTAAGCGCATGCTGATCATCGGCATGCTGCTGTTCGGTGTCTCCTCGCTGATCTCGTCCTACGCGACCAGCCCCGAGCAGCTCATCTGGGCCCGCGCGGCCATGGGCCTGGGCGGTGCGGCGATCATGCCGCAGACGCTGTCCATCATCTCCAACGTCTTCGAGCCGCAGGAGCGCGGCAAGGCCATCGGGCTCTGGGCGGGCGCCGTCGGCATCGGCATCGCCATCGGCCCGGTCACCGGCGGGCTCCTGCTCGACCACTTCTGGTGGGGCTCGGTCTTCCTGATCAACGTGCCGATCATCATCGTGGGCGTCATCGGGATCGTGCTGATGGTCCCCGAGTCGCGCAACCCCAGCCCGTCCAAGATCGACTCGCTCGGCGTGCTGCTGTCCATCGCCGGCCTGATCCTGCTGACCTACGGCATCATCGAGGGCGGCGAGAAGGCCACCTGGACGACGCCGAGCGTGCTCGGCCCGATCGTCGCCGGTGTCCTGGTGCTGGCGCTGTTCGTCTGGTACGAGTCCCGCATCGAGCACCCGGCACTGAACGTCAAGCTGTTCCGGGACCCGCGCCTGTCGGCCTCGGTCGGTGCGATCACGCTGGTCTTCTTCGGCATGGCCGGGGTGTTCTTCTTCGTCTCGATCTACCTGCAGAGCGTCCGCGACTACACCCCGCTGCAGGCGGGCCTGCTCACCCTGCCGTTCGCGGCGGCGCAGCTGATCTTCTCCCCTCGCAGCTCCGCCATGGTCCAGCGGTTCGGTGCCAAGGCGACCACGACCACGGGCCTGATCGTGGTGTTCATCGCGGTCGTCAGCTACCAGTTCCTCACCGTGGACTCCCCGATCTGGGTGCTCGAGGTGGGCTTCTTCCTGCAGGGCGCCGGGATGGCCAACGTCATGCCGCCCGCCACCAACGCCGTCATGTCCGTGCTCCCGCGCGAGGAGGCGGGGTCGGGCTCGGCGCTGACCAACGTCTCCCGTCAGGTGGCGGTCGCGCTCGGTGTCGCG
Organism: Actinomadura scrupuli; assembly: GCF_050971785.1. Classification (NCBI taxonomy): domain Bacteria; kingdom Bacillati; phylum Actinomycetota; class Actinomycetes; order Streptosporangiales; family Thermomonosporaceae; genus Actinomadura; species Actinomadura scrupuli. The sequence goes on along the minus strand of NZ_JBPCCU010000007.1, from coordinate 277,167 downwards.
GTGCTCGGCTCGGTGGTCTCCTCCATCTACCGTGACGAGATGACCCCGCACCTGAACGGGCTGCCCAAGGCCGCGGGCGACTCCATCGGCGCCACCACCGGCATCGCGGACAAGCTGCACCTGCCCGCGGACCGGCTGGTGGACTTCGGCCACACCGCCTTCGTCGACGGCATGCACGTGGCCTCGGCGATCTCCGCCGTCATCACGCTGGCCGGCGTGCTGGTCGTGCTCAAGTGGATGCCGGGACGTGGCACGACCGGCGCGGCGGACGCCGCGGCGGCACGAAAGCGGGAGACCGCGGAAGTGTGAGAAGTTGACTCCCGATGACCGAGACGACTGAACGCCTCGCAGCCCGGCCGCCCGGCCGGCCGCGCAGCGAGCGCGCCGAAAAGGCGATCATCGACGCGACGCTCGACCTCCTCATCGAGGAGGCGGGCGTCGCCGGCGTGACGATCGAGGCGGTGGCCGCCCGGGCGGGGGTCGGCAAGACCACGATCTACCGGCGGTGGGCCAACAAGGAGGCGCTCATCGTCGACGCCCTGGCCACTCTCAAGGAGCCGGTTCCGCCGCTGGCCGGGGTGACGGCGCGGGACGACCTGATCACGCTGACCCAGGCCATCAGGCCGCCCGGCGACCGGCGTTTCGACTGCGTCTGGAACATCCTCGGCGGGGCGGCCAAGCATCCCGAGCTCGTCCGGAAGTTCCAGCAGGACGTCCTCGAACCACGTCGCGAGGTCTTCCGCGGCGTGCTCCGCCGGGGCGTCGCCAGCGGGGAGTTCCGCGATGACCTGGACATCGAGGTCGCGGAGGCGATCATCCTGGGCGCCATGACCCTGCGGGCGCGCAGTCTCGACCGGGACCGGGCGCTGCCCGAGGACTTCGCCCCGCGACTGGTCGACACCGTTCTGCGCGGCTTCTCAGCCCGGTAGCGGGCGGGGCAGCAGCACCCGGTCTCCGGCGACGAGGCCCGAGCGGATCTCGATGTACTGATCGCCGCGTACGCCGATCCGCACGGCGCGGGTGCTGGTGTCCGACCCGTGCCGGACCTGGACGGTGTACGTGCCGCCGGCGCCGGGGACGACCGCGGCGGCGGGCACGTAGAGCGTGCCGTCCGATTCGCGGACGGTGACCTGGACGGTCGCGGTCTGGCCCAGCAGCAGCCCCGCGGGCACCCGGTCGAAGGCGACCATCACGCCGTACTGCACCAGCGTGCCGGTGGTCGTGGCGGCCGGGTCGATGTGGGTGACCGTGCCGTCGTACGACTCGCCGGGCCGGGTGGCGAGCGTGATCCTGGCCGTCTGACCGATCTTCAGCTGGGCCACCTCGGTCTGCGAGAACTTCGCCTGGACCTGCAGCTCGTCGAGGTTCCCGATGGTGACGAAGCCGCTGGAGCCGGGCCCGCTGACCTGGCTGCCCACCGTGCCCGCCACCGTCAGCACGGTGCCGTCGATGGGAGCGGTGATGACCGTCCCGGCCAGGGCGCGCCTGGCCTGGGCGAGGGTCACCTGCGCCTTGACGACCTGGGCGCCGGCCTGCGCCTTCGTGGTCGCGGTGCCCGGCCGGCCGCCGCGCCCCGCACCGGCGCCCTGGCCACTGGACTGGCCACCGGCCTGCTGGGCCTGCGCCGCGCCGCCGCCGGTCCCGCACGCCTGCGCGCCGCCCGCCTGGCCGCCGCCCGCGTGCACGCCGCCCGCCTGCCCGCCGCCCCCGCCGGATCCGGACGGGGCGCCGGACGCGGACGGCCGCGGGCCGCCCGTCGGCCGGGGTGTCGGGGTGGGCGTCCTGGTCGGCCAAGAAGTCGGCCGCGGAGTCTGCCGGGGGGACCTGGTGGGCCTGCCCGCCCGGGGCGTCGGAGTGGGAGTGGGGGAGACGGCGGGCCCTGCGGACGGCCGTCCGCGCACCGGCCGGGTGGCCGTCGCGGCCGTGACGGAGCCCTGGCCGGAGCCGCCCTTGCCGGCCGTGCAGGCGGCCGGCGCCGCGCTCTGCGTGCCGGCCTTGTCGTAGGCCTCGTCGGCCGCCGCCAGCGCCGCGACGGCGGCGTCCACCTGCTCCTGGGCCTGGGTGGGGTCGAGCCGGGCGAGGACCTGCCCGGCCTTGACCGGCCGCCCCGCCGTGACGCCGAGCCTGACGACCGTCCCGGACGTGCCGAAGCCCACCTCGCGGATCTGCGCGCTCTGCAGGTTGCCGGCCGCGCCGACCGTGGCGGTGACGTCGCCCTGGCGGACGCTCACGTACGAGATGCGGTCCGGCACGTCGCCCCCGACGGCCATCAGCGACCCGCCCACGACGACCACGGCACCGAGAACGACGAGCGCGTTCCGGGGCCCTCCCGGCGGCCGGCGGATCGTGAAGGCTCGCGAACTCATGGGGCATCACCCTGCCCACGGCACGTCACAGACGGCTGAAGCCGACCTGAGAGTTTGCTGTGGAACACGGACTCACAGACAACTTTCAGGGACAGCCCAAGTTCACCCAAGCCGGGCCGTGAATGCTGCGGTCCGTGAAATTCTCCTTCCATCGCCGGACCGCCCTGGTGAACGGCACGCTGGTGGTGCTGCTGGTCGGCGGCGCGGCGTACGGCTACATCTCGCTCGCGTCCGACGGCAACGCCGGTACGGCTGCGGCCCCGACCGGTGCGGTGGCCCGCGGGACCGTGATGTCGTCGGTGTCGGCCTCGGGCTCGGTCGTCAGCGCCAAGAGCCGGGATCTGAGCTTCGGCACCTCCGGCACGGTCAAGCGGATCGAGGTCCAGACGGGCGACAAGGTCGTCAAGGGGGAGGTGCTGGCCCGGCTCGACGCCACCGCGGCACAGGAGAACGTGACCGTGACCAAGGCCGCCCTGGACGCGGCCGACGACGACACCTCCACCGCCCAGGCCTACTCCAGCTACGTCTCGGCCCGGAACTCCTACAACGCGGCGCTGCGGCAGCTCGACGCGACGGTGCTCAAGGCGCCCTTCGCCGGCACCGTCACCGCGGTCAACGGCACCGTCGGCGGCTCGTCCGGCGGCTCCGCCGGGACCGGCACCTCGGGCACGTCCGGCTCCGGCGGCTCTGGAGGCGGTTCGAGCGGGGCGAGCGGCGGCAGCGGCGGCGCGGCGGGTTCGGGCTCCTCCAGCGGCTCGTCCACCGGGTCCTCGTCGGGCGGCTTCATCACGGTGGCCGACACGGGCCGGCTCGCGGTCACGGCCAACTTCACCGAGGCCGACACCACCAAGCTCAAGCTCGGGCAGACGGCCACGGTCTCCTTCGACGCGCTGACCGGCGTGACCGCAGCGGGCAAGGTCACCGCGATCGACATGTCCTCGACCACCACCGGCAACGTCGTGCAGTACGGCGTCACCGTCTCGCTGACCGGCAGGCCGGCCGGCATCCGGCTCGGGCAGACCACCAGTGTCCAGGTGATCGTGTCCAAGGCCGCCGGGGTCCTGTACGTACCGACGGCGGCCGTGCGCACGGTGGGCGGCCAGAGCAGCGTCACCGTCCTGCGCGACGGCAAGCAGGTGGTCACGCCGGTCCAGATCGGCGTGAAGGGGGACCAGGGCACCGAGATCAAGTCGGGGCTGACCGCGGGCGAGCGCGTGGTCCTGTCCGCCGGCACCGGGACCGGGGGCGTCCAGCTTCCGGGCGGCGGCAGGTTCCCGGGCGGCGGCCTGGGCGGCGGCGGTCTCGGCGGCGGCGGGGCCCGTGCGGGCGGCGGTGGCCGCGGATGAGCCCCCCGCAGGACTCCCCGGTCCTGGACGTACGGCACGTCACGAAGGTCTACGGGGCGGGCGAGACGGCCGTGCACGCGCTGCGCGGAGTCTCCGTCACCGTGCAGCGGAGCGACTACGTGGCGATCATGGGTGCGTCGGGGTCGGGGAAGTCGACGTTGATGAACATTCTGGGTTGTTTGGATGTGCCGAGTGGGGGGCGTTATCTGCTGGATGGTGTGGATGTGGGGGTGTTGGAGGAGCGGCGGTTGTCGGTCTTGCGTAATCGGAAGATCGGGTTTGTTTTTCAGTCGTTCAATTTGATTCCGCGGATGACGGCGTTGGCGAATGTGGAGTTGCCGTTGGCGTACGGGGGTGTGAGGGGGGCGGTGCGGCGGCGTCGGGCGTTGGCGGCGTTGGATCGGGTGGGTCTGGCGGATCGGGTGGGTCATGAGCCGAGTGAGTTGTCGGGTGGTCAGCAGCAGCGGGTGGCGGTGGCGCGGGCGTTGGTGACGGCGCCGGCGTTGTTGCTGGCCGACGAGCCGACCGGCAACCTCGACACGACGTCGACTCAGGAGGTGCTGGGGATCCTCGACCGGCTGAACGTCAGTGGCCGGACGATCGTGCTGATCACGCACGAGGATGAGGTCGCGGCCCATTCCAAGCGGGTGATCCGGCTGGTCGACGGCGAGGTCGTCGAGGACCGGCGGCAGGCCCCCGTCGACGGGCCGCCGCCCCGGCTGTCCATGCTGGGGGAGGGCGTCCGATGAGCTACCTGGAGATCCTGAGGTTCGCGCTGCGCGGCCTGAGCGCCAACAAGCTCCGCAGCGGGCTGACCACCCTGGGCATCCTGATCGGCGTCGGCGCGGTGATCCTGCTGGTCGCGGTGGGCAACGGCTCGTCGCTGGCGATCCAGAAGAACATCCAGCGGCTGGGGTCCAACTCGCTGACCGTCATGAAGTCCACGACCGGTGGCGGCGCCCGGGGCGGTGGCGGTGGCGGTGCCTTCGGCGGATTCGGCGGGCCGGCCGGAGGCGCCCAGCAGCAGAACACCGGGCCGCGCACGCAGGCGCACGACCTGACGGTGGCGGACGCGAAGGCGCTCACCGATCCCTCCGGGGCGCCCTCGGTCAAGAGCGCGTCCCCGGTGGTGAACGCCTCGTCGTCGACCGCGACCTACGAGGGGTCGAGTCACGCGATCGGGCAGTTCGTGGGCACCTACCCGGGCTACTTCGAGGCGGCCAACAAGGTCGTCGCCAAGGGCGCGGCGTTCACCGCGGACGACGTGACCAACGCCCGCAAGGTCGCGGTCATCGGCTCCACGGTCGCCACGGAGCTGTTCGGCACCGTGGACCCGGTCGGTAGGCAGATCAGCGTCGGCGGAGTGCCGTTCACGGTGACGGGCGTGCTGAAGACCCAGGGCGGCGCCGGCTTCCAGGACCCCGACGACGTGGCCATCGCGCCGCTGTCGGCGGTGCAGCAGAGCCTCACCGGCTTCGCCGGGCTCAACCAGATCGTGGTGCAGGCCAAGAGCGCCAAGACCGTCGACGCGGCGCAGTCGGAGGTGACCGCCATCCTCGACCAGCGGCACGGCATCGGCGGCTCGGTACCGGCGGACTTCCAGATCCTCAACCAGGCGAGCCTGCAGTCGACGGTGGCCGACTCCAGCCGGACGTTCACGGTGCTGCTGGGCGCGGTGGCGGCGATCAGCCTGCTGGTGGGCGGGATCGGGATCACCAACATCATGCTGGTGACCGTCACCGAGCGGACCCGGGAGATCGGCATCCGCAAGGCCATCGGCGCTCCCAAGGGCGCGATCCTCGGCCAGTTCATCGCCGAGGCCACCGTGCTCAGCCTCGTCGGCGGCGTCCTCGGCGTCGCCGGCGGGGTGATCGGCAGCCAGTTCACCATCGTCGGGGTCGAACCCGTGATCGTCCCGTCCTCGATCGCGCTGGCCCTGGCGGTCTCGATCGCGATCGGCCTGTTCTTCGGCAGCTATCCCGCCAACCGCGCGGCCAAGCTCCGCCCGATCGAGGCGCTCCGCCATGAATGAGGCCACCAGTGGATGACCGTACGAGCCGTACCGGACAAGGGGAGACCAGCGTGGGGACCAGGCGGCGTTCGCCGGAGCGGCCCGAACAGGGGCCCGAGCCGATGACGGCGGAGGAGCTGTTGCAGACCTCGCCCTTCGAGGGCGACCTGGACGAGGAGCTGGCGGCGCGGCCGCCGCGGCGCGCGCTGCCCGGTGCCACGGCCTATCTCGGGGCGGGCGTGCTGCTGGTGGCCGGGTTCGCCGGCGGCGTGCAGGCGGACAAGCACTGGGGCAGCGACGGCAACGGCTCCGGCAATGCCCGCGGGCTCCCCGCGGCGGCCGGCGGGTTCGCCGGGGGCCAGCGGGCCGGCGGGTTCGGCCGGCAGCAGGGCGCCCAGGGCGGCGCGCTCCCCGGCGGAGTGGTCCCCGGCGGCCCGGCGGCACCGGGCGGGACCGCGGGGGGCGCGACCTTCGGTACCGTGAAACTGGTCGACGGCAAGACGATTTACGTGCAGACCGCATCGGGTGGCGTGGTCCAGGTGACGACCAACGGCGCTACCAAGATCCGGGTCTCCAAGGACGGCACGGTGAAGGATCTCGCCCCCGGCTCGACGGTGGTCGTTCAGGGCACGCCCGGCAAGGACGGCGCCATGACGGCGACCACCATCAACCAGGCGAGCGGCCTCACCGGGGGGCCCGCCGGCGGCGGACGGGGAGGAAACTGAACACCGTGGACGGGCAGGACGCCGCGGCACCGGCGGATGCCGCGGCGGAGGCACGGCTGCTGATCGTCGACGACGAGCCGAACATCCGGGAGCTGCTGTCGGCGAGCCTGCGCTACGCCGGGTTCGAGGTGCTCACCGCCGCCGACGGCCGGGAGGCGGTGCAGGTCGCCGAGCGCTGCCGGCCGGACCTCGTCGTGCTCGACGTGATGCTGCCGGACATGGACGGCTTCGACGTCATCAGGAGGCTGCGCTCGGGCGCACGCCCCCTGCCGGTGGTCTTCCTCACCGCGCGGGACGGCACCGGGGACAAGGTGACCGGGCTGACGCTCGGCGGCGACGACTACGTCACCAAGCCGTTCAGCCTGGAGGAGGTGCTGGCCCGGATCCGTGCCGTGCTGCGGCGGACCCGCGGTGAGGGCGGGCAGGTGGGCCGGCTCCAGGTCGCCGACCTCGAGCTGGACGAGGACAGCCACGAGGTACGGCGGGCCGGCGAGCCCGTGCACCTGTCCCCGACGGAGTTCCGGCTGCTGCACTTCCTGATGTCCAACGTCGGCCGGGTGCTGTCCAAGCCGCAGATCCTCGACCACGTGTGGGAGTACGACTTCGGCGGCGACAGCAACGTCGTCGAGTCCTACGTCTCGTACCTGCGCCGCAAGGTCGACCAGAGCGAGCCGCGCCTGATCCACACGCTGCGCGGGGTCGGCTACATGCTGCGCGCGCCCCGGGACGGCTGATCACCGTGCGCGGCCGGCGGGACGGCGTGCGGCGGGTCCCGCTGCGCATCAGGCTGGTCCGGGCCCCGCTGTGGGCCAGGCTGGTGGCCGGGACGCTGCTCCTGGTGGCGGTGGCGCTGGTGGTCACCGGGCTGGTGGGCATCCGCATGCTGCGTGGCTACCTCACCGACCAGGTGGACCAGCAGCTGCGGTTCGCCAGCCACACCCGCGCGCTGCAGCCGGGCGGCCCGCCGCTCGCCGCCCGGCCCCCGGACCAGCTGCGCATACGCCGGTTCACCGGGCTCTACAGCGTCATCCTCGACCGCGACGGCACGGTCGCCGAGCACCTGGCGGAGCCTTTCACCGACGACCGGCCGTCCCTCCCCCTGCTCACCGCCGGCGAGGTGGCCCGGCGGCACGGGCGTCCCTTCACGGTGGACTCCGCCGGCGGCCGGGACGGCCGGTGGCGGGTGGTCGCCCGGTCCGAGCCCGGCGGCCGCAGCCGGGTGGTCGCGCTGAGCCTGGCCGAGGCCGACAGCACCGTGGCCCGGCTGGCGCTCATCGACGCGGGCGTGGGCGCGGTCGTGCTCGCCTGCCTGGCCGGGGCGGGGTACGTCCTGGTCCGGGTGAGCCTGCGCCCGCTGGTGGAGATCGAGGACACCGCGGAGGCGATCGCGGCCGGCGATCTGGCCCGCCGTGTCCCGGACCGGGCCGCCCCGGCCGAGGTCGTCCGGCTCGGCGGCGCCCTCAACGGCATGCTCGCGCAGATCGAGTCCGCGTTCCGGGACCGCGAGTCCTCGGCGGCCTCCGCACGGCGATCCGAGGACCGGATGCGCAGCTTCGTCGCCGACGCCAGCCACGAGCTGCGTACCCCGCTGACCTCCATCCGCGGATTCGCCGAGCTGTACCGGCAGGAGGCGCACGGGCGCGGCGAGGCCGCCGACCCCGAGGCGGCCAAGGTGCTGCGCCGGATCGAGGAGGAGGCCTCCCGGATGGGCCTGCTGGTGGAGGACCTGCTGCTGCTCGCGCGGATGGACCAGCAGCGCCCGCTGGAGGAACGGCCGGTCGACCTGCTCAGCCTGGCGGCCGGCGCGGTCCTGGACGCCCAGGCGCTCGCGCCGGACCGGGAGATCGACCTGATCCGGCTGGACGGCTCGGACGCTCCGGTGACCGTGATCGGTGACGAGGTACGGCTCCGCCAGGTGATCACCAATCTCATCGGGAACGCACTGATCCACACCCCGGCCGGGACCCCCGTCCGGGTCGGCGTCGGCCGCCAGGAGACGGCGGGCGGTGACCGGCGGGTGGTGCTCGAGGTGGCCGACGAGGGACCGGGACTCCCGGCCGGCCAGGCCGAGCGGGTCTTCGAGCGCTTCTACCGGGCCGAGCGGTCGCGGAGCCGCGCGCACGGCGGCAGCGGGCTGGGCCTGTCCATCGTCGCCGCCCTGGTGCACGCGCACGCCGGCACGGTGGAGCTGGAGACCGCGCCGGGGGAGGGGGCGCTGTTCCGTGTCGTACTGCGCGGCATGTGAGACCGCAGGATCCGGCCCGCGGCCCTGTCCGCGGCGGCCGTTGTCGGATAGGCTCCGGCCCTCTTGCTGGTACGGGGGAGACCCGGGTGAAGGGGCATGTCGGTGAAGGAAGCGGTGAGGCTGGTGGGCGTTCTCGTCCTGGCCGCCGGGCCGTTGCTGGCCGCCGGGTGCGGCGGTGGTGGTGGCGGTCCCGGCCCGACCAGGGCCGCCGGTGCGGCGAGCCCGGGCACGCCGTCCGCGGCGCCGTCCGGCACGGCACCGGGGCAGGCCCCCGTGCCGCTGCCCAAGGGCGAGACCGGAGCGGGCGGCGGGTCCGCCCCGGTGCTGAGCGCCCATTCGAGGTTCGCCGCCTGCCTGGAACGCGAGGGCATCCCGCTGTCGGCCGTCAAGCAGCCGGCGCTCTCCCCGCGACAGCAGATCGCGGTCCGAAAGTGCGGCGCCTATCTGCCCGGCGGATTGAACAGCGGTGTTCTGTCGGCCGTGCAGAAGTTCCGTACCTGCATGAATAAGCACGGCGCGCCTCTCCCCGCGGCGAACCGGCCTTTCGTCCTCCGCACCGAGGACCCCAAGGTCGCGGCCGCGGTGAAGGCGTGCACATCGTTGTTGCCGTCCACGGGCGGTACGACCTGATCGGAACCAACGGAACCCATAGATCTGATCTTCCGTCTAGGAACGCTCCCATGCCCCATACTTGGGCTGGGAGTGGTACGAGGGCCGGCTGTCAGGAGCGCGACAGGTGAAATCCGTGATGGCGCGAAAGGGCGAGGCGCCCACCACCGATTCGGCGTCGAGAACACTCGTGCTCGGCATCAACAATTCGGGACAAATTGTCCAGTGTGGGCAAAATGTAGAGAGCGTTCTCGGCAGGGAACCAGGTGACCTTCTCGGGCTCCATCTCGCCGAGATCATCGACGATGCGAAGGAACAGCTCGAGACGCTGCTGGAGGCCGTGCGCGCCGGGCAGGAGCGCAGGGCGGTGCTGCCGCTCAAACGGGCCGACGCCTCGGTGACCGACGCGGTCGTCACCGCGCAGCCGATGGTCACCGCGGGGCCCCATCTGTCCGCGCTCATCTTCATCGGGGTGGCGCTGCAGTCGAGCGAGCGCTTCCAGGACCCCGCGCTGATGCGCCGGTCCCTGATGGACGACCCGCTGACCAGGTTCGGCACCACCCTCGACCTGGACCAGACCGCCAAGGCGCTCATCGACGTCATCGTGCCGCACTTCTGCACCACCGCGACGCTGGTCGTGCTGGAGAGCCTGGTCGCTGCCGACGAGGTGCACGGCGAGGCGACCGACGGTGCGGCGGTGCTGCGCCGGCTGGCGCTGGCCAGCGACGACGGCAACCCGATGTGGTCGTCGACCTTCCCGGTCGGGGAGGTGCTGGTCTACCCCAAGGACACCCCCTACCGGCAGTGCCTCGACACCGCCAAGCCGGTGCACCTGCCGGTCATGGACGCGGAGGCGGCCCGCAAGGTCGCCCGCAAGTGGCGCCGCAAGCCGGTGGCCGAGCTGCTGACCGGCGCGTCGATGGTGCTGCTGCCGGTGATCTCCAAGGACACCCTCCTGGGCATCCTGGTCTGCACGCGGATCCCGGGTTTCCGCCGCTTCGACGCGTACGACGTCGAGATCGGCATGGAGTTCGCCGCCCGGGCCGCGATCGTGCTGGACAACGCCCGGCGGTTCAGCCTGGAGCGCGCCACCGCGCTGACGCTGCAGCGCAGCCTGCTGCCGATCAGCCTGTCCGCGCCGTCCACCGTGGAGGTCCGGCACCGCTACCTCCCGGGCAGCAAGCTCGTCGAGGTGGGCGGCGACTGGTACGAGTCGATCGCGCTGCCCGGCGCGCGGGTCGCGCTCATCGTCGGGGACGTGGCCGGTCACGGGGTCAAGGCCGCGGTGACCATGGGCCGGCTGCGCACGGCACTGCACACGCTCGCCAACCTCGAGCTGCCGCCGGCGCAGGCCCTGCACGTCATGCACGAGCTGATGGTCGAGCTCGGCGAGCAGGAGCCGCACTTCGCCACCTGCGTGTACGCCGTCTACGACGCGACCACCGGCATCATCGAGATCGCCTCCGCGGGGCACCTGCCGCCGCTGCTGGCCACGCCCGACGGCAGCAACGAGCTCCTGGAGATCCCGCCCGCCCCGCCGCTCGGCGTCGAGGGCGGCGCGACCATCGAGAGCCGGGAGTTCACCGTCGAGGACGGCAGCCTGTTCGTCATCTACACCGACGGGCTGGTGGAGAGCCGCGGCCGTGACATCGACGACGGCCTTGCCCGGCTGCGTGGCGTCTTCGACGCCGAGGCGCACACCCGGCCGATGGAGGACCTCTGCAAGGCGACCCTCGCCGGGGTGTACGACGACGAGCACCGCGACGACATCGCGGTCCTCATCGCGCGGCTGCGGCGGCTGCCCGAGGACCAGCGGGTGTCGTGGTCGTTGCCGGCCGACCCGGCGGCGGTCCGGCGGGCCCGCGGGCACGTGCGCACCCAGCTGGCCAAGTGGGACCTGGAGGAGCTGTCCTACTCCACCGAGCTGCTCGCCTCAGAGCTGATCACCAACGCGCTGCGCTACGCTCCCGGCCCCATCGAGCTGCGGCTGCTCAAGGAGCGCACGCTGGTCTGTGAGGTGATGGACCGGTCCGCCGCGCTGCCCCGGCGGCGCCATGCGGCCGACGACGAGGAGACCGGCCGCGGCCTGCTGGTCATCAGCCAGCTCGCGCAGCGCTGGGGCACCCGGCGCACCGCGGCCGGCAAGGTCGTCTGGTGCGAGCAGCACATCCCCGGCGTCGATCCCAGCCCGGCCCAGCCCGCCGGCCTGTGGCCCGGCGAGCTCCACCACCGCTAACCGAGCCCAGCCCGGCCCGCCCGGACACGCCCCCACCCCACACCAGCCCACGCCGCGCCGCCGTGCCGTGCCGCCGTGCCGTGCCGCGGGGTGGAGTGAGTGGGCGGGGGATGTCACCCGGGGGACTTACTCGGGGAGGTCGCCGGTGGTGGCGGGCTCGCGCCAGCGGCTGGTGATGGGCAGCCGGCGGTCGCGCCCGAAGTTCTTCTGGGTGATCTTCGGGCCGGGCGGGTACTGGCGGCGCTTGAACTCCGCGCGGTCGACCAGGCGGATCACCCGCTCGACCAGCGCCGGCTCGTGGCCGGCGGCGATCAGCGCGTCGTGCCCCAGGTCGCGCTCCACGTAGTCGTGCAGGAGCGCGTCGAGCACGGCGTAGTCCGGCAGCGAGTCGGTGTCGAGCTGGCCCGGGCGCAGCTCCGCGGAGGGCGGCTTGTCGATGATGTTCTGCGGGATCGGCGGGCCGGCGAAGGTGTGCAGGAAGCGGACGTCCCCGGACTGGTCGTTGCGCCACTGGCACAGCGCCCACACCAGCGTCTTGGTGAGATCCTTGATCGGCGCGAAGCCGCCCGCGGAGTCGCCGTACAGCGTGGAGTAGCCGGTCGCGATCTCGCTCTTGTTGCCGGTCGTCAGCACGAGATGACCGTGCTCGTTCGACAGCCCCATGAGGATGTTGCCGCGCACCCGCGCCTGGAGGTTCTCGGCCGCGAGCCCGGACAGCTCCAGCTGGGCCTCGTAGGCCTCGACCATCGCGCCGATGGGCACCGTACGGCCGTGCAGCCCCTGGCGCTTGACCAGGTCCTCCGCGTCGGTGATCGAATGATCGCTGGAGTAACGGCTCGGCATCAGCACCACGTGCACGTTGCCCGGCCCGATGGCGTCGGCGGCGATGGTGGCGACGAGCGCGGAGTCGACCCCGCCGGACAGCCCGAGGATCACCGACCGGAAGCCGTTCTTGCGGACGTAGTCGCGCACGCCCAGGACCAGTGCGGTGTAGACCTCGCCGTGGTCGTCCGGGGCGGGCGCGACCTCGGGCGGCGACGGTTCGTACGCCGGGACCGGGTCGTCGGTGAGCACGTGCCGGTCCACGCTGATGGTGGTGCCGTCCTGGGCGTCCACCGGGAACTCCCCGCCGCGCAGCGCAGGACGGGCGGGCGGCAGGGTCAGGTCGGTGACGAGCAGGTGCTCCTGGAACTGCGGCGACCGGGCGACCAGTTCGCCGTCCTGGGTGACGACGAGGGAGTCGCCGTCGAAGACCAACTCGTCCTGGCCGCCCACCATGTTCACGTAGGCCAGGGCGCAGCCCGCCTCGCGGGCCCGCCGGGCGCACAGCTCCAGCCGCAGGTCGTCCTTGCTCCGCTCGTACGGCGAACCGTTGATCACCAGCAGCAGGCCCGCCTGGGCCGACCGGGCGACGCCCACCGGGCCGCCGTCCTGCCACAGGTCCTCGCAGATCACCGTGGCGACGTCGACGCCGTGCAGCCGGACGACCGGCAGCCGGTCGCCCCGCACGAAGTAGCGGAACTCGTCGAAGACCCCGTAGTTGGGCAGATGGTGCTTGGCGGAGCGGGCGACGACCTCACCCTGGTACAGCCAGGCCAGGGCGTTGAGCGGCGCCCCGGCGGGCTGCCCCAGCCTGGCCGGGCCGACCGTACGGCGATCCAGGTACCCGGTCACCACCGGGAGATCGCCGAGGCCGTCGTCGCGCAGCCGGCGGGCGGTGACCTCCAGGGTGCGCTGTGAGGCCTCGATGAAGGACGAGCGCAGGGCGAGGTCCTCCACCGGATAGCCGGTCAGCATCATCTCCGGGAAGGCCACCAGGTGGGCGCCGGCCTCGGCGGCCCGCCGGGCCCAGGAGACGATCAGATCGGCGTTCCCGCTGAGGTCGCCGACGGTCGGATTCACTTGTGCGAGCGCGATTCGGAGCTGTGTCACGCCCCTAGCGTAGGCAACCCCGGCGGTACGCCCGCGCGCCGGTCGGCCCGGTGCCGTCCGGCGGCCCGTCCGTGGATCGTGGCGTTCGCCTTGCTAGCGCCGGAGATGTCCGGGAAGATCACTGACCGTGTGGACGATCCGGCTGACGCGTATCCTCACCGCCGGGCTGGCCGCCGGTGGTCTCCTGCTCTCCGCGGCGGCCTGCGACGGCGGCGGTGCCGGGAAGTCCGGCGGTGCCGGCGGCGGGAAGAGCCTGGCGATCGGCGGGCTCTCGATCGCGGCCCCGGCCGGCTGGCAGGTCAAGGCCACCGAGTCCCCCGACAGCTTCCGGGTGGTCGTCTCGGGCACCTGCCCGGACGCCCCGGAGCCGCAGAGCGCGTGCAAGGGCTTCCAGCTGCTCGGAGCGTCCCACGTGGCCCCGGACGAGAACGAGGGCCTGCCCATCCAGCCGTACCGGCCGGACGAGCCGTACGCCGCGCAGTACATCCAGGACGAGGGCTACGACTGCCCGGCCGATCCGCGGCTCCGCGCGGCCGGCAAGAGCCTGGGTGCCCGCCTGAGCGGGCAGGGCACGGCCGTGGTCGGCGGGCGGCAGGCGGTGTACCGGGAGTGGAGCATCCCCTGCTACACCCGGGGCCCCAACATCGGCGAGGCGGAGAAGAAGACCGCCGTCTCCTACACCGAGCGCGACTGGTACCTGGCCGGCTCGCAGACGCTGATCGTCGACGAGTGGAACACGCCCGGCCTCAAGGACCTCCTGGCCAAGGGCGCCTGGAGCTAGCCTTCCGGCGCCTGGCCGGGCGGGACACCGGCCTCCCGGCCGGCGGCGGCCGGGGCCGCCGGGGCCGCCGGGGCGGGCCGGGCGGCGGAGCCCGGTAGGGCGGCCGGCGCCGCATCGTCCCGCGGGCCGGGCTGGCGCGGGACGAACCCGTCGCGGTCGCGGTAGCGGCCCGACTCCAGCAGCCAGTCCAGGTGGGCGCGGGGAGCGGCCAGGAACGCCTCCGCGACCGCACCGGTCGCTCGCTCGGACGCGGCGTCCAGGCCGAGCCGGGAGAACGTGGCCGGTAGCTGCCGGGCCGCGGCCTGGACCTCCGACGCGCGTTCGGCGATGCGGTCCACGACCCAGGCGGCGGTCTGCTCCGGGGTCAGGTCGAAGGCGTGCGCGAAGACGGTCACGTAGTTGTGCGTCGCCCCCCAGGCCGCCTCCCGGCCGTAGGAGGCGACGTCGTTGCACCAGGTGATCAGGTCGGCGGTGCCCAGCAGGAGGTTCTGCCAGGCGGGGGAGAGCAGGACGCCCGCGGCCGTCTCGACGCCGAGCACGGGCTCGGCGAGGTCGAACATGAACGTGCCGCTGGTACGGCGGCGCAGCGCCGGATACCGGCCGGGGGAGGGCATCTGGCCGGTGCGGCGGTTCACCGCCTCCTCGCCGCAGGCGCTGCGGTGGTCCTCCAGGTGGCTCAGGAAACGGCACCGCCACGACCTGGTGGTCAGGGGCGACGTCGCCTGCCACAGCTCGGTCAGCGCGATCTCCAGCGGGCCCGAGCCGGGCCGGGCGTGGCCGCGCCGCAGCGACATGAACAGATGGGAGTAGAGGGTGTCCACCGCGGTGGCCGATCCGCCCAGCGGGGTCTCGTCGCGTACGTCGTCGAAGGCGTACAGCCAGATCAGCCACTGGGTGAACAGCGTCACCCGGGCCTCCTCGGCGTCGGGGAAGACGCGGGCGGCCAGCCGTCCCAGCCGGGCGCGGCCCAGCGGGGAGGCGTCCGGGTCGCCGGTGACCAGGCCGCGCCGCCGTGCCCAGCCGTCGGCGTTCTCGGTGATGGACCAGGCGGCGGGATGGAGCCGGCAGGGCTCGGCGAAGGACGCGGCTCGGTCCGTGAGCGGGAGAAGGAGCGTGGCATCCACTCCTCCACGCTAACGATCCGGGGCGTGACGGACCGTGATCGCCGCGCCAGGGACCGACCATGATCTTCAGGGATCCGGGACGGACGCCGGGGCGCCGCGGCGGCGTACGGCCGGGGCGAGGAGGAGCTGGCCGCAGGCCGCGGCGGCGCACAGGCCGGCGCAGGTCAGCCACAGGGCGGGCGCGCCGGCCGAGAGCAGCCAGGTGCCGCCCGCCGGGGCCAGCAGCCCGCCGACCGACCAGGACGTGCCGTACAGGCCGCTGTAGCGCCCGCGCAGGTGCGCCGGGGCCAGGGCGGCCACCACGGCGCCGCTCACCGCCGCGACCACGATCTCGCCGAGCGTCCACACCAGCACCGTCGCGGCGTAGCCGAGGGCGGAGGCGGCCGCCAGGGCGGTCAGCCCGAAGCCCAGTCCCACCACCAGCGTCCCGGCGGCGAGCACCCGGCTGTGGTCCAGGCGGCCCAGCCGGGCGCCGACGAGCGGCTGCACGACGATGATCACGATTCCGTTGAGCGCCATCGCGGTCCCGTAGGCCGCCGGTGGGAGCCCGTCGACCTTTATCGCCAGCGGCAGGGTCGTGAACGCCTGGAGGTAGACGAAGTGGTAGACGAGGGCGAGCGCCGCGAAGGCGACCATGACCCGGTCGCGGAGCACGTCCCCGAACCCGCCCGGGTCCCCGCCGGGCGGCCGGGCGGCGCGGGTCTCGGGGACCGCCCGCCAGACCAGCAGGCCGAAGACGACGAAGGTGAGGGCGTCGATCCAGAACAGCCAGTGGAAGCCGGCCCCGGCCAGCGTGCCCCCGGCCACCATCGCGGCCGCGAAGCCGAGGTTGACCGCCCAGAAGAGCAGCCCGTACGCCCGGGTGCGGTCGGCGGCGGGGACGAGGTCGGCGACCAGGGCCTGCGCGGCGGGCCGGTACATGTCGACCGTCAGGCCGAGGGCGAAGACGACGGCGATCAACGCGGGCAGCGAGCTCACGTAGCCCAGGGCGACCATGGCGGCCGCGCTGGCGAGGGTGCCGAGGGTGAGCGTGGGCCGCCGGCCGATCCGGTCGGCGAGCGCACCCCCGATCACCTGGGAGAAGACCGAGCCGGCGCCGAACATCGCCATCACGGCCCCGGTCGCCGGCACCGAGAGGCCGCGTACGCCCACGAGGTAGAACGCCATGAACGGCTCGACCATGGTGCCGAGCCGGTTGATCAGCGAACCGGTCCACAGCACCCAGAACGGCCGCGGCAGGCCGCCGATCCGGGTGTGCAGGAAGGCGGGCAGCCGGGTGGCGGGGGGTGCGGTCAGCGGGGTGCCCTCGAGCGTGGTCATGGCGTGATCCTTGGCCCGGCCGGCCGGGCCGTGCGAGACTTTTAGCGGTGGCTAAATGATCGAATTCATCTTCACGCCCGATGACGTGGCCCGGGTGCGGTTCGCGTACTCGCCGCTGGGCGAGCTCGCCTACAGCGTGCGGGTGCTCGCCGACCCGTCCCGGCACGCCCTGCACCTGCCGTGGGTGCGGGCGGTACGGCCCCGGCTGCGCGGCCTGGACATCGCGCCGTTGCTCGCCCTGATCCCGCCCCAGGGGTACATGCCGGACTTCCTCACGCCGCCGCCCGAGACCCCGCTGCCGGACTTCGCCGCCGAGCTGGAGGTCGTGCGGGCGACGGCGCCGGACCAGCTGGTCGAGGAGGTGCGGTGGGTGGACGGCGACCAGGTGGTGCCCGAGCGGATCCGCCGGGCCTACGCCCAGGTCCGCCGCGAGCTCGTCGCGGACCCGGAACGGTCGATCGCGCTGCTGGCGGACCTGCTCGCGGCCTACTGGGACCTCGCCCTGCGGCCGTACTGGCGGCGGCTGCGCGACCTGCTGGAGGCGGACGTGCTGCGGCGGTCCAGGGCGCTCGCGGAGCGCGGCGCGGCGGGCCTGTTCGCCGGCCTGCACGAGTCGATCCGCTGGTCGGGGGACCGGCTCGAAGTCGACCAGCGCTACTCCTACCGGGCGGAGCTGGAGGGGAGCGGCCTGATCCTGTCCCCGAGCGCGTTCAGCTGGCCCCGGGTGCTCACCATGATCCCGCCCTACCAGCCGATGGTGAGCTATCCGCCGTACGGGGTGGCGACGCTGTGGGAGTCGGCTCCGGCGCCGCCCCCGGACGCGCTGGCGGCACTGCTGGGCCGCGGGCGGGCCGCGCTGCTCACCGCGCTGGGCTCGCCCGCCGCCACCACCGAGCTGGCCCGCCGCCTGGGGGTCACCCCGGGTGCCGTCAGCCAGCATCTGGGCGTGCTGCGCGCCTGCGGGCTGGTCGTGGGCCACCGGGTCGGCAGGCGGGTGCTCTACGCCCGTACCGCCGCGGGCGACGCCCTCGCGGCGGGGTCCGGCGGGCAGGTTCCCGGCCCCCCGGGATGAGCGGTCCGCCCCGCCAACGGTAAGGCGCGAGGATCAGGGACACTCCTGTGCAGGTAGCCTGGCCGGTGCCCGGATCCGGCGCTGTTCCGTGATTGAACGCGGACTTCGCGGGCATCGGACGACCGATACCTATGTAACGTTGTGGAAACAGGACCAAGGCAGACTGGCAGTCGTCCAGATGTGTCTACTACCGGCGGAAACGCCGACCGAGCATCGAGGGGGATGTGGCTTTGGACCGTCAGCAGGAGTTCGTGCTCCGGACGCTGGAGGAGCGGGACATCCGCTTCATCCGCCTGTGGTTCACCGACGTGCTCGGCTTCCTGAAGTCGGTGGCGGTCGCCCCGGCCGAGCTGGAGGGGGCGTTCGCCGAGGGCATCGGCTTCGACGGCTCGGCGATCCAGGGTTTCGCCCGCGTCTACGAGGCGGACATGCTCGCCAAGCCCGACCCGTCGACCTTCCAGGTGCTGCCGTGGCGCGCGGAGTCGCCGGGAGTGGCCCGGATGTTCTGCGACATCCTGATGCCGGACGGGACCCCCAGCTTCGCCGACCCCCGGTACGTGCTGAAGCGGGCGCTGGGCAAGGCCGCCGATCTCGGATTCACCTTCTACACCCACCCCGAGGTGGAGTTCTTCCTGCTCAAGGAGCGCCCGGAGGACGGCAGCGAGCCGCTTCCGGTCGACCAGGGCGGCTACTTCGACCACACTCCGCACAGCACCGCGCACGACTTCCGGCGTAACGCGATCACCATGCTGGAGTCGATGGGCATCTCGGTGGAGTACAGCCACCACGAGGGCGCCCCGGGCCAGCAGGAGATCGACCTGCGCTACGCCGACGCGCTCACCACGGCCGACAACATCATGACCTTCCGCCTGGTCATGAAGGAGGTGGCGCTCGAGCAGGGCGTCTTCGCCTCGTTCATGCCCAAGCCGTTCACCGACTTCCCGGGCTCGGGCATGCACACGCACATGTCGCTGTTCGAGGGCGACCGCAACGCCTTCTACGAGCCGGGCGCCGAGTTCCAGCTGTCCAAGGTCGGCCGCGCGTTCATCGCCGGGCTGCTCCGGCACTCGGCGGAGATCACCGCGGTCTGCAACCAGTGGGTCAACTCCTACAAGCGGCTGTGGGGCGGGGTGGGCGCCTCGGCGGGCGCCGGGGGAGAGGCGCCGTCCTACATCTGCTGGGGCCACAACAACCGCTCCGCGCTCGTCCGGGTCCCGATGTACAAGCCGCAGAAGGGCCACGCGACCCGGGTGGAGTTCCGCTCCGTCGACACCGCCTGCAACCCCTACCTGGCGTTCGCCGCGATCCTCGGAGCCGGTCTCAAGGGCATCGAGGAGGGGTACGAGCTGCCCCCCGGCGCCGAGGACGACGTGTGGGCGCTCAGCCCCGCCGAGCGCCGGGTGCTCGGCATCCAGCCGCTGCCGCAGAGCCTCGACGACGCCATCGCCGTCATGGAGCGCAGCGAGCTGATGGCCGAGGTGCTCGGTGAGCACGTCTTCGACTTCTTCCTGCGCAACAAGCGGGCGGAGTGGGACGACTACCGCCGCCAGGTGACCGAGTACGAGCGCAAGCGCCTCATCGCCGTGCTCTGAGCGTTCCCGCGACCCGCCGGCGGCCCGGCCCGCACGCCCGCCGCCGGTGGGTCCCCGTACGCGTACCGCCGTGCGGCGGCGCGGGCAAGGGCGGCGCGGGCGGCGCGGCAGGGCGCCGGCGGGCGATTCCACACGCGTTCCGCGCGAAACCACGGCGTGTTTGGAACGATCCGGCAATTTCCTTCCCCGAGAGCCTTTTGTTGGGATCGGTTTGCCTTCCGACGCCGGGTTGTCCGGTTACGGTGGGGCCGTGAGCGCGCCCTGGAGTCCCCACCGTCGTCCCTCCCTCACCGGTCGCCTGGCCCGGCTGGGCTTCACGGACGCCACCAGAGCCGAGCGGTTGCTGGCCGAATCCGAGGCCGACGTCGGGGACACCCTGATCGACGCCCTGGGCGGCACCGCCGACCCGGATCTCGCGCTCAGCGGGCTGGTGGCCCTGCTGGAGCGGCTGCAGAACCCCACCGAGCTGCTCAACGCGCTCGACGACGACGCCGGCACCCAGGAGCGGCTGCTCACCGTGCTGGGGGTGAGCGCGGCGCTCGGCGACCATCTGGCCAGGCACCCCGAGCACTGGGTCGTGCTGCACGGCGAGCCGGGGGTGGTGGCCCCCGAGGCGGGCGCGCTGCGCGCCGGGCTCCTCGAGGCGGTGGGCGCCGACCCCGCGGCCCCCGTGCCCCGCGCGGAGCTGACCGGGCTCGACGCCCAGGTCGCGCTGCGGGTGGAGTACCGCCGCCGGCTGCTGCACCTGGCCGGCCGGGACCTCACCGGGGCGGCCGGGATCGGAGCGGTGGCGGCCGAGCTCGCCGAGCTCGCCGCGGCCGCCCTCGAGACCGGCCTGGCGATCTCCCGGGCGGAGACCCCGGAGGCGGACTCCTGCCGGCTCGCGATCATCGGCATGGGCAAGTGCGGCGGCAGCGAGCTCAACTACGTCAGCGACGTCGACGTCATCTTCGTCGCCGAGCCCGAGCCGGGCCATCCGGAGGACGTCGCCCTGCGGGCCGCGGCCCGGCTCGCGTCCGGTGTCATGCGGGCCTGCTCGGCCAGCACCCACGAGGGCTCCCTGTGGGAGGTGGACGCCGCCCTACGGCCCGAGGGCAAGTCCGGGCCGCTGGTGCGCACCCTGGCCAGCCACCGCGCCTACTACGAGCGCTGGGCCAAGACCTGGGAGTTCCAGGCGCTGCTCAAGGCCCGGCCGATCGCGGGCGATCCCGAGCTCGGCCAGGCCTACCTGGACGCGCTCATGCCGATGGTCTGGAAGGCCGCGGCGGGCGAGGGCTTCGTCGCCGACGTCCAGGCCATGCGCCGCCGGGTGGAGGCGCACATCGACCCCGACCAGGCCGAGCGGCAGCTCAAGCTGGGGCCGGGCGGGCTGCGCGACGTGGAGTTCGCCGTCCAGCTCCTCCAGCTCGTGCACGGCCGGGCGGACGAGAGCATCCGCAGCTCGACCACGCTGGACGCCCTGACCGCCCTGTCCCAGGGGGGCTATGTGGGGCGGGACGACGCCGCCGCGCTGGCCTCCGCCTACCGGTTCCTGCGCCGGGTCGAGCATCTGGTCCAGCTCCACCGGCTGCGCCGCACCCATCTGATCCCCGACGACGATGCGGGGCTGCGCAGGCTCGGCCGCGCCCTCGGGCTCCGGACCGACCCGGTGGGGGAGTTCACCGCGCTGTGGCGCCGGCACGCCCGCGGGGTGCGGCGGATCCACGAGAAGCTGTTCTACCGGCCCCTGCTGCTCGCCGTGGCCCGGCTGCCCGGGGAGGAGACCCGGCTCACCACGGAGGCCGCCCGGACCCGCCTCACCGCGCTCGGCTTCAACGACCCCGCTGGCGCGCTCCGGCACATCGAGGCCCTGACCAGCGGGGTCACCCGGCGGGCCGCGATCCAGCGGACCCTGCTGCCGGTGATGCTCGGCTGGTTCGCCGACGCGCCGGACCCCGACGCCGGGCTGCTCGGCTTCCGCCAGGTGAGCGACGCGCTGGGCACCACCCCCTGGTACCTCCGGCTGCTCCGCGACGAGGTCACCGTCGCCGAGCGGATGGCCCGGCTGCTGGCCTCCAGCCGCTACCTCACCGACCTGCTGCTGCGCGCCCCGGAGGCGGTGGCGATGCTCGGCAGTGCCGCGGAGCTGACCCCCCGACCGTACGACGCGCTCACGACCGAGGCGCGCGCCGCGGTCCGGCGCCGGGCCGAGGACCAGGGCGACGAGCAGCCCGGCAAGTCCGCGGTCGAGTCGGCCGAGGACGCCGTCGCGGCCGTACGCGGCCTGCGCCGCCGGGAGCTGTTCCGCATCGGCGTCGCCGACCTGCTCGGCCTCACCGACGCCCGTACGGTCGGGGAGGCGCTCACCGACATCACGGCGGTCACCCTCGAGGCCGCCCTGCAGACCGCCATCCACAAGATCGAGATGGAGCGGCGCGGCCCGCTGGGCACCCGGATGGCGATCGTCGCCATGGGCCGGTTCGGTGGTCACGAGCTCGGCTACGGCAGCGACGCCGACGTCATGTTCGTGCACGACCCGCTGCCCGGCACCGACGAGCGGGCGGCCGCGGCGGCCGCGCACTCCGTCGCGGAGGAGCTGCGGCGGCTGCTCGCGCTCCCGGCCCCGGACCCCGCGCTGGTCATCGACCCCAACCTGCGCCCCGAGGGCAGGTCCGGCCCGCTGGTGCGGACGCTGGCCTCCTACGCGGCGTACTACAAGCGCTGGTCGGCCCCGTGGGAGAGCCAGGCCCTGCTGCGCGCCGACCCGCTCATCGGGGACCCGGACCTGCGCGAGCGGTTCCGCGCAGTCATCGACCCGGTGCGGTGGCCCGAGGACGGCATCGACGAGAAGACGCTCCTGGACATCCGCCGGCTGAAGGCCCGTATGGAGGCCGAGCGGCTGCCCAGGGGCGTCGACCGGAGGGTGCATCTCAAACTCGGGCCCGGCGGGCTCTCCGACGTCGAGTGGGTCGTCCAGCTGCTGCAGCTGCAGCACGCCCACGAGGTGCCCGGGCTGCGGACGACCCGTACGCTCGCCGCGCTGGAGGCCGCCGTGGAGGCGGGCCTGATCTCCGCCGCCGACGAGGCGGCCCTCGGGGACGCCTGGCAGCTGGCCACCCGCATCCGGGGGGTCCTCATGCTGGTCCGGGGCCGGGCGTCCGACCTGCTGCCCACCGACCATCATCGGGAACGCACCGCCGTGACCCGGGTGCTCGGCTACGCCGGGTCGGGGGACATGCTCGAGGACTGGCGCCGGCACGCCCGCCGCGCCCGGGCCGTGGCCGAGCGGGTCTTCTACGGGATCACGCCCTGACGGGCCGCCATGACCGCCCGGCCGCGCTCAGACGTTGATCACCACGGTGTCGGCGGCCCGGTCGTGCAGGCCGCGGTAGTCGCGGTCCCAGACCAGGGCCGGGATGACCAGGACCAGCAGCAGGGTCCGCACCAGCGACCACAGCAGGCCGACCGGCCGCCCGTCGAGGCGCACCACGCGCAGGCCCAGCAGCCGCTTGCCGGCGGTGAGTCCCAGCAGCCCGGTGAGCAGCCAGACCTCCACGGCGAACACCGCGACCGGCAGCAGGGACCCCTGGCCGACGTGCCAGCCGAGCACCCGGGCCAGGAAGAGGACGGCGAGCCAGGCGAGGCCCCAGTCGATGAACAGCGCCAGGAGCCGGCGCCCGTAGCTCGCGGCCGAGCCCGGGCCCTCCTCGGGAAGCCCGAGCCGCTCGCCCGGGAACCCGAGGTCGACTCCGGCGGAACGCACCCCGCCGAGCCAGGAACCGGCCGGTCCGCCACGCCGGGTCTGCTGCTGTTTCGGCTCGCTCATGCACCCACGCTACCGCCGGGGGACACGTCCTTCGCAGACGGCCCGGTCCACTCCACGCGGCGGTGCCGGAGCGTACGCTTCCCTACGGTCTCAGTAATCCCCGGGCGTCTCCGCCGCCACGGAGCGCGTCCGGGACCGGACCCGGCGACGACCTACGTAACACAGCGGAAACACATGAGACATGGCAGAGAAACCGCCGGATCATACCGTTTCAACAGCCAAAAGCGCCCCAAGGAGGATGGATGTTCAGTAGCGCCGGAGAGGTCCTGAGCTACATAGAGAGTGAAGGAGTGCGTTTCGTCGACTGCCGGTTCGTCGACCTGCCCGGATCGGTGCAGCACTTCACGTTCCCCGTGGAGAACTTCGGTGAGAGCGTCTTCACCGACGGCCTGATGTTCGACGGGTCCTCGATCCGCGGCTTCCAGGAGATCCACGAGTCCGACATGCTGCTGCTGCCGGACCCCACGACCGCGGTCGTCGACCCGTTCCGTCAGCACAAGACGCTGAACATCACGTTCTTCGTGCACGACCCGCTCACCGGCGAGCCGTACAGCCGCGACCCGCGCAACATCGCCAAGAAGGCGCAGGACTACCTCAAGAGCACCGGGATCGCCGACACCGTGTACTTCGGCCCGGAGGCCGAGTTCTACATCTTCGACGACGTCCGCTTCGAGACCAAGCAGAACGCCGGGTACTACTACCTCGACTCGATCGAGGGCGCCTGGAACACCGGCCGCGAGGAGGCGGGCGGCAACCTCGGCGCCAAGCCCCCGTACAAGGGCGGTTACTTCCCGGTCGCGCCGATGGACCACTACACCGACCTGCGGTCGGAGATGGTCGAGAAGCTCATCTCGGTGGGCATCGACGTCGAGATGCAGCACCACGAGGTCGGCACGGCCGGTCAGGCGGAGATCGACATCCGCTTCGAGTCGATGCTGAAGTCCGCCGACAACCTGATGCTCTACAAGTACGTGGTCAAGAACGTCGCCCGCGCTGCCGGCAAGACCGTCACGTTCATGCCGAAGCCGATCTTCGGTGACAACGGCTCGGGCATGCACTGCCACCAGTCGCTGTGGAAGGACGGCTCGCCGCTGTTCTACGACGAGGTCGGCTACGCCGGGCTGTCGGACATGGCCCGCTTCTACATCGGCGGCCTGCTCAAGCACGCCCCGTCGCTGCTGGCCTTCACCAACCCGACGGTGAACTCCTACCACCGCCTGGTGCCCGGCTTCGAGGCCCCGGTCAACCTGGTCTACTCCCAGCGCAACCGCTCGGCGTGCATCCGGGTCCCGCTCACCGGCTCGAACCCGAAGGCCAAGCGCATCGAGTTCCGGGTGCCGGACCCGTCCTGCAACCCCTACCTCGCGTTCTCCGCCCAGCTGATGGCGGGGCTGGACGGCATCAAGAACAAGATCGAGCCGGCCGAGCCCGTGGACAAGGACCTCTACGAGCTGCCGCCCGAGGAGGCCCGCAACATCCCGCAGGTGCCGGGCTCGCTGGAGGGCGTGCTCAGCGCGCTCGAGGCCGACCACGGCTACCTGGTCGAGGGCGGCGTCTTCACCGAGGACCTGATCGAGACCTGGATCACCTACAAGCGCGAGAAGGAGCTGGACCCGATCCGGCTCCGCCCGCACCCGCACGAGTTCGAGCTCTACTACGACGTCTGACGGCCGGAACGAAGACTGGAAAGAAGGGCGCGGCCGGCAGGCCGCGCCCTTCTTGGATGACGCCCGTCAGGCGATCGGTGATTCACATTCCCGAAGGACTTCTTGGACGCTCAGCGCTTCTTCCGCCACCCAACGGAACACGGTGGTGAAGCGCCGCAATGCTTGGTGATCGCTGTCGGACCACGCATGTTCGCCTTGCGGACCGTAGCTCGCGAGACTCTCCGCGAACATTGTGGTCACGTCGGCCAGGTCTTCCGCCACGCTGGGCAACAACTTCCCCGACAGTTCGACGAAGTAAGCCTCGGCCACCGGGTTGACGGCCTCGCCGGCGTTGCGGGCTTCCCACACGCAGTCCAGAAATGCCACCTGATACGTGACGAGTTCCAGCACGTCCAGGACGGTATTCATCGTGGTCTGCGGTGATCGACATTGCCGAAGGGCTTCGTCGATCCTCAGCGCGCCTTCTTTCACCCATCCGAACAGGATGGCCAAGCGCCGCAACTCCTCGCTCTCGCTGCCAAACCACGCGTGTGCGTCTCGTAGACCGTAGCTCGCGAGATTTTCCGCGAACATTGTGGTCACGTCGGCCAGGTCGCGTGCCACGCTGGGCAGGAACTCCCTCGCCAGCTTGACGAAGCAGGCCGCGGCCTCCTCATTGTCGGCGTTGCCCAGTTCCCAAACGACGTGAAGAAGCGCCACCCGCTGGGTGACCGTCTTTAACAGCTCCGCGACGGTCCTCGTCGTGGTTTGTTGCTCAGGCTCGGTCATTTTGATTGTTGGGCGCCGTTGACGTCGGCGCCTCTCCCTTCGGGGCGTACCGTCCACCGCAGCGAATCCGAGTCAAGTGCGGTTCTCCCTCAGTGAGGTGCCCGCTCGCCATGCGACCGGGTGTGCCGTGCCGGGTACCGCGACGTGATCGGGCTCTCCTCGGATCCGGGAAGAACCCGGGCACCGCGCCTGTTGAGGCCCGGTGAACGCGAAGGAGACCGCCATGGCCACGGTGAGGGTCGAACGTACCGACGACGGGGGCTTCGTCGCCCGCAACGATCGCGGCGCGGAGGTGATGATCGGCGGGTCCGGGGACGACGGCGTCTTCTCGCCGGTGGAACTGCTGCTCGCCGCCCTCGGCGGCTGTGAGCTGGTGACGGTGGAGCCGCTGACGGCCAAGCGCGGCCACCGGCTGACCGCGCTGGCGGCGACGGTCGGCGCCGAGAAGATCGAGCCCACCAAGCTGGAGAAGGTGACGATCACCTACGACGTGGAACTCCCGGCCGGCGACGACCAGGCCGCCGAGGTCTTCACCTCGGTCGTCCACCGGGTGCACGACCGCTACTGCACGGTCGGCCGGGCGCTCAAGGAGCCGACTCCGGTCGAGCTGGTACTGCCGGAGCAGGCCTCGCACGATGCTGCTAGTCCTCAAGGCTGAGGAGAAGACCGTTCGCAATGCCGATCACAGCCCCCTGATGCCCGGACGAAGATAAGACACATGACCGAAAACCTCCCGCTTCGGGTAACCTCCCCGGTGGCCTCGACACCGTCCGCGACCGCGGACGTCTGAGGCGGCCGTACATGACCAGAGTCGCCGTCGCCCCCGTCGGGACGCTGGAACCGCAGTTCACCGGGGAGCGCCGCGCCCGGTCGCGGTGGCCGGGGCTGTGGCGGGAGGTCGCGCTCATCGCGGTCTGCTATGCGGTCTACTCGCTCGTCCGCAACCTGGTGCCGGCCCGGCACCAGGAGGCGCTCGGCCGGGCGCACGAGCTCTACGGCGCCGAGCGCACCCTGCATCTCGACCTGGAACGGCCGCTGAACCAGCTGTTCAGCGAGGTGACCTGGCTGGGCCTCGGGGCGAACTACTACTACGCCACGCTGCACTTCGCGGTCACCATCGGTGTCCTGCTGTGGCTCTACTTCCGCCGCCCCGACCGATACCCCATGTACCGCTGGATGATGTTCGGGACCACGCTGGCGGGACTGGTCGGGTTCTGGCTCTACCCGCTGGCCCCGCCGCGGATGCTGCCCGGCTTCGTCGACACGGTCCTGACCCTGCACGGCTGGGGGCTGTACGACTCCTCGCCGATCGCCTCGGTGTCCAACCAGTACGCCGCGATGCCCTCGCTGCACACCGGCTGGTCGCTGTGGTGCGCCCTGGCCGTGGTCCACCTCGCCCGGCGCCGCTGGGTCAAGATCGTCGCTGCGTGTTACCCGGTCTGCACGGTGATCGTCATCCTGGGCACGGCCAACCACTTCCTGCTCGACGCCGTCGGCGGCGCGGTGGCGCTGGCCTGCGGGTTCCTGGCGGCGAACCTGCTGGGGCGGGTCACGGTGCCGGTCCAGCGCATCGCCCTGGCCATGCTCACCGCGACCCCGGGCAGATACCGCTCCGGGTAAAGGGTTCCCCTCGGCGCGGCGCCCGGCGGCGGCGTACGGAAGGATGCTGGGCCGTGCGCACTCCTCGGCGGATCGTCGTCCCCCTTCTCGTCCTGGCCGTGCTCCTGCCGGCCGGGTGCGCGGCGCGCGGCGCCGCGTCCGCCCCGAAGCACCGCCGGTCCGCCGCGGTGTCGGGATCACCCGTGGCGGCGCCGGCCGTGGCGCCCGCAGAGGTCACCGCGGCCGAGAACGCCAAGCCCGGCGCCCCCGACTGGCGGGTCCACAGAGTCGGCGCGGAACACGAGATCGAGGGCTACACCGACCACGTCAGCGTGCTGCCCGGCGAGTCCTTCCGGCTGTTCGTCTCCACGACCGCCGGCGGGTACCGGGTCCAGGCGTTCCGCACCGGCTGGTACGGCGGCGCCCAGGCCCGCGAGGTGTGGGCCTCGCCGCACCTGACCGGCGGCGTGCAGGCTCCGCCCCGTATCGAGCAGGCGACCCGCACGGTGACCGCGCCGTGGAAGGTCTCCGCGACCGTCCCCACCCAGGGCTGGCCCGAGGGGTCCTACCTGCTCCGGCTCAGCGCCGACTCCGGCGCCCAGCGGTACGTCCCGATCACGGTGCGTTCGGCGAGCACGGCCGGGAAGGTCGTCGTGCTCAACGGCACCACCACCTGGCAGGCCTACAACCGGTGGGGCGGCTACAGCCTCTACGACGGGATCGGCGGCTACGACGAGCGGTCCCGCGCGGTCGCCTTCGACCGGCCCTACGATCTGGACGGCGCCGTCAAGTACATGGCCTACGAGCAGCCCGCCATCGTGCTGGCGGAGCGGCTCGGGCTGCCGCTGGCCTACGAGACCGACAACGACCTGCACGCCGATCCGGCGCTGCTGCAGGGCGCGAAGGCGCTCGCCGTCCTGGGCCACGACGAGTACTGGTCCACGCCGATGCGCGAACAGGCGACCAGGTCCAGGGACGCGGGCGTCAACATCGCCTTCCTCGGCGCCAACGAGGTCAACCGGCACATCCGGTTCGGCGCCACCAGGCTCGGCCAGAACCGCCTGGTCATCTGCTACAAGGATCTCGACGACCCGATCGGCGCCAGGGATCCGGCCGAGATCACCATCGACTGGCGGCTGGCCCGCAGGCCGCGGCCGGAGAGCGACCTCACCGGTGTCTTCTACGAGTGCAATCCGGTGGAGGCGGACTACGTCGTCTACCGCCCGCAGAACTGGCTGTTCGCCGGCACCGGGGTCCGCAGGGGGCAGCGCTTCCACGGGCTGGTCGGCCCCGAGTACGACCGGGTCAACCCGGTCGTGACGACGCCCCGGCCGATCGAGGTGCTCGCCCACTCGCCGCTGGTGTGCGGGAACGGCGCCAGCCACGCGGACTCGGCCTACTACACCGTGCCGAGCGGCGCGGGCGTCTTCGCCGCGGGGACCATGCGGTGGGTGTGCGCGATGCGCGGCGCCCGCTGCGGCCACGGCGTCGACGACACGGCCAAGAGGTTCGTCGACCGGGTCACCGAGACGCTGCTGCGCGCCATGGCCGAGGGCCCGGTCGGCGCCCGGCACCCGGCGCGGGACAACCTCGACCAGGTCAAGCCCTACCACGGATACCCGACCTCGGCCGGAGCGGACCGGGACTGATCGCCCGGGTGGCGATCCACGGACCGCCACCCGGCCGGCGGGGCAGTCCCGGCCGGTCGCCGGCGGCCGGAGCGCCCGGCCGGGGGAGGGGTCAGCGGGTCTTGGGCTTGGGGCCCTTGGGCATCCGGGCCCCCTTCGGGATGGGGCCCTTGGGCATCTGCATGGTGGCCGGGAGCGCGCGCAGCCGGTCGTTGAGCTCGCCGACCTGGGCCTTGTTGAGGTTGCGCGGCAGCTTCATGATGTGCCGTTGCAGCTTGCCGATCGGGATCTGGCCCTCCTCGTCGCCGACCTGGATGTCGTAGATCGGCACCTGCGCGGCGGCCCGGGCCAGGCGCTTCTTCTCCGCGCCCAGCAGCGGGCCGACCCGGCTGGAGGGGCCCTCGGAGACCAGCAGCACGCCCGGCCTGCCGACCGCCCGGTGCACCAGGTCGAGGCTGCGGTTGCCGGACACCGCCGGGGTGACCGTCCAGCCGCCGCGCATATTGTCCAGCACGCTGGCCGCGGCGCCGGGCTGACCGGCGATCATCTTGTACTGGGTCCGCTGGGCCATCTGGCCGAACACGATCATGCCCACCAGGATCGCGCCCATGATCCCGAGCGGGATCAGGAACAGCAACTGGTCGATGAGGAGCCCGATGACCACCGCGACGATCAGGGTGGCGATCGCGGCGGCGAAAACGATCGGCAGGGCCTTGGGGTTGGCCTTGTGGAGGACCTTGGCCAGAGCGCCGATCTGCTTGATACGGCCGGGACGCGCGGCCCCGTCGGTGGGCTTGTTTGCCATGGACCGAAGGATACGAGTATTCGCCCGGCGACGTGAAAACGGAGCACCGTGTGAGCGGCCGGCCCCGGTGGGTGAGGGGGCCTGCGCGGTCCCGGCGGCCCCCACGGGGGCCGCCGGGACCAGGGTCCTAGCGGGCGACCGCGGCGGCGTCGCGGGCCGCCATGGCCTGCTGGTAGAGGCGTCCGGCCCGGTAGCTGGAGCGCACCAGCGGCCCCGACATCACCCCGGCGAAGCCGATCTGCTCGCCCTCGGCCTGGAGCTCGACGAACTCCTCGGGCTTGACCCAGCGCTCGACCGGGTGGTGCCGGATGCTCGGCCGCAGGTACTGGGTGATCGTGAGCAGCTCGCAGCCGGCGCCGTACAGGTCGCGCATCGCCTGCGAGATCTCCTCGCGGGTCTCTCCCATGCCCAGGATCAGGTTGGACTTGGTCACCAGCCCGGCGGCCCGGGCCTGGGTGATGACGTCCAGGGACCGCTCGTAGCGGAACCCGGGCCGGATCCGCTTGAAGATCCGCGGCACGGTCTCCACGTTGTGCGCCAGCACCTCGGGCGTCGTGCCGAACACCTCGGCGAGCTGCGCGGGGATCCCGTCGAAGTCGGGGATGAGCAGCTCCACCCCGCAGCCCGGGACCGCCTCGTGGATACGGCGGACGGTCTCGGCGTACAGCCACGCCCCGCCGTCGGGCAGGTCGTCGCGGGCGACCCCGGTCACCGTGGCGTAGCGCAGCCCCATCTTGGCCACCGACTCGGCCACCCGGCGCGGCTCGTCCCGGTCATAGGCGGCCGGCTTGCCGGTGTCGATCTGGCAGAAGTCGCACCGCCGGGTGCACTGGTCGCCGCCGATGAGGAAGGTGGCCTCGCGGTCCTCCCAGCATTCGTAGATGTTGGGGCAGCCGGCCTCCTGGCACACCGTGTGCAGGCCCTCGCCGCGCACCAGCTCGGTGAGCTCGCGATACTGCGGCCCCATCTTCAGCCGGGTTTTGATCCACGGCGGCTTGCGTTCGATCGGGGTCTCGCTGTTGCGTACTTCGAGTCGCAGGAGCTTACGCCCCTCTGGGGTCACCGCAGTCACTCCCCTAGGGTACGTCCAAGAGCCGCTCCTTCTTACCCCCGGAGAACCCCCGCGAGGTGGACTCATGATCGTCAGCACCATGAACGACCTCCCCGGTCACGAGATCACCGAGGTGCTCGGGGACGTGTTCGGGACGACCGTCTTCGTGCGCGCCGCCGGCTCCCAGATCGAGGCGGGGCTGCGGGGCCTGTTCGGCGGCGAGGCGCGCGGCCTGACCGAACAGCTGAGCGACAGCAGGCTGGAGGCGCGCAAACGGCTGATCGCGGCGGCGGAGGCGGAGGGGGCCGACGCCGTGCTGGCGATGCGGTTCGAGACCAACGAGCTGCGTGACGTGGGGACCGAGATCTGTGCGTATGGCACCGCGGTGAAGGCCCGCAAAGTCACCTGACAAGGGTCAAATGTCGCGAGAGCGTAACAACCGGATGCCGTTGTAGTCCGATTCCCATGTTTCCACCCTGAGTAGCTAGCGATCTCTCTAGGGTGACTCCCTGTTGCCGTGGTCGCCGGGGCACAGGCCGGTCGCCGTGCAGGAGCCCGTACGCAGGAGGAAGAGCCGTGAGTGTGGCAATGACGTACCTCAGATTGCCGCCGGCCATGGAGGGGGAACCGGACCCCGGCCGCATCGCGCGCCTGGTGTTCGGCGTGCCGGACTGGCGCCGCCGGCACGCCCCCGATCAGATGATCGACATCGCCGGGGCCTGGCAGGGGCTGCACTACCTGATCACGGGTGATCCGTGGGACGGCCGCGCCCCCGAGGCCGACGTGGTCTGCGGTGGCAGGCTGCTCACCGAGGACGGCACCGCGGAGCTCGGCCTCGACGTGATCTTCCTGGCCGCGGAGCGGGTCAAGGCGGCCGCGGAGCACCTGGCGCACACGCCGTTCGAGGCGATCTCCGCCCGGTACGACCTGCCCCGCATGATCGCCGCGGGTGTCCAGGGCGCGCCGGACTGGGCCCAGCGGCCGCCGCAGGAGGCCCGGGACCGGTTCCTGCGGCCGGCCTACGTCGCGCTGGCCCGGTTCTTCGTCGCCGCTGCCAACGACGGCCAGGCGATCTACAAGGTGATGGGCTGACCCATCGCCTCGACCGGCTCCGCCGCCGCGATCTGGGCCAGGGTGCGATGGAACGTCTCCGTCGCACCCAGGAGCTCGGCGAAGTGCCGCTCCACCAGCGGGAGCGTTTCCGCGATCCGGACCGGCCTGCCCAGCTCACGGGAGAGCGAGGTGGCCTCCACGTCACGGATCCCGCATGCCACGATCTTGTCGAACCACGACAGGTCGCAGTCGCAGTTCAGCTGGAACCCGTGCATGGTCACGCCACGGGACACCCGGATGCCGATCGACGCGATCTTGCGATCGGGGACTTGCGGCAGGCCCGCCACGGTGAGCGGTGACGTCACCGCGGCGCCCCGCACCCACACGCCGCTGCGCCCCTCGACCCGGGTGGCCGTCACGCCGAGATCCGCGCAGGTCCGGATGAGCATCTCCTCGATCAGCCGGACGTAGGCCACGACGTCGATCGGGTCGGGCAGCCGGAGGATCGGGTAGCCCATGAGCATGCCCGGGCCGTGCCAGGTGAGCTTGCCGCCGCGGTCGACGTCGATGACCGGCGCGCCGGGGTCGCCCAGCGGGCGGTCCGCGGGTTCGGTGCGCTTGCCGGCGGTGTAGACCGCCGGATGCTCCAGCAGCAGGCAGGTGTCGGGGAGCTCCCCGGCCACCCGCTGCTCGTGGGTGCGCCGCTGCAGGTCCCAGGCTTCCTGGTAGGGAACGGCGCGCTCGCCGAATCCCGCATGAACGAAGATCAGATCCTTCACGCGATACAGCCTACGTGTGCTCGGGGCGGACCGCCGCAGGTCAGGCGGAGGTCAGGCGGAGGTCAGCAGCCGCGGTTCGATGCGGGTCTCCTTGGCGCCGCCCGACCCGTCCGGCTCGATGCGGTACGCGCCGGCCTTCTCGCGATGCGACACCGCCTGGACGAACTCGGTGCCGACGTAGTGCAGCCCCACCGCCTCGTCGGCGGCGTACCCGTCCGGGAGGGTGCCCTCGCCGATCAGCTGCTGGAGCAGCGGCCTTCGCTGGGCGTCGCTGTCGTAGTGCACGCCGCAGGAGTACGGCAGGAAGGCGAGCCCGTCGGTCAGCGGGCGCAGCTGCGGCCCGAAGGAGTCGGTGTTGCCGCCGACGTGCCAGCACAGGGCGCCCGCGCTCTGCCCGGACAGCACCACCCCCGACTGCCACGCCTCGCGGAGGATGTCGTCGAGGCCGTGCAGCCGCCACAGCGCCAGCAGGTTGGCCACGCTGCCGCCGCCGACGTACACCAGGTCCTGGTTGAGCAGATGGCCGCGCACGTCCGGGACGTTGGGCATCGGGAACAGCGCCAGATGGCTGATCTCGGCGTCGAGCTGGGAGAAGGCCGCGTAGAAGCGGGCGACGTACTCGGTGCTGTCGCCCACCGCGGTGGACAGGAAGCACACCCGGGGCCGATCCTGACCGGTCAGGTCGAGCGCGTACCGCAGCAGCGGGCTCGGCGTCAGGCCGTAACGGTCGTCCGGGATGAAGCTGCCGCCGCCGATGGCCAGGATGTGCGGCTGTCCGTCAGTGCTCATGCGCTCACTCCCGCTCGGTGCTCATTTCTGGTCACGGTACGACTACACAGCGGTGAAAGCGGGCGCTTTTAGGGATTCTTGTGGCTTGCTAGGCCCGCAGGACGCCGCAGGCCGCACTGTCGACGTCCGGATGCTCGAAGGTGAACCCGGCCTCGGTCAGCCGGCGGGGGACCACCCGCTGGCTGACCAGGATGGCCTCGTCGGCGAACCGGCCCACTGCGAGCCGGAGGGCCGCCGCCGGCACGGGCAGCACGGCGGGCCGTCGCAGGGCCTTCCCGACCGCCCTGGTGAACTCGGCGTTGGTCACCGGATGCGGGGCCGTCAGGTTGACCGGGCCCTCGACGTCGTCGCGGTCGAGCAGGAACCGCAGGCCCGCCAGCTGGTCGGGCAGCGAGATCCAGCTCATCCACTGGCGGCCGTTGCCGAGCGGGCCGCCCAGCCCCAGCTTGAACAGCGGCAGCACCTTGCCGAGAAAACCGCCCTCGCGGGCCAGCACGGGCCCCGACCGCGGATGGACCACCCGGATGCCGGCGGCGGCCGCGGGGGCGGCCGCGGCCTCCCAGTCGCGGACCAGCCCGGCGAGGAACCCGGCCCCCTGGGGCCCCGACTCGTCGGTCTCCCGGTCGCCGGTGTCACCGTAGAAGCCGACCGCCGATGCGGAGATCAGCACCCGCGGCGGGCGGTCCAGCCCGGCCAGCGCCTCCGCCAGGGTCCGGGTGCCCGCCGTCCGGCTGTCGCGGATCTTCTTCTTGTAGGACTCGGTCCACCGATGGTCGCCGATCCCCGCGCCGGCCAGATGGACCACCGCGTCCGCGCCCTCCAGCGCCGCCGTGTCGACGGTGCCCTGCGGGTCCCAGCGGGCCTCCTGGGGCCCGTGGGGCTCACGCCGGACAAGATGTACGACCTCGTGCCCGTCCTCGCGCAGCTGCCCGCTGAGCGCGGCGCCGATCAGGCCCGAGGCGCCGGTGATCGCAACCCTCATCCCGCCAGACTATGCCGGGCCGAGATAGGGCTCGAAGAGTCCCTCGGGGTCGCGTGCCGCCCGGATCGCGCACAGGCGCTCCCAGTCCGCCGGGGCATAGCAGCGCGCGGCCCGGGAGGGGCTCGCCAGGAGATCGGTCTCGGCGACGTAGTGGCCGGTCCCGAGAGGTTCCACCGCCCGCATGGTCTCCTGCAGCCAGCGGCCGTTCATCTCGTCCCGGGCCGGGTCGTCCCAGATCGCGTAGCCGACGAGGTAGCTGCCGCCGAGTGCCGAGAACGCCATGTCCGGCGCCCGGCCGCCCGCGCGGCCGGCGGGCGCGGGGGCCACCAGGACCAGCGACCTGGCGGAGGGCGCCTCCACGGCGGGCCCGGCGAGCCTCGGCAGCAGCGTCGCCAGGTCCGCCGACGACCACAGCGTGTCGGCGGCGTAGCGGTGCCGGCCGGGCCACCGGTCGCCGGAGCCGCCGAAGAGCACGTGGAACGGGGTCGGCTCCGGGGGCCGGCGGGACAGCGCCCGCCC
Organism: Actinomadura scrupuli; assembly: GCF_050971785.1. Classification (NCBI taxonomy): domain Bacteria; kingdom Bacillati; phylum Actinomycetota; class Actinomycetes; order Streptosporangiales; family Thermomonosporaceae; genus Actinomadura; species Actinomadura scrupuli. The sequence continues at coordinate 242,363 of NZ_JBPCCU010000007.1, read as the reverse complement.
GGCGAGCGGGCACTCGCGCACCGGCGCGAGCAGCCGGGCCGCCTCGTCCGGCGTGGCGGCGAAGGCGGTGGCCGTGACCGTGACCGCGGCGGTCCCCGGCGGCACCGCCGCCAGGTCCGGGTCCGCGGTGCCGAGCACGATGCTCAGCTCGACGCCCGGCGGCAGCACCGCCACGAGCTCGTCGGTCCAGCGCGCCACCTCCGTGAGGTCGGCCAGCGCGAACACGTAGCCGGTCGTGGTGATCTGCGCGGGGAGGGGATGGAGGCCGAGACGGAACGCGGTGACGATCGCGAAGAACCCCGGGCCGGCCCCGCGCGCCGCCCAGAACAGATCGGGGTTCCGCTCCTCGTCGCAGACGACGAGCTCGCCGTCCGCCGTCACCGCCTCGATCTGCCGGACACTGCGGCAGGCCGGTCCCCAGCTGCCGGAGTTCCAGCCGAGCCCGCCGCCGAGGAGGTAGCCGCCCAGGCCCACCGAGCCGCAGTGGCCCACCGGAAAGGCGAGCCGGTGCTCCTCGAGGGCCAGGGCGAGGTCACGGCCGGTGACACCGGGCTGCACGGTCGCCGTCGCGGTGCCGGGATCGATGCTCTGCTCCCGGAGCCGGGACAGGTCGATCAGCATGCCCCCGTCGCGCAGCGGGGAGCCGCACCAGCTGTGGCCGCCGGACCGTACGGCGACGCGCAGCCCGTGCGAGCGGGCGAGCCCGACCGCGTCCACGACGTCCCGCACGGAGGAGGCCTGGACGATCACTTCCGGGAACCGCCGCGGCGTGAGCTCGTTCCACAGGGTGCCCGCCCGGGCCTCCTCGTAGCCGGTGGTGCCCCGCCAGATCAACGCCTCCTCGACATGGCGGGCACGTCTCGGACCGCCCATGGGCGTCTCCTCTCTCGCACGGTTCTCGTACGGTCGTCCCACCCGCGTCGTGCCGCCCGCGCGGGCCCTGTCCGCCGGGCACCCTACGCGCGGGTCTCAGCTCGTGGTCAGGCCGAAGACGGTGACGAACGCCAGGCAGCAGACGACCACGACCGCGGTGCCCGCGACCTCGGCGCGGAGGGAGCCCGCGCGCCCCGGCACCAGCCAGAACGCGAGCATCCGGTTGACCAGCGGCATCAGCGGCCAGGTGAGGACGGCGACGCTCACCACGTTGCCGAGGAAGAGCGCGAGGTAGCCCGGCGCCCCCGCCGCGGCCAGCCCCCTGCCCAGCGTCAGGTTGAGGATCATCACGGTGGGATAGAGGGCCAGTATCACGGACATGGCCTGTTTCCAGTCGGGAACGGTCCCCTTCTCGTGGCCGTCGAACCGGAACCAGCCACTGAAAGCCGATTTGATCTTACGCACGTCGTAGGAGACGAAGTCGCCGCGGCCCTGCTCCAGAAGCCTGGCGCGTTCGTCGGATTCCAGCCATTCGTCGAGGTGCACGCGGGTGGCGAAACGCACCACTGCGACCCAGTTATCCTGAATTCCCGGCACGGGGCTGAAAAGCTCGGATCCCAGGAAACCGGGGAACTTCTCCTGCGCTCTGCGGACCCTGTCCTGCCACCGGGCGAACTCCTCTTCCCGGCCCGGCCGCACCCGGTGCGAGATGACCGCCGTCACCACCTCCCGGCTGGGCGCCCCACCGGTCAGGACCTCCTGCTTCGCCGGCCCGTCGAAGAGCGGCAGGCCCTCGTCCAGCAGCTCCCGGCGAGCCGTGGAATCCAGCCAGGCGGTCAGCAGGCCGACATCGCGGAAGCGATAGACGACGACCCACGCGCCGGGCTGGTCCGGGCCCGCCGGATATACCTCGGTGTCCTCGAATCCGGCGAAACCGCGTGCGACGGCGTCGATCCTGTCCTGCCAGTGCCGGTACTCCTCCTCGCGGCCTTCGCGGACCTTCAGGTAAATCACGACACTGGCGACATTGCCATTCAGTCCGATGCTCGCGGGGGACTCCATGGCCGTCACTGTACGACAGGAGAGAGGGCGACCGGCACCCTGGCGATGAGCTGAGAAATCAGCGGCCATGGACAGGGAGATAACGCGATAAAGGGTTTATGAAATGAACCCGCCGGCACCCGTATTGAGAACCGGCCGGCGACCCGCCGGTGCCCCGGCCCGGAGACGCCGGACCCCCTCACCGGCGCCGGTGCGGCGGTGAGGGGGTCCGGGCGGTGATGCGTGAGATCAGCCCACGCCGAGCTCGGCCTCGAACTTGCCCTCCTCGAGACGGTGCTTGACCGTCTGGAGGAAGCGGGCGGCGTCGGCGCCGTCGACCAGCCGGTGGTCGTAGCTCAGCGCCAGGTAGACCATCGACCGGATGGCGATGACCTCGCCCAGGTCGGGGTCGTCGACGACCACCGGGCGGCGGACGACCGCGCCGGTGCCCAGCATGCCGACCTGCGGCTGGTTGAGGATCGGCGTGTCGAACAGCGCGCCGCGGCTGCCGGTGTTGGTCAGCGTGAAGGTGCCGCCGCTGAGCTCGTCCGGGCTCACCTTGTTGCCACGCGTACGGCTCGCCAGATCGGCGATCTTGTGGGCCAGCCCGGCCAGGTTGAGGTCGCCGGCGCTCTTGATCACCGGGACCATCAGGCCCTTCTCGGCGTCCACCGCGATACCGAGGTGCTCGGCGTCGTGGTAGGTGACCTCGTTGGCCTCGGAGTCGATGACGGCGTTGAGCTTGGGGTGCTGCTTGAGCGCCTCGACGGCCGCCTTGGCGAAGAACGGCAGGAAGGACAGCTTGACGCCCTCGCGGGCGAGGAAGTCCTTCTTGGCCAGGTCGCGCAGCCTGGCGATCTTGGTGACGTCGACCTCGACCACCGTGGTGAGCTGCGCCGAGACCTGGAGCGACTCGACCATCCGCTTGGCGATCGTCTGCCGGATGCGCGACATCTTCTCGGTCTTGCCGCGCAGCTGCGCGGCCTCCGGCGACGGGCCGGAGACCTCGGCGGCCTGTGCCGCCGGAGCGGCGGGAGCCGCGGCCGGTGCGGGTGCCTGAGGCTGGGCCTGGGCGGCCTTGGCGGCCTGCGCGGCGGCCTGAGCGGCCTTGGCGGCCTCCAGGACGTCCTGCTTGCGGATCCGCCCCCCGACCCCGGTGCCGTCGACCGCGGACAGGTCCACGCCGTGCTCGGAGGCGAGCTTGCGTACCAGCGGCGTGACGTACGGGCTCTCACCCGACGGTGCCTCGGGCTCCGCGGCGGGGGCCTCCTGCTCCGGGGCCTGCTGCGCGGGGGGCTCCTGCGCGGCGGGAGCCTGCGGGGCGGCCGGTGCCGGAGCCTGCTGCGGCACCGGCGCCTGCGGGGCGGCGGGCGCGGGCGGCCAGGGACCCGGGGACGGCTGCTGGGCCGGTGCCGGGGCCGCCGCCTGCGGCGCCGCCTCCTGCGGGGCCGGGGCGGTCTCCTCGGTGGCGGGGCCGCTGCCGTTGGACGACGCCTCGCCCTCCTGAGCGATGATCGCGAGCTCGGCGCCGACCTCGACGGTCTCGTCCTCGGCGACGGTGATGCTGCTCAGCGTGCCCGAGGCCGGGGAGGGAATCTCGGTGTCGACCTTGTCGGTCGATACCTCGAGGAGCGGCTCGTCGGCATCGACGTGCTCACCCTCCTTCTTGAGCCAGCGGGTGACGGTGCCCTCGGTGACGCTCTCGCCGAGCTGGGGCATGGTGACGGAGACCGGCATGGTTCTCAGCGACTCCTTCAAATACTGGTGCGGCTGTCAGCCGTGGACATGAAGCGGTTTACCGGCGAGGGCGAGATGAGCCTCGCCGATCGCCTCGGACTGGGTGGGGTGGGGGTGGATCAGCTGAGCGACATCGGACGGGTGGGCCTCCCAGTTGTAGATCAGCTGTCCCTCCGCGACGAGCTCGCCGACCCGGCTGCCGACCATGTGGATGCCCAGGACGGGGCCGTCCTTCTGAGCGATCACCTTGACCTCGCCCTGCGTTCCGAGGATCTTGCTCTTCGGGTTGCCGGCGAGGTCGTAGGTGATCTCCTTGATCTCGTACCCGCGTTCCTTGGCCACGGCGGAGGTGATCCCCACCGAGGCGACCTCGGGCTCGGAGTAGGTGATGCGCGGCACGCCGTCGTAGTCGATGGGGGCCGGCTCGAGCCCGCCCAGCCGCTCGGCGACGAGGATGCCCTCGGCGAAGCCGACGTGGGCCAGCTGCAGGGTCGGGATCAGGTCACCGACCGCGGAGATGGTGGGCACGCTGGTCTGGCAGTACTCGTCGACCTTGACGAAGCCGCGCTCGACCTCGACGCCGGCCTCCTCGAAGCCGAGGTCCTGCGAGACCGGGCCGCGGCCGACGGCCACCAGCATGATCTCGGCGTCGATGCTCTTGCCGCCCTCGAGGGTGACCGCGACGCCGCTGTTGGTGTTCTTGACGCTCTCGAACCGGACGCCGAGCTCGAACTTGATGCCGCGCTTGCGGAACGCCCGCTCCAGGCGCTTGGAGTTGGACTCCTCCTCCAGCGGCAGCAGGTGCGGGAGCGCCTCCACGATGGTCACCTCGGCGCCGAAGGAGCGCCAGACGCTGGCGAACTCGACCCCGATGACGCCGCCGCCCAGGATGACCACCGACTGCGGGACCCGGTCCAGGACCAGCGCGTGGTCGCTGGAGATGATCCGCTCGCCGTCCAGGTCGAGGCCGGGCAGCGACTTGGGCACCGAGCCGGTGGCCAGCACGATGTGCCGGCCCTCGATGACGGAGTCGCCCACCTGGACCTGGGTGGGGCCGACGAGGCGGCCGGCCCCCTCGATGATCGTGATGCCCTTGCTCTTGAGCAGCCCGGTCAGGCCCTTGACGGTGGTGGTGACCACCTTGTCCTTGTAGGCGTTGACGCCGGCGACGTCGATGCCCTCGAAGGTGGCCTTGATCCCGAAGGTCCCGGCTTCCCGGGTCTGGTCGGCCACTTCGGCGGCGTGCAGGAGGGCCTTGGTGGGGATGCAGCCTCGGTTGAGGCAGGTACCCCCCAGTTTGTCCTTCTCGATGAGCGCGACCGTCTTGCCGAGCTCGACCGCTCGGAGGGCACACGCGTATCCGCCGCTGCCGCCACCCAGAACGACGATGTCGTAGGGGCCGCTGCCATTCGTCACGGGACGCTCCTTCAATGCTGATCTACGCGCTTCTGGCGCATGGAGATCGAAATGCTGGGTGGGGCAATCTTTTCATTTTTGCCGACTGATAAGTACCAGGGCCTCAGAGTGTGCCTGACGCGACATCCTCCGCGATCTGGACCAACGTGCGGGTGGCCGCGCCGGTGCCGCCCTTGGGGGTGTAGCCGTACGGCTCGCCCTTGTGGAAGGACGGGCCCGCGATGTCGATGTGCGCCCAGCGGAGGTCGTCGGCGACGAACTCCCTCAGGAAGATCCCTGCCACCAGCATGCCGCCCCAGCGGTCGGGGCTGATGTTGGCGAGGTCGGCGACCGGGGAGTCGAGCCCCTTGCGCAGTTCCTCGGGCAGCGGCATCGGCCAGGCGGCCTCGCCGGCACGCTCGGCCGCCGAAACCACCTTCTCACGGACCTCGTCGTCGTTGGCCATGACTCCGGCGGTCCGGGTGCCGAGGGCGACCAGTTGCGCGCCGGTGAGGGTGGCCACGTCGACGACCAGGTCGGGCTCGTCCTCGGCGGCGCGCACGAGGGCGTCGGCCAGGATCAGCCGGCCCTCGGCGTCGGTGTTGAGCACCTCGACGGTCTTGCCGCCGTAGATCGTGATCACGTCGGAGGGGCGCTGCGCGGTGCCGCTCGGCATGTTCTCGGCCATCGGGAGGTAGCCGATGACGTTCACCCTGGGCTGCAGCCTCGCGACCGCCTGCAGCGCGCCGAGCACGGCGGCGGCGCCTCCCATGTCGGACTTCATCCAGTCCATGGCCTCGGACGGCTTGAGGGACAGGCCCCCGGTGTCGAACGTGATGCCCTTGCCGACGAAGGCCACGGTGCGGGTGGCGTCCGGGTGGCTGTAGGCGAGCCGGACCAGCCGGGGCGGGTTGACCGAGCCCTGCCCAACGCCCGCGATCCCGCCGTACCCGCCCTCGATCAGGGCGGTCTCGTCGAGCACCTCGATGTCGAGCTTGTTCTCCACGGCCACCTGGGCGGCGGCCTCGGCGAAGTCCTCCGGGCTGAGGTCGGACGGCGGGGTGTTGACCAGGTCGCGCACCAGCACGACCGAGGCGGCCAGCACCTCGGCGCGGCGGACGGCGTCGGCCGTCCCGTCGGGTGCGGAGCCCGCCGCGGTCAGCACGGTGATGTGCTCGACGGGGGCCTTCTGGCCGTTCCCGGTGCGGTACTTCAGGTACGAGTAGTTGCCCAGCAGCGCGCCGGTCGCCACCGCGCCGGCCTCGTCGGCCGATCCGTTGGGCAGCGCCAGCGCGACCTTCGCCGATCCGGCCAGGGCGCGGACCGCGACACCGGCGGCCCGGCGCAGCTCCTCGGCGCCCGGGTCCTCGCCGAGCCCGACCGCGACGACGAGCGGCACGGGCAGCGAGCCGAGGGTGGGGAGCTTGGTGATCTCACCGGCCTTGCCGGACGCTCCGAGGGTGCCCAGCGCCTCGGTGAGCCGTCCGCCGTACGCCCGGTCGACGTCCTGCGCACCCGCGGCGAGGGCCGGGCCGGAGTCCGAGGGGAGGACGCCGATCACGATCGCGTCGGCGTCGAGGGCGTCCGGAGCTGTGCTGTCAAGGCTGATGGTCGTCACGTAGTCCGATCGTAGTCGTGTCACTGACCGCTTTCGCCCTTTCGGATCAAGCATTGCCGTCCCGGGCCCGGCCGGGCGTGGCGGGGACGTCCGGCCAGGTGGCGCGGCGCGATGCCCGTGGTTCACAGGACCGCCAGGACGATCAGGGCGGCGGTGGCGCCGAGCTCGACCAGCGCGCCGAGGACGTCCCCGGTGACGCCGCCGAGCCGGCGGGTCGTGTGCCACCGTGCCCCGGCGGCCACCGCCAGGCCCGCGAGCACCGAGAGGGCGGCGAGGACGGCGCCCCGGGGGCCGGCGCTCGCGGCCCCGCCCAGTGCCGCGGCGGCCAGGACCAGGGCGGTGACCACCACGGCGGCCGGGGTCCGCACCGACCCGGCGACCAGCGCGCCCAGGCCGTCCGGCCGCGCGGCGGGGACGCCCTGGCGGCAGGCCCACGTCACGGCGAGCCGGCCGGTGACCGCGGCGATCACCACCGCCAGGGCGCCGTGCCCGCGTCCCGTGGCCTGGGCCAGCGCACCGACCTGCACGAGGAGGGTGAAGACCAGCGTGACCACGCCGAACGGGCCGATGTCGGACCGCTTCATGATCGCCAGAGCCTCGGGCGCGGGCCGCGCGCTGCCCAGCCCGTCGGCGACGTCGGCGAGCCCGTCCAGATGCAGGGCGCGCGTCATCACGGCCGCCGACGCCATCGCGAGCGCGGCCGCCGTCGGATGGCCGAGGCCGGCCCCGTCCCCGGTGGCGAGGACCGCGGCGGCGACCGCGCCGACGACCAGCCCGGCGGCCGGCGCCAGGGTCATCGCCCGGCCGGCGGTCGTCCGGTCGACCGGGCCGGCGCGCAGCGGGAGGACCGTGAGCAACGTGATCGCCAGCCGCGGCCCGGCGGTGAGGGGGTGCCTCATGGCAGGTCCGTGACCCGGCCGGCGACGACCAGCGCGGTCTCCTCGGACTCCGCGGCCAGCCGCTGGTTGAGCCGGCCGAGCGCGTCCCGGAAGGCCCGCCCGGCCGGGCTCGTCGGCACCAGCGACAGGCCGACCTCGTCGCTCACGGCCACCACCCGCGCCCCGGTGTCCCGCCAGGCCTCGACCAGCTCCTCGATCCGCGGCCGTACGGCCGCCACGTCGTCCCAGGCGCCGCACGCGTCCATGGTGGCCGCCAGCCAGGTGCCGACGCCGTCGAGGAGGACCGCCCCGGTGGCCGCGCGCAGAAACGGGGCGACGTCGGTGGTCTCGACGGTCCGCCACCAGGACGGGCGCCGTTCCCGGTGCTGCTCGATCCGGGCGGTCCACTCCGGGTCGTCGTCGCGGAGCACCCCGGTGGCCAGGTAGGTGACCGACGGGTCGGCCGCCAGCCGCAGTTCTGCCTCCGCCGACTTCCCGGACCGGGCGCCGCCCAGCAGCAGGGTGCGGTGCGGCCCGGGCCGGGGCCGCCGCCACCAGCCGAGCCGGCGTTCCAGCTCGCCGGGGGAGGCGGTCCGGTGGTCCACGTACACGGCGTGGACCTCGGTCGCCGCCGTCACGGCGCCGAGGTGGCGCAGCAGCCCCAGATGCTGCGGTCGGTCCGCCAGGTCGAGCAGTACGGCGTCGTACCGGGTGTCCGGGACGGGCTCGGGGCACCGGCCGGGGCCGGAGGCCACCAGCAGGCGCGCACCGCCCGGGGTGAGCACGTCGAAGCCGCCGGGGACCCCCCAGCGCGAGCACTTCTCCAGTGGCACGCCGTCGATGGAGACCCGGGTCGGCTCGTGGCGGATCCCGGCGGCGCGCAACCGCGAGCAGGAGGCGCACCGGCAGTCGGGTTCGGGCCAGCCGGCCGGGCCGGCCGTGCCGTGCAGGACGATGTTCATGCTCTCCGTGACTGTAGGCGCCCGGCGGCCGCCGGAGCCCGACCTGGGGGCGTGGCGCGGCACGTCGGGCCGGGCACGTGCCGGACACGACGGATTCCGTGGTGGTCCGCGGGCGAATTCAAGGTCAAGAATCGATAGCCTCGGCATGACGAGGAGGCTGCCGATGCCGTGGACCTGGCGTTTCGAGAAGGCCGACGGGCGGATCACCGCCGGTCCGGCCGATCTGCCCGAGGAGACCTTCACCACCCAGGCCGACGCGGAGACGTGGCTGGGGGAGAACTGGCGTGCGCTGGCCGCGGCGGGTGTGGACCAGGTGACGCTGGTCGAGGACGACGCCCGGGTCTACGGCCCGATGGGCCTGACCCCGGCCGGCTGATCCGGCCACCGGCCCGTCATGGCCGTGCGGATGCCACGGATCATGACGGGCCGGGCGACGGGCCTGGTCAGGGGCGGGTGGCCGGGCTGACGGTCTCGGCGGGGTCGGTGACGGCGATCGGGGCGATGATCTCGTCGATGCGCTTGAGGATCTCGGCGTCGAGCTTGACCCCGGCGGCCTTGACGTTGTCGCGCACCTGCTCCGGCCGGGAAGCGCCGATGATGGCGGCCGAGACGTTGGGGTTCTGCAGCACCCAGGCGACGGCGAGCTGGGCCATCGACAGGCCCAGCTCCTGGGCGATCGGCCGCAGCCGCTGCACCCGGGTCAGGATGTCGTCCGTCAGCAGGGCCTTGATGAAGTCCGCCCCGCTGGCCTCGTCCGTCGCGCGGGAGCCGGGGGGCGGCGCCGCGCCGGGCTGGTACTTGCCGGTCAGCACGCCCTGCGCGATCGGCGACCAGACCACCTGCCCGATGCCCTCCCGCTCGCAGAGCGGGACGATCTCGGACTCGATGACCCGCCAGATCATGGAGTACTGCGGCTGGTTGGAGACGATCCGGTCGAACCCCATCTCGTCGGCGATCTCCAGCGCCCGGGCGATCTCCTCGGCCCGCCACTCGGACACCCCGACGTAGAGGACCTTGCCCTTGCGGACGAGGTCGTCGAAGGTCTTGAGCGTCTCCTCGAGCGGGGTCTCGTGGTCGAAGCGGTGCGCCTGGTAAAGATCGACGTAGTCGGTCTGCAGGCGCCGCAGCGTCCCGTCGATCGACTCGGTGATGTGCTTGCGGGACAGGCCGCGGTCGTTGGGGCCCTTGCCGGTGGGCCAGTAGACCTTGCTGAAGATCTCGAGGCCTTCGCGGCGCTGGCCCTTCAGCGCCCGGCCGAGGACCGCCTCGGCCCTGGTGCCCGCGTAGACGTCCGCGGTGTCGAAAGTGGTGATTCCCTCCTCGAGGGCGGTCCGCACGCACGCGTGCGCCGCGTCCTCCTCGACCTGGGAGCCATGTGTGATCCAGTTGCCGTACGCGATCTCGCTGATCTTGATGCCACTGCGGCCAAGGTGTCGGAACTCCATGATCCGACCCTAACCGGCGGTGCGGGCCGGCCGGCCCGCAGGGGCGGCGGGGTCAGGCGGCGCCGGGCCGGCCCGGCTTGACCTGGGGGGCCGGCATCCGCAGCCGGCGCATCTGCATCGAGCGCATGGCGGCGTAGAAACCGGCTCCGGAACGGTCCTCGTCCGGGAATCGCTCGGCGGCCAGCCGGCCGACCTTGCGGCTGATGAGGAAGCCCTCGACGATCACCACGCCCAGCATCACCGGGATGGCGAAGAACCCGAGCAGCTTGGCCCAGGCGTACGGCAGCAGGCTCACCATGACGACGGCCAGCATGACGAACATGAAGTACGAGGCGATCGTGCGGCGCCCGTCGACGTAGTCGCGCGCCAGCCGGCGCACGGGACCGCGGTCCCGCTTGACCATGTACTTGTCGTCGCCGCGGGCCATGCCCTCCCGCGCCTTGGCCCGGTCCCGGGCCTGGCGCTCGCGGACCGCGCGGTAGGCCTCCTTGCGGTCCTTGGGCGCGGTGATGGGCTGGCGATTGCGCTTCTGGGCCTCGCTGCGCTTGGGCGTGGGGCGGCCCTTGCCCCCGGGCTTGGCGACCTCGGGGGTCTTCTCGGGGGCGGAATCTCCGCGGCGTCGGAACACGTAGATCAGAGTACCGCCCGCGAACCTCATGGCTGCCCCGTACGTTAACGCGTAGGGTGATAACAGCCCTAGCAGTGACGTTAAGGATCGGTGCCATGCACCATCACGAAGGGACCGGCCGCGCGCGATGAGCGTGATGAAGCGAATGTCGATGATCTTCAAGTCCAAGGCGAACAAAGCCCTGGACCGTATGGAAGATCCTCGCGAAACCCTCGACTACTCCTACCAGAGACAACTGGAGATGCTGCAGAAGGTGCGCCGGGGCGTCGCCGACGTCGCGACCTCCCGCAAGCGCCTCGAGCTGCAGATCCAGCAGCTCGAAACGCAGCAGAGCAAGCTGACCGAGCAGGGCAGGAACGCGCTGCAGGTGGGCCGGGAGGATCTCGCCCGGGAGGCGCTGACCCGCCGCTCCGGCCTGGAGAGCCAGCTCAATGATCTCCGTACGCAGTACAACCAGTTGCAGGGCGAGGAAGAGAAGCTGACCCTCGCCTCCAAGCGGTTGCAGGCCAAGGTCGACTCTTTCCGCACCAAGAAGGAGACGATCAAGGCCACCTACACGGCGGCCGAGGCGCAGACCCGGATCAACGAGGCCTTCTCCGGCATCTCCGAGGAGATGGGCGACGTCGGCCTGGCGGTGCAGCGTGCCGAGGACAAGACCGCGCAGATGCAGGCGCGGGCCGGTGCGATCGACGAGCTGCTCGCCTCCGGTGCGCTGGAGGACTTCTCCGGGCCCAAGGACGACATCCAGGCGGAGCTCGACCGGCTCGGCAGCACCAGCGGCGTCGACCTCGAGCTCGAGCGGATGAAGGCGGAGCTGGGGCAGGGTCAGGCGCCCAAGGAGCTCAACCAGGGCGGCCCGCAGGCCCAGCCGCAGGCTCGTCCGCAGACCGACCCGCAGCAGTCGCAGTGGCCGCAGCAGCCGGGGGGAGGCCAGCAGTGATCGTGCGAATCATGGGGGAGGGGCAGCTCGACGTCGCCAACGATGACCTGTCCGCGCTCAACAAGCTGGACGGCGAGCTCGAGACGGCGATCGAGGCCGGGGACGAGAGCACGTTCCGGTCGGCTCTGCACGCGCTGCTCGACAACGTCCGTCAGGTCGGCAAGCCGCTGCCGGAGGACAGCCTGGAACCCTCCGAGCTGATCCTCCCGCCGGCGGACTCCGACATGGCGGAGGTCCGGGCGATGCTGGGTGACGAAGGCCTCATCCCGGACTGAGCCGGGACGATGCGGGGTCGTCGCTCGTTGTCAGAGTGACGCCGTCCGCAGGTCGGCGGCGTCGTACGGGTGACCGAGGGCGGGAGGTTGTGATGGCGCGCACTCGATACGCCCCCGACCGGGGGCTGACCTTGCGCATGCTGGTGACGATGTTCCTGCTGGGGCTGGTCTACGTCGTCTTCGTCACGGCCTTCTACGTGATCTCGCCTCGGTGGGGCACGATCGCGCTGGTCGTGGCGGGGCTCTTCCTGTTCGCGCAGTACTTCTTCTCCGACAAGCTCACGTTGTTCGCGATGCACGGCCGGGAGGTCACCCCAGCGGAGGCGCCGGAGCTCCACGGGGTGATCGACCGGGTCTGTGCGCTGGGCGACACGCCCAAGCCGCGGGTGGCCGTCGCCGACACCGACGTGCCCAACGCCTTCGCCACCGGGCGCAACCAGAAGCGGTCCGTGGTCTGTGTCACCACCGGCCTGCTGAGGCGGCTCGACCCCGTCGAGCTCGAGGGCGTCCTGGCACACGAGATGTCGCACGTCGCCCACCGGGACGTCGCCGTGATGACGATCGCGTCCTTCCTCGGCGTGGTCGCGGGGCTGATCACGCGGTTCGGGCTGGAGTGGGGGCTGTGGGGCGGCTTCAGCTCCCGCGGCAACGACCGGGACAACAACACCGGCCTGGTCCTGCTGGCCGTCGTCGCGGTCAGCGCCGTGGCCTACGCCATCAGCTTCGTGCTCACCCGGGCGCTCTCGCGCTACCGGGAGCTGTCGGCCGACCGGGCCGCCGCGCTGCTGACCGGCCGCCCCTCGGCCCTGGCCAGCGCGCTCACCAAGGTGTCCGGCGAGATCGCCCGGATCCCGACCAACGACCTGCGGGCCGCGCAGCCCTTCAACGCCTTCTTCTTCGCTCCCGCGCTCACCCGGGGGGTCAGCATCGCCTCGCTGCTGTCCACCCACCCGCCGCTGGAGAGGCGGCTGCAGCAGCTCGCCGAGATCTCGGCCCAGCTCGGCAGGGGAGTCTGATGTCCGGCGGCCGGCCCCGCCCGGCCCGCGCCCGCACGGAAGGTCACTGATCGTGGGGTTCTTCGACGTCCTGCTCGGCCGCTCGAAACCGGTGCGGCCGGATCTGGACCGGCTGTTCGCCCTGCCGAACGCGGCGATCACCCTGGAGGCCGCCGCCGGGCTGGTGCCGACCGGGCTGGGCTCGGTCTGCTTCCGGGCCGCCGAGGGCGGCGCCTTCGCGCAGGTCGAGCGGGAGGTCCGCGAGCTGCTGGACGCCGGAGGCGGCCCCCGGATCGAGACGAGCACCGACTCCTACGGTTACACCTGGCTGCTGGTCCGGCGCGACCCGGAGCAGCTGAGCGACCTGGTCACCGACCTGCACGCGGTCAACTCCTCGCTGGAGGCGGCCGGCTTCGGGCCGTCGCTGCTGTGCTCCCTGGTCGGCTTCACCGGCCCGGCGGGCGCGGAGACGGCGGAGTCCGCGCGGCGCAGCCTGGCCCTGGTCTACCTCTACAAGCGCGGCACCTTCTATCCCTTCGCGCCGCTGCCCGGGCAGAAACGCGACAGCGCGCTGGAGCTCCAGGTCCGGGGGGCGGTCGGGGCCGACCTGCCGGTCGAGGAGGACCTGTCCCGGTGGTTCCCCGTCTGGGGCGCTCCGGGCCTGTGACCTTCGAGCTGGACCGGGTGGGTGTGCGCCGGGACGGCGCCGTCCTGCTCGACGAGGTGTCCGCCACCGTCACGGCGGGGCGGTGCACGGCCATCGTCGGGCCGAGCGGGGCGGGCAAGTCGACGCTGCTGAGGCTGCTGAACCGGCTGATCGACCCCACCTCCGGCCGCGTGCTGTACCAGGGCGTCCCGCTCCCGGAGCTCGACGTGCTCGCCCTGCGCCGCCGCGTCGGACTGGTCGGCCAGCGGCCCACCCTGATCACCGACACGGTCCTGGCCGAACTGCGGGTCGGCCGCCCCGAGCTCGGCGAGGCCGAGGCCCGCGACCTGCTCACCGAGGCCGGGCTGCCCCCCGGGTTCGCAGGCCGCCGTACCGCCGGGCTGTCCGGCGGGGAGGCCCAGCGGGTGTGCCTGGCCAGGGCGCTGGCGCCGCGGCCGGAGGTCCTGCTGCTGGACGAGCCGACGTCCGCGCTGGACCGGGCGGGCGCCGACGAGGTCGAGCGGGCGGTGTCGGGCCTGCGCGCCGAGGGCCGTACGGTCGTGCTGGTCAGCCACGACGCGGCCCAGGCGCGCCGGATCGCCGACGACGTGCTGGTCCTGCGAGCCGGCCGGCTGGTCGAGCACGGCCCCCCGGACGGGGTCTGCTACCTGTCGGCCTGATCATCGCGGCGGCGCGGGGCCCGGTGCCGCCCGGCCCGGCACCGGCGGCAGGATGGGGACGTGAACGATGTCCGTGTCCCCTCCTGGCCGGGGGTCGCGATCTCCCTCGTGCTGGTGGCGCTGGCGTTCGCCGTGGTCGCCCGGGCACGGCTGGGGGTCTCCCGCGACCTCGTGGTGGCCGCGGCCCGCGCGGGGGTCCAGCTCGCCGTGGTGGGCGCCCTGCTGCTGGCGGTGTTCCACTACGCGGGCCTGCCGGGAGCCGCCGCCTGGGTGGCGATCATGGTGGTCATCGCCGGCCAGGTGGCCGGGCGTCGTGGCCGGCCGCTGCCCCGGGCCAGGACGATCGCGACGCTGGGCGCCGCGGCGGGCAGCGCCACGACCCTGATCACCCTTGTCGGACTGGGAGTGATCTCGGCCCAGGCGCGGGTGGTGGTGCCGGTCGGCGGGATGATCGTCTCGACGGCCATGCAGGCGTCCGGGCTCGCCCTCACCCGGCTGCGCGAGGAGATCCGCACCGGCCGGGACGCCATCGAGGTCCGGCTGTCGCTCGGGCTGTCGGCGCGGGCGGCTTTCGCCCCGCATACCCGGGGCGCCCTGCGCACCGCCCTGCTGCCGGCCATCGACTCCACCAAGGTGGTCGGGCTGATCTCGCTGCCGGGCGCGATGACCGGCCTGATCCTCGCCGGGGTGGACCCGCTGACCGCCATCCGCTACCAGATCGTGGTGATGTACATGCTGCTCGCCGCGGCCACGCTGTCGGCGTACGTCACCGCCCGCGCCGCCGAGCGCGCGATCTTCGACGACGCCCACCGGCTGCGCGAGATCCCGCCCTGATCCGTCCCGCCCGCCGCCGTGCCCGAACCCCGTGATCATGCAATCCATCGCCGATGGATTGCATGATCACGGAGCTTCGGGTGCGATCCGGCCGCACGAGCACGGCGGGCCGGAAGCGTCAGGGGAGGGCGAGCATCTGGTCGAGGGCGGCCTTGGCGTGCCGGGCGGTCTCGGCCTCCACCTCGATCTGGTTGACGACCTCGCCGCGGACCAGGGACTCCAGCGACCAGACCAGGTGCGGCAGGTCGATCCGGTTCATCGTCGAGCAGAAGCAGACCGCCTTGTCGAGGAACATGATGTTCTTGGCCGGGTAGGTCTGCGCCAGCCGCTGGACCAGGTTGAGCTCGGTGCCGATGGCCCACGAGGAGCCCGCCGGGGCCTCCTCGAGCCGGGCGATGATGTACTCCGTGGAGCCGACGTAGTCGGCCGCGAGGACGACCTCGTGCTTGCACTCGGGGTGGACGAGCACGTTCACGCCGGGGACCCGGTCCCGTACCTCCCGCACGGACGCCTCGGTGAAGCGGCCGTGCACCGAGCAGTGCCCCTTCCAGAGGATCATCTTGGCGTCGCGGAGCTGCTGCGGGGTCAGGCCGCCGCCCGGCCGGTGCGGGTTGAAGACCACGCAGTCGTCCAGCGAGAGCCCCATCTCGAGCACCGCGGTGTTGCGGCCCAGGTGCTGGTCGGGCAGGAAGAGCACCTTCGACCCCCGGGAGAAGGCCCAGTCCAGCGCCCGCTTGGCGTTGGAGGAGGTGCACACGGTGCCGGCGTGCCTGCCGACGAAGGCCTTGATGTCGGCGGAGGAGTTCATGTACGTGACCGGGACCACGTCACCGGCCACCCCGGCGTCCTCCAGGGCCTCCCAGCACTCCTCCACCTGGTCGAAGGTGGCCATGTCGGCCATCGAGCACCCGGCCGCGAGGTCGGGCAGCACCACCTGCTGGTGCGCGGCGGTCAGGATGTCCGCGGACTCGGCCATGAAGTGGACGCCGCAGAAGACGATGTAGGGCGCGTCCGGCCGGGCCGCCGCCTCGCGGGCCAGTTTGAAGGAGTCGCCCGTCACGTCGGCGAACTGGATGACCTCGTCGCGCTGGTAGTGGTGCCCGAGCACGAAGACCCGGTCGCCCAGGGCGGCCTTGGCCACTCTGGCGCGTTCCACCAGCGCCGGGTCCGAGGCGGGTGGCAGGTCGCCGGGGCAGGACACGCCACGCTCGCTGGCGGCGTCCGCCTCACTGCCCAGGAACAGCAGTGGCAGGTTCCGGGTACCGATCTCTGGTGCCGTGGTCACGGGAGACTCCCTCCTGGCGACGGTACTTATCGTCGCTTTGACATTAATCGTTGCACACATAACGGACAAGTCCGCTCGGCGGGGGCCGGGGAGCCGCCGGAGCACGATCCTGCGAGGTCTTTTGCAGCTTGCTGATATGAGGAATGACCACGCGGGAAGGTACGTTGTGTTGTGGACAGAGGCGGACAGCGTCTCCGGCGGCATGGCGTCCTGGTGGCGCGGTGCCGTGTCAACGAACGCGCGAGGTCGCCGGAGGGCGGCAGAGCTAACCGGGAGCCCACATATGACGGTTTCAGGCGAGACCACGCAGCAGACCACCGAGCAGGGTGTTCTTCTCACCGACGCGGCCGCGGAGAAGGTCAGGAGCCTGCTGGAGCAGGAGGGCCGCGACGACTTGGCGTTGCGTGTCGCCGTCCAGCCGGGCGGCTGCTCCGGCATGGTGTACCAGCTGTTCTTCGACGAGCGGCAGCTCGACGGTGACCAGGTTCACGACTTCGGCGGTGTGCACGTGGTCGTGGACCGGATGAGCGCCCCCTACCTGGGCGGCGCGACGGTCGATTTCGTCGACACCATCGAGAAGCAGGGCTTCACGATCGACAACCCCAACGCCGGCGGCTCCTGCGCCTGCGGGGACTCCTTCAGCTAGAGCACCAAGGTAAATCGGCCCGAGCGACCATGTCGCCCGGGCTGATCTACTTTCTGCCCTTTTAGAGGCTGCCCGTCAGGTCGGTCTCGTGGTGCGATGAGCAGTAGTCTTTCCGGGCCCGTGACCACAGCAGACGAGGAGAGCGACGCCGTGCGCATCGCCGTGACAGGTTCCATCGCCACCGACCACCTGATGACCTTCCCCGGCAGGTTCGCCGACCAGCTCATTCCCGACCAGCTGCACCGGGTGTCGCTGTCCTTCCTGGTCGACGAGCTGGAGATCCGGCGCGGTGGCATCGCGGCCAACATCTGCTTCGGCATGGGCTGCCTGGGACAGCGGCCGATCCTGGTGGGCGCGGTCGGCGAGGACTTCGCCGACTACCGGTCCTGGCTGGAGCGCCACGGGGTCGACAGCTCGGGCGTGCACGTCTCCGAGCTGCACCACACCGCCAGGTTCCTCTGCACGACCGACGACGATCACAACCAGATCGCCTCGTTCTACGCCGGTGCGATGAGCGACGCCCGCAACATCGAACTCGCGCCGCTCGGCGACCTGGACCTCGTCGTCATCAGCCCGAACGACCCCGAGGCGATGCTGCGGCACACCGAGGAGTGCCGGACCCGGGGCATCGCGTTCGCGGCCGACCCGTCCCAGCAGCTCGCGCGCATGGACGGCGAGGACGTCCGCACGCTCATCGACGGCGCCGCGTACCTGTTCACCAACGAGTACGAGAAGGCCCTCGCCGAGCAGAAGACGGGCTGGTCGGACGGCGAGATCCTGGAGCGGGTCGGGGTCCGGGTGACCACCCTCGGGGCCAAGGGGGTCGTCATCGACCGGGTGGGCGAGCGGGGCCTGCACGTGCCCGCGGCGCCGGAGGAGGGCAAGGTCGACCCGACCGGCGTCGGCGACGCCTTCCGGGCCGGATTCCTGTCCGCGACCGCCTGGGGCCTGTCCCTGGAGCGCGCCGCCCAGGTCGGCAACCTCATCGCGGCGCACGCGCTGGAGAGCGCCGGCTGCCAGGAGTACACCCTGGCCGGGCCGCGCTTCATCGAGCGCCTCTCGCACGCTTACGGCGCCGACGCCGCCGCCGACGTCGCCCCCCACCTCACCTGATCAGGCCGCCCGCCCGGCGCCCAGGCGCCGGGCCGGGCGGGACAGTGCCACTTGCGGTGACTGGGGCGCGTACGGGCGCGCGGCGTCTGGACCGAGGAACGCGCGCAGCGAGGCACGAGCGAGCACGTGACGAGGGAAGACGCCGCGTAAGAGCGCCCGTACGCCGCGTGAGCGGAGCGAGCGCCATGAGCGCGTGCGAGCGCCATGGACGCGTGCGAGCGCCATGAGGTCAGTACATGCGGCGGATGTGGAAGGCCCAGCCGCGGGGGAGGGTCTCCTCGCCCACGAAGTCCTGGGACTTCATCCGGCACCAGGCCGGCACGTCGGTGCGGGCGGCGACGTCGTCGGCGGTCACCACCACCACCTGGCCGACCGGGACCTCGCGGATGCGCTCGGCCAGCAGGATGATCGGGATGGGGCACTTGCGGCCGAGCGCGTCGATGATCAGGTAGGGCGGCTCCCGTCGCGGTGCCGGGGGGGCCGATGCCGGGGAGGGGGGCGTCGGCGCGTTCCGGGCGCGACGTCGGAAGCTCATCAGGTCACTCCTGCGGTGCGGCGTAGTTGGGCGACGGCGTCGGGGAGCACGGCCAGGAAACGATCGACGTTGGTCGCATTCGCCCCACGAGGCAGCGATACCCGGACGTTTCCATGCGTAATCACTCCCATCGCTTCCAGCACGTGGCTCGGTCGCAGCGTATCCGCCGTACAGGAGCTGCCGGAGGAGACGGCGAAACCCAGCCGGTCCAGTTCGGTGATCAACGCTTCGCCCTCCACGTAGAGACAGGAGAAGGTCACCAGGTGGGGGAGCCTGCGCTCGGGGTCGCCGACCACCTCGACATCGGCGAGGACCCGCGGAATCCGGTCCCGGATCAGGTCGACCAGGGCCGACAGGCGGGGGCCGTCGGCGGCCATCTCGGCGGCGTAGGCCTCGAGCGCCGCGGCCGCGGCCAGCGCGCCCGGGACGTTCTCGAACCCGGGGACCCGCCGGCCCCCGCGTTCGTCGTCGGGCAGCGGGGAGCGCCAGCGGGTGTTCTTGCGGACGGCCAGCACGCCGACCCCGGCCGGGCCGCCCCACTTGTGCGCGCTGGCGGCCAGCATCGACCAGCCGTCGGGGATCGCCACCCGCCCCGCCGACTGGGCGGCGTCGACGAAGAGCGGCACCTGCACCGCCCGGCACAGCTCGGCCACCTCGCCCACCGGCTGCACGGTGCCGACCTCGTGGTTGGCGGACTGCAGGCAGGCGAGGGCGGTGTCGGGCCGCAGCGCCGCGGCGAACTCGGCCGGATCGACCCGGCCTGCCCGGTCCACGCCGACCGTGGTGACGGAGCCGCCCTCCCGCTCGTGCAGTTCGGCGGCGTGCAGCACGCTGGAGTGCTCGACGGCGCTGACCACGAGGTGCCGGCCGGTCCGCCGCCGGGCCCGCAGGCCGCCGAGCACGGCCAGATGGACGGCCTGTGTCCCGGAGGAGGTGAAGGAGACCTCGTCGGGCCGCACCGCCAGGACCGCCGCCGTACGGGCCCGGGCCTGATCGAGAAGATGCCCCGCCCTGCGCCCGGCTCCGTACAGCCGGGAGGGATCGGCCCAGCCGTCCTCCAGAGCGCTCAGCAGGGCCGCGCGGCCGGCGGGGTGCAGGGGTTCGGTGGAGGCCGCGTCGAAGTATGCCGTGGTCATGTTCGCTCCGGTCACAACACGACCCTAACCGGGGACCCGGGCGGGGGGTGTGGCACCTGCACGCTAATGTGTGCTCCACACGTGTGAAAACAGACCTGACGGCCCGGCCTCCCGGGCTTGATCCGCACGGTCCTGAACAAGGGAAGGCATTCCGTGAGTCCGACCCGCTCTAGGGAGCGGCGTACGCCCGCGCGCGGCCGCCGCGCGTCGACGAGCGCCGGCATGCTGTCGTTGCTGGCGCTGACCGCCACCGCGTGCAGCGGTGAGGCCGCCCGCCTCGGCCTGCCCGAGCCGATCACCGAGCAGGGCAAGCGCGTCCTGACCCTCTGGCAGGGTTCCTGGATCGCCGCCTTCGCCACCGGCGCCATCGTCTGGGGTTTGATCATCTGGGCGGTGCTGTTCCACCGCAAGCGCTCGGACGACCTCCCGCCGCAGGTGCGTTACAACCTGCCCATCGAGATGCTCTACACCGCGGTCCCCTTCATCATGATCGCCGTGTTGTTCTACTTCACCGCGCGTGACGAGAACTACATCGAGAAGACCTCGAAGTCCCCGGACGTCCAGGTCAACGTGATCGCGTTCCAGTGGAGCTGGCAGTTCGACTACCCGCAGTACAAGCGGGCCGACGGATCGCCCGTGAGCGTGGTGGGGACGCCGGCGGCGCCGGACGCCAACCCGGGCACCAAGCCCGTCCTGGTGATCCCCGTCGGCAAGACGGTCCGCTTCAACCTGCACACCAACGACGTCATCCATTCGTTCTGGGTGCCGGCCTTCCTCTACAAGAAGGACGTCATGCCCGGCCCGAAGGACAACCAGTTCGAGATCACGCCGACCCGGACGGGGACGTACGAGGGCCGCTGTGCGGAGCTGTGCGGTGTCGACCACAGCCGGATGCTGTTCCAGCTGAAGGTCGTCACCCCCGCGGAATTCCAGACGTTCATCGACCAGCGCAAGGCAGTTGGGGGGGCCCAGTGACGGCCACCAGTCACCAGGCGACACTGCCGGCCACCCCGGGGGCGCGGACGAGCAAGGGACGCATCATCGTGTCCTGGATCTCGTCCACGGACCACAAGGTGATCGGCTACATGTACCTGATCACGTCGTTCGCGTTCTTCCTGTTCGGCGGGGTCCTCGCGCTCATCATGCGCGCTGAGCTCTTCACGCCGGGATCACAGGTCGTCAGCAACGAGCAGTACAACCAGCTGTTCACCATGCATGGCACGATCATGCTGCTGATGTTCGCCACACCGCTGTTCGCCGGCTTCACCAACGTGATCATGCCGTTGCAGATCGGCTCGCCCGACGTGGCGTTCCCCCGGATGAACATGATCGCGTACTGGCTGTACCTGTTCGGCAGCCTCATCGCCGTGAGCGGCTTCATCACCCCGGGCGGCTCGGCGAGCTTCGGCTGGTTCGCCTA
The DNA here is from genome assembly GCF_050971785.1 of Actinomadura scrupuli. Taxonomy (NCBI): domain Bacteria; kingdom Bacillati; phylum Actinomycetota; class Actinomycetes; order Streptosporangiales; family Thermomonosporaceae; genus Actinomadura; species Actinomadura scrupuli. The sequence continues at coordinate 221,281 of NZ_JBPCCU010000007.1, read as the reverse complement.
CACGCCGCTGTCGGACGCGATGCACTCGCCCGGCGTCGGCGGGGACCTGTGGATCATGGGTCTGACCATCTCGGGTCTGGGCACCATCCTCGGTGGCGTCAACTTCATCACCACGATCCTGTGCATGCGCGCCCCGGGCATGACGATGTTCCGGATGCCGATCTTCGTGTGGAACGCCCTGCTGACCAGCATCCTGGTGCTGATCGCCTTCCCGTGCCTGGCCGCGGCGCTGCTGGCGCTGGAGGCGGACCGCAAGTTCGGCGCCCACATCTTCGACGCATCCCATGGCGGCGCCCTGCTGTGGCAGCACCTGTTCTGGTTCTTCGGCCATCCGGAGGTCTACATCATCGCGCTGCCGTTCTTCGGCATCGTGACCGAGATCCTGCCGGTCTTCAGCCGCAAGCCGATCTTCGGCTACGTCGGACTGGTCGGCGCGACGATCTCCATCGCCGGGCTGTCCATCACCGTGTGGGCGCACCACATGTTCGTGACCGGCCAGGTGCTGCTGCCGTTCTTCTCGTTCATGACCTTCCTGATCGCGGTGCCGACCGGGGTGAAGTTCTTCAACTGGGTCGGCACGATCTGGCGAGGGCAACTGAGCTTCGAGTCACCGATGCTGTGGTCGATCGGGTTCCTGGTCACCTTCCTGTTCGGTGGTCTCACCGGGGTCATCCTGGCCACTCCGCCGCTGGACTTCCAGCTCAGCGACTCCTACTTCGTGGTGGCGCACTTCCACTACGTGGTGTTCGGCACGGTGGTGTTCGCGATGTTCGCGGGCTTCTACTTCTGGTGGCCGAAGATGACCGGCAAGATGCTCAACGACCGGCTCGGGAAGATCCATTTCTGGATGCTGTTCCTCGGCTTCCACGGCACCTTCCTGGTCCAGCACTGGCTGGGCGCCGAGGGCATGCCGCGTCGGTATGCCGACTACGCGAGCCAGTTCACCGACCTGAACACCTTCTCCTCCCTTGCGTCCTTCGTGCTGGGTGCCTCGACGTTGCCGTTCCTCTACAACGTCTACATCACCGCGAAGAAGGGCAAGAAGGTCGAGGTGGACGATCCGTGGGGTCACGGCGGCTCGCTGGAATGGGCGACGTCCTGCCCGCCCCCGCGGCACAACTTCACCTCGATCCCGCGGATCCGCTCCGAGCGGCCCGCCTTCGACCTGCACCATCCACATGCCGCCGGCAAGGTCGAGCTGCCCGTCGGTGCGGAGGGATAAAGCATGCGTTTCCAGGCGTACATGTTCTACGGTTGCGCCCTCTTCTTCCTGGTCACCGACATCGCCTACTGGCTGTTGTCCCATGACTGGACCGGGACGACCGCGCTCGCCCTCTCGGTCTGCCTGGCCGGGCTGGTGGCCTTCTACGTCCACTTCACCGTCCGGCGCCTGGAGAAGGCCGGGGGCGGTCCGCTCCCCGAGGACAACAAGGAGGGCGACATCGCGGACGGCGCCGGTGAGCTGGGCTTCTTCAGCCCGCACAGCTGGTGGCCGCTGTTCGTGGGAGCGTCCGCCGCGATGGTGGCGCTGGGAATGGTCTTCGGCTGGTGGCTGGTCACGCTCGGCGTAGCCTGCACCATTCTCAGCTCGATCGGCCTCGTCTTCGAGTATTACCGAGGTCAGTTCTCAGACTGAATCCGGGAAAAGAACCATAAGGGAGCCGGTGTTCGCGGCCACGCTAACACCGGCTCCCTTCATAATTTCGTGGGCGTCAGAGTGAACCATCGCTGGATAGATGACGTCCCTTCAGGGGAAGGCTGTATCCGTGGGCCGATGGCCGCACGGATTCCGTCGTTATGGATCAATGACTCAAAACCATCCGCAAGGGTGATTCCAGGAGGTCGGCGGTGCGGGTCAGCGTCATTACCCCGGTGAGACGGCGGAGTCGCCATGCACGAACGTTCGCGGGGTTGGCGCTGGGCATGATGGTGGTCTCGGCCGCCGGCGCCTGCACGGGAGGCAAGCACACCGGCGTCGCCGGGCCGACCGCCAAGCTCGCGGTCGTGCCGGCCAACGGGACCACGGACGTGCCCCCGGACGGCCCCGTCACGGTGCGGGCGACCGACGGGAAGATCCAGAACGTCACCGTCACCACCAAGGGCGCGAAGGTCGAGGGGGCGATGACCCCCGACGCCACGCAGTGGCAGTCCCGCTGGGCGCTGGAGCCGGCCACGGACTACCACGTCCTGGTCACCGCGCTGGGGCTGGACGGCAAGACCAAGACGGTCACCAGCGACTTCACCACCCTCAAGGCCAAGAAGGTGATCCAGGCCGCCGTCGTCGCGCCGGACCAGGGCGAGAAGGTCGGCGTGGGGATGCCCGTCATCCTGCACTTCGACAAGCCGGTGGCCAACCGGGAGCAGGTCGAGAAGAACCTGGAGGTCCGGTCGACGGTCCCGGTCGTCGGCGCCTGGCACTGGCTCGACAGCCAGAGCCTGGTGTGGCGCACCAAGAAGTACTGGCCGGCCAACACCAAGGTCCGGGTCATCGGCCATCTGACCGGGGCCCGCGCGGCCAAGGACTCCTACCTCGCCAAGAACATCGACCTGAACTTCCGGATCGGCGACTCGCACATCACCGTCGCGAGCTCGAAGAACCACCACCAGGTGATCAAGAAGAACGGCAAGGTCATCAAGGAGATGCCGCTCAGCATGGGCAAGGGCGGCATCCGCAAGTACACGACCACCAACGGCCTGCACCTGACCATGGGCAAGGAGTACCTCACCGTCATGGACTCCACCACGACGGGCTGCGGGCCGGGCTGTCCCGACTACTACCGGGAGGACGTGTACTGGACCGTGCGCATCTCCGACAGCGGGGAGTACGAGCACAGCGCGCCCTGGTCGGTGGGCTCCCAGGGCTCGGAGAACGTCAGCCACGGATGTATCAACCTGTCGCCGGCCAACGCCATCTGGTTCTACCACTTCAGCTACCGGGGCGACATCGTCCAGGTGACCGGCACCGACCGGGAGCTCGAGCCCGGCAACGGCTGGGGCTACTGGCAGGAGACCTGGAAGGAGTGGCTGCGCTACTCCGCGCTCAAGCGGCCCGTGACCACGGCCGCGCTGGACGGCACCTCGGTGCTCGCCGCCGCCCCCGGCGACACCTCCGGTGAGCCGAGCGCTCCGGCGGCCACCCCCGGCGCCTCCGGGACCCCGGGGGCCACCCCGAGCCCGTCGGTCACGGCCACGCCGTCGGCGAGCCCCGCGCGGAGCTGATCCGTCCGCCCGGACGCCGGGTCAGGGCACCAGCGGGGGAGGCTCCGCGACACCGTGCAGCCGGGCCCAGGTGCGGGCCGACGCGATCCGCTCCGGACCGCTCGGGTGCGTCGCCCACAGCGCGTACTCGGCCGGGGCGGGCCGCAGGTCGGAGATGTTGCGCACCGACAGGGCCCGCTGCATCCGAGTGAAGGTCACCGGGTCCCGGGTCAGGTCCAGCGAGTGCACGTCGGCCCGGGCCTCGATGCGGCGGGTGACCAGGTTCTGTGCCGGGCCCGCCGCCTGGGCCAGCACCGTCACGACGGCCAGGACCAGGCAGACGGCCCGGGGATCGGCCGGCGACTCCGCCCCCGCCCGTGCGAGCACCCGCCGGGAGGTGACGGTCAGGTAGAGCAGGCAGACCCCGGCCGAGACCCCCAGCGCCCCGGCGAGCGTCCCGTAGAGCACGTCTCCCCGCTTGGCGTGCCCCAGCTCGTGCGCGGCGATCAGCTTGATCTCGTCCGGCGGAGCGGCGGCCAGCAGCGTGTCGTACACCACGATCCGGCGGGTGGGCCCGAAACCCGAGACGTAGGCGTTCAGTGCCGTCGTGCGGCGGGAGGCGTCGGCCACCAGCACGTCGCGGACCGGTACGTGGTCGGCCGCGGCGAGCCGCAGGAGCTCGGTGCGCAGCGGGCCCGGCTTCATCGGGGTGAAGGAGTTGAAGAGCGGCTCGACCAGCACCGGATAGAGGAACGAGAAGATCACGACCAGCAGGAAGCCGCCCGCCGCCGCGGGCGCCCACCAGTGCCGGGGGAAGCGCCGTACCAGCAGGTGCAGCAGCACCAGCGCCACGATCCAGGTGAGCGCGACGATGGCCGCGGACCTGAGCCGGTCCAGTGCCCAGCCCGGCCAGTCCTGGGTGGACAGCCCGTAGCGTCGCAGCACCGTCTCGCTCCAGACGCCGAACGGCAGCGCAACCGCCTGGAGCACGGCCGTCAGGGTCAGGGCCGCCACGACGACCTGCACCGGCCATCGCCGTACCGGGCGGACGACCACGCCCAGCAGCCTCGCGCCGAGCGGGCTCAGCCCCAGCGCCAGGACGGCCAGCAGCCCGGCGGCGAGGCCGAGGAGGGCCGGTGCCCGCAGGTCCGCGCTGAAGGACGCCGAGCGGGCGAGCTGCGCGGCGGTGAAGTCGCGTGCCGGCTCGGACGCCACCGCGCCGGCCGGCGGATGACCGGGGATGCGGCCGGGCAGCGGCCGCCAGGGCGTGGAGAGGGCCAGCGTGACCAGCAGCGTCAGTCCCAGGCCGGTCAGGGTGAGCGCCGCGGCCCGCCGGCCGTCCCTCACGCGAGCTCCTCGCGCAGGTAGTCCCGCCACTGGGCGGTGAAGGCCGCGGTGCCGAGACCGAGCACCGTGCGGAGCGCGTACTCCTGCTGGCGGGCCGGGTCGCTCGCACCGGCCTGCTTGGCTCCGGCCGCCCGGTACAGCTTCACCAGCCGTTCCTCGCCGTAGCGCTCGGCCACCATCCGGCAGGCCAGCCACGCCAGCTCGTAGGCCTGCGACAACCCTCCCGAGGCGCCGGCGAAATCGTCGCGGCCGGGCAGCCCGGGGGGTATCCGGCCCGCGGCGACCTCGGTCCGCAGCTCCCGGGCCGCCGATCGCACGGAGACCTTGAGGCCCTTGTAGCCGACGTAGTCGGCGAGCCCTTCGATCAGCCAGATGGGCGTACGGTTGTCGCGCGCGCCCCCGGTGGCCACGTGGGTGAGCTCGTGGGTGAGCACCACGTGCCGGCCGAGGGCGTTGAGCTTGGCGAAGGTGTCCGGGGCGATGATCACCCGGTCCTGGCCGTGCGCGGCTCCGCCGGGGTCCTTGGTGACGGTGGCGAGCGCCGCGATCTCGCGCAGGCTCTGGCCGCCGCCGATCAGGGACTCCACCTGCTGCTCGTCACCCGGGACGAGCGCCACGGCGGTGCGCGCCCAGTGCGTGCCCACCGTGCCCGTCACGATCGGGACCGCCTGGTCGAGACGCCGGGCGATCTCGTGCAGCCAGGACGAGGTGGTGCTGTTGCCGATGACCAGGCTGTGTCTGCCCTTGACCACGGTCAGCGGGCCGCCGTCCCAGATCTCGGCGTCGTCCCGCAGCCCCTGCGCGGAGCCGTCGCCGGTGATCAGCCAGCCGGTCCGGGGGTGGCGGGCGAAGGTGAGATAGCGGGTGCTGACCACGTCGGAGCCGTCGAACCCCGCCAGCCGGTAGCGCAGGGTGAGGCGCAGGGTGGCCCCCAGGGGGCCCGCGGTGGCCGGATAGCCGGTGTCGGCCTCCTGCCGCCATCCGGACAGCGGAAGCCGCCGCAGGCTGTCGAACAGCTCGCCCTGGCGGGCGAGGAAGGCGGGCTGGGCAGGATCGACGACGGCGAGGAAGGCGGCCCTGTCATGGGTGCGCACCGCCCTGGCCTGCAGCGCGAGCAGCGCGGCGACGGCGGCCCGGTCGGGTGCGGGGGAGTTCGCCCCGGGCGAGGCCGAGGGCCGTACGCCGGAGTCCCGACCGTACTGCAGGGACACCGCGCCGATCGCGATCACCAGGGTGAGCGCGGCGGCGGCCCCGATGGCCACGACGAGTGCCCGCACGCCTCCCCGAGGGCGATTCGGGGAGGCGGCGGACGACTCTGCCGGCCCGGCGTCCATGGGCCAGATCCTAGTGGGCGGGTATGCCCGCCTACTTCGCGTACTCGGGGTACCCGTATCCGACAACCGAGTCAGTGGAACGTTCCCGAACCATGACCGCGTCGTTGGTGTTGCCCTCGACGGTCTCGATCGTCCCGTCGCCGTTGTCCTTCACGACCAGGCCGACGTGCTCGATGCCGTCGGTGCCGCCGCCGTTCCAGGCGAAGAACACGACCGCGCCCGGCTTGGGCGTCGTGCCCCAGCGGCCGGCCTTCTGGAACCACTTGGCGTGCTCGACGGTGTAGGCGTCCTGGCCCATGCCCCGGACCCCGACCTGCTGGCCCACCCACGAGACGAACATGTCGCACCAGGCCGCGTCGCCGTAGCCGGAGATCGTCCCGCCGTCACGCCGGACCGTCATCCGGGCCTGCGGCGTGGTCATGTACCACTGCTGGAACTTGGTGACGCCGTTGGCGTTCTCCTCGATGCCGACCTGCTTCTTGGCGAGGTTGATGACGTCCTGGGCGCTGGCCACCGGTGCCGCGTTTTTCTTGACCTGCTCGGCTTTGACCTGCTCGGCTTTGACCTGCTTGGTGCCGGCCGGCTGCTTGCCCGGGTCCTGCTTGCGCACCTCCTGCTGGGGTGCTGCCGCGCGGGCCTCCTGCGGGCGCACCGCCGGCTGCCGCACCGCCTGCTGCCGGGCGTCCTGCCGGGCGGCCAGCCGGGCATGGGCGGCCCGGAGGGGTACGGCCTGCAGGGTGCCGGCGGCGGTGATCTTCGCCGGCGTGTGCGCGGCGGCGTTGACCATGGCCCCGGCGGGGGTGACCACAGCGGCGTTCGCCGTCCCCTGCCCGAGCACGGGCTTCCCGGAGGCCGTCCCGGCGTAGGCGGCGGCGACCGTGGCGGTCAGCGCGGTGCCGGTGATGAGGCCGCCGGCCAGCCGGAGGGCGAGGGCGTTGCTGCGGGACTTCCGGTGTCGACCTGGCATGACATGTTCTCCTTCTTCCATGCCGCCTACCGGGTTAGCTGACGGGTTCGGGCCTGGAAGCGGCCCTACGGCGAAGCCCTCGGGCGTTCGTCGATTCACCCCGTGCGAGACGATCCGAGGCATGCCTCAGGTCGGCTTCGCGGAATGGGTCCCCGGCTCCGCGGGTACGCGGACTCGGCGGTCGGCGCCCGCGAGGGGGCGCCTCCACTGATTAAGAAATGGCAAACGTGCTGGATCGGTAGGAATGGGCGCTCACGGGGGAGCGGTCCGGCTGAGGGGCGATGGCCGCTCAGCGGGACGGTGCCGCACCAGGGAAGATGGTCCTGCGGCGTTCGGCGCAGGGGCTCGTCGTGGTCCGTCGTCCGGCCGGATGGGTGAGGGGCCGGCGACGTGGGTGACCTGACCGGTGATCTGACCGGTGACGGCCCGGGCCGAGGGGGAGCCGACCGGTGGTCACGGCGGGGCCGGGCTCGCGGGCCGGATGGGGCGGGGGAGTGCGTGAGGGGTCACGGGAAGAGCGTGGCGGGACAAGGAGGGCTCCTTCTTCCAGACGCCTACCGGGTTAGCTGACGGATTCGGGCTTGGAAGTCGCCCTACGGCGCACCTGGCGTGGGAGGAAGGTGCGCCGATTCACCCCTGGGCGGCCGTCGGGGACTCCGTCCCCGGGGCCACCCGCTTGGGTCCCCGGTTCCGCCCGAGGGCGGACTCGGCGTTGCCGCCGCGAACATGAGCCGGATGAGGCCGCACGGGCCTTTCGGGGTCCGATCAGGTTCGAGGCGAACGCGATGTGAGGATGTGGGTTCGTGTCACCCGGCCCTGGAAGCGGACCGCCCTGCCGGCCGTACTCCTGGGGTGGAGCAGGTGCGTGGGCGGACCGAGCCGAGTGATGGGATCGTGACGCTTGGGAAGCGCCCCAACCGGACATACAGTACCAAAAACCCTAGACATGGCAAGTGACCTGCAAAAATAAGACGGGCCGGGCAAAGCCCGGCCCGTCTGGAGGTCTCGTGCGGGATGGTTCAGGGACGGCCGCCGGCCAGGAAACCGCCGTGCGAGGAGATGGAGGAGAGTCGGACGTTGACGCCGGTGTGCGGTGCCTCGATCATCTGGTTCTTGTCCACGGCGATGCCCACATGGCCCAGCCCCTGGAAGAAGACCAGGTCACCCGGCTGCAGGTTCTCCCGGCTGATGTGGCGGGTGGCGTTGTACTGCGCGGCCGCGTTGTGCGGCAGGGAGACGCCGCCGGCGCGCCAGGCCATCATCGTCAGGCCGGAGCAGTCGAAGCTGTTCGGACCTGCGCCACCGTAGTGGTACGGCTTGCCGAGCTGGGCGTAGGCGTAGTTCAGGGCCGCCCGCGCGTTGCCCGTGGCGGGGCCGTTGTAGGTGCCGCCGATGGTTCCGCCGCCATTGGAGGGCTCGCCGCCCGCCTGCCTGAGCAGTGCCTTCTGCTTGGCCACGGCCTTGTCGAGCACCGCCTGCTGAGCCTTGATCTTGCTGAACTGGCCCTTGATCTCCTCCGTGGACTCCTTGACCTGGCCGAGCTGACGCTGCAGGCGCTGGGCGGAGAGCAGGAACTGGCCGAGCTGGGAGGACCGGTTCTTGGAGAGCTGGGAGAACACCGCGACCTGGTCCAGCACGGTCTGCGGGTTGCTGGCGGACATGAACGTGGACACATCGGTCATGTCGCCGGACTTGTACGCGGTGGCGGCCATCTCGGCCACGCGCTGGCGCATTCCGGCGTAGGTCGCCTGCTCCTGGGCCGCGGACGTCTTCACGGCCTTCAGCTTCTTCTGGGCCGCGGCCAGGTCGTCCCGGGCCTTGTTGTACTTCTCGACCAGCTGGTCGACCTGGTCGTTGAGCTGCTTGAGCTTCTTCCTCGCCTCTGCGGCGGAGGGCTTGGGCGCGGCCTGGGCGGTTCCGACCGGCAGCGCCAGGGTCGTCACCAGTGCGAGGCAGGCCGCACTGCACATCTTGCGCGCACCGTCAATGGCCACGACGCGGCACGCCCCTTTCATCCGGCTATCTCAGCGGATGACACTAGTGAGTAGCCACCACCGTCACAACCGAATCAGGAGGACTTATCAGTATTAGTGCCGAGTTGCCAGCGAATGGTGCTCAGTGGGTCACGATGCGCGCTCACCTGGGGCCATCGGCAGCGCCGGGGAGATCAGCCCGGCGTCGGCCAGCACGGCCAGCGCCCGGCGCTCGCGCTCGTCGAGGTCGGGCGGATAGCCCGCGGGCACCCCGGCCGGCTCGCCGAGCAGCGCGGTCACGACGCACTCGCCGCATCCGAGGCCGCGCATCCGGCACGTCGCGCACTCGATCAGCATGGTCCCTCCCTGTCTCCGAGATGCCACCGACAGTAGGAGCGGGGACCGACAGAAACGCGGTCAGCCGCGGCGTAGCCGCCTCAGCAGCAGGGCCGAGGAGGCGGGCCGGGCGTCCGCGCGGCGGGCCGCGTCGGCGACCTCACGGTCGGAGGAGACCACCACGACGGCCCGCCCCTCCGGCTCGGCCCGCACCAGCCGGCCGATGAGCTCGTCGGCGGTCTGCCCGGGACGGCTGAACAGCACCCGCACGCCGCGCGGCGCGGAGATCGCGACGGGCGCGTCGAGCTCGGCCCCGTCGAAGACGCAGGTGATCTCGGCGCGGGTCTGGGCGGCCAGCCCGCCGAGCCCGGACAGCAGCCGGGTCCGCTGGTCGGCCAGTGGCAGGTCGCCGTACCCGGTCTTGGTGACGTTGTAGCCGTCGACGATCAGATGGACCTGGGGCAGCGTCAGCAACTGCTCCAGCAACTGCGGATCGTCGTCCGAGAGCGCCCGGCCGGGAAGGGCGCGGTGGGCGAGCTTCTGCGGCTCGATGGCGCCGATGGTGTCGGCCGGGCGGCCGATCGTGGACGGCAGGGCCAGCTCGCGGCGGATGCCCTGGGCGGCGTCGACGAGCGCGTCGAGCAGCAGGCGCAGCCGGACGTCCTCGATGTTGCGGCCCTCCCGGGTGGCCCGGCGGGTGATCTCGGCGGCGGTCTCCGCCTGCGAGAGCCGGCCCCGCAGCCGGCGCAGCTCCTTCTCCGCCGCGGAGGTCGCGGCGGAGGCCGCCGTCCGCTCCTGGCCGGCCGCCTCGATGAGGGCGTCGGCGCGTTCCTGCGCCGCCTTGGCCCGGGTGCGCGCCTCGTGCAGCCTGCGGCGTAGCTCGGCCGCCTCGATCCGGGCGTCCCGCAGCTCGCCGCGGAGCTTGTCGATCTCATCGGCGCGGGCCGACCTGGCGGCCTCGAGCTGCTCCCGGAGCGCGGCCAGCTCCCGGGCGGCCGCCTCCTCCTCGGCCGCCGAGGCGGCGCGGTCGAGCTCCGCCCGGGCCGTCTCCACCAGGGCGGTCCAGCCCGCGGGCCGCAGCAGGTAGGCGACGGCGGCGACGTGCGCGGGGTCGGCGGCCCCGGGGACGGTGCCGGCCTCCAGGGCCGCGCCGAGCTCCGGGTTGACCTCCCGCACCCGCGTGGCCACCCGGTCCCGGAAGGCGGGGTCCTTCTCCAGCTGCGCGGCCAGATGGGCGGCGGCCAGCTTCGCCCGTTTGCGCGGCTCGAACCGGGCGAACCTGCGCAGCGGCTGGGGGACCTCGTCGGGGGGCAGCGTCCCGATCAGCTCGGCCGCCGCCTCGACGACACGCTGCCGGACCGCTTCGGGGAGCGGCCGGTCGAGGCGTTCTTCCGAGCCGGTGTCGATGGTCTCGCTCCTTTGCCCTCACATGGCGATCGTTACAGGCGGCGAGTCGAGGATAGCCCTGCGCACCCGGCCACCACCGGAATGTCGGTGGCACGCCGTACGGTTCCCGCCATGACGACCGGCGGCGGTATCCAGGGCACCCTCGACGATCTCGGCACCCCGCTGGCCGACGTGACGTTCGTGGTGGTCGACCTGGAGACCACGGGCGGGTCCCCGGCCGAGTCCGCCATCACCGAGATCGGCGCGGTGAAGGTCCGCGGCGGCGTGCACCTGGGCGATCTGGGCACCCTGGTCGACCCGGGCATGCCGATCCCGCCGTTCATCACCGTCCTCACCGGCATCACCCAGCAGATGGTCGTCCGGGCGCCCACCATGGAGACCGTGCTGCCGGCGTTCCTGGAGTTCGCCCGCGGGTGCGTGCTGGTCGCGCACAACGCCCCTTTCGACATCGGGTTCCTGCGGGCGGCCTGCACCCGCCAGGGCTACCCCTGGCCGGCCTTCCCGGTGGTCGACACCGCGGACCTCGCCCGCCGGGTCCTCACCCGCGACGAGGTGCCCAACCACAAGCTCGCCACCCTCGCCCGCTTCTTCCGGTCCTCGACCGAGCCCGTGCACCGGGCGCTGGCCGACGCCCGGGCCACCGTCGACGTGCTGCACGGGCTGATCGAGCGGCTGGGCTCCTTCGGCGTCGCGTCGCTGGAGGAGCTCAAGAGCTTCGCCAAGGCGCCCACCCCCGAGCAGCAGGCCAAACGGCACCTCGCCGACGGCCTGCCCGGCGAGCCCGGTGTCTACCTCTTCGAGGACGCCCGCGGTGAGATCCTCTACGTCGGCAAGAGCGGCGACCTGCGCACCCGGGTCCGCTCGTACTTCACCGGTTCGGAGACCCGGCGGCGGGTGCGCGAGATGGTGGGGCTCGCCGAGCGGGTGCGGCCCATCGTCTGCCCGACCGGCCTGGAGGCCGAGGTGCGCGAGCTGCGGCTGATCGCGCAGCACAAGCCGCGTTTCAACCGGCGGTCCAGATACCCCGAGCGGGCGCTGTGGCTCAAGCTGACCGTCGGCGAGCACTTCCCCCGGCTGTCCATCGTCCGGGACTGCCGCGACGACGGCTCGGCCTACCTGGGCCCGTTCGGGTCGACCCGGCTGGCCGAGGAGGCGCGCGCCGCGCTGCACGAGACGGTGCCGCTGCGCCAGTGCACCCAGCGGCTCACCCCCCGGCTGATCGAGGCCGGCCGGGCCCGCACCTGCGCCCTGGCCGAGCTCGGCCGGTGCGGTGCCCCGTGCGAGGGCCGGGAGAGCACCGACGGCTACGCCCGGCACGTCGCGTCCGCCCGGTCGCTCATGGAGGGGGACGCCCGGCCCGTGGTGGCCGCCGCCCGGACCCGCATCGAGCGGCTGGCCGGGCAGCTGCGCTTCGAGGAGGCCGCGACCCAGCGGGACCGGCTGGCCGCCTTCATCCGGGCCGCGGCCCGCTGCCAGCGGCTGGTCGCGCTGGCCCGCTGCGCCCAGCTCGTCGCCGCCAGGCCCGGGTTCGCCGGCGGCTGGGAGGTCGCGGTGGTCCGGCGCGGCCGGCTCGCCGCCAGCGGCGTCATCCCGCCCGGCGCCCAGCCCCGCCCGTACGTCGACGCGCTGATCGCCACGGCCGAGACCGTGCTGGACGGCACGGCGGAGCGGCCGCTGCTCGCCGCCACCCCGGAGGAGAGCGAGTGCATCCTGCGCTGGCTGGAGGTGCCCGGCGCGCGGCTGGTCGAGCTGGACGGCGTCTGGAGCTGCCCGGCCCACGGCGCGGAGGGCATGCGGGCGTGGATCGAGCGGGGGTACGCGGCCGTGCGCCCGCCGGATTGAGCCGCACCCCGGATGGCCCTAGGCTGGGGCGCCGTCGGAGCGGGGGAGGTGCGGTAGTGGCTCTGCCGCTGTACGACAACCAGCCCACCCGGCGTGCTCCGGTGGTCACCTATCTGCTCATCGCGATCAACGTCGTGGTCTTCCTGCTCTCCCCGATGGCCGGTGCGGTGGGGACCGAGGACACCCAGGCCCGCAAGTGCGAGCAGACGACGTTCAACTTCCACTACGGCGCCGTACCCCGGGAACTGACCAGCAACGAGCAGCAGCCGCTGCCCCGCGAGGTGCAGGCCGAGTGCGGCCCCCGGGTGTTCGACAAGATCCCCTGGCTGTCGGCGCTGACCTCGATGTTCCTGCACGCCAACTGGCTGCACCTGCTCGGCAACATGGTCTACCTGTTCGTCTTCGGCCAGGCGACCGAGGACCGGCTGGGCCGCCTGCCCTACCTGGTCTTCTACCTGATCTGCGGCTACGTCGCCGCCTACGGCTTCGCCATCGCCTATCCCGACTCGGCGGTGCCGCTCATCGGGGCCTCCGGCGCCATCGCGGGCGTGCTCGGCTCCCACCTGATCATGTACCCCCGGTCCAGGACCATCGCGCTGGTGCTGTCGGTCCTGCCGTTCCGGCTGCCCGCCTGGGTGGTCCTCGGCCAGTTCTTCATCTTCCAGTGGCTGGCCATCGCCTCGCAGCAGGAGAGCGGCACCGCCTACGTCGCCCACATCTTCGGGTTCGTCGCGGGTCTGGGGTTCGGCCTGCTGTCGCGGCACTCCCGGGCCGGCCGCCGGGCCGCGGCACTGGCCGGCTGGCGCTAGCCGCCCGCCGCGCGGCGGAGCCGGTGCCGTCCCGGGCCGGGCGGCAACGTGATCGCTATAAGGTCGGACGGGTGTGCAACGAGGGAGGCGTACTGTGATCACTGCGATCGTGCTGGTCAAGGCCGACGTGGCCCGGATTCCCGAGGTGGCCGAGAGCATCGCCAGGCTCGAGGGCGTCAGCGAGGTCTACTCGATCACGGGCGATCATGACCTGGTCGCGATGGTGCGGGTCCACCGGCACGAAGAGCTCGCCGAGGTCATCCCGGGACGCCTGAACAAGGTCGAGGGCGTGGTGCACACCGCGACCCACATCGCCTTCCAGACCTACTCCCGCCATGACCTCGAGGCGGCCTTCGCGCTGGGCCTGCCCGACGGCGACTAGCCGTGGCCGGCCCGGCGCTGGCGGTGCCCGCCCGACGCGACTAGCCGTGCCGGCCCGGCGGCGGGCTAGGCCCGCATGGCCCGGGAGACGCTCACCCAGCGGTCCAGCAGCGCCGCGGCGGCCCCCGAGTCGATGACCTCCGCCGTCCGGGCGTAGGCGTCCCGCAGCGCCGCGGTGAGCTTCTCGGGAGGCGGGGCGCCCTCCGCCGCGACCAGGGCGGCCGCCGCGTTGAGCCGCACGATGTCGCGTACCGGGCCGGGCTCGCCCGCGAAGACGGCCCTGGCCACCCTCGCGTTGTAGGCGGCGTCCGCCCCCCGGAGATCGTCCGGGGTGGCGGGGAGGATGCCCAGCTCCGCCGGGTCGAACGTGGTCTGCGTCGCGGTGCCCTCGCGGACCACCCAGACGGCGGAGGTCCCGGAGGTGGTGAGCTCGTCCAGGCCGTCGTCGCCGCGGAAGACCAGCGCCGAGCAGCCGCGCTCGGCGAACACGCCCGCCAGCACCCCGGCCATGCGCGGGTGGAAGACGCCCACGGCCTGGGCGCGCGGCCGGGCCGGGTTGGTCAGCGGCCCGAGGAAGTTGAACACCGTCGGGGTGCCGAGCTCGCTGCGGGTCTTGGCGGCGTAGCGCAGGGCCGGGTGGTACAGCGGGGCGAAGCAGAAGGTGATGCCGACCTCGTCGGCGATGTCCGCGGTCCGGGCGGCCGGCAGGTCGATGGCGACGCCGAGCTCCTCCAGCAGGTCGGCGGCGCCGCAGGAGGACGTCGCGGCCCGGTTGCCGTGCTTGACCAGCTTCACCCCGGCGGCGGCCGCGACGACGGCGCTCATCGAGGAGATGTTGACCGTGTGCGAGCGGTCTCCGCCGGTGCCCACCAGGTCGACGATGTCACCGGGGATGTGGATCGGGGTGGCGTTGGCCAGCATCCCGTCGGCGATGCCGGACACCTCGGTGACGGTCTCGCCCTTGGCCCGCAGCGCGATCGCGAATCCGGCGATCTGCACGTCGGTCGCCTCGCCGGTCATGATCTCGTTCATCGCCCACGAGGCCTCCTCGGCCGACAGGGACTCGCCGGCGAGCAGTGCGTTGAGCAGTGCGGACCAGGTCGTGCGCGTGTCCATGGAGTGCCCTCGCGATCGGAGTGAACGGGGGCGGAGCCCCCGGGTCGGGGGTGGGGCGGGTCCGGTGAGCCGGTGCTCAGAGGACGGGAAGCCGGGTGGCCATGCGCTGCCGGATCAGGTCGGCGACCGTGTTGGCCACGGCCATCGGGTCCAGCGGCTGGTCGACGACGGCGTCGGCGCGCGACCAGGTGGCGAGCCAGCCGTCGTCCCGGCGGGCGATGATGGCCAGCACCGGCGGGCAGTCGTAGACCTCGTCCTTGGCCTGGCGGCAGATGCCCAGGCCGCCCGGGCGCGCCTCGCCGTCCAGCACGATCACGTCGATCCCGCCCCGGTCGAGCTGCTCGATCACGGCGGCCTGGGTGGCGTACTCCACGAACTCGACCTTCGGGAGGTCGGCGGCCGGCCGGCGGCCGATCGCCAGCCGCACCTGCGCGCGGGTGTTCGCGTTGTCGCTGTAGACAAGGATCTTGATCACGGCGTCGGCGGTGCTCATGGCATCGGATGTTACCGCCTCGGGGGGCCTGCGGGGGGACCGGAGCGCGCCGCCGCGCCCGGCGCCGGTTCACCGCCCGTCCCGCCGGGGGTGCGGAGGGGCCGCAGTTCACGCGGCACGGGAGGTGACGAACCGCGCGGGCGCGGGCATGACTCCTCGGTTGGGGGCATGCGGCGTGCTTAACGGGGGGTCCTGCGCCGGGAGGCCGCGAGGCACGCAATAATGCTGGGCGTGGCAACAGCATCCGCGATAGAGACAACACCCCGCGCTCGGGCCAATCGTCCCAACCTGGTCAGCGTGGGGACGATCGTCTGGTTGTCGTCCGAGCTCATGTTCTTCGCGGCGTTGTTCGCGATGTACTTCACGATCAGGTCCGTCACCAAGGCGGAGCCGCACGGTGAGTGGCCCGGGACGAAGCTCAACCTGCCGTTCGACACGTTCAACACCGTCGTGCTCGTGCTGTCGAGTGTGACGTGCCAGCTGGGCGTGTTCGCGGCGGAGCGAGGTGACGTCCGCAAACTCCGGATCTGGTACGTGGTGTCCCTGCTGATGGGCCTCTGGTTCGTCATCGGGCAGGCGATCTCGTACGCCGAGCAGGTCCACGGCGAGGGCCTCACGCTCTCCTCCTCGGCCTACGGCTCGGTCTTCTACCTGACCACCGGCTTCCACGGCCTGCACGTGACCGGCGGCCTGATCGCCTTCCTGTTCGTGCTGGGACGCACCTACGCGGCGAAGCGCTGGACACATGAGCAGGCGACGAGCGCGATCGTCGTGTCGTACTACTGGCACTTCGTTGACGTGGTCTGGATCGGCCTCTTCAGCGTCATCTTCCTGATCAAGTAGCCCGGAACGGGGACAATCCGTGAAATGGTTCACCGCATGGCGACGGCGCCCGTGGGCGGGCTACGCCGTTGTGCTGGTCGCCCTGGCGGCCATCGGCGTCGTGTACGCCGGCTTCTCACCGCGTACCGATCGTGCCGAAGCGGCCGATTCGAGGGCCGCGGCGCGGGCCCAGGCCAACGGCCGGCAGCTGTTCGAGCAGAACTGCGCCAGCTGCCATGGGCTCAACGCCGAGGGCACCAGGGACGCGAAGGGCAACACGATCGCGCCCAGCCTCATCGGCGTGGGGGCCGCGTCGGTCGACTTCCAGGTCGGCACCGGCCGCATGCCGGCGGCCAACCCGGGCGCGCAGATGCCGCGCAAGGAGCCCGTGCCCGCCTTCAACCCCAAGCTCAACCCGAAGGCGCAGCAGAACCTCACCGACCTGAGCAACTACATCGCCTCCCTCGGCGGCGGGCCGGCCATCCCCACCAAGGAGCAGGCCAGCCCGGACGACTCCCAGGTGGGGCTCGGCGGCAAGCTGTTCCGCACCAACTGCGCGCAGTGCCACAACTTCGCCGGTGAGGGCGGGGCCCTGACCTACGGCAAGTACGCGCCGCCGCTGAAGGACGCCACGGACCAGCAGATCTACGAGGCCATGATCACCGGCCCGCAGGCGATGCCGGTCTTCAACGACACCACCATCACGCCCGAGCAGAAGCGCGCCATCATCGCCTATGTCGTCCAGACCCGTGACGAGGTCAACCCCGGTGGCAACGGACTGGGCCGCATCGGCCCCGTCGCGGAAGGCCTCGCGGGCTGGCTCATCGGTATCGGCCTGCTGGTCTTCGCAGCGATGTGGATCACCGCGAAGAAGCCCAAGAAGCTGAAGAAGCAGCATGACTGACACCTATGGCAGCTCTGAAGAGCCCCAGAACGGCGCCGACCGGCCCGCTCCGCCCCGCCGAGTGATCGGGACGCCCTCGCCGGCCGAGTCCCGCACCCTGCTCGCCGCGGACGAGCCCACCCCGGACCGCGAGCCGAGCGAGCTCGACGAGGACGCGGCGAAGAAGGCCGAGCGCGTGGTCGCGACCTTCTTCCTGATCGCGTTCTTCGCCAGCATGGCCTTCATCGTCTACTTCATCGGCTGGAGCGGCCGCCACGGCGGCATGCACGGCATCGACCGGGCGCAGGAGTCCAACTACGCGCTCGGCAGCGCGATGACGGTGTCGTTCCTGGCGATGGCGATCGGCGTGACCATCTGGGTGCGCCGGCTCATGACGTCCAAGCAGATCATCCAGGAGCGTCACGAGCTGGCCTCCTCGGCGGCCGACCGGCAGACGTTCGCCGAGAACTTCGCCGAGGGCGCCGAGGACAGCGGCATCACCAAGCGGCCGCTGCTGCGCCGCACGCTGCTGCTCGCGGCGGCCCCGCTGGGCCTGGCCCCGCTGCTGCTGCTGCGCGACCTCGGGCCGCTGCCGGAGAAGAAGCTCCGGCACACCTTCTGGCGGGACGCGGTCGAGAAGGCCAGGTCCCAGGGCAAGCCGGGGGTCCGGCTGCTGGTGGACGGCACCAACCGGCCGCTGAAGGCGAGTGACTTCAACTCGCCGGGCAGCATGATCACCGTGGTGCCCGAGGGGATCGAGGGCACGCACGATCCGATCAACGAGCTGGCCAAGGCGGCCACCATCGTGATCAACGTGCCCCCCGGGCAGTTCAAGCCGGTCAAGGGCCGGGAGAATTGGCACGTCGACGGAATCGTCGCATATTCTAAAATCTGCACGCACGTCGGCTGCCCGGCCGCACTTTACGAGCAGACCACGCACCACATCCTCTGCCCGTGCCATCAATCCACCTTCGACGCGACCGACGGAGCCAAGGTCCTGTTCGGGCCTGCGGCGCGTGCGCTACCGCAGCTGCCGATCGCGGTGGACGGAGAGGGGTACCTCATCGCCACCAGCGACTACAAGGTCCCGGTCGGCCCGAGCTTCTGGGAGCGAGGTGCCACTCAGCAATGAGCACACTGCCTAAGGCGGTCGACGCACCGATCACCTTCGTCGACGAGCGGCTCGGTACCGTCGGGTTCCTCAAGCGCAACGTGAAGAAGGTCTTTCCGGACCACTGGTCCTTCATGCTGGGCGAGATCGCGCTCTACTCCTTCGTCATCCTGCTGCTGACCGGCACCTTCCTCACGCTCTGGTTCCAGCCGAGCATGATGGAGGTGGTCTACAACGGCTCGTACACCAAGCTGAACGGCGTGCAGATGTCGCAGGCCTACGCCTCGACGCTGCACATCAGCTTCGACGTGCGCGGCGGCCTGCTCATGCGGCAGCTGCACCACTGGGCGGCGATCCTCTTCGTCGCCTCGATCATGGCCCACATGCTCCGGGTGTTCTTCACCGGCGCGTACCGCAAGCCGCGTGAGCTCAACTGGCTCATCGGCCTCGGACTGTTCACGCTGGCCCTGGTCGAGGGACTGTTCGGCTACTCGCTGCCGGACGACGCCCTGTCCGGCGCGGGCCTGCGGATCACCGCGGGCGTGATGCAGTCCATCCCGCTGGTCGGGACGTACCTGTCGTTCTTCCTGTTCGGCGGGGAGTACCCGGGTCAGGACATCATCCCCCGGTTCTTCACCCTGCACGTGCTGCTGATCCCCGGCATCATCCTGGCGCTGGTCACCGCGCACATGATGATCATGTGGCATCAGAAGCACACCGCGATGCCGAGCAAGGGCCAGACCAACGAGCAGGTCGCCGGTTACCCGTTCTACCCGGTGTTCATGGCCAAGACCGGCGCGTACTTCCTGTTCACCTTCGGCGTGATCGCGCTGCTGGGAACCTTCGCCCAGATCAACCCGATCTGGATGTTCGGTCCGTACGACCCGGCCGCGATCTCGGCGGGCTCGCAGCCCGACTTCTACATGGGCTTCCTCGAGGGCTCGCTGCGGATCATGCCCAACTGGGAGACCAACCTCTGGGGCCACACGATCCCCTGGAACGTGGTGATCCCGGCGCTGGGGCCGCTCGGCATCGTCATGACCGGCGCCGCCCTGTGGCCGTGGATCGAGCGCTGGGTGACCGGCGACCGGCGGCAGCACCACGTCAACGACCGGCCCCGCAACGCTCCGGTGCGCACCGCGATCGGCATGACCGCGGTCACCTTCTACGGAACGCTGTGGCTGGCCGGCGGCAACGACATCATCTCCGACAAGTTCGACGTGTCGCTGTACGGCACCACCTGGTTCTTCCGGTTCGCGGTCTTCCTGCTGCCGCTCGCCGCCTTCGTGATCACCCGGCGGATCTGCCTCGGCCTGCAGCGCAAGGACGCGGCGGTGGTCGAGCACGGGGTCGAGAGCGGCATCATCAAGATGACCCCGGAGGGCGAGTACATCGAGATCCACCGGCCGGCGCGGCCGGAGCTGGCCGCGGTCATCCTCAGCAAGGAGGAGGCCCAGCCCGAGCTCCCCGCGGTGGACGAGGGCGGCATCCCCGCGGTCAAGGGCCCGATCGGGCACCTGCGGGCGAGGCTGACCCGGTTCTGGACCTTCGACTCGATCCCGATCCCGCTGGAGAACGGCCATGGCAGCGGCCACGGAGAGATCGAGAGCGGCCAGGAGGCCGGGAAGCACGACGAGCACAAGGCGGAGCTGACCAAGGGCTGATCGGCCCGCAGGGAGCCTGTGAAGGCCTGCCACCGGGTTGCCCGGCGGCAGGCCTTCCGTCGTGCGCGTGCGATGCTGAGGTGCGATGACCAAGACGCTCGTGATCACCAATGACTTCCCCCCGCGGCCCGGCGGCATCCAGGCGTTCGTGCACAACCTCGCGCTGCGCAGGCCGCCCGGTTCGGTGGTCGTCTACGCCCCCTCCTGGAAGGGCGCCGAGGCGTTCGACGCCGGCCAGCCCTTCCCGGTCGTACGGCACCCGACCTCGCTGATGCTGCCCGGGCCGGGGGTGCTGCGCCGGGCCGGCCGGATCGCCCGTGCGGAGGGCTGCGACTCGGTGCTGTTCGGGGCGGCGGCGCCGCTCGGCCTGCTGGCCCCGGCACTGCGGCGGCGGTACGGGGTGGAGCGCTTCGTCGCGATGACCCATGGGCACGAGACGGGCTGGGCCCAGCTGCCGGCGGCCCGGTCGCTGCTGCGCCGCATCGGCGACGGCGTGGACGTGCTGACCTACCTGGGGGAGTACACCCGCTCCCGGATGGCGCCCGTGCTGTCCCCGGCGGCGGCGGCCCGGATGGCCCGGCTGGCGCCCGGCGTGGACGAGTCGCTGTTCCGGCCCGGTGCCGGGGGCGCGGAGATCCGGGCCAGGCACGGCCTCACCGGCCGGCCGGTGGTCGTCTGCGTGTCCCGGCTGGTGCCGCGCAAGGGCCAGGACACGCTGATCCGGGCCTGGCCGCGGGTGCTGCGCGCCGTCCCGGACGCGGCCCTGCTGCTGGTCGGCGGCGGCCCCTACCGGAGGGATCTGGAGCGGCTCACCGCCGAGGCCGGGCTGACCGGCTCGGTCCGGTTCACCGGTGGAGTGCCCTGGTCGGAGCTGCCCGCGCACTACGACGCCGGTGACGTCTTCGCCATGCCCTGCCGGACGAGGCGCCGCGGTCTGGACGTGGAAGGGCTCGGCATCGTCTATCTGGAGGCATCGGCCACCGGGCTGCCGGTGGTCGCGGGCGACTCGGGCGGCGCGCCGGACGCCGTGCTGGAGGGGGAGACCGGCCTGGTCGTCCCCGGGCGGTCCGGCGACGCCGTCGCGGAGGCCCTGAGCGGCCTGCTGCGCGATCCCGTACGGGCCCGTGCGCTCGGCGAGAAGGGCCGTTCCTGGGTGGAGCGTGAGTGGACCTGGGAGCGCCAGGCGCACCGTCTCGGCGCGCTCCTGGACGGGGGCGGGCCGGGCGGGCCGGCGGAGCACCCGCTCGCCGGTTCAGGTTGAGCAGACCTCTGGTCGCGGGGCCGCCGCGGTGGCATCATCGAGGCCGCCGGGTAGCCGTTCCCCGCAAGTTCTCTACTTAGCCGCAAATATCACTCGGAATTTTTGTAACTTTCCAGCATCAAAGTGGCTACTGGGGCATATGCTCGCCGCTGTTGAGACGTCCCCGGGTGATCACCCGGGGACGCCATGACGCCTCAGGGAGCACACGGCGAGACGGGTCACCGTCCCGCCGTGCTGAGGGACCGCGTCACTGATGACTCCGCCTAAGTGGAGGAGGAGGATGAGACGCCAAGGACGGCAGACCCGCGCCGCCACGGTGAACGTCAACGTGGTGGACCGGGTGGCCATGACCGGGACGGTCATGGTCGTTGTGGTCGGCTTCGCACTAGCGGCCATTGTGGAACGGGCACTGCTCACCGGCGGTGCCGCGAGCGCGGAGGCGGGCGCCAGCCTGCCCCGGGCCGTAAGACCGCCAGACGGTCCCAAGGCGACCCGGGGCACTCCGACGCCTCGTCGTGCGCAGCCGGTGCTGTCGACCCTGAACGGCCAGGTGAGGTCGCTCACCCTGACCGAGCGCGGGGGCGCGGCCCGGCAGGCCTATGGGGTGAAGCCGAGCGCGGCACCCCTGGTGGGCGCCACCCGGTTCACCAGCGACCGGACGTGGGCGTTCGGCACGACCGCCATTCCGGTGCCCGCCAAGCAGTCGGCGATGCCCCAGGTGGCGCTGTTCCTGGCGCGCTGGTCGGGAAGCCGCTGGCAGGTGGGCCTGTCGGGCACGGAGGAGTTCAGGGCACTGCTGCGGCGGGTGCCCACGAAACTCCTGCCCGCCGCGGAGATCCGGGCCCTGGCCCGGTTCAGCGTGGGCCCGGCCCATCCCACCAAGCTCATGCTGCCCTGGCGGCAGGGTGACTCCTGGACGATGACCGCGTCGACCCGAGGGGCCCGTCCGCTCGGTGTCGTCGCCTTCCAGGGGGGCGACGGCCGGGTACTGGCCGCGGGTGACGGCCGGCTCTACAGGTTCTGCACCACCGCCGCCGGCGGGGGGCTATTGATGATCATTCATGACAACGGACTGGCTTCCGAGTACTACCAGTTGACAAAGATCACCGGAGTGCGTGACGGCGCCGTCGTCAAGCGCGGTGACCTCCTCGGGCGGGTCGGCGTCGACCGCCCGTGCGGAGGCGCCGCGGCCGCCCGGCCGCAGGTGCGGTTCGGGCTGCGGCAGGGGGCTGGAGACCTGCCCTTCAACGGCGTCACGATGGGCGGCTGGACCTTCCGGGAGAAGGCGCAGCCGATGATCGGCTGGGCCGAGCGGGGGATCCAGCAGGTGATGCCCGGCGTCGGCCTGGAGAACTTCGGCCCCGCGGATCCGCCGCCGGTGCCGAAGATCACGCTCACGCCGTTGCCCACGCCGACCCCCGGCTCCCCGTGAACATGACAGGAGATCTGTAGGTGGACACCCAACGCAAGGACCGATCCAGCCTGCCAGGCTGGGCGCTGCCCACCCTGGGGGGCGCTTTCCTCATCCTGCTCGTGGTGACGGCGACCCCGCCGGGAGCGACCGCCGCGGCCGCCCTGCAGCGCTTCATGGCCTTCTACGCCGGGGTCTTCGCCCTGGTCGGCATGAGCATCACGATCATGGTGGGCCTGCTCGCGACGGACCGCATCCTGCTGCGCATCGGGCACCGCGTGCTCGCGCAGGCGGTGCACCGGGCCATCTCGATGGCCACCATGGCCTTCCTGGTGGCCCACCTGGTGGTCAAGATCCTCACCAACCATGCCAAGGCGGCCGACGCGGTCGTCTTCCGGCCGACCGCGCTGGGCCTGGGCGCCCTCGCCTTCGACCTCATGTTGCTGATCATGACCACCGGGATCATGCGCGCGTGGTTCGCCGACAGCTCCCGGCCGGGGCTGTGGCGGGCGCTGCACGCCGTCGCCTACGTGGCGTGGCCGGTGGCCATCGTGCACGGCCTGGTCGCCGGCCGGCATCCGGCGGGCTGGGTCACCTGGGGGTACGTCCTCTCCCTGGTCATCGTCGGGCTGGCGTTGCTGACCCGGGTGGTGCTGGTGGTCAACCCGACCGAGCCGATGCGCGCAGAGGACGAGGTCGAGGAGCCCGCTCCCGTCGCCGAGCGACAGCGGATGGCGCAACGATGACGGTTTCGGTCGTCGTCCTGGGAACACCCCGGCTCACCATGGGTTTCGACCGCTTCCAGCGGCTGGACCTGGAGCGCCACCGCGCCATGCACGGACGCCTGAACCAGCTGTCACTGGGTGATCTCATCCAGCTGGTCGAGGGGGTCGACCTGCGTGGCCGGGGTGGTGCGGGTTTCCCGTTCGGCACCAAGCTCGCCGCCGTCAGCCGCAGCGCGGAGGCGGGCCGGCCCACCGTGGTCATGGTCAACGGTGCCGAGGGCGAGCCGGGGAGCGCCAAGGACGCGCTGCTGCTCACCCGGGCCCCGCACCTGGTGCTGGACGGCGCGGTGCTCACCGCCAGGGCCCTGCGGGCGGAGGAGATCGTCATCGGGGTCGTCGAGGACACCCCGGCCGACCGGTCCATCCGCGCGGCCCTCGCCGAGCGCAAGCTGCCCGTGCCGGCCCGGATCGCCCCCCTGGTCGAGCGCTTCATCTCCGGCGAGGGCGGCGCCCTGGTGCGCGCGGCCAACGGCGACGTGCCGATCCCGCCCGGCCGCAAGGTCCGGGCCAGCAACTCCGGGGTGGACGGCAAGCCGACGCTGCTGTCCAACACCGAGACCTTCGCGCAACTGGCGGTGCTGGCCTCGCTCGGCTCCGACCTCTACTCCTCGGTCGGTACCCCCCAGGAGCCGGGCACGGTCCTGCTCACCGTGGGCGGCGGCACCGTGGTCGAGGCGCCCGCGGGCACCCCGCTCAGTGCCGTGCTCGATGCCTGCGGCGCGGACCCCGGCCAGGGACTGCTCGTCGGCGGCTACCACGGGGCCTGGCTGCGGCCGGAGGCGGTGGCGCTCACGGCGCTCTCGCGGGCCGGGCTCGAGGCCGTGGGCGGCTCGCTGGGCGCCGGGATCATCCTGCCCCTCGGCCAGGGGACCTGCCCGCTGGCCGAGGTCATCAGGATCTCCGCCTACCTGGCGGCCGAGTCCTCCGGGCAGTGCGGCCCGTGCCGGATGGGGCTGCCGGACATCGTGCGCTCGCTGACCGCGCTGGCCGACGGATCGGGCGGTGTCGCCGCCGTCCGGCGGGCGGTGGGCATCGGCCGGGGCCGCGGCGCATGCAGCCACCCGGACGGCACCGCGCGTTTCGTGCTGTCGGCCCTGGAGGTGTTCTCCGGGGACATCGCGACCCACCGCGACCACGGCACCTGCGGGCTCTCCAAGACTCCCGTGTTCCCGATGCCGCCGGTGGACGCGACCGCCCGGCTGACGATCGACTGGTCCCGCTGCGAGGGGCACGGCGTGTGCGCCTTCGTGGCGCCCGAGATCGTCCACCTGGACCGGCACGGGTACCCGGTGGTGCTCAACACCCCCATGCCCACGTGGGTCGAGCGCGGCGCCCAGCGTGCCGTCGCGATGTGCCCGGCCCTCGCCCTGCGGCTCGTGACGCAGCAGGCGGCGCCGCCACCTGCGGTGATCCCTGAGAGCCAGGAGAACAAAAGATTCTGGTCGAAAAATCGCGAATCCCGCTGAACCCCGGCGGCCGGGCGCCGCGTACCACTGGGTGAAATGCGCGGCCGCGGCGGTCGAGTCGCACCAGAGCTCAACCAAAGCTCGACGCCCCGGAAAGAAAGGAACGTA
Source organism: Actinomadura scrupuli (assembly GCF_050971785.1). Taxonomy (NCBI): domain Bacteria; kingdom Bacillati; phylum Actinomycetota; class Actinomycetes; order Streptosporangiales; family Thermomonosporaceae; genus Actinomadura; species Actinomadura scrupuli. Next base: position 196,567 of record NZ_JBPCCU010000007.1, on the reverse strand, counting down.
GTCATGGTCTATGGGCTGGTGGAGAGCCCGTGAGCGTCGCGGGCCTGGGAACCGGTGGAAGACGCCGGGTCTGGCGCGTGGGCCGTCTCCGTATCAGGCGCCCGGGATTTCGCCAGTTCCTGACGATCAGCGCGTGCCTGATCCTCGTCGCGGCCACGTTCTATGCCATCCTGCGTCCCCCCGTCACTCCCGCCGACGGTGAGACCAGGGGAGGGCAGACCGAAACGCGCTGGGGCCCGCTCGACGACGGTGACCGGGTGCTGCTGGTCAAGGTCCGTCAGGCCGGGCTCTGGGAGATGCCGACGGGACAGCAGGCCCAGCAGCGGGCGAGCAGCGAGAAGGTCAAGGACATCGGCCGCCGGATCGCGGCGGAGCACGGCATCCTCGACGACGACGTGCGCGGCGTGGCGAGCCAGCTGGGGGTCGTGCTGCCCAGCGCGCCGAACGCCGATCAGCAGAGCTGGATGGCGGAGCTGACCGGCAAGTCGGGCGATGACTACGACCGGACGTTCGTGTACCGGCTGCGTGCCGCACACGGCAAGGTGTTCGGCATCATCGCGCAGGTCCGCGCGGCCACGCGCAACAGCGTCATCCGGTCGTTCGCCGAGCGCTGCATGACGTTCGTGCTGCGCCATATGACCTATCTGGAGAGCACCGGCCTGGTCGACTACTCGGCTCTCCGCTAGCCGAGCCCCCTACCTGAACACATCGCAAAGGGTGAGACATTCGTGCGACGAAACGACTTCTTCTTCGCGGTCCTGCTGGGACTGCCGGTTCTGACCATCGCGGCGGCGACCGTTCCGCTGTCCGGCTCCGCGCCGGTACGCGTCGCGGCCGTCTCGCACGCGCACGCGGCGCCCGGTGATCCGTCCGCGGATCCGTCGGCCGACCCATCCGGCGTCCCCCCGGCCGATCCGTCCGCCGACCCCTCGGCGGATCCGTCGGCCGACCCGTCCGGCGCACCCTCGGCGCAGCCGAGCGCCACCGCCGCCGCTCCCACCGCCGCCCCGACCGCGGCCCCGACCGGGCCGACCCCCGCCGACTTCATCGACATCAGACAGGTCCCGCCGAAGCGGAACGGGGTACGGCCGGGCCGCGGGGCCTCGCGCGGGACGTTCGTCTCGCGCTGCGGGCGCAACCAGAACGGCCACCGCAACCCCGACAACTTCATCGTCGCGCCCGGGGTCTCCAACGGCGCCCACCACACCCATGACTACGTGGGCAACCTGAGCACGGACGGCTTCTCCACCGACCAGACCCTGCTGGCGGCCGGCACCACCTGCTCGGGTGGGGACAAATCGGTCTACTTCTGGCCGGTCCTGCGGGTGACCACGCCCGGCGACACCTCCGGCCAGGACGGCAACAACGGCACGATCCTCCAGCCGGCCTCGGTGACCCTCCAGTTCCGTGGCAACGCGGTGAGCAAGGTCAAGGCCATGCCGCAGTTCCTGCGCGTGATCACCGGTGACGCCAAGTCCTTCACCAACGGCCCCACCAACGCCCGGGCCCAGTGGACGTGCACCGGCTTCACCAACCGGATCACGACCAAGTACCCGGTGTGCCCGCGCGGCAGCCAGGTGCAGCGCATCCTGGACTTCGCGAGCTGCTGGGACGGCAAGAGCATCGACAGCGCCAACCACCGCACCCACATCGTCTTCCCCGACGCGGCCACCGGAGCCTGTGCCACCGGCCTCACCGCGGTGCCGCAGCTGCGCATGGTCCTGACCTACAACGTGCGCCAGGCGCAGAGCCGGGCCATCGCGCTGGACAGCTTCCCCGAGCAGGTGCACAGCCCGATCACCGACCACGGCGACTTCGAGAACGTGATGCCGGCCCGGCTGATGAACCGGGCCACGTGGTGCATCAACCGCGGTCGCCGTTGCTGATCCAGCGGTCACGATGAGACACACGGCAGGCGGGAACCGGGAGTGGCGTGCACCCGTCTGCCGTGTTCGCAGGGCCGGGCGGCGCGCCGAGGCCCGTCCTTTCCCCCGCAAGAGGGTTCCCCGCCCAGACGGGCCCCGCCTGCCCGGTCCTGCCTGCCCGCACCTGCCCCGGACGCCGCTGCTGAGCGGCGTCCGGGGCATTTAGATGCCGGGTGGCGACGCCACGCGGCGCCGCCCGCCTCACGGACGGATGAGCCCCCTGCCCAGGCCCCTCGAATCCCAGGTTTTCCCGCAGTCCCTTGAACCTTCCGCGACCCCGGTCCCGTACTGCCTGCCGACTCCCCGACACGACGACGGAAGGCACGACGATGGCATTGCGGCAGAGGGCGCTGGCGCCCACCACGACCAGGAAGCCGCATGCCGGCGCGGGTCACGGCCACTGAGCCGGACCGGCTCCAGGACCGCGGGGACGCGCCGGCCCCGGTATGCACCGACCGGGCGCGCGTCCCCGCCACCGATCCGCGTGGAGGTTCTTCGTCAATGCGGCAGAACACCGCCTTCCAGGCCGAACCATGGTCTATCGTTCCCACGACCGCTCCCTCGCCCCTCCCAGACCTCGCGGCCGGATCCGAGATGAGCCTCCCCTCCAGCAGACCCCCCGGATCACGCGGGTTGCGGGCCTGGCTGCGCCGCCGGAACTCCGAGCCCGACGACGAACTGATCGTGGCGGAGCTGTATCGCCTGTATCATCGCCCCCTGATCTCCTTCGTCGTACGGCTGACCGCGGGTGACAGGCAGTGGGCGGAGGACGTCGTCCAGGAGACGATGATCCGGGCATGGCGGAGCATGGACCGTCTCGACCCGGACGCGGAATCGCTGATGCCTTGGCTGGCGACCGTCGCTCGCCGTATCGTTATCGATCATCAACGGCGGAAGGAGGCCAGGCCGAAGGAGGCGGGCGAAGGCCCCCTGGAGAATCTGCAGATCCCCGACGGCATGGAGGACCTCCTGCGCACAGTGGTCGTGTCCGAGGCGCTCAAGGCGCTCTCGGCGGCGCACCGGGAGGCGCTGACCGAGACGGTCCTGCGCGGCCGTACCGTGAACGAGGCCGCACAGGTGCTGGGCGTGCCGGTCGGCACGGTGAAGTCCCGGGTGTACTACGCGCTCCGCGCGCTGCGGGTCGCGCTCGAGGAGAGAGGGGTTCAGGGGTGAACCCCGAGGTGAAGCACACTGACGTGGGCGCCTACGCCCTCGGCCTCCTCGAGGAGCCCGACCGCAGGGCCTTCGAGGCGCACCTGAGCCGCTGCCGGTCGTGCGCCGCCGAGCTGGCCGGATTCGCGGGCCTGCACAGCCTGCTCATGGGGGTGGAGCCCGGCCTCCCCGAAAATCACGTTCCCGACGACCTGGTGGGCATGATGCGCCGCCGGAAGGCCGCCGACCGCCACAGCAGGCGGGCCCGGGTCATGCTCGGCGCCGCCGCCGCCGTGGTGCTGCTGGCGGGCGGCGTCACCGCCGGCATCGCCCTGACCGGCGGACCGGACGACGCCCGGCCGCCCGTCGCGGGGCAGCTCGGCCCCGGCGAGCAGCGCTCGGCGACCAACCAGGCCACGGGCGCCTCCGGCACCGTGGCGCTGGAGGGCAAGATGTGGGGCACCCAGGTGTCCTTGGACCTCGCCGGTATCCGCGGCCCCCTGGAGTGCGAGCTGGTGGCCATCACCAAGAACGGCCGCAAGCGCGTGGTGTCCGGCTGGGCGGTCCCGCCGAAGGGATACGGCGTGCCCGGCTCGCCCGCGCACCTGGTGGTCCACGGCGGCGTGGCCTCGCCCCCCGCGGACATCACCCGCTTCGTCGTACGGCTCTCCAACGGCGACGACCTGCTGAGCATCCCCGTGTGAGCTCCGGTCCGGGCACGCCCGGACCGGACGATCACGAGGCGCCCGCTCCCCGGGCGACGGCCCGCACCGCCGCGGTGACCGGCACCTCGCCGTTGGTCAGCTCCAGCGTGAGGTGATCGGTGCCCGGCGTGTCCAGCAGTGCCACGATCACGGCGGCGACGTCGTCGCGGGTCACCGACCCGCGCGGCAGCCGTGGCCCGGCGAGGGCGACCCGCCAGGTGCCGTGCTCGTCGGTGAGGCCGCCGGGCCGCAGGATCGTCCAGCCGAGGTCACGGGCCCGCAGGTCGTCCTCCGCCTCGGTCTTCGCCTGGAGGTAGGCGGCCCAGACCTCGTCGCCACCGGGTGCCGGCGGCCTGCCCGCGCCCATCGTCGAGATCTGCACGAACCTCGCGACGCCGGCCTGCTCCGCGGCGTCCGCCAGCAGCGCGGAGGCGTCCCGGTCGACGGTGAACTTGCGGGCCGCGCCGCTGCCCGGCCCCGCGCCGGCGGCGAAGACCACGGCATCGGCGCCGCGCAGGTGCGCGACGACCTGGTCGGCCTTGACCTGCTCCAGGTCGCAGACGACGGGCCGGGCGCCGGTCCGTGCCACGTCCTGCCGGTGGTCGGGATTGCGGATCAGGGCCACGGGGTCGTCGCCGCGGGCGGCGAGCAGCCGTTCCAGCCGCAGCGCGATCTTCCCGTGCCCGCCTGCGATCACTATGCGCATGAGATCTCGCTCCTCGATGACGGTCCGACCCGGTCTGCCCTACCCAGGCGGGCGCACGCGGTACCCCGCCTCCGCACCGGCGGGCCCGGAGGCGGCCGGGACCGGAGACGGGCAGGCCCGGAGGCGGGCGGGCCCGGAGACGCCGGGCTAGGAGTACAGCGCCGCTATCTCGGCGGCGAAGTCCTTGACCACGACATGCCGGCGGATCTTCATGCTGGGCGTCATGTGCCCGGACTCCTCGGTGAAGTCCACGTCGAGCACGCGGTACTTCTTGATGCTCTCGGCCTTGCTGACGCTGGTGTTCGCCGCGGCGACGGCCGCGTCGAGCTCGGCGACGATCTCGGGATCGTGGCGGAGCTCCGCCACGGTCGTCTCGGGGGGCTTGCCGTGCGCCTTCTTCCACGGCTCCAGGGCCTCGGGGTCGAGGGTGATGAGGGCGCCGACGAAGGGCTTGCCGTCACCGACGACGAGGCACTGGCTGATCAGCGGATTGGCGCGGACGCGGTCCTCCAGGGGCGCCGGGGCGACGTTCTTGCCGCCCGCGGTGACCAGGATCTCCTTCTTGCGCCCGGTGATCTGGAGGTAGCCCTCCGCGTCGAGGGTGCCGAGGTCACCGGTGCGGAGCCAGCCCTCCTCGAGGGACTCCTTGGTGGCGGCGTCGTTGTGCCAGTAGCCGGCGAAGACGTTGATGCCGCGGACCAGCACCTCGCCGTCCTCGGCGATCCGCACGGTGACCCCCGGGATGGGCCGGCCGACCGTGCCGATCTTGATCGCGCCGGGGCGGTTGACGGTGGCCGGGGCGGTGGTCTCGGTCAGGCCGTAGCCTTCCAGGATCACGATGCCGACGCCCCGGAAGAAGTGGCCGAGGCGCTCGCCGAGGGCCGCGCCGCCGGCGACGGCGAAGCTGACCCGGCCGCCGACGGCCGCCCGCAGCTTGCGGTACACCAGGCGGTCGAACAGCAGGTGCCTGAGCTTGAGCGCCGTGCCGGGGCCGCCGGTGTCCAGCGACCTGCTGTAGGCGATCGCGGTGTCCGCGGCGGCGTGGAAGATCTTGCCCTTGCCCGCCGCGGCGGCCTTCTGCTCCGCGCCGTTGTAGACCTTCTCGAAGACGCGGGGCACCGCCAGCAGGAACGTCGGCCGGTAGGACGCCAGGTCGGGCAGCAGGCTCTGCACGTCGCTGTGGCCGAGGGTGATGCCGCCCTCGACGCAGGCGACCTGGATGAGGCGGGCGAACACGTGCGCGAGGGGGAGGAAGAGCAACGTCGAGCTGCCCGCCACGGTCACCTCCGCCAGCGCGCCCTGGATGGCGTTGCGCGCGGTCGAGACGAGGTTGCCGTGGGTCAGCTCGCAGCCCTTGGGCCGGCCGGTGGTGCCCGAGGTGTAGACCAGGGTGGCGGTGTCGGCGGCCTGCCGCGTCCGGCGCCGCTCCTCGACGGTCTCATCGGTGATCGCGGCACCCTGCTCGCCGAGGGTCTCCACGGCACCGGCGTCGATGCCCCAGATCCGGGTCAGCTCCGGCAGCCGGCCGCGCACGGACGCGACGGTGGCCTCGTGCTCGGCCGTCTCGGCGAACACCGCCGTGGCGCCCGAGTCGCCGATGATCCACTCGACCTGCTCGGCCGAGGAGGTCTCGTAGATCGGGACGGTCACGCCGCCCGCCGTCCAGATCGCGTAGTCCAGCAGCGTCCACTCGTACCGGGTGCGCGACATGAGCGCGACGCGGTCACCGGGCTCGACGCCCGCCGCGATGAGGCCCTTGGCCGTCCGCACGACCTCGTCGCGGAACCCGGCGGCGGTCACCGCGCTCCACACGCCGCCGTCGTTGCGGCGGAACATGACCTGCCCGGGGTCGTCGTCGGCCCAGGTGAAAGGCGCGTCGGTCAGGTTGGCGGAATCGGGCAGGTCCACCAGGGCGGGGACACTGAACTCGCGCACACTCACTCCTCGTCGAGCACGGCACACACTGCGCTGGGCCGGGGTGGATCGGGACGTTACCGCGTTTATCTACCGATCGGTAGGCATTACCCGGTGACACACGTCTCGTTCCCCGCCTTGCTAACGGTCGCGTCAAGCGTAGGTCCCGTCAAGGTATGGGCCGGAACCGGTGCCCTACCCTTGACCAGGAAGAATCGGGGGACCGCATGCCACTGCTCGAAGTCATCGCACTGACCGCCCCGGACGCCCGTGCCGCCGAGGAGGGCGGGGCCGACCGGCTGGAGGTCGTCGCGGACATGGCCGCGGACGGCCTCACCCCCGACCCGGTCGTCGTCGCCGAGATGCGGCAGGTCACGTCGCTGCCGTTGCGGATCATGCTGCGGGCCAACACGGGGTTCCGCACCAGCGGCGCGGAACTGGACCGGCTGCGCCGGGCCGCCGAGAGCCTGGCGGCGGCTGGGGCGGACGGTTTCGTGCTCGGCTTCCTCGACTCCGAGGGGCAGATCGACGTCGGTGCCACCACCAAGCTCGTCGCCGTGATCGCCCCGCTGCCCTGGACCTTCCACCGCGCGATCGACCACGCGGCCGACCAGGAGGCGGCGTGGCGCATCGTACGGGACCTGCCGGGGCTGGACGCCGTCCTGACCGCGGGCGCGCCGGCGGGGGTCGACGCCGGCGTGGGCGCGCTCGTGCGGCGGGCGGCGGAGAGCACCGGCCCGGCCGGGCTGGTCATGGCCGGCGGCGGGTTGCGCCGCAAGCACGTCGCGCCGCTGGCCGCCGCCGGGGTGAGCTCCTTCCACGTCGGCGGTGCGGTGCGGCCGGACCGCTCCTGGGAGCGGCCGGTGAGCGCCGGGCTGGTGCGCGAGTGGCGTGCCCTGATCGCGGCGGCGGGTTGACGCCCGCAAGCGACGATCACGTGACCGTCGTACCATCGCTGCCCATGGACGTCTCCTCCCGGCGCCGGAGCCCGGGCGATCGCGGCGGGATTCCGATCGCCGCAGGCCACCGCCCGGCCCCCGGAACCCCTGCGCCCACGGGGTTTCTCCGTCCGGCTTCGCCCGGTCTGCCGATACCTGAGTCGCTTAGGGTTGGTTCATGCGGATCCATGTAGTGAGCGACGTGCATGGCAATGTGGAGGCGCTCGCTCGTGCCGGTGACGGCGCCGACGTGTTCATCTGCCTGGGTGATCTCATCCTGTTCGTCGACTACGAGGACCACGGGCAGGGCATCTTCGCGGAGCTGTTCGGCCAGGACAACGCCGACCACTTCATCACGCTGCGGACGCAGAAGCGCTTCGACGACGCGCGCGACTTCTCCCGGCGCATGTGGAGCTCGCTGGACGGCCCCGCGTGGCCGCACATCGAGGAGGCGGTCCGCCGCCAGTACGCCGCGCTGTTCACGGTGATGCCCGCGCCCGCGTACCTCACCTACGGCAACGTCGACGTCCCGCGGCTGTGGGGCGACCATCTGCGGGACGGCCACCGGGTGCTCGACGGGGAGGTGGCCGAGATCGGCGGCCGTACCTTCGGCTTCGTCGGCGGCGGCCTGCGCACCGAGTACCGCACCCCGTACGAGCTCGACGACGAGGCCTACGCGGAGAAGGTCGCCGCGGTCGGCAAGGTGGACGTGCTGTGCTGTCACATCCCGCCCGCCGTGCCCGAGCTGCTGTACGACACGGTCGCGCGCCGGTTCGAGCGTGGCAGTGAGGCGGTGCTGCAGCTGATCCGGGAGACTCAGCCTCGCTACGTGCTGTTCGGCCACGTCCACCAGCCGCTCGTGCGGCGGACCCGGATCGGGCGTACGGAGTGCATCAACGTCGGGCATTTCCGGGCCAACGGAACGCCCTACGTCTTGAACTGGCAGTAGGACGCCCCGCGGTACGAGACCGCGGAGTGAGAGGAACGGGGCCCGCTGATCGGGCCGCTTGCGGAACCAGCCGAAGGGAACGTGGCGATGGCGGACCGGACCAGCTCCAGCATCGAGATCGACGCCGGGAAGTCGGAGATCATGACGATCATCGCCGATTTCCCCGCCTATCCGACCTGGGCCGAGGGCATCAAGTCCGCCGAGGTGGTGGCGGAGGGCGCGGACGGGCGCGCGGACCAGGTGCGCTTCACTCTCGAGGCCGGGCCGATCAAGGACACCTATGTTCTGGCCTACGACTGGGACGATGACGACGCCGTCCGGTGGAACCTCGCCGCCCCCGGCGCGATGCTCTCCGGGATGACCGGCTCCTACCGGCTCGAGGACACGGCCGGCGGGGCGACCCGGGTGACCTACGAGCTCACCGTGGACATCAAGATTCCCATGATCGGCATGTTCAAGCGCAAGGCGGAGAAGATAATCATCGACGCGGCGTTGAAGGGACTGAAGCGACACGTCGAACGCTGACGTACCAGCCGGTATCGCCGAGGGGGCGGTACGGTGTCACGCCGACGACCGAACTAGATGAGTAGATGATGTGGCGATGACCGAGCAGCCGGGTTATGTCCTCGATGAGGCCGTGAAGCTCTTCGGGGTGCTGCGCCGCCGGATCCGCGACGGCGGCCCCGCCCGGCCCCGCCCGGAGCCGGGCGACGTCTGGGGCCAGGCCACCTACGAGGCTCCTGCTCCGCACATCGCCACCGGTGCTCCCGAGTGCCAGTACTGCCCGGTCTGCCGGGCCATCGCCGCGGCCCGGACGTCCGGCCCCGGCCTGACCGAGCAGGCGATGGACGCCGGCCGCTCGTTGTTCACGGCCCTGCAGGAGACGCTGTCCGCGTTCGACGGACCGCCCCAGGACACCGCCGCCCGGCGGGAGCGTGCCACCCCCGCGCCCCCGCGGCCCCGGGAGGAACGTCCCGGTCCCGGCGCGGACCCCACCGACAGCGGCTGACCACGTCAGCGCGGAAACACGCTCGGCCGGCCGACCGGCTGAGCCTCTGGCACGGAGCCGGGCGAGGGTGAACCACTCGCCCGGGATGAGGAGGAGAGCCCATGACGCTGACCATCGGTGTGGACGTCGGCGGGACCAAGGTCGCGGCGGGCGTGGTCGATGAGCATGGGCACATCCTGGAGAAGGTGAGGCGTCCCACGCCCTCCACCAACCCCAAGGAGACGGCCGAGGTCATCGCCGAGGTCGTCGACCTGCTCAAGAGCAAGTTCGACGACGTGGTCGCGGTGGGGCTGGGCGCGGCGGGCTTCGTGGACGAGACCCGTTCGACGGTGCTGTTCGCCCCCAATCTGGCCTGGCGCGACGAGCCCATCAAGGAGAAGGTCGAGAGCCGGGTCGGCCTGCCGGTCGTGGTGGAGAACGACGGCAACGCCATGGCCTGGGGGGAGGCGCGGTTCGGTGCCGGACGGGGTCAGGAGTTCCTCGTCTGCATCACGCTCGGCACCGGGATCGGCGGCGGCATCATCGTCGACGGCAAGCTCTACCGGGGCCGGTTCGGCATCGGCGCGGAGTTCGGCCACGTGCGGGTCGTCCCCGACGGGCGCCGCTGCGGCTGCGGCAACCGCGGCTGCTGGGAGCAGTACGCCAGCGGGAACGCCCTCGTCCACGAGGCCCGTGACCTGGCCAGGGTCGCCCCCGCGATGGCCGCCCGGCTCCTGGAGCTCGGCAACGGCGCGCCCGAGGGCATCAGCGGCCCGGAGATCACCCAGGCGGCCCGGGAGGGCGATCCGGCGGCCCTGGAGTGCTTCCGTACGATCGCGCAGTGGACCGGTCAGGGCCTCGCGGACCTGGCCGCCATCCTCGATCCGGGCGCCTTCATCATCGGCGGCGGGCTGTCGGACGCCGGAGACCTGCTGCTGGAGCCCATCCGCGCCGCCTTCGCGAACTCGCTCACCGGCCGCGGCCACCGCGTCAAGGCCGACATCCGCATCGCCGAGCTGGGCTCGTCGGCGGGCATCGTCGGGGCGGCGGACCTCGCGCGGATCTAGCGGCTCCGGCGGCCGGCCCGGACGGGCCGGCGGACACGGATGAGCGGCGGACCAGGAGGTGGCGGGTGACCAAGATACGGCTCGTCGGGTACAACGTGCGGGCGCTGCGCGACGACGGTGACGCGGTGGCGCGGGTCCTGCGGGGCTGCCGGCCGGATCTGGTGTGCCTGCAGGAGGTGCCCCGTTTCCTCGGCTGGCAGGCGAAGCGGGAGCGGCTGGCCGAGGCGTGCGGCCTGACGGTGGCGTCGGGCCGGCGGACCGCCGGCCTGGCCGTGCTGGCGGGGCCGCGCGTCCAGGTCCTGCACGACGAGTACCACCTGCTGACCCGGGTGCCCGGCCTGCACCGGCGGGCCCTGGCGATCGCGGTGGTCGAGATCGACGGGGCCCGGCTCGTCGCCGCCAGCACCCACCTCGACCTGGCCGACACCCCCCGCCGGGCGCACGTGGGCGAGGTGATCGCGCTGCTGGACCGGGTGCGCCGGTCCTTCTCGGCCCCCGTCGTGCTGGCCGGCGACATCAACGAGGAGCCCTTGGGGCCGGCCTGGGGCATCCTCGCGCGGACGTTCCAGGACGCCTGCGCGGTGGCGCCCGCGGGGGAGACCGACACCTACTCGGCGCGGCGCCCGGTCAAGCGCATCGACGGCGTCTTCGCCGACCGGGCCATCACGGTGGCCGGCTGCGGGGTGCCGGCCGAGCCCGAGCTGGCCGCCGACTACGCGGCGGCCACCGACCACCGGCCGGTGCTGGCCGACCTCGTGCTGGGGTGACCGGCCTTCACACCACAGCGCCGTCGTCGGTGTCGCGCGGGTCGTCGCCCATCCGCAGCACCAGCGCCACGAATCCGCCGATGAAGGCCGCGACCGCGGTGAACGCGGCCCAGCCGGGCACCTCCCAGCCGAGGATGACCGTGAGCAGCAGGTAGAGCGGGCCGCCGATCAGCGCCAGCCACGCCCCCCGGGTCACCGCGTCACCGCTGGGCAGCGGCGGCGGGATCGGCGGGATGTAATGGCCCTCGTCGTCGTCCTCGGGCGGCTCGGCGGCCTCGTCCGGATCCGCCGACTTGATCAGCCGCGCGGTGGGGAGCCGCCCCTCGCGGTCGTGGCCCTCCGGCTCGGCCTCGGGCTCGAGGTTCTCCTGGTCGGGCCAGGGGGTGGCGCCGTCCTGCGGGGTGGTGTCGAACGAGGCCACGAGGTCGGCCCAGATGGCGTCCTCGTCGCGTTCCGCCGTCGCGGCGCCCGAGCCCCCGGCCGTGCCGTCCGCCCCGAGGTCGGGCAGGCCGCCGGCGGGGCCGCCCGGCTGACCGGAGCGCTGCTCCCGCAGGCGCGCCAGATGCTCGTGCAGGATGCCCTCGGCCGCCGCCTCCATGGTGGCGTCGACGTAGAGCCGGTCGAGGCTCCCGTCCGGCTCGGCGATCTCCCCGTCCGCGGCGTAGGCCGCGATGCCGGCCTCCCGCAGGGCGGTCAGCATGGTGTCGGCCAGCTCCGGGGCGAGGTCGATCAGCGGCGTGTAGGCGTCCGCGGACAGCCCATTAGCGCGGCGGCTCACCGGGTCGTCTCCTTCGACGTTCCTGGACGGCCTGGCGTCAGCTGCATGACGGCCTCCGGTCGACTTAAATACACACTCAACGTTGAGCCTACGGCCCGATCCGCCGCACGCGGTGCAGGGGGACGAGATGGGGATGTGGGTCCGCGCGACACGAGATGGGAAGATGTCCCATCATCTCCGGTTCTGCTCGTGACGGGAAGTGCGTCACAAGAAAGGTGGCGACGTGTTCTGGTGGGTGGTCAAGGGGGTCCTGGCGCCGTTCCTCTACCTCATCTGGCGTCCGAGGAACGAGGGGATGGACAACGTCCCCGCCGAGGGCCCGGCCATCCTCGCCGGCAACCATCTGTCGTTCGCCGACCACTTCTTCGGCCCCCTCCCGCTGCGGCGCCCGATCGTGTTCCTCGGCAAGCGCGAGTACTTCACCGGAACAGGGCTGAAAGGCCTGATCAGCAAGGGGTTCATGAGGGGTGTGGGAGTGATCCCGCTGGACCGTACGGGCGGCAACGCCAGCGAGGAGGCGCTCGCCACGGGGCTGCGGGTGCTGCGCGAGGGCAAGCTGCTCGGCATCTACCCCGAGGGCACCCGGGCGCCGGACAACCGCCTCTACCGGGGCAAGACCGGGGTGGCCCGGCTCGTCCTGGAGTCGAAGGCCCCGGTGATCCCCATGGCGATGATCAACACGTTCGAGCTGATGCCCCCCGGCCAGATCTGGCCGCGCATCGGGGTACGGCCCGGGGTGCGCTTCGGCAAGCCGATGGACTTCTCCGGCTACTACGGCCAGGACGAGGACCGCGAGGTGCTCCGCGCGATCACCGACCAGATCATGCACGCCATCGCCGAGCTGTCCGGCCAGGAGTACGTCGACGTGTACGCCGCCGACGCCAAGGCGGCGGCGGCCGGCCAGGCCCCCCGGCCCGCGCGTGACGAGGACGAGGACGACGAGACCTGACGGGGACACGGTGCGGGCCGAGCGGTCCCCGGAGCCCGCGGTGGGATTCGAGGTCCCGCTGTGGCGGGCGATCGCGGTCTTCCGGGTGGTGGCGCTGGTCTACGCCGCGGCCCTCATCGTGCCGCACTCGTCCGCGTACCGGCATCCGGCCGGTGGGTGGGCCGTCCTCGCCGTGATGGCGGGCTGGACCGGCTACGCCGTCCACGCCTACCGGGCGCCGTCCCGCCGGACCTGGCGGCTGCTGGTGGCCGACCTCGCCGTCGCGGCGGGCTGCCTGCTGTCCACGACCTGGGTCGAGACCGCGGACCGGCTGCACCGGGGGGCGCCCACCCTGACGGCGGCCTGGGTCGCAGGCGCCGTGCTGGCCTGGGCCGTCTCGGGCGGCAAGCGCCGCGGCACGGTGGCGGCGGCCGTGATCGGTGTCGCCGGCGTCAGCGTGCCCGGCCTGGCCGGGCTCGGCTTCCGGCCGACGCCGAGCACCTTCAACGGGATCGTCCTGGTGTTCATGGCCGGGGTGGTGGTCGGGCACGTGGCCAAGCTGGGCATCGACGCGGAGGCCAGGCTGGCCCAGGCGATCGAGGTCGAGGCCGCCACCCGGGAACGGGAGCGGCTGGCCCGGCGGATCCACGACTCGGTCCTGCAGGTGCTCACCCTCGTGCAGCGCAGGGGCGGCGAGCTCGGCGGTGAGGCGGCGGAGCTGGGACGGCTCGCCGGGGAGCAGGAGGCCGCCCTGCGGGCGCTCATCGGGGCACCGGACCCGTCCGGCGACCCCGGCGGGCAGGCCGATCTGCGCGGGCTGCTGCAGGGCTACTCGTCGATGACGGTGACCGTGTCGGCCCCCGCCACGCCGGTGCGGCTGCCGGGGCGGACGGCCAGGGAGCTCCAGGCCGCCGTCGGCGCGGCACTGGACAACGTGGCACGGCACTGCGGTTCCGGCACCCGGGCGTGGGTGCTCGTGGAGCAGGCGGGGGAGACCGTCACCGTGAGCATCCGCGACGACGGGCCGGGCATCCCGCCGGGCCGGACCGCCGAGGCCGCCGCGGACGGCCGGCTCGGCATCGCCCAGTCCATCCGCGGCCGCGTTCGCGACCTCGGCGGCACCGTCGCCATCACCTCGGCCCCGGGCGAGGGCACCGAGATCGAGATGAGCGTCCCGGCCGGGTGAACCGGGCGCGGACCGCCACCGGCCGGACGCCGACCGCGCGGGCCGGGCGCCGATCGCGCGGGCCGGGCGCGGAACGGCGCCGAACGGCGTGGAACGGCGTGGAACGGCGCGGAACGGCACGGGCGGGGCGTGGACCGGCGCGGGCGGGCGCGGGCCAGGGGCGACGCAGGGAGCGCCGTCAGACGTGCCAGCAGGCGTAGGTGACCGTGGCGGTGCCGCCCGGGGAGAAGCCGATGGTGGCGGTGCCCCGGCCGCGGATGTAGCAGCCGATGGTCGGGCTGACGACGACGGTCACGGTCGTGGACCGGCCACTGGACAGGGTGCCGCCGCCCGAGGCCCTGACCCGGGCGATGCCCGGGTCGATCGCGGTGACCGACCACCGGACGGTGCCTCCGCGCGCGGTGAGGGTGAGGCGGCAGCTCCTCGGCAGACCGGCGGCGCCGACGTTCCGGCATCCCGCGTCGCCCACCGCGAGGGTCCCGCGGCGGGTTCCGGACGTGCCGCCCGGCGCGGGAGCCTTGGTCGGACGGTCCGGCACCGGCTGCGCCGGGGGAGCCGTCGGGGTGACCTCCGGGGAAGGGCTCGCCGTGGACGAGGACGACGACTCGGAGGGCGACGGGACCGGTGAGGCGGCACCGGTCTGCGGTGGTGCCAGGGCGCCGCTCGTCGGCGCGGCCGCCTGCGAGGCGGGATCCCGCGGTCCGCCGCCGTAGCGGGGCGCGGGCACGAACAGGACGAGGTAGGCGATCCCGGCGCAGGCGGCGAGGGCCGCGGCGATCGGGACCCACCGCCTGGCGCGGCGGCGCCCGGCTCTGTCCGGGGGAGGGCCGCTCCGCGCGGAGGCGGATCCGCCCGGGGAAGGCGACGCGTCGGAGCCGGCCGCCTGGGCGGCCTCCTCTTCGGCGCGGATGGCCTCCGCCAGGAGGACTTCATCGGGCACTGGCCGTGCGGTCACCGAACACACCTCCACTACGGACACACGTTGCGCATGCGCACCAGGGGCTCAGGGAGGTGAAGGCGTGCCTGGTCCGGACCGATCGATCAGGACGCCCGGGAGCCTGCGTGGATCTGCCGGAGGAAATCATGGCCGAACCGGCGCGGTAAGTAATGTGCCCGGCCGCAGGCTTTTCCGCCCGGAGTTGTCAGCAACTTGATAAAGGACGGACGGCCCCGACTCGCCCGACCTGGCCAAAAATGCACCTTACGAGGGATTTAAGCGGACTAGCGCATGATGGGGCCGCAACATCGGCGGTGACGAGGAGGAATCGTGGCAGACGAGATTCAGCAGGGGCCGGCCGGGCCGCCGGGCGACCCCGCGGACCGGCCGGTGGCGTCATCGTCACCACCGCCGCCCGCCGAGGCGGCGCCCGAGGCGGCACCGGCGGCGGCGACCGGCCCCAGCCGCCGGGAACGTCTGCGCAGGGTGGGCGCCCGGCGTCCGGTGCAGCTGCTCGCGGCGGGCCTGATCGGCGGGCTCGTCGGTGGCGTGGTGGTGGCCGCGGCGGACGCGGTGATCGGCGACGACCACCATCACGGCCGCTACGCGGACTACGGCCGGCACGCCGGCCCGTTCATGCGCGGGGACGGCCCGTACAGCCGGTACCGCGGCCAGGGCGGAGGCATGCCGCCCGGGCCCGGCTGGTACGGCAACCGTCCGGGGAAGATGCCGATGTACCGGGTGCCGGTGCCGGTGCAGCCGGCTCCCACGGCACCGGTGCCGGCGCAGCCGACTCCCTCCGCCCAGGCCAGCTGATCAGGTGCGGGCGGCGGCCACCCCGTCGCCCGTGTTCTGCGGCTTCTCGCCCTCCGGCACGGGGGGCAGGCTGAGCTGCACGTTGGTGTGCCCCGCGTGGGCGGACACGGCGGCCTCGTGGTAGCTCTCCAGCTCGGCCGCCAGCCGCGACCCCTGGTAGAGCGTCCCGTCGATCAGCGGTCCCGGCCGTCTCTCGAGCACCGCGATGACGTCGTCGCCGGTCAGGGTCTTGTGCGTCTCCAGCGCGTGGGCCAGCGCGAGCACGTCGTGCCGGTTCTCGGTCAGGATCTGCGCGGCACGGTCCAGCAGCGTCCCCAGCAGCACCTCGATCCGCTCGCCGAGGTTGCCCGCTCCCGCCCGGTCGTCGGCCGCCTTCGGCACGGCGCCGAAGCCGATGCCGCGGCGGCCGGCCCGGGCCTGGGGGTTGCCCGCCGCGATGCCCAGCGCCTGCAGCGCGGTCAGCGAGGAGATGCCGCTGCCCATGCCCCAGAGGGCCTCCATCAGCGAGGCCACGGTGGTCGCCGACTCGAGGTCGCCGGACACCCCGGAGGAGCTGTCCTGGCCGAAGAACATCCGCTCACCGGCCAGTGACGCCAGCGACACCAGGATGTCGGCCTCGTACTCGCTGCGCCACCGGGTGAACTGGTCCTCCGGCTTCACGCTGGCGACCATGCCCAGATAGTCGCTGCCCTTCTCGATCGTCGCGATGTCGATCTCCAGGTGCCGGCGGGTCCGGTAGGCCATGACGGCATGGCACGCCTCGTGCACCGCGACCGCGTGCCGCTCCCGCTCGATGTACTCCACGTCCTCGGGCGGCCCGAGCTGCTTGAGCCGCTTGGCGTGCATGACGTCCGCCCAGCCGATGACCTCCCGGCCGTCCCGGATCGCGGTGATCAGCGCCTCGTTGACGAGGTCCTTGATGGTCGCGCCGGTGGCGTACGGAGTGATCGTCGCGAGCTTGTCGATCTGCTCGTCGGTGAGCTCGTGCCGGACCTTGGAGAAGTAGCCCTGGTAGGTGCGGACCCGGCCGGGCTTGGAGGGGTAGCCGACCTTGTAGATGCGGTCGATGCGGCCGGGGCGCAACAGCGCCTCGTCCAGCGACTCGGGCATGTTGGTCGCCATCATGACGAGGATGCGGTACTTCGGCGGCGGCTTGGGCCGCATCCCCACCAGCCGGCGGACGTACCGGTTCACCAGGCCACGGGGCTTCTTCAGGCCGGACAGCTCGGTGAGCAGGGCCTGCAGGGTGCCCATGTCGCCACCGCCGCCGCCCATGCCGGCGCCCGCCACGAACCGGCTGCGGCCTGGCTCCGGCGGCTCCGCCGCGAGGTCGGCCGGGCCGGGCGACAGCGCCGTGCGGGCGAGCGTCCACCGCAGGTCGGAGGAGAGGTAGGCGGTGCCGTTGCACCCCGCCCGCTGGAAGGCGGCGGCGGGGGACAGCCCCGCCTGGCCGGGCGGCCCGGCCTGGGCCAGTGCGCCGCGGCGGCCCAGGGAGTCGGCCTCGTCGAAGAACACGATCACGCCGCCGTAGCGGAGCGAGAGCCTGCGCAGCTTGCGGAACAGCGACTTGACCTTGAGCACCCCGATGCCGAAGAACATCTGGATGAACGCGCCGGGGTCCACGAAGACGTACGGCTTGCCGGTCTCGCCCGCCACCGCCTCGGCCATGAGCGTCTTGCCGGTGCCCGGAGGTCCCCACAGCAGCAGCCCGCCGGGCACGTACCCGCCCTTCTCCTCGATCTCCAGCGGCCGCTCCAGGAAGACGATGTTCTCCTTGACCCGCTCGACGACGTGGTCCTGGCCCCAGACGTCGGTGAACCGGGTCTTGATGTCGTCGGGGTAGTAGACGTCGATACCGCCGCGGGACAGGAACCAGAACAGCCCGACGAACTGGAAGACGACGAAGAAGAACGCGAAGGCGAGCTGCATCAGCAGCGGCATCGCCTGCCACAGCAGCGCCGGCGCCTGGAACAGCGCCAGCGGCGGCGAGGTGTGCAGCAGCCTGCCCGCCACCACGGCGAAGACGGCGATCCAGAACACCCAGGCGAAGGCCCGCCAGAGCCGGAACCGGGTCCAGGCGCTGAAGCGCCGGTGGCTGAAGCGCTCGAATCCGCCGAAGACCCGCCTGGTCCAGAACAGGTGGTAGCGGGACCAGCGCTCGCTGACCAGGAAATGGATCTGCCGGAGCAGCTCGATCCCGCCGACGGCGAAGACCCACCAGCCCGTCCGGGTCTGGATGCGCATGGCGTCACCGAACGGCAGCAGCGGATCGTCCGCCATCGACGCCCAGACCAGGGCGAACCATACGACGGTGAGCAGCAGCAGGTATTTGGAGCGATCCCACAGAGAGAGCCGCTTGCGCCGGGTCTCGTCGCCGCCGTGCGGCGCGTCGTCCGGCGGCCGCAGGCCCTCCGGGTGCTCGGCGGCTTCCGTCGTGTCCATGATCGGCTGGTCGTCGGGCTGGTCGGTCTTCTTGCGACGGAAGATCATGGGCGGTTCCTCACCGTGAACGAGCGCGCGATCGCATCGAGTTCGCTCGCGCGGGTCCGGTAGCAGTGGGCCGAGCAGCGGATGACGAAGAGGTACAAACGTCCGTCGTCACTGGCGAGCACGGTTCTGTCGGTGGTCAGCAGGCCGCTGACCGGGTTCGGTGAGGTGTTGTAGACCTCTCGCACGCCACGCAGCCCGTGCCCGGGTCTGAGCACCTGGTCCCGCAGCCATTCGAAGCTCTCGTCCGCCGAGCCCTGCTGCGCGGCGGCCTCCCGGGCGTCGGCGGTGACGGTCCCGCCGAGGTTGCGCAGCGCGTCCAGCGAGACCTGGCCCTGCTCTGCCTGGCTCAACGGGCGCACCATCGCCAGCACCACCGGGTCGTCGGAGGGCAGGCCGGTCAGGTGCAGGACCGACGGCTCCTTGGCCGCGTCGTAGGCCACCGTCCAGACGAGCCGCTTCTGGGCCTGGGCGGTGGCCGAGTCGGGATCGCCGCTGAGCAGCTTGGTCAGCGCCTCGTCATCGATCTTGTGCCAGCCGGCGGGGACCTTGAAGTAGGTCTTGTTCTTGGAGCTCTTGACATAGGTGTAGCCGGGGGAGCCGCACGCCGAGCCCAGCAACACGAACAGAAGGACAACGAGAATCGCGCGCACAGCGCCTCTCACCACGAGACCTCCGAAGGGCTGCTCCTTCTGTGAGTATGAACGCAAATGCCTATTACGACCAGATTGCGGTTCGGTCTCGCCGGGATTTCGCTTGCCGATTTTGTCAAGTTGTGCGAAGGGTGAGGCTTAACATGCCGATCGTGACGGATAGTGCGGTTCGAGTAATGGTCGTGGACGATCACCCAATGTGGCGGGAGGCGGTCGCCCGCGACCTCGCGGAGGCGGGGTACGACGTCGTGGCCACGGCCGGCGACGGCCGTACGGCGCTGCGGATCGCGGCGGCGGCCCGGCCCCAGGTGGCGGTGGTCGACCTGCAGCTTCCCGACATCAGCGGGGTGGAGGTCGCCCGCGGGCTCGCCGCCGCGGAGCCCGCCGTGCGGGTCCTGGTGCTCTCGGCCAGCGGCGAGCAGGAGGACGTGCTCGAGGCGGTCAAGGCGGGGGCGACCGGTTACCTGGTCAAGTCCGCGGGCCGGAGCGAGTTCCTCGACGCCGTGCGCCGCACCGCGGACGGGGACGCCGTGTTCACTCCCGGGCTGGCCGGGCTGGTCCTGGGCGAGTACCGCCGGCTGGCGGCGGCCCCCAGCAGGGCGGATGAGCACGCGCCCAGGCTCACCGAGCGGGAGACCGAGGTGCTGCGGCTGGTCGCCAAGGGGCTGGGCTACAAACAGATCGCCCAGCGGCTGGTGCTGTCCCACCGCACAGTGCAGAACCATGTGCAGAACACTCTTAACAAACTGCAGTTGCACAACCGGGTTGAACTGGTCAGATATGCCATCGAACAAGGTCTTGACCGGGAATGAAAAGCCGTCTCGCCCGCGCCACCTCCCGGTACACCCGCGCGCAGCGGCCGCCGGGCCGGCCGGCGGGCCGGAGCCGGAGCCGGTGACGGGGCGCCCCTCCGCACGCGGCCCCGGCGCCCGGCAGGGCGCTGAGCGGTGGGAAGGCGCGGAAACCCGAGAACCCTTCGGCTCCCGGCCGCGTCATAGTGGGAGGCCGAATCCGGCCACATGACGTTCAGATGGAGTCAACGATGGTCATGGCCGCTTCCGGCGACACCTGGGGGATCCCCGGTCCGTCCTTCCTGGGTCTGTACTTCCTCGCCTTCGTGGTGCTGTTCGCGCTGTCGCTGATGCTGCGGTTCGCGGTCCTGCGGGGGCGGCGCGCGCAGCGCGACCTCCACCCCTACGAGGCGGCCTTCCTCGGGGACGGCCCCGGGCGGGCGATCGCCGCCTCCCTGGCCGCCCTGTACTCCGCCAAGGTGATCACCGCGGCCGGCTCGGGGCGGTTCCAGCTCATCGCCCAGCCGCGCATGACCCTCACCCCCCTCGACGACGGGATCCTGCGGGCCATCGGCGAGAGCCCGGACATCAACGTCCGCGCGCTGCCCCGGCATCCGGCGGTGCGGCAGGCGCTGGACGACCTGGAGGACGGGCTGATCCGGGCCGGGCTGCTCACCGACCCGTCCGGACGCGCGCGGGCCCGGTTCGCCGCCGTGCCGCTCGCCCTGCTGTTCGCCGTCGGGGCCGCCCGGATCTGGGCGGGCCTGCAGAACGGCAAGCCGGTCACCCTCCTGGTCGTCGCCGTCCTCCTGGTGGCAGTGGTGTGGCTCTGCCTGGTCGCCACGGTGCCGAAGGCCACCCGTTCCGGACGCCGGGCGCTGTCGGCGGCCATGATCCGCAACCGGGTCCTGAGCCCCTCGATGTCGCCGTCCTGGGCGACGTACGGCCCGACGGGAGCCGCGCTCGGCGTGGCGTTGTTCGGCGGGGCGGCGCTCTACAGCATCGACCCGGCCTTCGCCCAGGCCTCCGAGGTCCAGCGCGGCCTCGGCATCTCCTCCGGGTCGTCGGGGTCCTCCTGGAGCAGCTCCAGCAGTTCGTGTTCGAGTTCGAGCTCCTGCGGCAGCTCCAGCTCGTGCGGCTCGTCGTCGTCCTGCGGAGGCGGCGGCGGGTGCGGAGGATGAACCTGCCCGAGCTGGGCGTCGGCATCGGCTGGCGGCCGGAGATCGCGGGGTTCGTCGCCGGGCTGCCCGGCCTGCGCTTCACCGAGGTCATCGCCGAGTCGCTGCACCACCCGCATCCGGAGCTGCTGGCCCTGCGGGACCGCGGGGTCACGGTCGTGCCGCACGGGGTGAAACTGTCCCTGGGCGGCGCCGACCCGGTCGATCCGGGCCGCGTCGCGCATCTGGCCTCCTGCGCCGAGCTGACGGGCGCCCCGCTGGTCAGCGAGCACATCGCCTTCGTCCGGGCCGGCGGGCTGGAGGCGGGGCACCTGCTGCCGGTGCCGCGCACCCGCGCCGCGCTCGACGCCCTGACCGCCAACATCCGGCGCACCTGCGCGGAGCTGCCGGTGCCGCTGGCGATCGAGCCGATCGCCGCGCTGTTCGACTGGCCCGACGCCGAGTACGGCGAGGCCGCCTTCCTCACCGAGCTGCTGGACCGCACGGACGCGCTGCTGCTGCTCGACGTGGCCAACCTCTACGCCAACGCCCGCAACCGGGGCGAGGACCCGCTGGAACTGCTCGGCGCGCTGCCCCTGGAGCGGGTGGCCTACGTGCACGTGGCCGGCGGAGCCGAGCACGACGGTCTCTACCACGACACCCACACCGACCCGGTCCGCGCCGAGGTGCTGGACCTGGTCCGGGAGCTGTGCGCGCGCCGGCCGCCGCGGGGACTCCTGCTGGAGCGCGACGGCGCCTACCCGCCCGCCGCCGACCTGCGGTCCGAGCTCGACGCCATCGCCGGCGCCGCCGGGCTGGCCGCGGTGACATGAGCGCCCAGGACGAACTGCGCCTCGCCCAGGAGGCGCTGGTGGCCGCGCTGGTCGCGGGGGCCCCGCTGCCCGCGGGCTTCGACGCCGTACGGGTCGGCGCGGCGGCCCGGGCGCTGCTGCGCAAGCGGGCCGGTGAGGTCGCCCGGGCATGGCCGGAGCTGGCCCGGTCCTACGGCCCGGGGTGGCCGGGCGTCTTCGCCGGATGGGCGTCGGCGCTGCCCACCCGGGGATCCTGGCGGGACGGCTGGGACTTCGCCCGCGCCCACCGCGGGTCGCTGACCCCGGAGGCCCGCGCCGAGCTGGCCGTCTGCGAGGCCTATTGGGCGCGCGGGGCCGGGGGCGAGCCCCGCCGGCGGCGCGGGATCGCGGTGGCGCGCTTCCCCGGTGGCGTGGCCGTCGGCGTCCTGGGCCGGGTCCGGACAGTGCACGGTCACCGTCCGTTCGCCCGCCGGGCCCGCTGACCGTCTATGGTCTAGACCAATAACGGTTCGCGGCGCGCCGGATGATCGGCGCAATGCCCGGTGTGAGGGTACCCGCGCCACTAGTCTGGCCGGGTGAATTCTGGGGAGGAATACATGCGCGTCGGAGTGCTGACCGGAGGCGGCGACTGCCCTGGCCTGAACGCCGTCATCCGCGCTGTCGTGCGTAAGGGCGTCCAGGTCTACGGATACGAGTTCGTCGGCTTCCGGGACGGCTGGCGCGGCCCGCTCGAGGGCGACACCGTCGCGCTCGACGTCCAGGCCGTGCGCGGGATCCTGCCGCGCGGCGGCACGATCCTGGGCTCGTCCCGGACGAACCCGCTCAAGGTCGAGGGCGGCATCGAGCGGATCAAGGACAACCTGGCCGGGCTCGGCGTCGACGCCCTCATCGCCATCGGCGGCGAGGACACCCTGGGCGTGGCGCGCCAGCTGCACGAGCAGGGCGTCAAGATCGTCGGCGTGCCGAAGACGATCGACAACGATCTCAACGCCACCGACTACACCTTCGGGTTCGACACCGCGGTCGGGATCGCCATGGAGGCCATCGACCGGCTGCACACCACGGCCGAGAGCCACCACCGGGCGCTCATCTGCGAGGTCATGGGGCGGCACGCCGGCTGGATCGCGCTGCACGCGGGGATGGCCGGCGGCGCCAACGTGGTGCTGATCCCGGAGCAGCCCTTCGACATCGAGAAGGTCTGCGAGTACGTCGAGAGCCGCTTCAAGACGCGCTACGCGCCGATCATCGTGGTGGCCGAGGGCGCCCACCCGCTCGACGGCCAGATGGAGACGCGCGACGGCGAGCTCGACTCGTTCGGCCACGTCAAGCTGGGCGGCATCGGCGAGTGGCTGGCCCGGGAGATCGAGAAGCGCACCGGCAAGGAGGCCCGCACGACCGTGCTGGGCCACATCCAGCGGGGCGGCACGCCGACCGCGTTCGACCGGGTGCTGGCCACCCGGTTCGGCCTGCACGCCGTCGAGGCGGTGCACGTCGGCGACTTCGGGAAGATGGTCGCCCTGCACGGCACCGACATCGTCCGGGTGGACCTGAGCCAGGCCACCGACAAGCTCAAGACCGTGCCCCCGGAGCGTTACAAGGAGGCCGAGGTCTTCTTCGGCTGACCGTCCGCAGATCATCGGCGGCCCGCGACGTTCTGTCGCGGGCCGCATTCTTTGTGGTGATTGATGCTGGATATACAGCTTTCCGGGCCGCCTCCACCCCTGGTTTTTCGCTAACGTCTCCTTCCATGACTACGCCTCCTCCTCAGGACCCGAACTACGGGTCGAACCAACCCCCCTCGTACGGCCAGCAGCCCGGCTACCCCCAGCAGCAGCAGGGGTACCAGCAGCAGCCCGGATACCCCCAGCAGGGCGGCTACTCCCCGGTGCCGCACGGCTCCGCGTACGGCGTGGACCCCGTCACGGGTGAGCCTCTCTCGGACAAGACCAAGATGGTCGCCGGGCTCCTGCAGATCCTGCTCGGCGGTTTCGGCGCCGGCCGTTTCTACACCGGTCACACCGGCCTCGCGGTCGGTCAGATCGCGGCGACCTGGCTCACCTGCGGGATCGGCGGCATCTGGCCGCTGGTCGACGGGATCATGATCCTGGTCAACGGCGGGACCGACGCCCAGGGCCGCAAGCTCCGCGACAGCTGATCCTCCACTTCCTGCACGGCCCCCTCCGAGCGGCGGGAGGGGGCCTGCTTCGTTCCGGCGGGCACTCCGCACTGGTCGCGGTGGTGGCCCGCGTAGGCGACACTGGAAGATGCCGTTGCCAGGTCCCCAGGAGGTTCCCGCATGCCCATGCTCGATTCCGCGACCGATCGCTCGCCGCTGCGGCCGCTCGTCGCCGGCGAGCCGTGTGTGCTGCTCAAGCTGGGCGAGCTCGTCCTGAAGGGCAGAAACCGGGAGCAGTTCGAGCGGCGCCTGCAGAACAACATCCGGGCGGCGGTCAAGAGCCTCGGCATCCCGGTCCACCTGGCCCAGCGCCAGGGGGTCATCGTGGTCCGCACCGAGAGCCGCGAGCAGGCCGACGTCGAGTCGGTGGCCCGCCGGCTGGCCGACGTCATGGGCATCGTCTGGGTGCACCGTGCCTGGCGGGTGGCCAAGGAGGTCGAGCCGACCGTGCAGGCGGCGCTCGACCTGATCGCCGGGCATCCCGCGCTGCCCCGCAAGGCCGCGTTCGCGGTACGGGCCCGGCGGCGGGACAAGCGGTTCCCGATCACCTCGTCCGATCTGAACATCCGGATCGGCACCGCGGTGCAGGAGCGGTTCGGCCTGCCGGTCGACCTCGGCGCCCCGGAGATCACCGTCTCGGTGGAGGTCGACCGCGACGAGGTGTTCGTCTACACCGACGGGATCCGCGGGCAGGGCGGCCTGCCGGTCGGCACGAGCGGCCGGGCGCTGGTGCTGATGTCCGGCGGCATCGACTCGCCGGTGGCGGCGTACCGCATGATGCGCCGCGGGCTCCGCGTCGACTTCCTGCACTTCTCCGGCATGCCGTTCACCGGCCCCGAGTCGATCTACAAGGCGTACGCGCTGGTCCGCGAGCTGGACCGGTTCCAGGGCGGTTCGAAGCTGTACGTCTCGCCGTTCGGCAAGGCGCAGCAGCAGATCAAGTCGTCCGGGGCGGACCGGCTGCAGATCATCGCGCAGCGCCGGCTCATGCTGAAGACCGCGGAGAGCCTCGCCCACACCCTCGGCGGGGCGGCGCTGGTCACCGGTGACTCGCTCGGCCAGGTGGCCAGCCAGACGCTCACCAACATCACCGCCCTCGACGACGCCGTCGAGCTGCCGATCCTGCGGCCCCTCGTCGGCATGGACAAGCTCGAGATCATGGACGAGGCCCGCCGGATCCACACGCTGTCCATCTCCGAGCTGCCGGACGAGGACTGCTGCAGCCTGCTGGCGCCGCGTCGGGCCGAGACCCGGGCCAAGATCGAGGATCTGCGGCAGATCGAGAAGCGGCTGGACGCGGGGGAGCTGGCCGACCAGCTGGCCGCCGCGGTCCAGCGGCACAGCCCCGTCTACGGCGACGCCTCGTCCTCCTGACGTCCTCGTGAGGCCTCCTGACGGGCTTCTGAGGGGCTTCTGAGGGGCTTCTGAGGGGCTCCCGCGCACCCGTGCATGCCCATCCGGCCGAAACGATCGTCCGCGGCCGGTCACAGGATTAGCCTGAAGCCCGACATAGGAGTCATGAGCCGGGTATTCGGCCTCGGGGGCGGGGAGAGGGGCGAACCATGCCGTTGCGGGCCTACGGGGTACTGGCGGGACGGGCCGTGGACCGGCTCAGGGAGGGGTCGAAGGACACCCCGCACTTTCAGATCGAGCTGACCGACGACACCGACGCCCACTACCGGATCGCGGTCAACGTCCAGTCCCAGCAGGCGCCGTCCGAGCTGCTGTACGCCGCCATCGAGGACTTCCGGCATCCGCTCACCGGGACGCTGCCCGAGGTGGGCGCGGGCTGGACGCCACTGGAGTCGCGGCCGGGCGGCGCGGCCCTGGACTACATCCGCGGCAACCTCTTCGATCCCGGTCAGCTGCGCCCGCTGCCGCCCGATCTGCCGGGCCCCGACAACGACCTCGCGGACCTGCTCGACCACTACGTGGAGCGGGCGATCTCCGATCCCGCCGCCGGTGTCTACGCGTTCGGGCAGCGCTGGGGTCCCGAGCCGGGCACCCCGGACAAGATCTTCGGTTTCCGGCCCGGCAACGGCGTCCACGACATCCACATGAATCAGGGCAACACCGGCCGGTTCCGGAGCGACGACGGGGTCTGGCAGGACGGCGCGCTGCTCCTGCGGTTCCCCGGCGAGTCCCGCTGGGTGGCGGTCTTCCTCGCCTTCCAGTCCCAGGCCTGGCACACCGACGACGTCACCGGGCACGCCCTCAGCACCCCTCTGCCGCAGCCGGTCCCCGGCAGGGCGCCGGTGCGGATCGTCGCGGCACTGGTCAACCCGGCCGGGCCCGGCCCCGAGGCCGAGACCGTCACGCTGCTCAACGCCTCCCCGGAGCCGGTGGACCTGACCGGCTGGCGGCTCGTCGACCGCCGGCAGCGGGCACTGACCCTGGAGGCCGGCGGCCTGGCGGCCGGGGCGACCGTGGCGCTGGGGGTCGGCGGCGCGCTCCAGCTCGGCAACGACGGCGGTGCGATCACCCTGCTGGACCCGGCGGGCCTGAAGGTCCACGGCGTCTCCTACACCCGTGACCAGGCGAGCGCCGAAGGCTGGACGATCACCTTCTGACCCCACCTCCCGCGGCGCCGCCCGTCTCACCCCGACTCCCTCACCCGCCGTGATCATGCAATCGTTCGTCGAACGATTGCATGATCACGGCAGCGAGCCATGGCGGGGGTGGCGGTCATGGGGGCATGGTGGCCAGGGTGGCGGCGAGCTCGGGTATCTGCGCGCGGGGGAAATAGAGGTTGGCGTGGCCGGCCAGGCCCGCCGGCGACAGCCACACGGCCGAGTACCAGCCGCCGGCGACCTTGGCGGACAGCCGCGCGGAGAACTCCGGCGTCCCGTCCAGCCGGGCGAGCAGGGCCTGGCCGGCGTCGACGGGCATCTTCAGCCACGCGTGCCCGGCGAGGAAGGCGCTCCAGCGGGCCGGCTCGGCCATCGAGCGGATCCCGCCGCCCGCCATCGCCTCGCCGATGTCCTGGCAGCACATCAGGGTGCGGAGGTCCAGCGCCCACAGCGCCCGGATCACCGGCACCAGCTCGACGTCGACCGGCACCGTCTCCCCCTCCGGGGCGGCCAGCTCCTCGGCGGGATGCACGTCGGTGATCTCGGGAACGGTCATCGGCTTCCCCTGCGATGCCACGCCCGCGTGCGGACGGCCGCCACGGTGGCGTCGGTCCAAGTGTCGTCCCGGCGGGCCCCGCCGTCCCGGGATCGAACCGACGGCGCCCGCCCGCCCCGCGATCCCGGCCGTGTTCCGCCGGTGGCGAGCAGGACGATGCCGCCCGCCAGGATGGCCAGCCCGGCCAGGGCGACGCCGCCGAGGTGCTCGTCCAGCACCACCAGGCCCAGCAGCGCGGCGACCGCGGGCTCGGCCAGGCCGAGGGTCGTGGCGACGGCGACCGGAGTGGTCGCCAGCCCCCGGGCGTAGAGCACGTAACCCAGCCCGGTGGTCACCACGCCCAGGTACAGCGTCACCAGCAGGCCGGGCCCGTTGAGCAGGGTGCCGGGCCCGCCGCTCAGCAGCACCGGGAGCAGCAGCACGCCCGCGCCGCCGAACAGGGCCCCGACCACGGCCAGGCCGTCCTCGCCGCGGGTGATCAGATGGGACGTCACGGTCGCGTACGCCGCGTAGGTCAGGCCGGACAGCAGGGCGAGCAGGACGCCCACCGGCTCGACCCCGGCGTCCTGGCCGCCGCCGACCAGCAGCGCGCAGCCGGTGACGGCGCCGGCCGTGGCGAGGATCCAGCGCCGCGACAGGCCGCCCTGGCCGGTGAGCAGGCAGAGCACGCCGGTGAAGGCGGGGGCGCTGCCGATGGTGACGACGGTGCCGGTCGCGACCCCGGTGCGGGCGACCGCCGCGAAGAACGCCGTCTGGTAGACCGCGACGCTGACCGCGCCGAGGGCGAGCATGGCCCAGGTCCCGCGGCCGCGGCGGAGCAGCGGGCGCAGGCCGGCGCCCCGGGCGGCGAGCACGAACAGCACCAGCCCGCCGAGGATGATGCGCGCGGCGCCGACGGTGACCGGCCCGGCGGACGCCGGGGCGAGGGTGCGGACGGTGCCGGTGGTGCCCCACAGGGACGCCGCCAGCAGGATGTCGGCCGCGCCGCCACCGGAGCGCAGTGAGCGCAGGGGACGCGGGGAGAGAAGGAACAGCACGCGGAACGCTCCTGAAACTCGAATCGGAAGATCGGATCCGTGTTCCGGGGCGAAGCCGTACGAGGGTGCGCGGAGCGGGCCCGGGTGCTCGGCACCGGGCCCGTACAGCGGAAGGAGAAGCGGCCGCCCCGGGTCAGGGGGCGGGCGGCGGCGTGACCGCGTGCCAGTACGTCATGGCTCCCGAGCGTAGCGGCAATGCCGCCCGCGTCCAACGGCACGCCCGCCACGGTGACGGCACCGGAGTGTGATCACCGTGGCACGGCGGGCGAGCGCCTCAGGCGGGTACGGCGTCGGCGCTCCGGGTGAGGGCGCGGCCGACCAGCGGCGGGAAGTCCCGGACCACCTTGGCCAGCTCCCGCAGGTCACCGTCGACCAGGGCCTGCGGCCCGTCGCACAGGGCGGTCTCCGGGTGCGGGTGCACATCGATGATCACACCGTCCGCGCCGACCGCGATGGCCGCCCGGGTGAGCGGCAGCACCAGGTCGCGGCGGCCCCCCGAGTGCGAGGGGTCCACGATCACCGGCAGGTGCGACAGCCGCTGGGCCACCGGCACCGCGGAGATGTCCAGGGTGTTGCGGGTGGCCTTCTCGAAGGTGCGGATGCCGCGCTCGCACAGCACGATGTCGAGGTTGCCGCGCTGGGCGATGTACTCGGCGGACATCAGCCACTCCTCGATGGTGCCGCTCATGCCGCGCTTGAGCATCACCGGCTTGCCGGCCTCGCCGGCCGCCTGCAGCAGCGCGAAGTTCTGCGTGTTGCGGGTGCCGATCTGCAGCATGTCGGCGTACGAGGCGACCAGGTCGACGTCGCGGGCGTCCACGACCTCGGTGACGATCGGCATCCCGGTCTCGGCCCGGACCTCGGCGAGGATCTTCAGCCCGGCCTCGCCGAGCCCCTGGAACGCGTACGGCGACGTGCGCGGCTTGAACGCGCCGCCGCGCAGCAGGGTGGCGCCCGCGGCCCGCGCCATCTGCGCGGCCTGGAGGGTCTGCTCCGGGGTCTCCACCGCGCACGGGCCGGCGATGAGGGTCATCGTGTCGGGGCCGATCGGGACGCCGCCGACCCGCACCACGGAACGGTCCGGGTGGTTCTCGCGGCTGATCAGCTTGTAGGGCACCGAGATGCGCACGACGTCGCTCACGCCGCTCATGCCGCGCAGGTTGAGCGAGCCGAACTGCTGGACGTCGCCGACCAGCCCGACGATGGTGCGGTTCACGCCGCGGCTGACGAAGGCGTCGCCGCCCGCCGCCCCGACCAGCGAGACGACGGCGTCGATATCCGCTTCGGTGGCCTCTGGGCCCATCACAACGACCATTGCTCTCTCTCCTCATCCAGCGGGACTGTGTGAACATGCAGAAAGCCCCGGGCCAGTGCGGCCCGGGGCTTTCGTGTGAGGTCTGTCAGCGCAGCGTTCGGCCGACCATCACCCGAGCTCCGGGCTGGCCATACCAAAAGAAGTAGACGACGCTGCGCACGTCACACACATTACACACAGTCCCGGGATGCCGCGGGCGGGAGGGCCCGAATATGGCTCACCGCCTGAGGGTGGCAGTATGGCCGGGTCATGACAGATCCAGGGACCGAGCTCGAGAAGTCACTGCCGCCGGGACAGTACGTCCCCCGCGGCTGGCCCGTCCTGCACTACGGGCCGGTGCCCAAGTTCCGGCCCGCCGGCTGGGACTTCCGGGTGTACGGAGCCACCGCGGCCGACCGGCAGTACCGCTGGAACTGGGACGAGTTCGACGGCCTGCCCACCGAGAAGGTCGTCGCGGACTTCCACTGCGTCACCAAGTTCACCATCCCCGACAACCACTGGGAGGGCGTCACCGGCGCCGCCTTCGTGGAGCTGGCCCCGCCGCACCCGGACGTCACCCACGTCATGGTCTGGGCGGAGTACGGCTACAGCGCCAACCTGCGGATGGCGGACTTCCTGGCCGCGGGCACGATGCTCGCCACCCACCACAACGGTGAGCGACTCACCCCCGACCACGGCTTCCCGGTCCGGCTCGTCGTGCCGCACCTGTACGCCTGGAAGAGCGTCAAGTGGGCGCGCGCGGTGGAGTATCTCGTGCAGGACCGGCGCGGGTTCTGGGAGGAGCGCGGCTACCACAACACCGCCGACCCCTGGCGTGAGCAGCGCTACTCCTACCAGGAGGAGGACGGCGACTCCCCGCCGCCGTAGGTACGGGCCAGCCCCGCGGATCGTCATTCTGCGTGTTCGTCTGCTTACTTTTCGTTATCGTAATCTGTCATGGTCTGGCGACGAACACGGCGGCGCGGATTCGGCTCGCTCGCCGACGAGGCCACCTTCGGCACCCTGCACACCATCTCGCTGGCATCGCCGTCCCTGCGGTCCGGCCTGACCAGGGACTCCGCCCGCAAGGCCGCCCGGCACCTGCGGGCGCTGCTGGACGTCGAGGCGGTGGCGCTGACCGACGCCGAGCAGCTGCTCGGCTGGGACGGCGCCGGCGCCGAGCACGCGGGCCGTGCGCTGGGGCACGTGCATCCGGTGCTGAAATCGGGGCGGCCACGGGTGGTCGAGTCCGAGCTGGTGGCGTGCGGCGACCCCTTCTGCAAGGTGCGCGTGGGCATGGTCGCCCCGCTCACCATCGAGGGACGCGTGGTGGGGGCCCTGGCGGCCTACGGCCCGGCCGCGTGCCCGACCCGGATCCGGGCGCTGGGCGAGGTGGCCCGCTGGGTGTCGGGCCAGCTGGAGCTGGCCGAGCTCGACTCCGCCCGGGCCCGGCTGATCGAGGCCGAGATGCGGGCGCTGCGCGCGCAGATCTCCCCGCACTTCGTCTACAACTCGCTGACGACCATCGCCTCCTTCGTGCGCACGGATCCGGAACGCGCGCGGGAACTGCTGCTGGACTTCGCCGACTTCGCCCGGTACTCCTTCCGCAATCCACGCGAGTTCACCACGCTCGCCGAGGAACTGCGCTCCATCGACCGGTATCTGCTGCTGGAACGCGCCCGGTTCGGGGAGCGGTTGCGGTTCACGGTGGAGATCGCCCCGGAAGTGCTGCCCGTGGCCGTTCCCTTTCTCTCCCTGCAGCCGCTGGTGGAGAACGCGATCCGGCACGGCATGGAGGCCAGCAGGCAGTCCTTTCACGTCCGCATCGTGGCCCGCGACGCCGGGGCCGAGGCCGCCATCAGCATCGAGGACGACGGGGTCGGAATGGATCCGGAGCGATTGCGGGCGGTGCTGGCCGGCGACACCGGTCCCAATGCGGGCATCGGGCTGGCCAATGTCGACGAGCGGATGCGGCAGGTCTACGGCGACGAGTTCGGCCTGATCGTGGAGACCGGTCAGGGGGCCGGCACCAAGGTGAGCCTGCGGGTGCCGAAATGCCGGCCCGGGGTCTTTCCGGAGTGAATCCGAGCGCCCGCCGGAAGCAATTACCGGCTACCTGGTGAAAGCGATTGCGCACGCAGGGTGATCGGGGGCATGGTCGGCACATGCTTCACGTACTTGCGGTCGACGACGAGGTTCCCGCGCTGGAGGAGCTGGCCTACCTCCTGCGGGAGGATCCGCGCATCGAACAGGTGACGGCCGCCTCCGAGGCGGCCCAGGCGCTGCGCAACCTCAGCCGCATGCTGGTCGCCGGCCAGCGCCTGGACGCCATCTTCCTCGACATCCGGATGCCCGGGCTGGACGGGCTGGACTTCACCCGGCTCCTGATGGAGTTCGCCGCCCCGCCGGTCGTGGTGTTCGTGACCGCGCACGACGACTGCGCGGTGACGGCGTACGAGCTGGGCGCCCTGGACTACCTGCTGAAACCCGTGCGCCCGCAGCGGCTGGCCGAGGCCGTACGCCGGGTCCAGGTGGCGGTGAGCCGCAAGGAGGAAGGGCCCGCGCCGGACGAGGCGGAGCTGGACGAGGTGATCCCCGTCGAGCTGGGCGGCCGCACCCGGCTCGTCATGCGGTCGACGGTGCTCTACGTCGAGGCGCACGGCGACTACGTACGGCTGCACACCTCCGAGGGCGGCTACCTCATCCGGATGCCGCTGGTGGTGCTGGCCAAGCGGTGGGAGGTCGCGGGCTTCATCCGGATCCATCGCAGCACCCTGGTCTCGGCCGGGCACATCACCGAGCTGCGCTTCGACGGCGGCCGGGCCACCGTGCAGGTCGGCGACGAGCTGCTGCCGGTGAGCCGGCGCCACACCCGCGAGGTGCGCGACCTGCTCGTCCGGCGGTTCCGGTTCGACCCCCGGCCGCGCCCGGACTCGCCGCTGCCGCAGACCTCCCGCCCGCAGCCCGCCCCGGAGCCGCCGGCCGCCTCCGCCCAGGATCCCGCGGTCCCGGGTGCGCCGCCCGCCGGCCCGCCGCCGGCGGAGGCACCGTGAGCGGTCCGCGGCGGGTGCCGGTGACCAGCCCGCGCACGCGGGCGCCGCGCGGCCCCGGGCACTGGCCGGTGAGCCGGGAGCTCGACGAGCAGACCGCGCTGGGCGCCGTCTACGTCCGCTGGCTGATGCGGGCCCAGCTCCGCCTGGCGATGTTCACCTCCCTGGTCATGGTGATGGCCTTCGGCGGCCTGCCGCTGGCGTTCGTCGTGGTCCCCGGGCTGGCCCGGTCGCGGATGCTCGGGGTGCCGCTGCCCTGGCTGGTGCTGGCCCTGGGCGTGCAGCCGCTCTGGATCCTCACGGCCGCGTGGCACGTGCGGCGCGCCGAACGCACCGAGCGGGACTTCACCGAGGTCGTGGAGCGCTCATGAGCGTGCCGGTGACAGTGGCCGCGCTGACGGCGCTGGTGGCGGCCGTGGGGGCGCTCAGCCTGCTGTGGAGCCCGCGGGCGGAGGCCTGCGCCCGGCTCACCCCCCGGCCGATGCGCGAGCCGCGGAACACCCCGGTGATCGGCGGGGAGTTCATCTCCGCGGCGGCCTTCCTCGGCACCGCGGGCCTGGCGCTGGCCTACGGGGCCGGCATGCTGTGGCTGCCCGTCGGGGCCGCGGCCGGGCACGTGCTACTGCAGGTCTTCGTGACCGCGCCGCTGCGCCGCTCCGGCGCCTTCACCCTCACGGGCTTCGCCGAGTGGCGGCTCGGCTCGCGGGCGGTGCGGCGGGCGGCCGGCGTCTGTGTCTGCGTCACCGGCTGGTTCTGCCTGCTGCCTCAGCTGGAGAGCGCCGGGATCGCGCTGCGGGTGCTCGCAGGCCCTCCTGCGTGGGTGGGCCGGACGGCCGTCATCGTCGTCGCCCTGTCCATCGTGCTCGCCGGCGGCATGCGCGGCCTCACCGCCGGCCGGGCCTTCCGGTGCTGGTTCAGGCTCGTCGCGATGGCCGTCCCCGTGGTCGCGCTGCTCGCGCTCTGGCACCTCGGCCTCACCGCCGGCCAGGGCCGGCCGCAGCCGCCCCGCTTCGCGCAGGAGACGACCGTCGCCATCGATCTCGACGTGGCGATCCGGGTGCTCGCCGGCACCGGGATCGAGATCGCCGGGGTGCTGGACGGGCGGCGCCACGACGGGGCGCGCGTCGTGCTGGAACCCGGCACGCACGTGCTGGAGGAGGGAGCCCGGCTGGTCTTCCCCGCCGGTGCCCGGGTGCCGCGCCCGGCCCCGGCGCCGGAGCCGGGCGGTGACGTCTGGGCGGCGCCGTTCGGCCGGGGCGACCACCCGCTGTTCACCACCTACTCCGTGGTCCTCAGCGTGCTGCTGGGGACCATGGGGCTGCCGCACGCCGTCGGGTGCTTCTCCGCCCACGCGTGCGGGCGGGCGGCGCGCCGCACCGCCGCCCTGGTCCCGGCGCTGCTCGGGCTGTTCTGCGTCCTTCCCGCGCTGTACGGCGCCCTGGGCCGGCTCTACACCCCCGGCCTGCTCATGACCGGCGACGGGGACGCGACCGTCCTCATGCTGCCGCACCGGCTGGCCCCCGGGCCGGCCGGCTCGTTCCTGACCGGGCTGGTCGCCGCGGCGGCCTTCGCTGCCTTCGCCGCCGCCTCCTGCTGCGCGGTGGTGGCCATCGCCGGCACCGTCTCCCACTGCGGGCCGCGCGGCGGGGCGGGCGCGTTCCGGCTCGGCGCGGTCGTCGCCGTCGCCGTGCCGCTCGCGCTGGTGGCATGGGTCCGGCCGCTCGGCCCGGCCGGGCTGGTCACGCTCGGCTGTACGGTCTCGGCGTGCTCGTTGTGCCCGCTGCTGGTCCTGGGCCTCTGGTGGCGGCGGCTGACCCCGGTGGGGGCGGTGGCGGGTCTCGCCGCGGGCTGCTCGCTGGCCGTCCTGGCAGCCCTGACGCACCTCGCCGGCGCCGTGCGGGGCGGCTGGCCCGGGGCGGTGCTCGCACAGCCCACCGTCGCCATCGTCCCGGTCACGTTCGCGGTGATGGTGGGGGTCTCGCTGCTGACCCCGCTCCGGGTGCCGCCCGGCGTGGATCGTGCGATGGCCAGGCTCCATCTGCCCGAGGGACTGACCACCGACCGCGCCCGATGAGCCGTCGGGACCGTTCGTCGCCGTAGACCGACCGTTCGTCGTACGACTACTGAGCGTATGACGCTGGCTACGCACCGTTCATCGAGGGCGCGGTTTCCCACCACCCCCATCAGCGGTAAGACGCATAGTGTTCGTCCTGAGCACCGAACTTCAAGACGACACAGGAGATCCGGAGCGCCGGAGCGGTCGTACCACGTTGATGGGCGGGGATTCCCGAACGTACGACGTGGGACCGCACCGGAGGCCGGATCAGAGCCGACAGGCCCCGTACCGGGGGGGTGGGGCCTGACGGCGGTGGGCTCGGGTGCTGCTGAACAGTCGGGGGGTTGTTCGGCAGCGCCCGGGCCCTTTTTCACGGGTCCGGGCAGCCTGCCCGGCCCCGAGGCCAGTGCCCGCCGCGTCGCCCGGAGGCGGCCCGGAGGCGGCCCGGCTCAGCCGTCCCGCAGCCTCTTGAGCGTGTCGATGTCCCGCCGGTGCGGCTCGGCCGACTTGCCCGGGGTCTCGATCAGGAACGGGACCCCCGCCACGGCCGGATGCCGGAAGAGCTCGGCGAACGGGGCCTCACCGATCAGGCCGGCGCCGATGTTCTCGTGCCGGTCCCGGGCGGAACCGCACGGGTCCTTGGAGTCGTTGGCGTGGATCACCTTCAGCCGCCCCGCCCCCACGGTGGCCACGAGCGCGTCGATGGTCTCCTTGACCCCGGCCGCCGCGGTGAGGTCGTGTCCCGCGGCGAAGGCGTGGCAGGTGTCCAGGCACACGCCGAGCCGGGGATGCCGCTCCAGCGCGTCGAAGTAGGGGCCCAGCTGCTGCACGGTCGCGCACAGCATGGCGCCCTGCCCCGCCATCGGCTCGAGCAGCAGATCCGGCCCGTCCTCGGGGATCTCCTCCAGCAGCGGCAGCAGGTGCTCGTGGATCTGTCGCATCGCCTGGTCGTAGGACTGGCTGACCGCGGAGCCGGTGTGCACGACCACGCCGCGGGCGCCGATGTCGGCGGCCCGGCTCAGCGCGTGCCGGACGGAGTCCACCGACCTCTTCAGCGTCTCCTCGGTGGGAGAGCCGAAGTTGATCAGGTAGGACGCGTGCACGTAGGTGGGCAGGCCGCTGTCGCGCAGCCGGGCGTCCTCGGCGGCCTTGCCCGCGGCCAGAGCCCAGCCGCGCGGGTTGGAGACGAAGACCTGGATGGCCTCCGCACCGATCTCGGCGGCGTATTTCAGCCCTCCGGTGGCGAGGCCGCCGGCGACGAAGACGTGCCCGCCGATGGGGCTCTTGGGAGTCGGCGTCATAGGCCTACCAGCCTACTCACCCGGGCGGGCGGCCCGGCCCGTGACGGCCGGCCCCTCAGGGACCCCGGAAGATGCGGATGGTCGAGCCGCGCGCGGCCTGGCCGCCGTTGGGGATCTGGAGCTTGATGATGTCCCCGCCGAACCCGCCGACGTTCACCTGGAACCCCGCTTCGCGCAGGGTTTTGCGCGCGTCGTGCACGTTCTGGCCGACGACGTTGGGCACCGGGATCTGCTCCTGGCCCTGGCCGCCGCCGTTGTCGCAGCCGACCTTGATGCCGAACTGGTCGAAGAAGCACTTCGGCTTGTTCACGGTGACGGTGACGGTGTCGCCGTTGCTGACGCCGGTGCCGGCCGGCGGGCTCTGGGTGACCACCACGTTGGGCGGCTCGCCGTCCTGCTCCTGGAAGCTGGCGTTCAGCCCGGCCTGCTGGAGCAGCTGCGCGGCCTCCTCGCGGGACTTGCCCGCGAGGTCGGGCACCGTGATGCCGTCGCTGACCACGACCGTGACGGACTCACCCGGCTGCACCATCTCCCCGGCGCGCGGATCGGTGCGGACGACCTGGTCGCGGGGCACGGTCTTGGAGGACTCCCGTTTGACGGTGTCGGCGTTGAAGCCCTTCGCCGACAGCGCGCTCTGGGCCTCCGACAGGGACTTGCCCGCGACGCTGGGCACCGGGACGGGCGGCTTGCCCTTGGAGGGGATCAGGGTGACGAGCGCGGACTTGGTGAGCCGGGTGCCGGGGACCGGGTCGGTGGCGGCCACCATGCCCTTGAGCACCTTCTGGTCGTACCTGGCCTTGCCCTGGGCGACGCGGTAGCCCTTCGCCTCGAGCTGGGCCTTGGCGTCCTTGACCGAGACGCCGATGATGTCGGCCGGGACGGTCTCGTACTGGCCCGCGGTCTGGTACCACACCGCCCAGCCGAGCACCAGGGCGGCGATGAGGCCCAGCGCGATGAGCACGAACCGGCCGGTCACGAAGGAGATCACGCGGTCCGCGAGCGGGGCGGCGGGCTCCGCCGGCGCGCCGGGCCGCACCAGGCCGGGCGGCAGGACCGAGGTGTGCGAGCCGCCGCCCTGCATGGTCGGCTGCTGGAAGGAGGCCGTGACATTGGCCATCTGGTGGTCGATGTCACGGGGGAGCGCCCGGTCGGTCTCGGCGACGGCGGCCAGGAAGTGGTTGGCGTCGGCGGGCCGGCGGGCCGGGTCGTGGCTGGTGGAGGTGGCGACCAGCGCGTCGAGCTGCGGCGGGATGCCCGGCAGCACGCTGGAGGGCAGCGGCACGACCTCGTTGACGTGCTTGTAGGCCACCGCGAGCGGGCTGTCGGCCTGGTGCGGCTGGTAGCCGGTCAGCAGCTCGAACAGCATGATCCCGGCGGCGTAGACGTCGGAGCGGGAGTCGGCGTGGCCGGACAGCACCTGCTCCGGCGCCATGTAGCCGACCGTGCCGATGATCATGCCGGTCTTGGTCTGCTTGCTCGCCGTCTCGGCCCGCGCCAGCCCGAAGTCGGCCACCTTGACCTGGCCGTCATCGGTCAGCAGGACGTTCTCGGGCTTGACGTCGCGGTGCACGAGCCCGGCCCGGTGGGCGGCGCCCAGCGCGGCCAGCACCGGCTGCATCAGGCTCAGTGCCTGCCGGGGGCCCAGCCGGCTCTGCTCGGTGAGCAGGTCGCGCAGCGTGCGGCCGGGGACGTACTCCATCGCCAGGAAGACGTAGTGGCCGTCGGTGCCCTGGTCGTAGACGGCCACGACGTTGGGGTGCGACAGCGCCGCCGCGGACTTGGCCTCGACGATGAAACGCCGGACGAACTCGTCGTCCTGCGCGAGGTTGGCGTGCATCACCTTGAGCGCGATGGCGCGACCGAGTTTGATGTCACGGGCCACGTAGACGGTGGCCATCCCGCCGCGGGCGATCCGGGACTCAATGCGGTAGCGCCCGTCGAGCACCTGCCCGACGAGTGGATCTGCAACCGTCGTGTCCATCGGTGTGAGTGTACGGGCGATTCGCCCTTGCTCCCATCAGTCCGGGGTATGAGCATGGGCCGATTCTGGCGCGCGTGTCACAGACGCGGCCCGGAAGGCTATCCGGCCAGGCCCTCCCAGGGCGAGGAGGCCTGGGCGTGGCGGCGCCGGGGGATGCGGCCGGCCAGCCGGGCCAGCCGGCCCGCCTCGACCGCGTGCCGCATGGCCGCGGCCATCGTCGCGGGGGACTGCGCCCGGGTCACCGCGGTGGCCAGCAGGACGGCGTCGCAGCCCAGCTCCATGGCGAGGGCGGCGTCGCTGGCGGTGCCGATGCCCGCGTCCAGCACGACCGGGACCCCCGCCCGCTCCACGATCAGCTCGATGTTGTGCGGGTTGCGGATGCCCAGGCCCGACCCGATGGGGGAGCCCAGCGGCATCACCGCGGCGCAGCCCGCCTGCTCCAGCCGGCGGGCCAGCACCGGGTCGTCGTTGGTGTAGGGCAGCACGACGAACCCGTCGCCGACCAGCTGCTCGGCGGCGTCGAGCAGCTCGATCGGGTCCGGCAGGAGGGTGTGCTCGTCGGCGATGACCTCGAGCTTCACCCAGTTGGTGCCCAGGGCCTCGCGGGCCAGCTTGGCGGTCAGCACCGCCTCACCGGCGGTGAAGCAGCCGGCGGTGTTCGGCAGCACCCGGATGTCGCACTCCCGCAGGACGTCGAGCACCGAGCCGCGCGCCGCCGGATCCACCCGGCGCATCGCGACGGTGGTCAGCCGGGTACCGGAGGCGGTCAGCGCCTCCCGCAGCGCCCGCATGCTGGGCGCCCCGCCGGTGCCCATGATCAGCCGTGAGCCGAGGGACTCGCCCGCGATCACGAGCTCGTCCGTGCCCGCCGGCCGGTCCGCTCCCGCGGGGCCCTCGTTCCTGCCCGGATCCACCCTGCTCACCCTCCCTGTACGGCGGTCAGTACCTCGAGCCGGTCCGCGTCCCGTACGGGCGTCGAAGGCCACTCGGCGCGGCGGACGACCTCGTCGTTGAGCGCGACCGCCACGCCCGCGGTGGCCGGCGTCACCGCCGCGACCACGCTGGCCACGGTCGCGTCGTCCGGGACCTCGCGCGGCTCGCCGTTGACGATCAGCTTCATGCTCTCATCTCCTCGCCGGGCCGCTGGCCGGGCTGATCACCGGGCCGATCGCCGGGCTGATTTCCGGGCCCGCCGCCGGGCCCGGCCGGGGCGAACCGGTCCGGGGTGAACGGCCGGGCGATGGCCGGCAGCGCGCCGCCGGCGAGCACCTCGGCCATCACCTCACCGGTCACCGGCGCCAGCAGCACCCCGCTGCGGAAGTGCCCGGCGGCCAGGAACAGCCCGGGCAGCGCGGCCGGGCCGAGGACCGGGGCGTTGTCCGGCGACCCCGGGCGCAGGCCCGCGTTCACCTCGACGAACTCCAGCTCGGTGATGCCGGGCACCAGCTCGCGGGCGTCGCGCAGCAGCTCCCAGACGCCGCCCGCCGTGATGGTGGTGTCGTAGCCGAGCTCCTCCTGGGTCGCCCCCACCACGATCTCGCCGTCCGCACGCGGCACCAGGTAGATCGAGGAGCCGCGCACCAGCCCCCGGGTCGGGCGGCTCAGCGCGGGAGTGCCCGCCGGTCCGGCCCGCAGCCGCAGCACCTGCCCCTTCACCGGCCGGATCGGCGGCACGACGCCCGGCGGGAGGCCGGCCAGGTCGCCGATCCACGGGCCGGCCGCCAGCACCACCCGGCCGGCCCGGATCTCGCCGCCGCCCGCCAGCCGTACCCCCACCGCGGTGTCCCGCTCCACGATCACGCCGGTGGCGGCCAGCCGTACGAGCTCGCCGCCGGCCCGGCCGACCGCGGTCAGCAGCGCGGCGGTGAGCCGCCGGGGGTCGATCGCGCCGTCGCCGGGGGCCAGCAGCCCGCCCCGCACCGAGGGGGCCAGCATCGGCTCCAGCCGGCGGCATTCCCGGCCGGTCAGGGCCTCGGCGTGCACCCCGAGCTTCTCCTGGAAGCGCCGCAGGTCGTCGAGGTAGCCGAGATCGTCGCCGTCGAAGGCGACCTGGAGGAGCCCGTCGGCCCGGTGCCCCGTCCGCTGCCCGGTGAGCTCCTCCAGCTCGGCCACGAAGGACGGGTAGCGGTCCCGGGAGGCGAGACCGAGGCGCAGCAGCGGCTCCTCTCCGTAGGTGAGCTCGCTGACCGGGGTGAGCATCCCCGCGGCCACGTGCGACGCCCTGCTCGCCGGGGCCGGGTCGACCAGCGTGACCGTCAGGCCGCGCTGGGCCGCCCGCCAGGCGGTCACCAGCCCGATGACCCCCGCCCCGATGATCACCACGTCCCGCGGCGCTGGATCGGACACCTCTGGCTCCCTTCGCCGGCATGATCCGGATCAGGTCGTAGCGGTCGGCGGCCCCATCAGCCGCCCTCTCAGCCCGGTCGTACCGGACTCCCGCGCTCGTCCCCCCTAGCGTATGTCCCGGCGGGGCACCCGGCACCGCCGGACCATACGGCCACGTGTCTGGACACCCGTCTACAGCGGCCCGGAGGCCCCGTACTAGGGTGTGCCGTCATGGATGCGGTTGCGGGCGGGCCCTCGTCGCCGGGCTCCGTGGTGGTCGCCGGCGCCGGGCTGGCGGGTGTGCGGACCGCCGAGGCGCTGCGGGCCAGGGGATACCAGGGCGCCATCACCCTCGTCGGGGCCGAACGGCACCGGCCCTACGACCGGCCGCCGCTGTCGAAGGCGGTCCTCCTGGGGGACACCGACGACACGACCGTCGACACCGACTGGGACGCGCTGCGCTGCGAGCTCCTGCTCGGGCACACGGTCACGGGACTGCGCCTGGCCCCGGACACCGGCGGGACGCTGGAGTCGTCGGCGGGGGAACTGCCCTTCGACGGGCTGGTCATCGCCACCGGCTCGACGCCCGTACGGCTGCCCGGGGACGGCCCCCAGCACGTCATCCGCACGATCGACGACGCCCGGGCGCTGCGGGCCGGGCTGACCGAGGGCGCCCGCATCGTCATCGTCGGCGCGGGCTGGATCGGGGCCGAGGTGGCCACGGCGGCCGCCCGGCTGGGCTGCCGGGTCACCGTCGTGGAGGCCGCCGACGCGCCGCTGGCCAACGCCGTCGGCTCCGAGATCGGCGCGCTGACCGTGCCGTGGTACGCCGCGGCGGGGATCGAGCTGCGCTGCGGGGTCAAGGTCGCCTCGGTCGAACCGAACGGCCTGGCGCTGGCCGGCGGCGGCTGGATCGACGCCCACGAGATCGTGGTGGGGGTCGGCGTCCGCCCGGAGACCGCCTGGCTGGCGGGCTCGGGGCTGGAACTGGCGGGCGGGGTGGTGGTGGACGCCTCCCTGCGCACCAGGCGGCCCGAGATCGTCGCGGTCGGCGACTGCGCCGCGTGGTGGTCGAACCGGTACGGCCGGCGACTGCGGGTCGAGCACTGGGACAACGCGCTCAACGCCCCCGAGGTGGCCGCCGCCTCGCTCCTGGGCGAGGACGCCTGCTACGACGCCGTCCCGTACTTCTGGTCCGAGCAGTTCGGCCGCATGATGCAGTTCGCGGGCCACCCGGGGCCGGGCCGGCCGGTCTTCCGGGGCGATCCCACCGAGCCCGCCTGGGCGGCGTGCTGGCTGACCGGTGACCGGCTGGACGCGATCCTGACCGTCGACCGGCCCCGCGACCTGGTGCAGGCCCGCCGGCTCATGGCGAGCGGAACCCCCGTCGACCCCGAGTTGATCATGGATCCGGGGGTCGCCGTCCGCAATTCCGCACGCATGTGAGATGGTTCAGGCGGTTTGAGCACTTGCCAGAGGTGGTACCAAGGTGTCCGTGACACAGATGAACACCGCTGTTGATAGCGCGACCGGAAAGAGCGCCGAGGACCTGGTGGGAGAGTGGCTCTCCCTCTCGGAGGCGGCTGTCGCTCTCGGGCTCAACCAGAACAAGGCCAAGCAGCTGATCCGTGACCACAAGCTCCTCGGCGTCCCGCACGAGGGCGGCTACCGGATCCCCGCGATCTTCGTCCAGGACGGGCAGGTCGTCAAAGGGCTGAGCGGGACGCTCACGCTGCTGGCCGACGCGGGCTTCAGCGAGATCGAGGCGCTGCGCTGGCTGTTCACCGACGACGACACCCTGCCGGGGACCCCCGCGCAGGCACTGGCCGAGAACCGGGGCACCGAGATCCGCAGACGGGCTCAGGCCCTGGCGTTCTAGGCCCCGCCCCGGGGCCCCTCCCGGGGCCGCTCACCCGAGAGGTCTCACCGTGCCCCTGCATCTCCCGTCCGAACGTGCCGTGACGCTGCGGGCCAGGCTCGACCGGGCCCGGCTCTACCTGTGCACCGACGCCCGGGAGCGGCAGGGCGACCTGCCGGCGTTCCTCGACGAGGTGCTGGGCAACGGCGTGGACATCGTCCAGCTGCGCCAGAAGGGGCTGGAGGCGCGCCAGGAGATCGACCACCTGTCGGTCTTCCGGGAGGCGTGTGACCGGCACGGGGCGCTGCTGGCGGTCAACGACCGGGCCGACGTCGCCGCCGCGGCCCGGCCCGACGTGCTGCACCTCGGGCAGGACGACCTCCCCGTCGCGACGGCCCGGCGCATCCTCGGCGAGGACGTGCTGATCGGGCGCTCGACGCACTCCGACGAGGAGGCCTCGGCCGCCGCGGCGCAGCCGGGCGTCGACTACTTCGTCGCCGGCCCGGTCTGGCCGACGCCGACCAAGCCCGGCCGCCCCGCGCCCGGGCCCAAGCTGCTGGAGTACGTCGCCGCGCAGCGCGTGTCCCGGCCGTGGTTCGCCATCGGCGGCATCGACCTGGGCAACCTCGACCAGGTGCTGGACCGGGGGGCCCGGCGGGTCGTGGTGGTCCGGGCCCTCACCGAGGCCTCGTCACCGGGCGCGGTGGCCGCCGAACTGGCCCGCCGCCTGCGCGACGCGCGGTGCTGACCGGGCGGATGCTCGTATGCCGCCCCCGGATGCACGACAATGACCGTATGAGCATCGCACCCGATGACGACCGGCAGGTGGATCTCTCCGACGACGACCTGGAGATCCTGCCGGACCAGACCCGTGACGACACCGACACCGGCTGGGGGGAGTGGCGCGCGCCCGCCGACGACGACGCCCGCTACCTCGAGGACAGGCCGCCGCACTGGTGACGGCCGGGTCGTGAGCGGTGCCCGCGGGCCGGGTGCCGATCGGGCGGCCCGTCGGGTGGTCTGGGCCGCACGGGCGGCCGGGGTCGTGCCGCGGCGTCTCAGGCGTCCAGTCGTACGGACTCGAGCGTGTCGCGGAACTGCGCCGCGGTGCGAAAGCGCCGGGTCACGTCCTTCTCCAGCGCGATGCGCAGCACCGCCATGAGGGATTCCGGGACACCGGCGATGGACTCGACGGGGCGGTCGTGTGCCGCTGAGTAGTGCTTCACCAGCGCCGTCACCGGCAGGTTCCGCTCCGGAGCACGTGGCGGCCGGCCCGCCAGCAGGGCGTAGAGGGTCGCTCCGAGCGAGTACACGTCCGCGGCGGCGGTCGGCTCGGCACCGTCGAACGACTCCGGCGAGGCGTACGCCGGGGTCATCGTGTTCAGCGTCACCGACAGTTCCCGCCCCGGCTCCGGCAGTGCCGCTATGCCGAAATCGGCGAGCGCCACCTGGCCGAACTCGGTGAGCAGCAGATTGTGCGGCTTGATGTCACGGTGCAGGACCCCCAGTCGATGGGCCTGCCCGAGCGCGCCCGCGATGTGCACGCCGATCTCCCGGACGCGGGCGGGGGGCAGCGGCCCGTTGATCCTCAGCCAGTCCGCCAGTGAGCCGCCGGTGCACATCTCCATGACGAGGTAGGGGCGTCCATCGCCCAGGGCCCCGGCGGCGTGGAGGGTGACGACGTTCGGATGTGCGGACAGCCGCGCGGCGGCCTCCACCTCGCGCTGGAAGCGCCGCAAATCCCGTTCCCGGACCCGGAGATCGACTACTTTGATCGCCACATTGCGTTTCGGGTTGAGCTGTCTGGCCCGGTAGACGGTCGCGTAGCCGCCCTCACCCAGCGCTTCGAGGACGGTGTACCCGGGCAGC
This sequence comes from Actinomadura scrupuli, assembly GCF_050971785.1. Taxonomy (NCBI): domain Bacteria; kingdom Bacillati; phylum Actinomycetota; class Actinomycetes; order Streptosporangiales; family Thermomonosporaceae; genus Actinomadura; species Actinomadura scrupuli. The sequence goes on along the minus strand of NZ_JBPCCU010000007.1, from coordinate 152,839 downwards.
CGGAAAGGTGCCCGGCCCGCACTCCCCCCTCCGGGGGGCCGGTCCGCCACGGCGCCCACCATCACCGGCCTGGCCGCCTGGGACTCCTGCCAGGTCAGCTCGGCGACGTCCGCCACCACGCAGGTGATGTTCTCGGGACCGCCGCCCCGCTTGGCCAGGTCGATCAGCCGCTCGGCGGCCCCGCCGGGCTCCGTATGCTCGGTGAGGGCGTGGTGGAGGGTCTGTGCGCTCACCACCCCCGACAGCCCATGGGAGCAGAGGAGATAACGGTCGCCCAGCCGGGCGTCCCGCAGCGACAGGTCGGGCTCGACCTCGCCGCGCCCGTCGAGGGCACGCAGCAGCACCGAGCGCTGCGGATGGGAGGCGGCCTCCTCCAGGGTGATCCGGCCCTCGTCCACCAGCGACTGGACCAGGGTGTGGTCGTGGGTGATCTGGAAGAGCACGCCATCGCGCAGGAGATAGGCCCGCGAGTCGCCGATGTGCACCAGGGCGATGCGGGAGCCCGACCGCAGCATCGCGGTGAGCGTCGCTCCCATGCCGTGGAGGGAGGGTTCGCCCTCGACGAGGTGGTGGAGCTCGTCGTTGGCCCGTCTGACGCCGAGCTCCAGCGTGCCGACGAGGGACTGGGCGGGGATCTCGGTGTCCAGCCCGCGGAGGCTCTCGATGACGGTGGCACTCGCGATGTCCCCGCCGGGCCGGTCCGCGATGCCGTCGGCGACGGCGAGCAGGTGTGCGCCCGCGTAGGCCGAGTCCTCGTTGCGGTCGGGGACGATGCCGGCATCCGAGTGCACGCCGTAACGGATGCCGATGGTCACCGAGCCTCCCGCCGGCAGCACGACTGAGTTCCCCAAAATACCGAAAGACCGGCCTCCGCGTACGCGCCTCGGCGGTGCGAACCGGTCTTCCGGGGCGCCGGCGATCGCCGTCCGGTACGCACAGGCGTCAGGCCGGGATCCGCGCCGCCGGGGCCGTGCCGGGGCCGGGTGACGGCTCAGTGGGTGGGCATGAGGACGCCCAGCAGGAAACCCAGGACGATCACCGCTGCGAGGGCGACCATCATCCGCCAGCGGTAGGCGGGGATCTTCTTCGGCTTGGGCTTCGGGCGGGGGCCGGCACCGGCGCGCAGGGCCTGCACGAGCTGGGGAGCGGTCGGCCGGGCGGCCGGGTTCTTGTCCAGGCTGCGCTCGACCAGCTCCCGCAGCGGTCCCTTGAGGTCGCCGAGGTCCGGAGCGCGCTCGGTCACCCGGCGCATGACGGCCGGTCCGGAACCGGAGCCGAACGGCGGCCGGCCGGTGGCCGCGAACACCATGGTCGAGCCCCACGCGAAGACGTCGGCGCTGGTCCCGACCGGTTCCTCCTCGATCTGCTCCGGGGACATGTAGGCGGGCGTGCCCACCGGCCCGGTGGTCGTCGGCGTGGCGTCCAGGGTGCGGGCGACCCCGAAGTCGATCACTTTGGCGCCCTCCGGCCCGAGCACCACGTTGCCGGGCTTGAAATCGCGGTGCACGATGCCGGCCCGGTGGATGGCGGCCAGCGCGGCGGCCGTCCGCAGCGCTACCTTGCGCAGCTGGGCGCCGGCCAGCGGGCCGCGGTCCTCGACCACGTGCTGCAGTGACGGGCCCTCGACGAACTCGCTGACGATGTAGGGCCGGTCGCCGGTCACCTCGGCGTCGAGCACCCGGGCGGTGTGCGGGGCGGAGACCCGCCGGGCGGCCGCCGCCTCCTTCATGAAGCGCGTACGGGCGCGCTGGCTGGCCGCCCAGCCCCCGCGCAGCAGCTTCACCGTCACGAGGTCACCGCCGCGATCACGGCCCAGGTAGACCACGCCCTGGCCGCCCTCGCCCAGCCGCCCGATGAGCGTGTAACCGCCCAGACGGCGCGGATCGTCCGGGCCGAGGGGAGTGTCATCAGGCACGTGAGCTCCGGCGTTACAGGGGGAGGCAAAGATTGCCCTATTTGTATCGCGTCCGGGAAGAGTGTGGGCCAGGAAACGTCGTCCCATCCGGCAAAAGATCACCGGATGGGACGACGTGACGGTATTCAGAGCCGGTACGTGTGATGGGGACCCCGTGGGTCAGTGCGCCGCCTCGGGCTGCACCCCGAACGCGTTGAGGGCGAAGGCCAGCATCGTGTAGTGGCCGATGAGGATCACCAGCTCGATCAGCCGGTGCTCGTCGAACCGCTCCGCCAGCGCGTCCCAGCTCGCCTGGCTGAGCGTCCGGGTCGTGTGCAGCTCGTCGGCCGCGGCGACCACGATGCGGTCCGCCGGTGCCCAGGGGTACTCGTCCAGCCCTGCGGCCAGGGCCGCGATCTCGGCGTCGTCCAGGCCCGCGTCCCGGGCGAGCCGGGCGTGGTGGGTCCATTCGTAGGTGCAGCCGTTGTTGTGGGCGGCGCGCAGGATCGCCAGCTCACGGTCCCGGGCGGGCAGCGTCCCGCCCATGAGGAGCATGGTGCCGAAGCCGATCCACGATCTGAACAGGTCGGGATGCCGGCCCAGCGTGGTGAAGATGTTGAGCGGGCCGGTCACGGAGACGACTCCGGCCACGGTCTCGTCCCACTCGCTCTCCGGCAGCGGGGTGATGCGGGGGGTCTCGTCAGGCATGGCGAACATTCTGGTTCACCCGGACCTCAGGTGCCCCACCTTTCAGTGACAGAACGCCACGAACTTCCCATTGGCCGACAGTCCACCGCCCTGCCGGCCCGCGGGGCGTCAGCAGTGACCGCCGCCCCGGGGGATGCCGCCGGTGGCGGCGATGTCCCGGGAGGACGCGCCGACCATCACCCGGTAGCAGCCCGGGGCGATCTTCCAGGAGCCGGTGGCCTGGTGCCAGAACGCGTAGGAACGGGCGTTCAGCGGGAAGGTCACCCGCCTGCTCTGGCCCGGCGCGAGGACGACCTTGGCGAACCCCTTGAGCGCTCTGGGCGGCTGCGGGGTCCCGGCGTCCGGCGCGGGCATGCCGAGATAGAGCTGCGGTACGGCCGTGCCCGTGCGCTGCCCGGTGTTGGTCACGGTGACCGAGACGCCGCCCGGCCGCACGGCGAGGTCCCCGTAGCCGAAGGTCGTGTACGACAGGCCGAAGCCGAAGGGGAAGCTCGGGGTGATGCCGTTGGCGTCGTAGTGCCGGTAGCCCACCATGACGCCCTCGGAGTAGGTCGCCGTGCCGTCCACTCCGGGGTAGCGCCGCGGGTCCCCGGCGACCGGGGTGTCGCCCTCCGCGGCGGGGAAGGTCACCGGCAGCCGGCCGCCCGGGTCCACGTCTCCGTACAGCACGCGGGCGAGGGCGGTGCCGCCCTGCTCGCCCGGGTACCACGCCTCCACCACGGCGGCCACCTGGCCGGCCCAGGGGGTGAGGACGGGCCCGCCGGTCTCGAGCACGACGACGGTCCGGGGATTGGCGGCGGCGACCTTGGCGATGAGCCCGTCCTGGTCGCCGCGCTTCTGCGTGCCGCACTCGAGGCTGAGGCAGCTGAGATCGGTGGCCTCCTGACGCGAGGCCGCGGCCACCACGATCGCCACGTCCGACGAGCGGGCCAGCTCCGCGGCGGCGGCCGGGTCGGACCCGTCGGAGTAGGTCACGGTCGCCCCGGACCCGGCGCGGGCGGTGATCCCCTGGCGCGGGGTGACGGGGGCGCGGGGGGTGACCTGGGAGGAGCCGCCGCCGCTGACGTAGGAGTCCGCGGCCGAGCCGATGACGGCGATCTTCCTGGGCGCGCCGAGCGGGAGCACGCCGTTGTTCTTCAGCAGCGTGATGCCGTTCTCGGCGATCTGCCGGGCGGTGTCGGCGTGCCCGGCGGTGTCGATGGTCTCCGGGGCGTTCGGGTACTGCGGGCGGTCGAAGACCCCGTGGGCGAACAGGGTGCGCAGGTAGTTGCGGACGTGGGCGTCCACCGTCGCCCGGCTCACCGTGCCGAGCCCGAGGGCGGCGCGCAGGGCGAGCGGGGTGTAGCCGAGCCCGATCGGCATCTCGATGTCGAGGCCGCCGTTGGCCGAGACCGCGGTGCCCTTGGCGGCCAGCACCCAGTCGGAGATCACCGTGCCGCGGAAGCCCCACTGGTCCCGCAGAACCTGGTCGAGCATGAGCTTGCTGCCGCAGCTCGGCTCCCCGTTGACCCTGTTGTAGCCGCACATCACCATGCCCGCGCGGCCGTTGCGCACGGCGGCCTCGAACGCCGGGAGGTAGATCTCGCGGAGCGTCCGTGCGGAGACCGCGATGTTCCCGAGGTAACGGTCGCGCTCCTGGTTGTTGGCGGGATAGTGCTTCACCGCCGCGATGACGCCCTGCGCCTGCGCGGCGCGGACCCAGGGGACCGTCAGCCCGGTGGCCAGGTAGGGGTCCTCGCCGAAGGCCTCGTAGGCGCGGCCGGCCTGCGGCACGCGCACGATGTCCACGGCCGGGCCCAGGGCCACGTCGTTGCCCTTCCGCCGCGCCTCGTCGCCGACCACCGAGGCGAACCGCGCGGCGGCGGCCACGTCGAAGCCCGCGCCGAGCGCGATCGGGGCGGGCAGTGCCGTGCCGGGTCCCTGGCGGATGCCCGCGGGGCCGCCGCCCGCCATCAGCACGGTGGGGATGCCCAGGCGCGGGATGCCGTTGACGGTGCCCTCGTGCGCGGTGGGGGAGTCGGGGGTGTGCAGCGGCCCGAACAGGTCGTCCCCGGCCATCAGGTCGAGTTCCTCGCCGAGCGTCATCGCCGCGAGCAACAGGCCGGCCCGCTGGTCCGGGGACAGACCGGTGGCGCACCAGGGGCGGGAGGCCGGGTCTCCGCACGGCGCCGCGGCGCGAGCGGCGGTGGCCGCGACGGACCGGGGCAGGGGGGCGGCAGTGCCCACGCCGGTCTGTATTGCGAGGGGAGCGATGCACAGCAGCGCCGCCAGGACGACGGACCGTCGAGTGAGCATGGGCGGACGATATGCCTCGACTGCCCTACTTTGAGGGGTCGGATGCCGGGTGGAAGAAAATTGTAACGCGTTCTTTATTACTGACCCGTAGGCCCCTGGAGCCCCGCCTTCCGCGCTCTGGCGGGGCGGCCCCGGCCGCCATCACGGCATAGGGCCAGGTAGGCGTCCCCCGGTCTCAGGGGCGGGTGAGGAGTGTCCCTTCGGGTGCCGGGTCGTGGACCGTGACACCGTTCTGGAGGGCCAGCCGGTAGAGGTCCTCCAGCGCCGCCTCGTGCAGGTCCTGCTCGAAGACGTCTCCGTCGGCCATGGCCTGTTCCACCGACCGGCGTTCCTGTCCCAGCCGTCGCCTGAGGACCTCCGCGAAGCTCTGCATCGTCCACCCCTTTCGCCTGTTGTGTACGTAATATGTATCAATCGCCGCTTAAGTAGCTAGTCAAGGCAAATGCAGTTATTTGTCTTTAATGTCGGCTTAGTGATGACCTTGCCAGCAGCGGCGGGCCGGCCGGCACGGCGGGGCCCGCGGCCGGGGCGGTACGGCCCCGGATCGCCGCCCCGCCGACCAGGGCCACGGCCAGCGCCAGCAGCGCGCACGGGACGACATAGGACAGCGGCCCGTCGGTGACGGCCGCGCGCAGCCAGGAGTCGCCCAGCCGGAACGCCACGCCGGGCAGGCAGCCGCCGGTCGCCACCAGCGCACGGCCGAGATGCGGCCAGTCCAGCCGGGAGGCGGGGGCCAGCGCGATCAACGGGAAGACCAGCGCCTCGTACCACGGGTAGTAGACCGGGGTGGTGAGCACCCAGGCCAGGCAGATCGCCAGCGAGGGCCGGAGCCGGCCCGAGCCGGACGGCAGCCCGCGCAGCAGCACGAGCGCCACGGCGAAGGCCGCCGCCAGGGGCCCCCACGACAGCAGCCAGCCCGGCGGCGGGCCGCCCAGCACCGGGACCAGCAGCTGCCAGGGCGTGTTCCAGGACGGCATCCGCCCGCGGCGGACCACGGCCATGATCGCCTCGGGGCCGGTCAGCAGGTAGGCGGTGGCCAGCGCGGCGGCGGCCCCGGCCAGGAGCGCCGCCACCGCCCAGCGCGAGGTCCTGACCGCCCAGACCATCCCCGCCCCCGCCAGCGCGTACGGGGCCTTCACCGCGGCCGCCGCGCCCAGCAGCAGCCCGGCCGCCCCGCTGCGGAGCACCGCGCCCGGCCGGCTCGCCCTCCGGCCGGCCGCCCGCCCCAGCAGGCAGAGCCCCGCCACCGCGAGCGCCGCCGCGGGCCCGTCCACGTGGGCGCCGCCGATCAGGGCCCACAGCATCAGCGGATTCAGCGTCCACAGCAGGTGGACGCGGATCCTTCGCGCGGGGTCGGGGCCGGCCAGCCGGGCCAGGGCGACGGAGACGGACAGGAAGGCCGCGGCGTTCCAGATCTTCAGCCACAGCACCGTCCAGGCCGCCGACCCGCCGCCGAGCTCGGCGGCCGCCCACTGGGCGGCCGTGGCGAGCGGACCGTAGACCGAGGGGAGGTCCTCCCACTCGCGGGGCGCCAGCGCGCCCACCGGGTCACCGGTCGCCCGGAACTCGCCGGGGGTGAGCACGTGCGGGTTGTGGCCCAGCGCCGCCATCCGGCCGTAGGCCGCGTAGTCCATCGGGTCCGTGCTGCCCATCGGCGGCGCGATGGTGAGGACCGCGACCGCCACCCCGCCGCCGAGCAGCAGTCCCGCCGCCGGCACGCGCCATCCGCCGCGTACCGCCGCCAGGCCGGCGGCCATCCCTGCGGTGCCGATGATCATCGCGGCCCAGAGCAGGAGGGTCACGGCCAGATCCGTGGAGGGCGCCCAGGGCAGCCGGGGGAGGAGGCCCGGCCGGTCCAGCGCCGGCACCGCCGCCGGCGGGCGCCAGGAGCCGACCAGGGTCATCAGCACGACGCTGACCGAGATCCCGGCGAGCGCGAAGGCCCCGCGTCTCCGCCCCCGGCCAGCTTCCCCGATCACCCGCCGACCGTACGAGCCGCAGGTGAACGCCCCATGACGCCGGCGCGTCTTCCCGGTCCGGGGTCCGTACGGAGATCGCCTGGAGCGGCGCGGGAGGGTCAGCCGCGGCGGGCGGTCGCCGCCACGGCGAGTTCGGTGAGGGCCTCGCGGGCCCCGGCGGCGATGGACGGCGACTCGAGCGCGGCGTGCGCCTGGGCGGCGTAGGTGTCGATCATCGCCTCGCAGGCGGCCAGGGCCCCGGTCTCGACGATGACCGACCTGAGGTCGGCGATGCCCGCCTGGTCCAGTGCCGGATCGCCCAGCAGGCGCCGTACGACCTCGGCCTGGGCCGCGCCGGCGCGTTCCAGCGCGAGCGCGATGAGCACCGTCCGCTTGCCCTCGCGCAGGTCGTCCCCGGCCGGCTTGCCGGTCTCCGCCGGATCCCCGAAGACCCCGAGGACGTCGTCGCGGAGCTGGAAGGCGATGCCCAGCGGCAGGCCGTACGCCGACAGGGCCGCCGGCACCGGCTCGTCCGCCCCGGCCAGCGCGGCACCGAGGTGCAGCGGCCGCTCGATGGTGTACTTCGCGCTCTTGTACTCCACGACCCGCAGGGCCGTCTCGACCGTCCCGGTGCCCCGCGCCTGCTCGAGCATGTCGAGATACTGGCCGCTCATGACCTCGGTGCGCATCAGGTCGTACACCCTGCGCCCCCGCTGGAGGACGTCGGCGGGCAGGCCGCACCGGTCGTACATCTCGCCGGACCAGGCCAGGCACAGGTCGCCGAGCAGGATCGCGGCGCCGGTGCCGAACGACTCCGCCGCCCCCCAGCCGGCCGCCCCCGCCATCGCCTCGAACCGGCGGTGCACCGAGGGCTGCCCGCGGCGGGTGTCGCTGGCGTCCATCACGTCGTCGTGGATCAGCGCGCTGGCCTGCAGCAGCTCCAGTGAGGCCGCCGCGGCCACCACCTCCCGGCGGTCGTCCCCCCCGGCGCTGCGCCAGCCCCAGTAGCAGAACAACGGCCGGAGCCGCTTGCCGCCGGAGAGGAACGCGTCCAGCGCCGCCAGAATCGGCGCCAGATCGTCACTGATGGACAGCAGCGCGGGCCGCTGCCGGTCGACGAAGGCCAGCAGGGCCTCGCCGATCTCCTTGTTCACGCGGGAGGACATGGGCAGAGCGTAGTCACCGATCACAAAGGGACGTACAGGGCATATGCAAATCATGATCTTTCTCGCAGGCCACAACCGGCCCTCGCCTCGTCGGTATCCGCCGGGCCGCCGCCACGGCACTACTGTGGTCGCCATGAGGTCCGCGCGTCCCGAACGCCCCCCGACGATCCGCGAGCTGCTCGCCGCCGGGGGAAAGTCGTTCTCCTTCGAGTTCTTCCCGCCCAGGACCGAGCAGGGTGTGCGGAACCTCTGGCGGACGATCAGGGAGCTCGAGGCGCTGCACCCCACCTTCGTGTCGGTGACCTACGGCGCCGGCGGCGGCACCCGCGACAAGACGGTGGACATCGTCGAGCGGATCGCCACCGACACCACGCTCACCCCGGTCGCGCACTTCACCGCCGTCGACCACTCGCACGCCGAGCTGCGGCAGCTGGTGGGCCGCTTCGCCTCGGTCGGGGTCCGCAACATCCTGGCGCTGCGCGGCGACCCGCCCGGCGCCGACCCGCTGGGCGAGTGGGTCAAGCACCCCGACGGCGTGGAGTACGCCGAGGAGCTGGTCCGGCTGGTCCGGTCGTACGGCGACTTCTGCGTGGGCGTCGCGGCGTTCCCGTACAAGCATCCGCGCTCACCCGACGTCGAGAGCGACACCCGGCACTTCGTGGCCAAGTGCCGGGCCGGCGCCGACTACGCGATCACCCAGATGTTCTTCGTGGCCGAGGACTACTTCCGGCTGCGCGACCGGGTCGCGGCCCAGGGCTGTGACACGCCGATCATCCCGGGCATCATGCCGGTCACCCAGATGAGCACCATCGAGCGGTCCGAGCAGCTGTCCGGAGCGCCCTTCCCGCCCGAGGTGGCGGCCCGATTCCAGGCGGTCGCCGACGACCCGGAGGCGGTCCGGCGGCTCGGCGTCGAGCTCGCCGCCGAGCTGTGCCGGGAGCTGCTGGACGCCGGAGCCCCGGGGATCCACTTCATCACCTTCAACAAGTCGACCGCGACGCGCGAGGTCTACGGGCTGCTCGGCGCCGAGGCGTACCTGGCCGACGGCAGCTCGAGCGGCAAGGACGCGCCCATCACGGCGTAGGGCGGCCCGCCGCCGGGGAACTCGAAGTCCGACAGCAGGTCGGTCAGGCCCACCGAATGGTAGAGCCGGCGGGCCCGGGAGTCCGGGCGGTCGAGGGTCGACAGCACGACGGTGCGCTCCGGCCGGCCCGCGCACAGCTCGGTGAGCAGCCGGCGGCCCAGCCCCTGGCCCTGCGCGTCCGGGCGCACGTGCAGCTCGGCCACCTCGAACGGATCGGCCATCCAGTCGTCGGCGTACCGCCGCCCGCCGAGGTCGGCGAGCGCCTGGTAGACGACGTCGTGCCACCACTGGCCCCGGGCCCCGTGGAAGCCGTAGATGAACCCGGCCGGCTCCGGGAGGCCGCCGGGCCGCAAGATCCCGCCCCGGCGGCGCTCGGCCACGATCGCGCGGAAACCCGGGTAGACGGCGTGGCGCTGCATGATCGCGTGCCGTCCCGACACCTGGTCCAGCGGCGGGTCCATCGCGGCCGTGTAGACGTCGAGCAACGCGCCGATGCGTTTACGGAACGCGGCGGCGTCGACCTCGCGCAGGTTCGGCTCCTTCACCCGGCCGAGCCTAGCCCTCCGGTTCAGGCGCGGACGGGGCTTGCCCCCGTCGTGATCCGCTCCGTCGACGCCAGCGTGGTGTAGATGTCCCACAAGATCTTGTCTGCGGCGTTGCGGAGGGCGTGCTGGTGCGCGGAAAGCTGCGCACCCCACTGGCGCGACTCCGGACCCAGCCAGGCGTCGGTGCCGTGCAGGGTCTTCAGCGGCGCGTCCAGCGCCCTGCGGAGCTGGTCGATGCTGCCGAAGGCGTCCTGGTAGCTCTGGTAGAGCTCCTTGTAGAGGGGATTGGGCTGCTGTCCAGGCGGCAGCTTCTGCGCCGCGGCGCCCTCGATCGGCGGCGGGAGGCTGCCCGGCGGCGGGGGAGTGGCCATGTCGTCCTCCTGTCAGCCGATGGTCACCGGGAAGAGCGCGGCGTCGCGCAGCCACCGTCCAGCCGGTTGCTCACCAGATGCGGGCCGAGCCCGGCCGCGCTCATCACCGGCGGGCTCTGCGGGGCCGGGACGGCGGCCCGGCCCTCCGGGCGGGGCGCCGCCGGCGGCTCCGTGACGTGTGCCGTGACGTGTGCCGGGGCGGGTGCCGTGACGTGTGCCGTGGCCGGGGAGAAGGCCGCCCCGGTGACGTGCCCGGCCTTCAGCACCTGCTCGAGCGCCGCCGCGGTCCGGGGGGTGAAGTGCGCCCCGGTCAGCACCTGCACGGCCGCCGCGCGGTCGTGCAGCCGGTCGGCCTCCGCGAGCAGCCTGTTCAGCCATTTCCGGTCCAGGCCGAGCTGGTGGTCGGCCATGGCGAGCGAGGTGCTGATCTGCTGGAGCCTCGCCTTGTCGTGACCGGCCGCCGCGATCAGGCCCGCGGTGCCCGCCGGTCCGAGCCGCTCGTAGAGCGCCTGGGTGTAGTCGGGGTCATGGGCGTTGGCCTTGAGGCGCTGCCACACCCCGGCGGGGATCGGGGTGTGGTTCTCGCCGGCCTTGCCGATGGTGAGGGCGTCCGCCGCGGCGGCCTTCACCGCCGCGTGATGGGTGGGGTAGTGGCCGAGATCGGCTCCGGCGCCGTGCGGCGTCACCCGCGGCTTGGACGGCGTGCCCGCGGCCTTGCCGAGACCCGTCCCCGCGCCGCCGCCGGACCCGCCCGAGCCGCCCGAGCCGGTCCTGCCCAGCTTCCCTCCGGCCGGAGGCACGGTCACGCCGCCACCGGTGTCGGGATGGGTGAGGGCGTAGTTGCGCCGCCGGGTCAGCATCCCGAGCTGCGTGGTCACCCACTGCCCGGCCTGCGCGGCCTGCGTGTAGCCGGTGGCCGGCACCCCGGGCGGCGGGCGGTGGGCGCTCAGCCAGCTCCGGATGGCGTTGCCGGCGTCCGTCGTCTGCTTGACGAGCTGGCCCAGCGCGTCCGGATCGATGCCACGGAAGTTCGGGTCGCGCCTGGCTGCGGCGAGCATGTCGCCGGTCGATCCGCCCATCGGTGCTCCGGATGGTCGCGACGGTCCAGTGGTGCTCAGTGTGATTGTTGTATCACGCGTTATCGAGGGCTGTCTGTACCGCTCCGGCATCCCGTGCCGTTTCAGGGACGTCCGTCATCGGTCACGGCGGCGGCGGCCGGTCGGCCCCGGTGGCCCCCGGCGGACCGCCGCCGGTTCCCGCCGGTCACGCCGCCGGCCGCGCCGCGGTCCGCGGCCGGGGGTGCCGGGCGTTGCCGGGCGCCGGTCCCCGGCCGGGCGCCGGTCCCCGGCCGGGTGCCGGTCCCGGCCGGAGAAGGGCGGAGAGACCCGGCGCGATTCTGTCGGACCAGGCTGTTCTACTGGGGCGCGTCCGGTGAACCGGCCTGATCGTTCCTGGTGAGAGGCCCTACGCGACACCCGTTCGAACGTATTGACGAACAGCGGGAGGCACGGTTTACTGGAGGTACGTCGAACTGACGTTCGACGGGTGCGGGGCTCGCGGCCCGCGCCCAGGGACCGTCTCGCCGGGGCAGCGCATCCAACCGGCGGGACGCGACGGCCGGGCGGAGTGAGGGGAAGCTCTCCGCCCGGCCGGCCCGCCCGACCGCCGGGCGTGCCTGCCTGGTTCAGCTCGTTTCCACCCGGGGGGCGACCCCCGGACCCCCGCAGGGGGGCCGGAAGGAGACATGCCATGTCCGTGAACACGACCGTGCGACGACTCCCGACCCCCCGGGTCGCACCCTCGGCGCTCGCTCTGCTCCAGGCCGCCCGCCAGGGTCTCGCGGAGTCCGCCGAGGCGACCGCTCCCGCCAGCCGTTATGTCGCCGCGCACCTGTCAGCACTGCGGGCCGCGGCCGCCCTGCTCGCCACCCGTGAACCGGCCGGCACCCACCGGCGCGGGCGCCCCCGCAGCGTGTGGGTGCTGCTCCCTGAGGCCGACCCGGCACTCAGCGAGTGGGCCGCATTCTTCGCCGCCGGTGCCGACAAGCGGGCCGCGGCCGAGGCGGGGCTGCCCCGGGCCGTGACGGCACGGGAGGCGGAGGAGCTGCTGCACGACGCCGAGATCTTCGTCGCCCTCGTCGAGGACACCCTGGGCCTGCCCGGCCAGCCGACCCTGCCGATCGCCGACTCACGCGCCAGCTGAGCGGCACGACCACAAGGGAGCGCACGCAAGGGACGAACGCGGGAGCGAAGCGGAGGCGCCCATCGGCCGTGCTCGTCGCGCCGGTGGTGCCGGACCGTGCTCCCGCGCGGAGGAGGGCGCTCGCCTGGCCGAGCGTCCCGGATCCGCAGGTACGTCTCCCGGGGACCATCCCCCGAGCCCCGGAGGCGACCCGCGCCGATGGCGCCGCTCTTCCCCCGAGGCGGCGCTGTCGGCGCGGCCGCGTGCCACGGAAGGTGCGGACGGGCGCCGGACGCGCCTGAACCGCGGGGAAACGCCGGACGCGCCTGAATGCGCGAGACATGCCGGACGCGCCTGAATGCGCGGGACATGCCGGACGCGCCTGAATGCGCGAGACATGCCGGACGTGCCTGAACGCGCGGGACACGCAGGACGCGCCTGAACGAACGCGAAGCGCCGGATGTGCCCGCACCCGCGGGAACCCTGAACCGCTGCCGCAGGTGGGAGCACGGGGAGTCCGGGGCAGGCCGGTGACGGGCCGGTGGCCGGCCGGTCTCACCTCTCGCCATGATCATGTGGTCCTTGTCACAAGGGCCACATGATCACGGCGAGACGGTTCTGTGAGGGGGTGTCAGAACCCCTCGACGGCGCGGCGTGCCTCGGGATCGAGGACGCCCCAGTTGATGAGTTCCTCGGTCAGTTCGGCCGGGGACTTGTCATAGATCACGGCTAGCGACCGGAGATCCTCCTGCCGGATCGACAGGACCTTTCCGTTGTAGTCGCCCCGCTGGCTCTGAATCGTCGCGGCGTAGCGGGCGAGGGGACCGGCCTTGTCCTTCGGAAGCTGTTGCAGGCGCTCGAGATCGATGACCAGCTTCGGCGTCGGGCCGAGTGGGCTCGGCGCGGCTCCGCCGGGCAGCAACTCGGACACCGGCACGCCGTAGAAATCAGCGAGCTCGGCCAGCTTCTGAACGGTGACGGCGCGGTCGCCCCGCTCGTACGAACCCACGACGACAGCCTTCCAGCGGCCACGGGACTTCTCCTCCACGCCGTGCAGGGACAGCCCCTGCTGGGTACGGATGGCACGGAGTCTCGCACCGAGAGCCTTTGCGTATTCAGACGGCATCTTTGCGGCCCCCCAGGCTCACTTCGTCGTCATTGGGGTCCGGGAGAGAGGACCTGGGAGTGTTCCACCACTCTTGCTTCCCCGGGGGCCCGCACCTTCGTGACGAAGGGGCTGATCCGCCCGGGGGGTCCATCTCCAGGGATGGTTACGGACAGTGACGGTAAAACGGAGACGGCCTAAGGTCAAGCTGATTGGAAAAAAGGGGTCGAACCGGCCACCTGTGGTCGAGTGTCCTCGGACCGTGCACAGACCGCTACCGCCCCCCTGGCACAGGGTGTTCCCCGCGCCACAGCATGTGTGCGGGCAGCGGCCGGATGTGACCCCTCTCACCTGCTAAGACACCCTACGCTCCGGTACGGCCGCAGTGGTCGGAGACTGCTACGGTGAAGAGACAAGGCGTCCTTTAAACCCCGTCCCGTGAGGCGGGAAAGGAGGTTTCTGAGGTGAATGCTGCTTCCCTGCCTGCGGAGGCACGCGCGGCGGACGGTGACGGGCGGCACAAGTCCGTCCTCGAGGCTCCCGACATCCGGCGCGCGCTGACCCGCATCGCACACGAGATCCTCGAGCGCACCAAGGGCGGCGAGAACGTCGTCCTGCTCGGCATCCAGACCCGGGGCGTGACGCTCGCCCGCCGGCTGGCCGAGCGGCTCGAAGAGGTCGAGGGACGACCCGTGCCCTGGGGTTCGCTCGACGTGACCATGTACCGCGACGACCTGCGCATGAAACCGGCCCGCGCGCTCAGCAGGACTGAACTGCCCGCGGCCGGCGTCGACGATCGCATCGTCGTCCTCGTCGACGACGTGCTGTTCTCCGGCCGCACCGTGCGCGCCGCCCTCGACGCGCTCAACGACCTCGGCCGCCCGCGCGCCGTCCAGCTCGCGATCCTGGTCGACCGCGGCCATCGCGAGCTGCCCATCCGAGCCGACTACGTGGGCAAGAACCTGCCCACGTCGACGCGCGAGACCGTCAAGGTCCTGCTGGCCGAGAACGACGAGCGCGACGCCGTGCTGCTCGGCCCACGATTCGCCGAGGGGCGGGAGCAGGCATGAGCGCGGCAAGGGCGCGCGCCTGGACCGGGGAACGCGCGCAGCGAGGAACGAGCGAGCACGTGACGAGGGAAGGCGCCGCCTTCCGGCGTCCCGGCGCTGAGCGGGAGAAAGCATGAAACGCCATCTCATCTCGGCGGCGGATCTGAGCAGGGACGACGCGCTGCTCATCCTCGACACGGCGGAGGAGCTGGGCCGGGTCGCCGGCCGGTCGATCAAGAAACTGCCCACGCTGCGCGGCCGTACGGTGGTCAACCTCTTCTTCGAGGACTCCACCCGGACCCGGATCTCCTTCGAGGCCGCGGCCAAGCGCCTGTCCGCCGACGTCATCAACTTCTCCGCCAAGGGCTCCAGCGTCTCCAAGGGCGAGAGCCTCAAGGACACCGCGCTGACCCTGGAGGCGATGGGCGCCGACGGGGTCGTCATCCGGCACGGCGCCTCGGGCGCGGCGCACCGCCTCGCCAACTGGGTGCAGGGCAGCGTGGTCAACGCCGGTGACGGCACCCACGAGCACCCCACCCAGGCGTTGCTGGACGCGTTCACGATGCGCCGCCGGCTGGGCGACCTGGAGGGCCGCAAGGTCACGATCGTCGGGGACGTCCTGCACAGCAGGGTGGCACGTTCCAACGTGCTGCTGCTGCGCACGCTCGGCGCCGAGGTGACCCTGGTCGCCCCGCCGACGCTGCTCCCGGTGGCGGTCGACAGCTGGCCGTGCGCGGTGTCGTACGACCTGGACGCGGTGCTGCCCAAGAGCGACGTCTGCATGATGCTGCGGGTCCAGGCGGAGCGGATGAACGCCGCCTACTTCCCGACGGCGCGCGAGTACACCCGCCGGTACGGGCTGGACGGGAGCCGGATGGCGATGCTCCCCGAGCACGCCATCGTCATGCATCCCGGTCCCATGATCCGCGGCATGGAGATCGCCGCCGAGGTGGCCGACTCCCCGCGCTCCACGATCGTCGAGCAGGTGGCCAACGGTGTCACCACCCGCATGGCCGTGCTCTATCTGCTCCTCGGCGGCTCCGAGCCCGCCATCGGCAAGGAGATCAACGAATGACGTCGTACATCATCAGGAACGCCCGGATCCTCGGCGGCGACGCCCAGGACCTGCTGGTCCGGGACGGCGTCATCGCCGAGGTCGGCGCCGGCCTGAGCGAGGCCGACGCCCAGCCGGTCGAGGCCGGCGGGCTCATCGCGCTGCCCGGCCTGGTGGACCTGCACACGCACCTGCGCGAGCCGGGCCGGGAGGACGCCGAGACCGTCGCGTCCGGCACCCGGGCCGCCGCGCTGGGCGGCTACACCGCCGTGCACGCCATGGCGAACACCCATCCGGTCGCCGACACCGCCGGGGTGGTCGAGCAGGTCTGGCGGCTGGGCACCGAGGCGGGCTACTGCGACGTGCACCCGGTCGGCGCCGTCACCCAGGGCATCGCCGGCCGCCAGCTCGCCGAGCTGGGCGCGATGGCCGACTCGGCCGCCCGCGTCCGGGTCTTCTCCGACGACGGCCACTGCGTCTCCGACGCCGTGATCATGCGAAGGGCGCTGGAGTACGTCAAGGCGTTCGGCGGGGTCATCGCCCAGCACGCACAGGAGCCGCGGCTCACCGAGGGCGCGCAGATGAACGAGGGCGACGTCTCCGGCCGGCTCGGCCTGGCCGGATGGCCCGCCGTGGCGGAGGAGGCGATCATCGCCCGCGACTGCCTGCTCGCGGCGCACGTCGGCTCCCGGCTGCACGTCTGCCACGTGTCGACCGCCGGCTCGGTGGAGATCATCCGCTGGGCGAAGAGCAAGGGCTGGCAGGTGACCGCCGAGGTCACCCCGCACCACCTGCTGCTCGACGACTCCCTCGCCGAGACCTACGACCCGATCTACAAGGTCAACCCGCCGCTGCGCACCCGCGCGGACGTCCTGGCGCTGCGGGAGGCGCTCGCCGACGGCACCATCGACTGCGTCGCCACCGACCACGCCCCGCACCCGCTCGAGGACAAGGAGACCGAGTGGGCGGTGGCCGCCATGGGCATGGTCGGCCTGGAGACCGCGCTGCCGGTGGTGCACGAGGCGATGGTCGAGACCGGGCTGCTGGACTGGGCCGGGGTCGCGGACCGGATGTCGCGCCGCCCGGCGCGGATCGGCCTGCTGACCGGCCAGGGCCGGCCCCTGGAGCCCGGCTCGCCCGCCAACATCACGCTGTACGACCCCGCGGCCCGCACCACCGTCGATCCCGCGGGCTTCGCCTCGAAGAGCCGCAACACGCCCTTCGCCGGCCTGGAACTGCCCGGCCGGGTCGTGGCGACGTTCCTGCGCGGCCGCCCCACCGTCCTGGAAGGAAAGCTGCAATGACCTCGGCACCCCCCGCACTTCTGGTGCTCGAAGACGGACGGGTCTTTCACGGAGCCGGGTACGGCGCGGAGGGGGAGACCTTCGGCGAGATGGTCTTCAACACCGGCATGACCGGCTACCAGGAGACCCTCACCGATCCGTCGTACCACCGGCAGATCGTCGCGATGACGGCCCCGCACATCGGCAACACCGGCGTCAACGACGAGGACGCCGAGTCCCGGCGCATCTGGGTGGCCGGCTACGTCGTGCGCGAGCCGGCCCGGGTCGCCTCCAACTGGCGGGCCAAGCGGTCTCTCGAAGAGGAGCTGCGCGCCCACGGGGTCGTCGGCATCGCCATGCCCGGCACCCGGGCGCTGACCCGGCACCTGCGGGACCGCGGCGCCATGCGCGCCGGGATCTCCACCGTCGAGACCGACCCGCAGGCGCTGCTGGCCCGCGTCCTGCAGAGCCCGTCGATGGCGGGCGCGGACCTGGCCCGCGAGGTCAGCACCCCGCACCCGTACGTGGCCGAGGCCCGCGGCGCCAAGCGCTTCACGGTGGCCGCGGTGGACCTCGGCATCAAGGCCATGACGCCGTACCGGCTGGCCGAGCGCGGCTGCGAGGTGCACGTGCTGCCCGCGGCGGTGACCGCCGCCGAGATCCTGGCCCTGGGCGCGGACGGGGTGTTCTTCAGCAACGGGCCGGGCGACCCGGCCGCCGCCGACTACGCGGTCGAGTCCATGCGCGGGGTCCTCGACGCGGGGACCCCGGTCTTCGGCATCTGCTTCGGCAACCAGATCCTCGGCCGGGCGCTCGGCCTGGGCACCTACAAGCTGGCCTTCGGCCACCGGGGCATCAACCAGCCGGTCCGCGACCGGCGGAGCGGCAAGGTCGACGTCTCGGCCCACAACCACGGCTTCGCGGTCGACGCGCCCGCCGACGGGCCGTTCGAGACCCCGTACGGCGGGGCCGAGGTCAGCCACGTCAACCTCAACGACGGCTGCGTCGAAGGGCTGCGGCTGCTGGACCGGCCGGCGTTCAGCGTCCAGTACCACCCGGAGGCCGCCGCCGGCCCGCACGACGCCACCGCCCTGTTCGACCAGTTCTGCGCGCTGATGGAAGGTGCTCCGTAATGCCCCGCCGTGAAGATCTGAACTCGGTCCTGGTCATCGGCTCCGGGCCGATCGTCATCGGCCAGGCGTGCGAGTTCGACTACTCCGGCACCCAGGCGTGCCGGGTGCTGAAGGCCGAGGGGCTGCGGGTCTCGCTGGTCAACAGCAACCCCGCGACGATCATGACCGACCCCGAGTTCGCCGACGCCACCTACGTCGAGCCGATCACGCCCGAGGTCATCGAGAAGATCATCGCCAAGGAGCGCCCGGACGCGCTGCTGCCGACGCTGGGCGGCCAGACCGCGCTCAACGCGGCGGTGGCGCTGCACGAGTCCGGGGTGCTGGAGAAGTACGGGGTCGAGCTGATCGGCGCCAACTTCGCTGCCATCCAGGCCGGCGAGAACCGCGAGCTGTTCAAGAAGGTGGTCGCCACCGTCGCCCGGGAGCAGGGGCTCAACGCCGAGTCGGCCCGCTCGGTGGTCTGCCACACGATGGACGAGTGCCTGGCCGCGGCGGGCACCCTCGGCTACCCGATGGTGGTGCGCCCCTCCTTCACCATGGGCGGCGCCGGCTCCGGCATGGCCTACGACGAGCAGGACCTGCGCCGCATCGCCGGCTCCGGCCTGGACGCCTCCCCGACCAGCGAGGTGCTGCTGGAGGAGTCGATCATCGGCTGGAAGGAGTACGAGCTGGAGGTCATGCGCGACCGGGCCGACAACGTGGTGATCGTGTGCTCCATCGAGAACGTCGACCCGATGGGCGTGCACACCGGCGACAGCGTGACCGTGGCGCCCGCGATGACGCTGACCGACCGCGAGTACCAGAACATGCGCGACGTGGCCATCGCGGTCATCCGCGAGGTCGGGGTGGACACCGGCGGCTGCAACATCCAGTTCGCCGTCGAGCCCGCCACCGGCCGCATGATCGTCATCGAGATGAACCCGCGGGTCTCGCGCTCCAGCGCGCTGGCGTCGAAGGCCACCGGCTTCCCGATCGCCAAGATCGCGGCCAGGCTGGCCATCGGCTACACGCTGGACGAGATCCCCAACGACATCACCCGGGAGACCCCCGCCAGCTTCGAGCCGAGCCTGGACTACGTGGTCGTGAAGGCCCCGCGCTTCGCGTTCGAGAAGTTCCCCGGCGCCGATCCGACCCTGACCACGCACATGAAGTCGGTCGGTGAGGCGATGGCGATCGGCAGATCGTTCCCAGAGGCCCTCCAGAAGGCCCTCAGATCCCTTGAGCAGCCCGGATCCCCCTTCTCCTGGGTCGAACCACCTGGAGGGGTCACGGAGGCGCAGAGGGCCGCACAGCGGGAGGATCTCGTCACGCGGAGTCGTAGCCCCCATGACGGCCGGATGCGCACCGTGCAGCGGGCGCTGTGGGCGGGCGCCACCATCGAGGAGCTCTACGAGGCGACCGGCATCGACCCGTGGTTCCTCGACCAGATCGCCGCCATCAACGAGATCGCCGCCGACATCAAGTCCGCCCCGGACGCGCTCACCAAGGAGAAGCTGCTCCGGGCCAAGCGGCACGGTTTCTCCGACGAGCAGATCGGCGGGCTGCGGGGGCTGTCCCAGGAGGTCGTCCGCGAGGTGCGGCACGCCCTCGGGCTGCGGCCGGTCTACCAGACGGTCGACACCTGCGCCGCCGAGTTCGCGGCCCGGACCCCGTACCTCTACTCGACCTACGACGAGGAGACCGAGGTGCCGCCCGGGCTGCGGCCCAAGGTGATCATCCTGGGCAGTGGGCCGAACCGCATCGGGCAGGGCGTCGAGTTCGACTACAGCTGCGTGCACGCGTCCTTCACGCTGCACGAGGCCGGCTACGAGACCGTCATGGTCAACTGCAACCCGGAGACCGTCTCGACCGACTACGACACCTCCGACCGGCTGTACTTCGAGCCGCTCACCCTGGAGGACGTGCTCGAGGTCGTCTACGCCGAGCAGCAGACCGGCATCCTCGCGGGCGTGATCGTCCAGCTCGGCGGCCAGACCCCGCTGGGCCTGGCGCAGAAGCTCAAGGACGCGGGCGTCCCCATCGTGGGCACCAGCCCGGAGAGCATCCACCTCGCCGAGGACCGCGGCGCGTTCGGCAAGGTGCTGGAGCGGGCCGGGCTGCCCGCGCCCAAGCACGGCACCGCGACGTCGTACCAGGAGGCAGCGGCCATCGCCGCGGAGATCGGGTACCCGGTGCTGGTCCGGCCGTCCTACGTGCTGGGCGGGCGCGGCATGGAGATCGTGTACGACGACGCCACGCTGGAGTCGTACATGCTGCGGGCCACCCAGGCGCTGGGCGCGGTGGTGGGCCCCGACCATCCGGTGCTGGTCGACCGGTTCCTCGACGAGGCGATCGAGATCGACGTCGACGCGCTCTTCGACGGCCGCGAGCTCTATCTGGGCGGCGTGATGGAGCACATCGAGGAGGCCGGCATCCACTCCGGCGACTCGGCCTGCGCGCTGCCGCCCATCACGCTCGGCCGCGAGAACATCGACCGGATCCGCGAGTCCACCGAGGCGCTGGCGCGCGGCATCGGCGTGCGCGGGCTGATCAACGTGCAGTACGCGCTGTCGGCCGGCGTGCTGTACGTGCTGGAGGCCAACCCGCGGGCCTCGCGGACCGTGCCGTTCGTCTCCAAGGCCACCGCGGTGCCGCTCGCGAAGGCGGCCGCCCGCGTCACCATGGGCACCAGCATCGCGCAGCTGCGCGCGGAGGGGCTGCTGCCCGCCGAGGGCGACGGCGGCACCCTGCCGCTGGACGCGCCGATCTCGGTGAAGGAGGCGGTGCTGCCCTTCGACCGGTTCCGCACCATCGAGGGCCTGGGCGTCGACACCGTGCTCGGCCCGGAGATGCGCTCGACCGGTGAGGTGATGGGCATCGACGAGGTCTTCGGCACCGCCTACGCCAAATCCCAGCAGGCGGCGTACGGGTCGCTGCCGACCAAGGGGCGGGCCTTCGTGTCGGTGGCGAACCGCGACAAAAGGGCCATGATCTTCCCGGTCAAGCGCCTTGCTGACCTGGGCTTTGAGATTCTTGCCACCGAGGGGACCGCGGAAGTCCTGCGCCGCAACGGCGTGCGTGCCAAGATCGTCCGAAAGCACAGCGCCGGGCCGGGGGCGGACGGCGAGCCGACGATCGTACGGCGCGTCCTCGATGGCGAAGTGGACCTCATCGTCAATACTCCGTTCGGCAGCCCCGGGCAGTCCGGGCCGCGGCTCGACGGCTACGAGATCCGTACCGCGGCCGTGCTGCGCGGCATCCCGTGCGTGACCACCGTCCAGGGACTCGCCGCCGCGGTGCAGGGAATCGAGGCGATCGTGCGCGGAGACGTCGGCGTCCGTTCGCTGCAGGAACACGCCGCGCGGGTCCAGGACGGCCGGGCCCGCGCCTAGCGCACAGAAGCGGAGACAGGGTGAGCGAGCTGGCGGGGCGCGGCGCCGTCTGGACTGAGGAGCGCGCGGAGCGAGGAACGAGCGAGCACGCGACGAGGGAGGGCGGTGCCTTCGGGCGCCGCGTCGGCTCGCGGGGGGCGCTGTGAGCGAGCTGGCGGGGCGCGGCGCCGTCTGGACTGAGGAGCGCGCGGAGCGAGGAACGAGCGAGCCCCCCGGCACCCGGGAGGCACTGTGAGCGACACGCCGGTGCAGGCGTCGGGGACCGTGCTGACGGTCCGGCAGGTCGGCGCGTACCACGCGATGACGCTGGTGGCCCCGGCGGTCGCGGAGCGCTTCCGGCCCGGTCAGTTCGTGGCGCTGGCCGTCGGCGGCGAGCACACCAACCGGCTGGCCCGCCGGTGCTTCGTGGTCTACGAGGTCAAGTCCGACTACGGCGGCACGGTGGAGTTCGTCTTCGCCGACCGGGATCCGGGCACGGCGTGGCTGACCCGGCGCCGGGCGCGCGACACCGTGGACCTGCTCGGCCCGCTGGGCCGGCCCTTCCCTCAGCCGCGCGATCCGGTCAGCTGCGTGCTGGCCGGCGCCGGCCCCGGCGGGGCGGCGCTGTTCTCGCTGGCCGACGCGCTGCGCAGGCGGGGCTGCCAGGTGCACTTCGTGCTCGGCGGCCCCGACACAGCCCATGTCTTCGGTGCCCGCTCGGCGCGCCGGATCGGCGACTCGGCGACGGTCGCCACCGGCGACGGCTCGTCCGGCGTCCAGGGCTCGGTGGGCGACGTGCTGGCCCAGGTCGTCGAGGAGACCCGGGCCGACGTGGTCTACGCCTGCGGGCCGACCTCGATGCTGCGGGCGGTCAGCGCCGTCTCCACCGAGTACGGGCTGCCCGCCCAGGTCTGCCTGGAGGAGTTCCTGCAGGAGACCGGGGCCTGCGGCACGGGGATGTGCCTGAACTGCGTGCTGCCGGTCATCGGCGACGACGGCGTGACGCGGATGCTGCGCGCCTGCGCGGACGGCCCGGTGCTGCGCGGCGAGCGGGTCCGCTGGGGCGACCTCGGCACCATCCCGCTGGACGTGCTCGGCGGCCCGCGCGTCCCGCACGTCACGGAGGGCGCCCGGTGAGCGCGGACATGGCCACCCGGCTCGGCAAGGCCCACCTGCCCAACCCGGTGATCACGGCGTCGGGCTGCGGGGGCACCGGCCGCGAGCTGGCGGTGTACACCGATCTGAGCCGGCTCGGCGCCTTCGGCACGCCGTCGGTGATGGCCCAGCCCAGGCCGGGGCGGCCCACCCCGCGGATCGCCGAGACGCCCAGCGGCCTGCTCAGCGCGGGCGGCCTGCCCGGCCCCGGAGTGGACGCGTTCGTGGCCCGCGACCTGCCGTGGCTGGCCGAGCAGGGCGCTCGCGTGGTGGTCTCGGTCGGCGGCAACAGCATCGCGGAGTACGCCGAGGTGGCGCGCAGGCTCTACGACGCGCACGACGCCCCGGGCGGAGAGGCGATCACGGCCGTGGAGGTCAACATCGCGTGCCCGAACGCCGAGGACCGCGGGCTGATGTTCGGCGGTCACCCCGCCGCGTCCGCCGAGGTCGTACGGGCCGTACGGGCCAACACCCGGCGCGACGTACCGGTCTTCGCCAAGCTGTCGCCCGACGTCGCCGACATCGTGACGATCGCGCTGGCCTGCGCGGACGCCGGTGCTGACGGGCTCTCGCTGATCAACACGATGGTCGGCATGGCGATCGACACCCGGACCCTCAAGCCCGCGCTGTCGGGGGTGTCGGGCGGCCTGTCCGGCCCGGCGATCCGCCCCGTGGCGATCCGCTGCGTCTACCAGGTGCACGCCGCGCTGCCCGACACGCCGATCATCGGCGGCGGCGGAGTGGCGACCGGGCTGGACGCATTGGAGTTCCTGCTGGCGGGGGCCTCGGCCGTCTCGGTCGGCACGACGGTGCTGCACGACCCCTCGGCGGGCCCGCGGATCGTGCGCGAGCTCGAGGACGCCCTCGCCGAGCGCGGTATCGCCCGGTCGGCCGAGGCCGTCGGACTGGCCCACCGGCCGCCGGGACTGGTCCCGCGGCAAGTCCGGCAGCGGCAGGCGCCCGCGGCCGGTCCCGACGCGACCCGCGCCCAGAAGGAGAAGCTGCCGTGACCCCCGCTCCCATCGCCGTCGCCCTCGACGCGCCGGATCTGGAGACCGCCGCCCGGTGGGCCAGCCTGGTCACCCCGCACGTGAGCACCGTCAAGGTCGGCCTGGAGCTCTACCTCAGGTACGGGCCGGACGTGGTCGCCAGCGTGCGCGGCGCGAGCCGGGTCCAGGTCTTCCTCGATCTCAAGCTGCACGACATCCCGGCCACGGTCGCCGGCGCCGCCCGCGCGGTGGCCCGGCTCAAGCCGTCGTTCCTGACCGTGCACGCCACCGGGGGCGCCGCCATGATCCGGGCCGCGGTCGAGGCCGCCCCGACCACCAAGATCGCGGCTGTGACGGTTCTCACGTCCCTCGGCGACCAGGACCTGCGCGAGATCGGCCTGGCCGGGCCCGCCTCAGACGCCGTACGACGGCTCGCGGTCATCGCCGTGGGGGCGGGGGCGCAGGCGCTCGTCTGCTCGCCGCAGGAGGCCGCTGCGGTCCGCGCAGAGGTGGGTCAGGAGATCACCCTCATCACCCCGGGGGTCCGGCCGTCGGGCGCGGCGGCCCAGGACCAGGCGCGGGTCTCCACCCCCGAGGTGGCACTCAACGCCGGCGCCGACCTTCTGGTGATCGGCCGTCCGATCACGGGGGCCGCCGACCCGGGCGCCGCCGCGGCCGGGATCGCCGCGGCGTTGCGCCGGACCGGCACCGTGGCGCGCTGACGCTCCGCAGCATGATCATGGGTGGCCCGGATGAACCCGGCGGGTGGTTTTCCGAGCCGCGTGCGAACCCGGCGTGATGGTTTTCTGTCCCCTCCCCATGGGCCGTTCGGGTGGTTTCAGACCCTCCTTCGGGAACCCCCGGGGTGGTTTTCAGGCATTTGTCAGGGTTCTGTCAGGGGGCTCTGACGCCTCCCTGACGGGCTCCGGCCGGGCTCTGTCGGGAGGCGGGCAGGAAGCCTTGCGAGGGGCCGTTCGGGGCGCGAAAACGCGGTCAGGGGAAAGTCTCGGCCGACCTGGTTTCAGCGCGCTGGAGGGCTTACTTTGGGTACAATGCGTATTCAGGACAGCACGAAGAGAGACATTCGTGATTTTGTACCGGGCTAAACGGGGGTTCACGTTGCTTTATGGGGTCTGAACTCGCTAGTTTCCCAACCCGTCCGACTCCGTCGAGTGGAAACACGAGGTGACCCGGCGTGGCTCTTCCGCCCCTAACCCCCGAACAGCGCGCCGCAGCCCTTGAAAAGGCTGCCAAGGCCCGCAAGGAGCGGGCCGAGGTCAAGAACCGGCTGAAGCATGGCGGCACCACCCTGGCTGAGGTCCTCAAAGAGGGCCAGACCGATGATGTCGTCGGCAAGATGAAGGTGACGGCCCTGCTGGAATCACTGCCTGGCGTGGGCAAGGTGCGCGCCAAGCAGATCATCGAGCGGCTCGGCATCGCCGAGTCGCGCCGCGTACGCGGGCTGGGCGCCAACCAGCGCGCGGCCCTGGAGCGTGAGTTCGGCGGCGGTGGGAACCGCTGACGAGCTCTCCGCAAGCGGGCGCAACGGTATGACTCCCGTCGCGGCCGGCTCCGGTATCCCCCCGATGCCGGATGACGGCTCCATCCCGCTGCGACGCTTGACGGTCCTCTCCGGGCCGTCGGGCGTCGGCAAGAGCACGGTCGTCGCCGAGATCCGGCGGGCCCACCCCCAGGTGTGGCTGTCGGTCTCGGTGACAACCCGGGCCCCCCGGCCCGGGGAAGTGCATGGCGTGCAGTACTTCTTCGTCGACGACGCCGGTTTCGACCGGCTCGTCGCCGAGGGGGAGCTGCTCGAGTGGGCCGAGTTCGCGGGCAACCGCTACGGCACACCGCGGCGCGCGGTCGAAGAACGGCTCGCCGCCGGGGTGCCGACCCTGCTGGAGATCGACCTGCAGGGCGCCCGGCAGGTGCATCACGCCATGCCGGAGGCCCGGCTGGTCTTCCTCGCCCCGCCCTCCTGGGACGAGCTCGTGCGCCGGCTCATCGGCCGGGGCACCGAGCCCCCCGACGTCATCGAACGCCGTCTCCAGGCCGCGAAGGTCGAGCTCGCCGCCGAGAAGGAGTTCGACGTCACTCTGGTCAATACCTCCGTCCAGGACGTCTGCCGGGAACTCACGGCGCTGATGTGGCGGTAGTCTGGGCTCTTCTATCCGGACTAAGGGAAGGCATACGGCGTGGCAGCCAGTGCCGAAGGCATCACCAACCCGTCGATCGACGCTCTCCTCGACGTCGTCGACAGCAAGTACAGCCTCGTGAGCATCGCCGCCAAGCGGGCGCGGCAGATCAACGCCTACTACGCCCAGCTGGGCGAGGGCCTTCTGGAGTACGTCGGGCCGCTGGTCGAGACGCAGGTCCAGGAGAAGCCGCTGTCCATCGCGCTGCGTGAGACGCGCGAGGGGCTGTTGCACGTAGAACCCACCGAGGGCTGAGTCCCCCTTGTCGGAGGGGCGGCGCCCCCAGGTCGTCCTGGGGGTGGGCGCGGGCATCGCCGCGTACAAGGTCTGCGAGCTCCTGCGGCGGCTCACCGAGTCAGGACACGACGTGCGGGTGGTCCCCACCCGTGACGCGCTGAGGTTCGTCGGTGAGCCGACGTGGGCGGCGCTGTCGGGGCACCCGGTCTCCACCGAGGTGTGGGACGGCGTCTCGCAGGTCCCGCACGTACGGCTCGGGCAGCAGGCCGACCTGGTCTTCGTCGCACCCGCCACCGCCGACCTGCTGGCCAGGGCGGCGCACGGGCTCGCCGACGACCTGCTGACCAACACGCTGCTCACCGCGCGCTGCCCGGTGGTCTTCGCCCCCGCGATGCACACCGAGATGTGGGAGCACCCGGCCACCCGGGCCAACGTCGCCACCCTGCGCTCCCGCGGGGCCATCGTCGTGGAGCCCGCCTCGGGACGCCTCACCGGCGCCGACACCGGCCCCGGCCGGCTGCCCGAGCCCGCCGCGCTGTTCGAGGTCGCCCGGCGGGTGCTGGCCCGCGGCGGTCTCGCCCAGGACCTCGCCGGCCGGCGGGTGACCGTCTCGGCGGGCGGCACCCGCGAGCCCCTCGACCCCGTGCGCTTCATCGGCAACCGGTCCTCCGGGCTGCAGGGCTACGCGCTGGCCAACGTCGCGGCCGCCCGGGGCGCCGAGGTGACGCTGGTGGCCGCGAACGTCGCGCTGCCCGATCCGGCGGGCGTACGGCTCGTGCGGGTGGGATCGGCCGAGGAGATGCGCACGGCCGTCCTGGCGGCGGCGCAGGAGTGCGACGCGGTCGTGATGGCCGCCGCGGTGGCCGACTTCCGGCCCGCGGACTACCAGGACTCGAAGATCAAGAAGACGCCCTCGGACGAGCCGGCGCCGATCCGGCTGGCCAAGAATCCCGACATCCTCGCCGAGCTGGTGCGGCGGCGCCCGGCCGGGGCCGCGCAGGTCGTCGTGGGCTTCGCGGCCGAGACCGACGACGTGGACCGGCACGGCCGGGAGAAACTCGCCCGCAAGGGCTGTGACCTGCTGGTGGTCAACCGGGTGGGGGAGAACCTCACCTTCGGCGCGCCCGACAACGAGGCCGTGGTGCTCGGTGCCGACGGCTCCTCGGTGGCGGTGCCGCGCGGCCCCAAGGAGGCGCTCGCCGAGGTGGTCTGGGACCTGGTCGCCGACCGCCTGGACAGATTCTTGCCGTCGTGCGACAAGGGCGGATCCCGCTAGACTTCCGGCGAGCCGGATCTACGACCATCCCCATCTGCTACCAGTCAGCAGCCGCTGCAAGGAGTTCCGTACGTGTCTCGTCGCCTGTTCACCTCCGAGTCCGTCACCGAAGGACACCCGGACAAGATTGCGGACCAGATCAGTGACGCGATCCTCGACGCGATGCTCAAGGACGACGCCAAGAGCCGGGTCGCCGTTGAGACCATGATCACCACCGGTCAGGTGCACGTCGCCGGCGAGGTGACCACCGAGACCTACGTCGACATCCCCGGCGTGATCCGCGAGAAGATCCTGGAGATCGGCTACGACTCCTCCGCCAAGGGCTTCGACGGTCACTCCTGCGGCGTGTCGGTCTCCATCGGCGCGCAGTCGCCCGACATCGCGCAGGGCGTGGACGACGCCTACGAGACCCGTGAGGGCGAGGGCGAGGACGACCTCGACCGCCAGGGCGCCGGCGACCAGGGGCTGATGTTCGGCTACGCCTGCCGCGACACGCCCGAGCTGATGCCGCTGCCGATCACGCTGGCGCACCGGCTGTCGGCCCGGCTCACCGCCGTCCGCAAGGACGGCACCGTGGCCTACCTGCGGCCGGACGGCAAGACGCAGGTCACCATCGAGTACGACGGCGACCGCCCGGTCCGGCTCGACACCGTGGTCGTGTCCACCCAGCACGCTCCCGACATCGACCTCAAGGAGCTGCTGACCCCGGACATCAAGGAGCACGTCGTCGACCCGATCGTCGCCGAGCTCGACATCGACACCGACGGCTACCGGCTGCTGGTCAACCCGACCGGGCGGTTCGAGATCGGCGGCCCGATGGGCGACGCCGGCCTCACCGGACGCAAGATCATCGTCGACACCTACGGCGGCATGGCCCGGCACGGCGGCGGCGCCTTCTCCGGCAAGGACCCGTCCAAGGTGGACCGCTCCGCCGCGTACGCGATGCGCTGGGTCGCCAAGAACATCGTCGCGGCCGGCCTGGCCGACCGTGCCGAGGTCCAGGTCGCCTACGCGATCGGCAAGGCGCACCCGGTCGGCGTCTTCGTGGAGACCTTCGGCACCGAGAAGATCGCCGTCGACAAGATCCAGGACGCCGTGCTGACGGTCTTCGACCTCCGCCCGGCCGCGATCATCCGTGACCTGGACCTGCTCCGCCCCATCTACTCCGAGACCGCCGCCTACGGTCACTTCGGCCGTGAGGGCTTCTCCTGGGAGTCCACCGACCGCGCCGACGCGCTCAAGGCCGCCGCCGGTCTGTGAGCTGCGGCGCCGCCTGATCCGGCGCTCCGAGCGGGTGGTTTCGAGGGCCCGGACGACCGTTGTCGTCCGGGCCCTCGGCATGCCGGGGCCCGGCGAAAAGTGTGATATGCCACAATTTCCTGCTGTACGGAGAGGTGGGATGTCGTACGGGCCGCGTCCCGCGATCACTGCGAACGCGGGAGCCGTGAACACCGTGTGTTCCTGACCGCCGGCGTGCGTGGCGAATGGGGGCCGATGCCCGTGCGGACATCGACTCGGATGGGACGACCCCGGGCAGGGCGGCGCCGGTGGGCGCTGGTGCCGATGCTGGTGGTCTGCTGGCTGGCCGCTCCTCCGGCGGCGGGCGCGGTGGCGGGGGCGGCGGACGATCCCGAGGTGCACGCCTACGCGGGCGTGGGCCTGTCGCCCGGCGACGGCGACCCCGGCCGGGAGTACCTCTACCTGACGGTGCGGAACGCCACGGCCTGCGCGCTGCCAGCCGGGGCCATCGGGCCGGAGGCCAAGGCCACACGCGGTGTACGGGTCGAGTCGGGAGGCAGGCGGCTCTACCCGTCGGTGGTCACCGCCGCTCCGGAGGATCAGACCGGCACGGAGGTCTGGTACTCGGGAGCCGACGACCTGATCATCGAGACGCCGGCCAGGGGCCCTGCCGGTTCGGCGTTCCCGCTTCGTCTCGACTGCCGGGACCGGGCCGGGACCTGGGTGAAGGTGCTGGACCGCTCGATCCCGTCCCCGGGTCACGCGGGCGTACTGCCGGTGCTGCACGACCTGGTGGCCGCGAACGGCGCGATCACCGTCGCCGACGTCAGCGCCCAGTACAGCCAGCCGCCCAAGGTCACGGCGGCCACGCTCACCGCGGAGGTGGAGGGGCGGCCGGCCCAGGTGCGCGCCGGCCGGAGCGCCGGCCTGATGTCCGTGCGGCTGCCGCCGGGTCTCACACGGGGCGTCCATCTGCTGACCCTGCGATCCGGCTCCCAGGTCACGACCGTGCCGATCATCAATGGCTTCGCGGTGACGGTCGCGCCGCCGCCCGCCCGGCCCGCGCCGAGGCGGGAACCCCGGTCGGCGGTGCTGCGCGCGGTGCCCACGCTTTCGCAGCTGAGCCCGACCCCCGCGACGGTGGGGCTGACCGTCGGCGCGGCCGGGACCCTGCTGGCGCTCATCGCCTTCCCCGCCCAGCCGTTCAACCGGACGCTGGACGAGCACGAGGAGCAGATCAGGCGGGGCCTGCGCAGGCTGGCCGGCCGGCGCGGCGGTGCCGGGGCGGCGCCCGCGGCGCCGGCCCGGGTGCGGATTCCGCCGCTGCTCGCGTTCGCCGGGTTCTGCGTGCTCGCCGCGGGGCTGGGGGTGCTGGTCGACACGCACGTCACGACGCTGGGGGCGGACGCCGCCGTCCTGTTCACGGGATTCCTGGTCGCCGTCCCGCTCACCACGCTGACCTACGCGGGCGTCGTCGAGCTGTACGCCCGGCTGTTCTCCGGTGTGCGGGGCACGCTGGGGGTCCTCGGCTGGGCCCTGGGCATCGCCGTGACCTGTGCCCTGGTGTCGCGGCTGGCCAGGTTCGAGCCCGGTTACGTCTACGGGCTGGTGGCCGGATTCGTGGTGGTCCGGGACGGGCGCCGGGTCCGGTCCCGGGGGCTCGGCGCGGAACGCGACGGCGCGACGGTGCTGGCCGGTGCGGTCTCGGTCCTGATGCTCAGCCTGGCCGCGTACATGGTCCTGGACCAGACGCACGACCCGGCGCTGAAGGACGGGGCGGCCCTGTGGCTGCGGTTGCTCGACGCGGCGATGGTCGCGACCTTCGTGACCGGTGTCCAGACGATCGTCTTCGGGCTGCTGCCGCTGAGCTTCATGGACGGGCACACGCTCTTCCGGTGGAGCAGGCCGGTGTGGGCCGTGGTGTACGGCACCGGTCTGGCGGTCTTCGTCTACGTGCTGGTGCTCAAGCACGGCGACGAGGGGCCCCGGCAGCACGCCGGGGACCTGGTCCGCGGTCTGTGGGTCTTCCTGGCCTTCGGTGTCCTCTCGGTGCTGCTGTGGGGCTTCTTCCGCTACCGGCCCGCTCCGGACGGCGCCGGGGATCCCGCCGGGTCCCGGCGCCACGGCTGGGCCTGGTTCGCCGCCGGGGCGGTCCTGCCCTCGGCACTGATGCTCGCGGGCGGGGTCTGGGCCACCGCCGCGTTCGGCGGCGCCGGTCCCGCCGTCGCCTCCGCACCGGCTCCCGCGTCCCCGGCCCCCACGTCCGTGCCGGCGACGGCGTCCGTCACGGCGACGCCGACGGCGGCGCCCGGCACGCCGTCGGCCGCGGCCGTGGCGTGCGAGAAGGGGTCCCGGACGGTCACCGACTACCGCGGAGCCGATTTCAAGGTGTGGTACTGCCCCACGGCACGGGCGGGCGAGGTCTACCGCACCCCGGGCGGGGGAGTGGCGACCGGGTTCCTCGAAGCCGGCCGGAACTGGTTCGCCTGCCGGCGGCAGGGCACCCCGGACCCCTCGGGGGGAGCCCGCACCTGGCTGTACACCCAGGGCGATGACGTCTACGAGCAGCGGGGGTGGGGCTGGTTCCCCGCGAGCTCCCTGACCTCCGCCGGAACCGACCCGTCGCTCCCCGGCCTGCCCGCCTGCCCCGCCGACGTGCCCGGCTGAGCCGGAGCCGAGCGCGGGACCGGAGGGCGGGGCCGGGCCGTGCCGCGGCTAGGCTGCCGGGCCATGGGAGCTCACGTGATGGCCGGCGGGCTGCCGACCTATCACGAGGTGCACGGCGACGGCGACCCGCTCGTGCTGCTGCACGGAGGGCTGGCCACCGTCGAGTCCTGGGGCGCGCAGATACCCGCGCTGGCCGGGCACTACCGCGTCCACGTCCCCGAACGGCGGGGCCACGGCCGTACCCCGGACGTCGAGGGCCCGATCACCTACGCGGCGATGGCGGGCGACACCATCGGCTACCTGGAGGCGCTCGGCCTCCGACGGGCGCATCTGGTCGGGTGGAGCGACGGAGCCGTCGTGGCGGTGCTCGTCGCGCTGCGGCGCCCCGACCTGGTGGGCAAGCTGGTGCTGATCGGCCAGTTCTTCAACCGGGACGGTGAGCGGCCCGAGTCGAGGGCCATGACCGAGGCGTGGGCCGCCGAGCCCCCGCGGGAGTTCCGGATGTTCTACGACCCGTACTCCCCGGACGGGCCCGCCCACTTCCCGGTCGTGTTCGCGAAGATGATGCGGCTGTGGCGCGAGGAGCCCGACCTCGACCTGGCCGAGCTGGCGGCCATCGCGGCGCCCACGCTGGTCATGCAGGGCGACGACGACGTGGTCACGGTCGAGCACAGCGCCGCCGTCGCCCGCGCCGTGCCCGACGCCCAGCTCGCGGTCGTGCCCGGGGCGTCGCACGCGCTGCCGCTGGAGCGGCCCGAGCTGGTCAACCGGCTCATCCTGGAGTTCCTCGCGCCCGGGCGGCCGGCCAGGCTGATGCCCCTCACCCACTGAGCGGGGCCGGGTCCGGGCCATGCGGAACGGAACATTCCGCGATTTCTTCTAGCATGCTCCGCATGACCGGACGCGAAGGAACCCACGCCGAGCCCCCGCGGGCCGGATCGCCCGGGGGAGGCCCGGAGTGACGCCGGACGTCCTCGGCCCCCGGGCGCTCAACCGGGCCACGCTGGCGCGGCAGGCACTGCTGCGCCGGGCGGACATGACGGCCGCCGAGGCGATCGAGCACCTGACGGGGATGCAGGCCCAGGCGCCCGACGCGCCGTACGTCGGCCTGTGGACCCGGCTGAGGGGCTTCCGCGCCGCCGAACTGGCCGAGCTGATCACCGAGCGGCGGGCGGTGCGCGTCTCGCTGATGCGCGCCACCGTGCACCTGGTCACCGCCCGCGACTGCCTGGAACTGCGCCCGCTGGTCCAGGTCGTCCTCGACCGCGGCTTCGCGGGGCAGGTGTTCGCCCGCAATCTCGCCGGGATCGACCCGGCGGAGCTCCAGGAGGCCGGCCGGGCGCTGATGGACGAGCGGCCGCGCACCCGGGCCGAGCTCGGCCGGCTGCTGGCCGGCCGGTGGCCCGGCCGCGACGCCACGTCCCTGGCCTTTGCGATCAGTTACCTGCTGCCGGTGGTGCAGGTGCCGCCGCGCGGCGTCTGGCGTGCCGGCGGGCGGCCCACGCTGGCCGTCGCGGAGACCTGGCTCGGCCGCCCCTTCGCCGCCCGGCCGTCCCTGGACGACCTGGTCCTGCGCTACCTCGCCGGGTACGGCCCGGCCACCGTGCGGGACGTGCAGCTGTGGTCCGGCCTGACCCGGCTGACCGAGGTGACCGAGCGGCTCCGTCCGCGGCTGCGCGTCTTCCGCGACGAGCGGGGCAGAGAGCTGTACGACCTGCCGGACGCCCCGCGGCCCGGCCCGGACGTCCCCGCCCCGCCGCGTTTCCTGCCCGAGTACGACAACCTGCTGCTGTCGCACGCGGACCGCACCCGCTTCATCCCCGACGGACGCCGGGTGCCGCTCCCTCCGGGCAACGGCGGGCGCCAGGGCACGCTGCTGGCCGGCGGGCTCTTCCGCGCGACCTGGAAGATCACCTGGCGGGGGGACACCGCCACGCTCCAGGTCGAGCCGTTCGGGCCCCTGCCGGACCAGGACGCGATCGCGGGTGAGGGCGAACGCCTGCTGGCCTTCGCGGCGGCGGACGCCGCCGTCCACGAGATCCGGTTCGCGCCTCCGCCCTGACGGCCGCACGCCACCGCCCTCTGGGCCGCCTTCGGGGCCGCCTTCGGGGCCGCCTTCGGGGCCGCCTTCGGGGCCGTCAGTGCCCCGGCCGCGGTGCCGGGGCGCGGGCCACCGCCGCGCCGGCGGGCCATGGCGCGATCAGCTCAGCGCCGTCCGCAGCGCGCCGAAGGCCACCCGGGGGTCGGTGATCGCGTGCTGGATGCCGGGGATCGGCCGGTCGATGCCGAGCAGCGAGTAGACGCCGTGCATCGCGCCGCGTACGGAGTACTCCACGGTGAAGACGACGTCCTGCGGGATCTCGGTGTACTGGCCGAGGAAGGCGAAGTTCTTCGCACCCCTGGGCACGACCAGCGGCCGGTCCTCGACGCCGCGCGGCTGGAAGGCGCTGGCGGCGTACGGCATCATCACCGGGATCACGGTGGTGGTGGCCTCGATCTCGCCGAGGTCGTCCTCGAACCCGAGGTGGTGGACGAGCTCGGTCAGCAGCTCCCGCCCGGTGGCCCGCGCCATCGTCGTCTCGACGAAGTCACCGGGCTCGTCCACGAACAGCCCGTACCCCCAGAGCGTGAAGACGTCGTCGGGCTGACCGTCGAAGTGCGGCTGGTGGGGTACGACGATGGACATCAGCCACCGGGAGTCGACGAAGGTCATCAGGGCGCCGGTGCCGGGGGCGTTTCCGGAGAACTCCTCGATCCTTCGCAGCAGCAGCGGACTGCGCATGGTCAGCGTGAACGACTCCCACTTCGACTCCTCGACGTTGCCGGTGAAACTCATCGGGCGACCGAAGTCCGGTGCCTTCCGGGCAATGCGCTCCCAGAGGGCGAAACCACCGTCGCGCTTGCCGCGGATGAGCTCGGGAGCATGATCGTCGTCGCCGTAGGCGGAGTCGGAGGTCAGCGAGCCGAGGGTGATGAAGGCCAGGTCGTCGGGGCCGAGTTCGCAGGCGCCCGGGCGGCCGTCGCGCTCGAGATGGATCCTGATCGCCCGGCGGTCGTCACCGGCGGAGGTGAAGTCCACGTCGGTGACCCTCGTGCCGTACTCGGTGACCACCCCCCGGTCGGCCAGCCAGCTCTGGATCGGGCGCACGATCGAGTCGTACTGGTTGAGCCGGGTCCGCCGGACGCCGCCGAGGGTGTGCATCCGCGGGAACTCCTGGGCGAACCGCAGCAGGTAGCGCTTCAGCTCGATGGCGCTGGACCAGTTCTGGAAGGCGAAGGTCGTGCGCCACATCGCCCAGAAGCCGGTCTCGAAGAAGTGCGGCGAGAACAGCTCGTCGATGCGCCGTGACCCGATGGACCGCTCGGGCAGCGCCATGAGCCTGGTGAGCTCGGCTCGGTCCCGCACGGTGAAGCCCAGGTCGGCCGCGTCGACGACGGTGTGCTTCTCGTCGATCAGCCGCGCCCTGGCGTGGGTGCGCCACGCCGCGTTGAAGTCCTGGATGTCGGCGAGCACCGACGTCGCCGGGTCGGAGAGCGTGGGAATCG
Organism: Actinomadura scrupuli; assembly: GCF_050971785.1. Classification (NCBI taxonomy): domain Bacteria; kingdom Bacillati; phylum Actinomycetota; class Actinomycetes; order Streptosporangiales; family Thermomonosporaceae; genus Actinomadura; species Actinomadura scrupuli. Next base: position 118,359 of record NZ_JBPCCU010000007.1, on the reverse strand, counting down.
TCTCCAGCAGGTCGCAGAGGCAGCCGTAGGCCTCCTCCTCGAACATCCGCCCGCCGCGGGTCACATAGCCGTGCTCGGGGTCGCCCGAGCCGTCGAGCGCGCCGCCCGCCACCGGCAGCTCCTCGAGGATGCGGATGCCGGACCCCTCGAAGCCGCCGTCCCTGACCAGGAAGACCGCCGCGGCGAGGGAGGCGATCCCACCCCCGACGATGTAGGCCCTGGCCGTGGTTTCCGCCACGCTCATGTGCTCCCCCTGTCTCCCCCCATGACCTCCCCAAGATCATGAAGCCCCCGGAGTCCTCCCTACCCGGCGGCATTTCCGGTTACACGGGGTCATGGCGGGGCACCCGGTCGTACGGTTCCGTCCGGCGCTTCTGTTAGGAAGGGGAGATGACCGACGGCGGCGCTGAGATGGAGCTCCTGCCGGGGATGGACGACCTCCCCGTGCGGGCCGCCGGCACGCCCGTCCGGACCGCGCCCGGCGGGGCGGGCAAGGGCGCGGCCGCCGAGCGCGGCGCCGCCGGGAGGCCCGCCGCCCCGGGCAAGGGGGCCAAGGGCGCCGCTCCCGGCAAGGGGGCCAAGGGCGCCCGGCAGGCCGCGGAGCGGCTTCCGGTGGCACGGGTGGCCGTGGACATGTCCCTGCCGCACCTTGACCGCCCCTTCGACTACCTGGTCCCCACGACCCTGGACGAAGCGGCCGTGCCGGGCTGCCGGGTGCGCATCCGGTTCGCCGGGCAGCTCGTCGACGGGTTCCTGCTGGAGCGCGCCGAGGAGAGCGACCACGGCGGGAGGTTGTCGTTCCTGGAGCGGGTCACCTCGCCCGAGCCCGTGCTGGCCCCCGAGGTCGCCGCCCTGGCCCGTGAGGTCGCCGACCGCTACGCGGGCACCCTCGCCGACGTCCTGCGGCTCGCCGTGCCGCCCCGGCACGCCCGCGCCGAGGCCCGCCCGGCGCCCCCCGCCCGCCCGGCGACGGTCTCGCCGCCCGAGCCGGGCCCGTGGGCGGACTACCCGGCGGGGCCCTCCTTCCTGGCGGCCCTGGCGGCCGGCAAGGCGCCGCGCGCGGTGTGGACCGCCATGCCGGGCCCGGACTGGCCGGCCGCCGTCGCCCGGGCCGTACGGGCCACGCTGGCGGGCGGGCGCGGGGCGCTCGTCGTGGTGGCCGACGGCCGGGACGTCGCCCGGGTGGACGCCGCCCTCGCCGCGGAGCTCGCCGCCGTCCCCGAGGCCGCCGTCCCCGAGGCCGTTCCCGAGGCCGCCGTCCCCCAGGTCGTCACCGCTGAGGCGGTCCCCGCCGAGGCCGCCACGCCGGGAGCCGTCCCTCCGGAGAGCGGACTTCCGCGGGCGGGTCCCGCGGAGGCGGGCTCATCGGAGGCGGGCCCATCCGAGGAGGGTCCGGCGGAGGAGGCACCCGCCGGGGCGGCTTCCGGGGAGCCCGCGGCCACGGAAACGCCCTCTCCCGGCGCCGCACGCCAGGAGGCCGGGCCTCCGGTGGCCGGGCCCCCCGAGGCCCCGGCCGGGGCCGGTGCGCCCCTGCACGTCGCGCTGACGGCGGAGCTGGGGCCGGCGGAGCGGTACCGCCGGTGGCTCGCGGTGCGCAGGGGGCAGGTGCGGGCGGTCGTCGGCACCCGGGCGGCGATGTTCGCGCCCGTGCGCGACCTGGGCCTGGTGGTGCTCTGGGACGACGGGGACGACGTGCACGCCGAGCCGCACGCCCCCTATCCGCACGCGCGGGAGGTGCTGGCCCTGCGCGCGCACCGGGCCGGGGCGGGCGCGCTCGTCGGCGGGTTCACCAGGACGACCGACGCCAGCCGGTTCGTGGAGACCGGCTGGGCGCATCCGCTGGTCCCCGGGCGGCAGGAGCTGCGCCGGACCATGCCGCGGATCAGGCCGGCCGGTGACGACCTGGAGCTGGCCCGCGACGAGATGGCCAGGACGGCCCGGCTGCCCGCCCTGGCGTTCCGTACCGCCAGGCAGGCCCTGGAGCACGGCCCGGTCCTGGTGCAGGTGCCCCGGCGGGGATACCTGCCCGCGCTCGCCTGCGGGCGATGCCGGGGCCCGGCCCGCTGCGCCGAGTGCTCCGGCCCGCTGGCGATGCGCTCGTCGCACGCGGTCCCGTACTGCCGGTGGTGCGGCCGGATCGCGGGGGACTGGCGCTGCCCCGAGTGCGGCGGCATCCAGGTCCGCGCGGTCGTGGTCGGCGCGGGCCGTACCGCGGAGGAGCTCGGCAGGGCCTTCCCCGGGGTCAGCGTCCGCACCTCCGGACGGGACGGGATCCTGGCCGAGGTCGGCCAGGACCGGGCCCTGGTGGTCGCCACGCCGGGCGCCGAGCCGGTGGCCGCCGGCGGTTACGCGGCGGCGCTGCTGCTCGACGGCTGGGCGCTGCTCGGCCGGCCGGATCTGCGCGCCGACGAGGAGGCGCTGCGGCGATGGATGAACGCCGCCGCCCTGGTCCGCGCGGGCGGGCACGTCGTCGTGCTGGCCGACGGGGGCCTGCCGCCGGTGCAGGCCCTGATCCGGTGGGACCCGGTCACCATGGCGGAACGCCAGCTCGCCGAGCGGCGTGAGCTCGGCTTTCCCCCGGCGGTGCGGATGGCCTCGCTGACCGGCACCCCCGCGGCCGTACGCGAACTGCTGGCGGCCGTCCCGCTGCCGGACGGGGCCGAGATCCTGGGGCCGGTCCCGGTGCCGGACCGGGACGGCGACACCCAGGAGAGGGCGCTCGTGCGGGTGGCCCTGCCCGCCGGAGCGGCCCTCGCCCGGGCGCTCAAGTCGGCCCAGGGGGTGCGCAGCGCCCGCAAGACCGCGGAGACGGTACGGGTCCAGCTCGATCCGCTGGAGCTCATCTGAGGACGGCGTGCGCCTGACGACGGCGTCGGCGGTACTAGGGTTTTCCGTGTGGCCGACGACTGGGTGAAGACGACCGTCCGCGAACTGACGGAATGGGCGGGAAAGCGAGAGGGCGAGCTCGACCTCGCCGGTGCGGAGCTGCTGCTGGAGCTCGCCCAGGAGGGGCTGGGGCTCTCCGGGGCCGGGGAGCTCGGCTCCGAGCAGCTGCGCAGCCTGCTGCTCGAGGAGTTCCCCGACGCGGTCGTCGCCAATCCCGACGACGTCCCGGCGGTGCTGGCGACGGCCGGGGCGCTGGTCGACTTCCTCGCCGAGACCGGTGCGCTGCCGCCCGGGCGGCCGGAGATCCTGCGCGCCGAGCTGAAGCGGCTGGAGCCGGAGTTCACCGAGATCATCGCCGAGAACGACGCCGCCGACCAGGAGGCGGCCTTCGAGGTGCTCGCCCGGATGATGCGGGCCGACGGCGTCGACCTGACCGACGAGAAGGCCATGGAGCGCTGGGTCCGGGAGTTCGAGGCGCTGCCCGAGCAGGAGCGCAACGCCCGCACGCTGCCCTACCTCAGCGACCAGGAGGAGGACAGCACCGTCCCGCCGGTGCGCCTCGCGCCGCGCGCCGAGCTGGCCGCGGCGGCCCGGGAGTCGCGCCTGCTCACCGACGTACGCGAGCTCGTGGACTGGGCGATCGGCCGCCCGCTGACCAAGGACGAGGAGCTGGCGCCGGCCGACGCCGCCGCGGCCGCCGAGGCCCTCGGGCTGCCCACCCCGCGCCGGCGCGACGAGGACATTCCCGAGATCGCCCGGCTGTGGTGGGCGGCCCTGGAGGTCGAGCTGGTCACCGGTGCGGACGGCACGGCAGCCCCGGGTGCCGGGCAGGCCGCCCTCGACGGCGGCGACGAGGAGGTGCTGGACCTCTGGCTGCGGATGTTCGACGACGTCACCACGCTCGACCCCGAGGAGGACGACCAGCTGACGCCGTACGAGGTCGTGCAGAACGAGCTGCCCGGCGTCCTGCTGCACCTCTACGAGCAGGAGCGGGCCTCCACCCTGGAGGAGCTGGCGGGGGCGCTGGCCGAGCACATCCTGCAGCTCTACGAGGTCGGGGAGAACGACCCGCTGGAGGGCGCCGCCGAGTACGCCCTCGAGCTGGAGCTCGGCGACCTCACCGAGTGGGGGGTCGTCGCGGGCGACCAGGAGGGCTACGAGCTCACCCCTCTGGGGGTGTGGGGGGTCCGTGAGCTGCTGATCGCCGACGGCTACACCGCCCCGCTCGTGGGCGACCTCGCGCAGGGCCCGGCCGACGCGCTCATCGAGGGCCTGGCCTGGCACGGCGAGGACACCGCCGACGAGGAGATCGACCTGTGGCTGGAGCGGCGCGAGCCGATCGCGGCCGCCACCGAGCTGATCGAGCTCATGCAGGCCGGCACCCCCGGCACCCGGCACCTGGCCGCCGCCGTGCTGCACCACGTGGACATGGCCGCCGCGCCGGTGCTGCGCCAGGCGCTCGCCAACCCGCTGACCCGCCCGTACGCCACCCTGTGGCTGCACGAGCACGGTGACGACACCACCGACATGGCCCCCGCCGAGATGATGTGGATCTTCATCGACATGGTGGCCGGGCTGCTGGAGACCGCACCGCCGGCCGAGGCCATCGCGGCCTCGCTCGCCGACGTCCCCGCCGAGGTCGACCTGTTCGGCATGGTCAAGGAGATGTGGCGGATCGACCACCCGAATGTCACCCAGGTGCTCGAGGCCCTCGGCGACCACCACCCGGACAAGACGCTGGCCAAGGCGGCCCGCAAGGCCGCCTTCAAGGCCAGGTCCGCGCAGGAAGGGGCCTGAACCTCCGTAGAATGGGCCGTGTTCCTCCGACAGTCACGGACGAACGCTCGATCGCGGGAAACGGAGTCACCCCTTGGCCGTCAAGCCCATCCGTCTTTTCGGCGACCCCGTGCTGCGCACGCCGGCGGACCCGGTGCGCGACTTCGACAAGGAGCTGCGCAACCTCGTCAAGGACCTCACCGACACCATGATCGACGCCCCCGGCGCGGGTCTGGCCGCCCCTCAGCTGGGCGTGGGCCTGCGGGTCTTCACCTACTACGTCGACGACCGCCTCGGCCATGTGGTCAACCCCACCCTGGACCTCTCCGAGGAGCAGGAGACCGACGACGAGGGCTGCCTGTCGCTGCCCGGCCTGGCCTTCCCCACCCCGCGGGCCGTCCGCGCGGTCGCCAAGGGCTTCAACATGCACGGTGAGCCGATCACACTCGAGGGCACCGACCTGCTGGCCCGCTGCGTCCAGCACGAGACCGACCACCTCGACGGCATCCTGTTCCTCGACCGGATGGACCCCGAGCAGCGCAAGCTGGCGATGAAGGCCGTCCGGGAGGCCGAGTGGTTCGGCGACCCGGTCCCGGTGATCAGGGAGTCCCCGCACCAGACGTTCGGCAGGGCCCTCTAGTGCGGCTGGTCTTCGCCGGCACCCCGCAGACCTCGGTTCCCGCGCTGGAGGCGCTGCTGGCCTCCGCGCACGAGGTCGTCGCGGTCCTCACCCGCCCCGACGCCCCCGCCGGGCGCGGCCGTCACCTGGTCGCCAGCCCGGTCGCCGAGCGGGCCGCCGAGGCGGGCATCGAGGCGCTCAAACCGGCCCGGCCGCGCGACCCGGAGTTCCTCGACCGGCTCCGCGAGATCGCCCCCGACTGCTGCCCGGTGGTGGCCTACGGCGGCCTGCTGCCGCGCGCCGCGCTCGACATCCCGCGGCACGGCTGGGTCAACCTGCACTTCTCGCTGCTGCCGGCCTGGCGCGGCGCGGCCCCCGTCCAGCACGCCATCCTGCACGGCGACGAGATCACCGGCGCGGCCACCTTCGAGATCGAGGAGGGCCTCGACACCGGCCCGGTGTACGGCCTGCTCACCGAGCCGATCCGGCCCACCGACACCACCGGCGACCTCCTCGGGCGGCTCTCGCACGCGGGCGCCAAGCTGCTCGTCGACACGATGGACGGCATCGCCGACGGCGTGCTGCGCCCCCGCCCGCAGTCCGCCGAGGGCGTGTCGCACGCTCCCAAGCTGACCCCCGAGATCGCCCAGGTCGACTGGACCGCCCCGGCGCTGCGCGTCGACCGGCTGATCCGGGCCTGCACCCCCGCGCCCGGCTCCTGGACGACGTTCCGCGGCGAGCGGCTCAAGCTCGGCCCGGTCCGGCTCGCCAACGGCGCGGAGCCGCTGGCGCCCGGCGAACTGCGCACCGGCAAACGCGAGGTCCACGTGGGCACCGGCACCCATCCCGTCGCCCTCGGCGAGGTCCAGCCCCAGGGCAAGAAGGCCATGTCCGCGCTGGACTGGGCCCGCGGCATCCGCCTCACCACCGAGGACAGGCTCCTCTGATGGCGGCAGCCCGCTCCCGAACCCGCTCCGGCTCCGGCGACAACCGCAGGCCCGGTGGCCCGCGGCAGACCGGCCGGCCCCAGGACCTCGTCCGCCGCACCGCCTTCGACGTGCTGCGCGCCGTGGACACCCGCGACGCCTACGCCAACCTGCTGCTGCCCAACCGGCTGCGCGAGCGCGGCCTCACCGGCCGGGACGCCGCCCTCGCCACCGAGCTGACCTACGGCACACTGCGCGGCCGCGGCACCTACGACGCGATCCTGGCGATGTGCAGCGACCGGCCGCCGCACCGCATCGACGCGCCGCTGCTGGACGTGCTGCGGCTCGGCACCCACCAGCTGCTGAACACCCGGATCCCGCCGCACGCGGCGGTGGCCACCGCGGTCGACCTGGCCCGCTCGGTGTCGGGCCCGGGGCAGGCCAAGTTCGCCAACGCCGTGCTGCGCAAGGTGGCCGGCCGAGACCTGGCGGCCTGGATCGCCATCGTCGCGCCGGCCGACGAGCTCGGCCGGCTCTCGGTGACCTACAGCCATCCGCGCTGGATCGTCTCCGCGCTGCGCGACGCGGTCGGCCCGGCCCAGGTCGAGGACCTGCTGGCCGCCGACAACGACCGCCCGCGGGTCACCCTGGTCGCCCGGCCGGGCCGCGCCACGGTCGACGAACTGCTGGCGGGCGGGGCCGAGCCCGCGCTGTACGGCCCGTACGCCGCGTATCTGCCCGAGGGCGACCCGGCGGCGCTGGAGGCCGTACGGGACGGGCGCGCGGCCGTGCAGGACGAGGCCAGCCAGCTGGTCGCCCAGGCCCTGACCGCCACGCCGGTCGAGGGCCGGCACGACGGGCGCTGGCTGGACCTGTGCGCGGGCCCCGGCGGCAAGGCCGGGCTGCTCTCTGCGCTGGCGGCCGGCCGGGACGCCCGGCTGCTCGCCTGCGACGTGCAGCCGCACCGCGCCCAGCTCATCGAGCGCATGGTGGACGCCCGGACCGCGATCGTCGTCGCCGACGGCACCGCCCCCGCCTGGCGGCCGGGCACCTTCGATCGGGTCCTGGTGGACGTGCCCTGCACCGGCCTGGGCGCGCTGCGCCGCCGCCCGGAGGCCCGCTGGCGGCGGACCCCGGAGACGGTGGCCGAGCTGGGGCCGCTGCAGCGCCGCCTGCTGTCCATCGCCCTGCAGTCCGTGCGCCCCGGCGGCGTGGTGGCCTACGTCACCTGCTCGCCGCACCTGGCCGAGACCCGGGTCGTGGTCGACGACGTGCTGAAGGGCCGCACGGACGTGCGGCGGCTGGACGCGCCCGCGACGCTGGCCGGCATCGCACCGGGCCTGGCGGGGCTCGGCGACGGGCCGTACGCCCAGTTCTGGCCGCACGTGCACGGCACCGACGCGATGTTCCTCGCACTGCTCCAGCGCACCTGACCGGCAGCCGCCCCACTTCCGGCGTTCACTGAGTGAATATGATGAATTACTATTAGTTGCATGCATGCCGTCGATGGATCATGAGGCGCCGCTGGAGTTCTTCCGCAACCAGCCGCAACTCGCCCCCGCACTCCTGCACGCGGTGTTCGGGATCAAAGTGCCCGACCACGACCAGGTCAGCCTGGGGTCTGAGACCTAGGGAGGAGATCATGAAACTCGACACCTATGAGTGGAAGAGCGATTTCGCCCTTGAGCACATCGCCATGGGCAAGGCCGAGGGTGAGGCCCGATCGGTGCTGCTCTTCCTGGCTGCCCGGGGCATCGAGGTCTCCGACGAAGCCCGCGACCGGATCACCTCCTGCACCGACCTCGACCAGCTCGATCGGTGGGTGCAGAGCGCGGCCACCATCGACACAGCCGAAGAGCTCTTCGCCTGACGCGACTGCCGGTGGTGCTCACCCCGTGAGCGGTGGTGGCGGGGACACCCGCCCGTCGGCCGCCGGGCCCGCGCCGAAGGCGTCCGCGCACAGCTGGGCGAAGCGGCCGAGGCCCGGGAGCAGCAGCGTCCAGCCGAGCAAGGCCCAGCCGAGGTGCAGATGCCCGGCCGCGTGCGCCCAGGCGGCGACGCCGTCGGCGCCGACCCCGTCGGCCCGCTCGTAGGTCATCCGGCGCAGGCCCGCCGGGTGCTCCTCGGCGGCGCGGACGGTCAGGGCGACCGGGGCCCTCCTGACGATCCAGCCGGCGACCGGGCTGCACCGATCGCAGCCGCCCGCGATCCAGACGACGGCCGCCGGCATCCCCGCGTACGGGCGCGCCCGGGGCAGCCAGGGCCGGACCGCCGACCGGTAGCCCGTCCACGCCGGGCCGTACAGGTCCCGTAGCTGCACGTCCTCGTGCCAGGCCGCGAGGCCCGCGCCGTAGGCCACGGCCACGACGGCACCGAGAAGGAAGCGCGGATCGAGCAGGCCCAGCAGCAGGTACGTGGCCGTCATCCCGGTCTGCATCGGGTTGCGGATGAAGGCGTACGGACCGGTCGTCACCAGGCGGACCGGCGGATCGTACGGCAGCGGGGTGCCCCGGCCGGCCCGCGCGAACTCCCCGACCGCGGCGGCGACCAGCGCCATGGGCACGATCATGAGCTGGGCCACCAGGCCGAGCGCCCAGCCGGGGCGTGCGGGCACCCGGCTCAAGGCGACCGGCAGGGCGACCATGAGGCCCACCGACAGCACGCCCTGCAGCGTCACCCGCGCCGTGAGACGGCGGCCGTTGATCGTCCACCGGGCCAGCAGCAGCCCGGGCACCAGGGCGGCGACGGCCGCGACCGCCTCCCCGGTCAGCCAGGAGTCGCCCAGCCGCAGGACCGGCTCGCCCTGCGGCATCACCGCGAGGTCGAGCCAGACGGCGAGGCCCGCGACCAGGGGCGGCGGCAGCCGGCGCAGTGCCAGCACCCCGAGGCCGCCCCACAGGACCGCCCAGCCGAGCAGCAGGTCGACCGGCACCCCCGCTACCACACCGCCCTCTGCTGCGAAGGACCACCACCCGGCGCGGAGGGCGAGAGCGTTGACCCCGGCCAGCGCCGTCACGTTCCAGCCGACGCCGAGGATCAGGGCGGCGATCTCCCGCTGCCCGGGCGGCCGGTGCCGGAGAATCGCCGCGGCGACGAGGACGGGACCGAACAGCCCGACACCGCGGACCACCGCCGGATCGATCACGGCCCGGTGCTTCCGGTGAACGTCTCGGCCAGGTAGGCCGCGGCCTCCCGCATGCCGTACCGCTGGACCGGGCCGAAGTACCAGGCGGGGTCGAAGGTCCGGCGGTACCGGAGGGTCACGGCCAGCCGCGTCCCCTGCCAGCGGAACTCGGCCTCGGTGAGCTCGAGCCAGCGCGCCAGCGTGGTGTCCCTCGTGATCGCGAAGACCAGGCGGCCGGGGGTGTGGCGGACGACCGTGAGGTCCATCGAGCGGGCCGTCGGGCGGGCCCCGAGGCCGAGTGACCTGCGCGGGGTGAAGTCGATGTGCCGGGTGGCGCCGGGGTCAAGGCCGGCGCCACCGGCCCGCACCGGCCGCGGGAACTTCAGCCGCAGCAGCCGGGACCGGACCGGCCCGAACACCGGCGGAGATGCCAGCGCCCGGTCCAGATCGGTCCCGGTCGGTGCGACCCGGGTGACCGTCACCTCGCCCCCGCGAGGAAGTGAGGTCACCGTGCCCTCGGCGCTGAACAGCAACGGGACGATCAGCAACGCCTGCATGCCCCTGCTCCGGCGGCCCCAGTCGGCGATCACGCCCACGATCGCGCCGCACAGGTAGAACAGCGGGGCCGCGACGACCAGGCAGACGACGCCCTCGTCGAGCAGTGGCCCGGCCAGCGCGAGCCCCACCGTGATGGTGGCCATGATCGTGCCGAGAGTGCTGCGCGGCCGGGCGGTCGCCACGACGGTGAGGGCGATGAGCGCGGGGATCCCGACGTAGAACAGTGCGGTCTGCTCGAGATGCCCGGCTTTGAGGATCTTGCAGGTGAGCATCGCGGCGAACAGCGCCGCGACGACGCCGAGGAGAGTGCGCCTGGCGGCCCGCTGCCGCCGGGGGTCGGGAACGACCATGGGGGGTCACCTCGTTCATCACATGCTTTAACCGATCGGTTTAATCAACCGATTAAACCGTATGATGAACCAGGGTAGGGCTGTCAACCCGGGACAGAGGATCGTGAGCAAGCAGAACAGCGCCGAGACCAAGGACCGCATCATCGAGGCGGCCGCGCACACCCTGCGCACCGAGGGATACGTGGGCACCAGCGCGCGCACCATCGCCAAGGCGGCGGGGTGCAACTCAGCGCTGATCTTCTATCACTTCGGCGGCGTCGATCCCCTGCTGCTGGCCGCGCTCGACCGCTCCGCCGAGCAGCGGATGGCCGCCCACCGGAAGGTCGTCGCCGGGGCGAGGACCCTGGAGGATCTGGTCGAGGTGGCGACCACGATCTACCGGACGGACGTCGAGGGCGGCCACATCACGCTGTTCACGGAGCTGGTGGGCGCCAGCATCGCCCGCCCCGAGCTGAGGGAGGAGATCGTGGTCCGGGCCGAGCCCTGGATCGACTTCGTCGAGCAGACCCTGGACCGCGTCATCGGAGGGTCGCCGCTGGCCAAGCTCATGCCGCCGCGCGACCTCGCGTACGCGGCGATCACCTTCTACCTGGGCGTCAACATGTTCACCCATCTGGACGCCGACCGCACCCGGACCGAGGCGCTGTTCGGCATGGCCGCCCGGGTCGCCCCGCGCGCCAAGCTCCTCACCATGCGGCTGCCCCGCCGCAGGCCCAAGGAGCCGTGAAACGCGGGTCGCCGCCACGGTGAACTCGGCACTGAGATCCGGGCCCGGCTCGGTAGGCTCGGAACATGTCGACTCAGTCGTTCGATCATCTTCCACATGAGATGACGGAGGAGCAGTATCGCCGGCTGCCCGAGGAGTCCGCCCGCGCCATCGAGGTCGTGCACGGTCATGTGATCGTCTGCGAGTCACCGGTTCCCGAGCACAACAGGGTCGCCCGCCGGCTTGCCGGGGCGCTGGAGGCGGCACCGTCCACGGAGCCGTGCATCCGGGTGGAGACGGACGTCGATGTCGTGCTCTGGCGCATCCCCAAATTCACTTTCCGGCGTCCCGATGTGGTCGTCTATCGGTGTCTCGACGAGAGGGGCGCGAAGCCCGAGGCGGCGGACGCGCTGATCGTGGTCGAGGTGTCGTCGCCCTCCACGGCCAAGGAAGACCTGCTGGACAAGAAGTCGCAGTACGCCCTGGCCGGTATCCCGCTCTACCTGGTGGTCGTCATGGACACCAAGTACGAGGTCGAGGAGGTCCGCGAGTTCCGCCTGGACGCGCATGCCGGTGAGTACCGGCTGCACCGGTTGCACCGCGACGGGTTCCTGCGCCTGGAGCACGTGGTGCTGGCCGACATCCTCGTGGAGGAGCTCACCCGGTAGGCCCCGGCGCCGGTGAAGGCGCTCAGGCAGGCCCGGCGGTGGGCTTCGGCTCGGGGCGGCCGGTCGAAGTCGAAACCCGGTCCGTCTGGTTCATGGCGCGGTGGGGGCGGGGAACTCGGCCCAGACGATCGTCCGGTCGCCGTCCTCGTGGAAGCCCCAGCGCAGCGACAGTGCCCGTACGATCCGCAGGCCGCGCCCGCTCTCGGCCCCGTCTTCGGGCCAGGTCTCGGGCCGGCCGCCGGAAGCGGTTCCGGGCCTTGCCCCGTCCTCGGGGCCGCCTCCGGGCCGGGGGAGGGGCCGGGCCCCGCCCGATCCCTCGTCGGCCACCTCCAGCCGGTACACCCCGCAGCCCCCGGCCAGGCCGACCGTCACCGTGCCGCCCGGCTGCCCCGAGGCGGTGTGCGTGATGGCGTTACAGACGGTCTCGCTGCCGACCAGGACCACGTCGTCGAGCGCCGGGTCGCCGGGTGGCAGCAGGTCCCGCAGGAAGGACCGCGCGTACGCGACCGAACGCAGCGTGCCCGGCAGCGTGACCGTGCCGAGGACGACCAGCCCATCCGGCGTCACGCGGACACCGCCGCGACGATGGCCTGCGCCATCCGGGGCAGGTGGTCGGCGTCCAGTTCCGTTCCCCGCCACAGCAGCACCCACCGGTTCAGGTACTGCGTCGCCACGACGGCATCCCTGCGGTCGGGGCCCTCGACCACCCACAGCATGGGCTCTCCGGAGGCGGGGAGAGTCAGGTGCGTGGTCGTACCGGCGGCCCGCAGTTCCCAGGCCAGCCGGGCCAGCAGCGCGTATCGGGTCTCGGTGATCGTCACCGGCGGCTCCCCCTTCTTCTCGGCGTCGGCCACCACGTTCGCCTGGCGATCCGCTCGCCGCATCCCGGCTCCGGCCCGGCCGAACGTTCACGGGGAGAACGTTCTCCCGATGACGTTTTCGATACGAGCCGGTACGGAGCGTGACAGCGTGGGGTCATGCCTTCCGGGACCAAGCCCTCCGTCCGCCTCCGCCGGATCGGGTCGGCGCTGCGCAAGGCCCGCGAGGCGACCGGCATGACCGTCGGCACCGCCGCCCGGCGGTACGGCCGGTCCAAGAGCTGGCTCAGCACCCTGGAGAACGGCCTGCACCCGGTCGATCCGCAGGAGCTGGCCGACCTGCTCGACTTCTACGGCGCCACCGATCCGACCCTCCGAGAATCCCTGCTCCACCTGGCCCATCACACCCCGGGCGGGAACTGGGGCCGGTCCTATGAGGGCCGGATCTCCGCCGCAGCCCTCGACCTGGCCAGCCTGGAAGGGGATGCGGCCCTGATCCGCACCTTCCAGCCGAGCATCGTGCCGGGCCTGCTCCAGTTGCCCGCCTATGCCCGGACTCTGTTCGAGACGGTCGGATCGGCCAGCGCGGTACGGAACACCAGGGCACTGGTCGACTTTCGGCTGGCCCGGCAACGGGTGCTGGCCCGCCCTGACCCGCCGCGCTACCAGCCGATCATCGGGGAGGCGGCGCTGAGCAACCAGGTCGGTGACCCGCCGCTGATGCGAGCCCAGCTCCGGAAGTTAGCGGAGGCGGCCCGATTGGACCATGTGGAGCTGCGCGTGCTCCCGGCCAGTGCAGGCTCCTACCTCTGCCTGGCCGGGCCATACGACCTGTTCGTTCTCCGCCCGCCGGGGCGGCTCACCGTCTCTGTGGTCGAGCAGTTCTCCAGCAGCCTGTTCGTGGAGGACGAGGACGAGGTCGCCTCCCATGAGGAGATCTTCGAGCTGCTGCTCGCCGCTTCGCTGGATCCAACCCATTCACGAGAACTGATCGAGGAGTTAGCGTCGAAGGCATGAACACCCCCGAGCTGACCGGTGCCGTATGGCGCAAGAGCACCCGCAGCGGCGCCAATGAGGGAAGCTGCGTCGAGGTCGCCGCCGTATGGCGCAAGAGCACCCGCAGTGGCGGCAACGAAGGGAACTGCGTGGAGGTCGCCGAGGCCTGGCGGAAGAGCAGCCACAGCGGCGCCGACGAAGGCAGTTGTGTCGAGGTGGCCAGGGCGGAGCGGCTGGTGGCCGTGCGCGACTCCAAGCACCCGGACAGAGCCGTACTGGCCTTCGACCGTGACGGCTGGCGCGCCCTTCTCACCGCCATCAAGACCGGAGCCCACGACCGCGCCTGATCGCGTGTGCACGGCGGGGGGCCGCGTCGCGATCGTCATTGCGCATCACCCCGCCCAGCGACGATCCGGGCCAACTCCTCCCGGGTGATCAGGGTGTGCGGGTGTTCGCTGCCCAGTACCCGTTCTTCTACGGGGAGGATTTCTCGGTAGAGCCGTTCCGCCTCGACCGAGTCACCCTGCGCGGCCACACCATCGTGAACACACGACCCGAAACCATTCGACGCGTCGATTCCCGTCCGGGTTCAACTCACCCGCACGACGACTCGACGCCCACGGCTTGAGCCGAGGCGGCCAGGTCAGCGGGCGGGGTGGGCCGGTGGGGGAGCGGGCTTGGCCTGCGGGCCGAAGGCGGTGAGGAACCGGTCGCGGAAGGCGTTCATCCGCCAGACCGGGGCGTTGGGGCCGGGCTTGAGGCCGTCCTGCCAGCCCCAGCCGGAGATCCGGTCCAGGACGGCCTGGTCGTGGGCGACGATCGTGATCGGCACGTCGCGGCCGGCGCCCGTCCCGGTGACGAGCGGGATGGGCTGGTGGTCGCCGAGGAAGACGAGCACCAGATCCTTGCCACCGTAGGTCTCCACGTAGGAGATCAGGCTGTTCAGCGAGTACTCGATGGAGCCCCGGTACGCGGCGCGTACCCGGCCGGGGTCGCGCCACACGGCCTCCGGCCGCTCGCCCGCCGCGGCGATGGGGTTGAAGGCCGTGCCGTCACCGACGTCGTTCCAGCCGATGAGCCGGGGGGTGGGCGCCCAGGGGGAGTGGCTGGAGACCAGGGGGATCTCCGCCATGACCGGGGCGTGGCCGGGCGCCGCGCGCTCGGCCCGGTGGAAGGCCGAGAGGGTGTACTGGTCGGGCGGGGTGCCCCAGTTGAAGGGCGCTCCGCGGTATCCGAGGTTGCGGGCGTCGTAGATCTTGTCCTGGCCGTAGAACTTCGCCTCGGGCCAGTCGCGGGTGTTGCCCGGCATGACGGCGACCGTCCGCCAGCTCGCGCGCTGGAAGGCGCCGTCGAGGGTCAGGCGGTCGCTCTTGATGAGTTTGCCGTAACGCTGCTGGTTGTTGATCCACAGGCCGGAGAGCAGGGTGCCGTGGGCCAGCCAGCTCCCGCCGCCCGACGTCGGCGAGGTGAGGAAGGCGCTGCGGGAGGCGAATCCCGCGGCGCGCAGCCGCCGGGTCCCGTCGTCGAGCACCGCACCGACCTGCGAGGCGAACTGCGGATCCTCGACGGCGTCGCGGCCGTAGCTCTCGACGAAGGCGAGGAGGACGTCCTTGCCGCGCAGGCCGGTCAGCAGATCCTTGCCGGGGGTGTCACGGAAGGCGTCGACGGCGGCCTCCGCGGCGAACGCCTTCTGATCGTGCAGGTCCGCGCGCACCTGATTGGCATGGTCGTAGGCGAGGGCGGCCGCACTGTCGGCGGCGACCGGCAGGCCCGGGACGATCTCCGCGCCGAGGACGGCGCAGGCGACCCAGGCGACCCCGAGCACCGCGACGGCGCGGGTCGCGGCGGTGTCGTGCCGGACCACGAGGCGGCTCAGGCGCAGGACCGAGCGCGTCATGAGGACGAGCACGGCGACGACGAGGAGCACCACCGCGACCACGGTGCCGATCGCGCCGGCCCGGCCGACCGACGTGGAGAGATACTCCTCGCCGGCCGCGAAGAAGGTCCAGTCGAGCATCGGGTCGAACGGCCGGGCGAGCGTCGCGAAGAACCCCATGTCGATGATCTTCACGATGGTGAGCAGGCCGAGGGCCACTCCGGCGACCACCGCCACCACCCGCCTCGGCCTGGCCGGCAGGACGAGCACGAGGGCGACGCCGACGAGCCCCTCCACCGGGATGCGCACGATCGTCCCCGGCGCGAAACGGGAGATGTCGTTCGGGGCGATGAGGGCGAACAGCACGAACAGGAAGGCCAGCGTGGTCGCCGCCCGCGCCGCGACGGGGCGCTTCTTCCGGCCGCCGGCGGCGGGGCCGCCCGCCCCGGAGCCACTCTCGTCGGCCGGGGCTTCGCCGCCCGTCCCGGGGCCGCGGCCGTCCGTCGTCAGATCGTCCTCCACGGCCGTCCGTCCCTGATCCGGTAGCCGCCGAGAGCGCGTGAAGAACGACACTGCGAAGGACCTTCCCCTGCGAAGCCTGGTGATGTTGTCAATGCCGCGAATGCCGGCCGATGTCAGGCAGGCAGATCGGCGGCGTCGACCCCGTACCCGAATGTACGGTCGGCCGACTGCGGCGGTTCAGGCGTGATGGACCGGCCCGGCCGTCCGTGGCCGTCGCGGTCTGTCCCCGCCCGCAGCTGAAGATCAGAAATCCTCCGGGCGGCAACGATAGCAATCCTGACCGTGAGCCGCGGCTTTCATTGCGATTCGACCACTGTGCCCTTCTCTGTGGCCGGGAATTGTTGCCCGGCGCGTTCAGCCCCGCTGGTAGACACGGAATCCAGTGGTGTCCAGAGCCAGATCGCATGAACTGTTCATCAGGTTGCTCGTGGCCGGTCTGCTCCGGCGCGCCATAGGTGGGTCACAGGCCGGCGGAGCGGCCGATGATCTCCTTCATGATTTCGTTGGAGCCCGCCCAGATACGGGTGACCCGGGCGTCCATCCAGGCCCGGGCGACACGGTACTCGCGCATGTAGCCGTAGCCGCCGAACAGCTGGACACAGCCGTCGATCACGCGGTTCTGGACGTCGGCGCTCCACCACTTGGCCTTGGCCGCGTCGACCGCGTCGAGTTCGCGGTCGAGGTGGGCGGCGAGGCAGGCGTCGACGTGGGCCTGCGCCACGTCCAGCTCGGTGATCAGCTCGGCGACCAGGAACTTGTTGTGCTGGAAGGCGCCGATAGGCTGCCCGAACGCCTTGCGCTCCTTGACGTAGGCGATCGTCTCCTCCAGCACGGCCCGGGCGTGCGCCAGGTTGCAGATCGCCACGCTGAGCCGCTCCTGGGGGAGCCGTTCCATCATGTGCACGAAGCCCCGGCCGAGCTCGCCGATGACGTTCTCGGCGGGGACCCGGACGCCGGTGAAGAACAGCTCGGAGGTGTCGGCCTCGGGCTGGCCGACCTTGTCCAGCTTGGTGCCCCGGGCGAAGCCCGGCATGCCGGCCTCGACGCCGAACAGGGTGATGCCCTTCGCGCCCTTCTCCGGGTCGGTCTTGGCGGCGACGATGACCAGGTCCGCGGAGCCCCCGTTGGTGATGAAGGTCTTGGAACCGTCGAGCACCCAGGCGTCGCCGTCCCGTACGGCGGTGGTCTTGAGCGCCGCCAGGTCGGAGCCGCCCGACGGCTCGGTCATCGCGATGGCGGTGAGGATCTCGCCGGTGCAGAAGCCGGGCAGCCAGCGCTTCTTCGCCTCCTCGGTGGCCAGCTCCAGCAGGTACGGCGCGCACACGTCGATGTGGATGGCGAACATCGAGTTGTAGGCCGCGGCGACCGCGGCGAGCTCCTCACCGATCACGGCGTTGAAGCGGAAGTCGCCGGCGTCCTGGCCGCCGTACTCCTCGGGAACCTGCATGCCCAGGAGACCCTGGCGGCCGGCCTCCAGCCAGACCTCCCGGCTGAGCGATCGCTCATCACGGGTCCGCTCGTCGACGGGCAGGAGGGTCCGCTCCACGAACTGCCGGACGGACTCGCGGAACAGGTGATGGTCGCTGTCGAAGACTCTCCGGCGCATGCTCTTGTCTCCCAAATCGAGGTTCCTGGCGCGCAGTTTACTGAGCGGCCGCTTAGGATGCCGACGTGGACCGTACCGAACCGGCCGCCGGGATGTGGGACACCGTGCCCGCCGGGGCGCCGCGGCGGCTGCTGATCGCCGCCGTCGACTCCTTCGCGGAGCTGGGCTACCACGGCACCTCGACCCGGCACATCGCGGCGGGCGCGGGCATGAGCCCCGCGGCCCTGTACGTCCACTACAGGACCAAGGCGGAGCTGCTCTTCCAGATCACCATGATCGTCCACGAGTCGGTCCTGGCGGCCCTCCTGGACGCCGTCGACGGCGTACGGGCGCGTCCGCGGCGGATGCGGGCGCTGGCGTACGCCTTCGCCCGCTGGCACGCCCGGCACCACAAGGCGGCCCGGGTCATCCAGCACGAGCTCGCCGAGCTGCCGCCGGAGCACTTCGAGCAGGCGGCGGCGCTCCGGCGCCGCACGGCCCGCCTGTTCCTGGACGAGGTGCGCGACGGCGTGGCGGCCGGCGAGTTCGACGTCGCCGACGTGCCGGGGACCGCCCGCGCGGTGATGTCGCTGGGCATCGACGTCGCCCGGTGGTACCGCCCCGAGGGGCCGCGCACCCCCGAGGAGATCGGTGCCCTCTGCGCCCACCTGACCCTCCGCATGCTCGGCGCCGCCGCGGAGTGAGCCGCGCGGCCCGCCCCGGCCCCGGCCCGCCGGCCGGGGCCGGCCCGCTCAGTCCGGCAGCCGCGAGGCCTGGATCAGCCCGGCTCCGGCGGGCAGATCGGTGACGAGGTCGGCGCGCAGCCCGGCACGGTCCAGCAGCGCCAGGTACTCCGAGCGGGTCCGTTCCCGGCCGCCGCCGAACAGCGCGAGCATCCGCATGTCCAGGAACTTGCCGAAGTGCGGCCGGTCGTCGTCGGGCAGCAGGTAGTCCAGGAACAGGGCCCGGCTCCGGCCGGTCATGGCGGCCCGGACGGCGCGCAGGATCCGCAGGGCGTCCTCGTCGTCCCAGTTGTGGACCACGTTGGCCAGCAGGTAGGCGTCGGCGCCCGCGGGCACCGCGGTGAAGAAGTCACCGGCGACCAGGTCGCAGCGCTCCACCACCCCCCGCGCGGTCAGGTACTCCTTCGCGCCGGGCAGCACGTGGTCCAGCTCGAACAGGAGCCCGGTCGTCTCCGGATGGGCCTCCAGCACGGCCGCCAGGACGGTGCCGTTGCCCCCGCCGATGTCGGCGACGGTGCGGACCCCGGTGAAGTCGTGCACGGCGGCCAGGCCGTCGGCGAACGCCCGCGACCTGGTGGTCATCCACTCCTCGAAGGCGCGCAGGAGCGCGGGGCGGTGCCGGTAGTACTCGTACAGGGAGCCGTGCGCGGCGGCGATCGGTGACCGGCCGGTCCGGACGGTGCCGGCCAGCGCGCCCATCGCCTCCCACGAGACCGGCTCGCCCATCACGACGACGCCCGGGCGCATGGAGTCCACGCCGTTCGCGCGGAGCAGCGTCCCGGCCTCGGCGAGGGCGTACGTCGCGGGCGCTACCGTCGTCACCAGCCGGAGGGCGGCGGCGGTGCGCATCAGCCGGGCGAGCGCGCCCGGGTCGGCCTGGCAGCGGACGGCCAGCTCCCCGACGGTCAGCGGCCCGTCCTCCAGATGATCGGCGCACCTCAGGTCGACGAAGGCGTGCAGGGCGCTGAACTTCCACGCGCCGCTGAGCAGGTCCCCGATGTGCGCGCGCGGGTCGTCGCCGGCGGCGGTCTCGGGCGGTCGGGAGCCGGTCTGGTCCTGGTCGGGCATCGGCAGGGTCCTCCTCGGTGGGCCCCCGGCGGGGGCTCGGACGGATGTGGGGCGGGTGGTCCCCGATCGGTAATCTCGGAGACCGGGGTACATGATCGCTCGGGGGAGAGAACCACATCGTGACGGGGTTCTGGCACGCCATGTCGTTCATCGGCAGCGCGGCCTTCTACGTGCCGCTGCTGGTGGCCGTGTACTGGTGCGCCGATCCGCGGCTCGGGGCCCGCGCGATGATCCTGCTCACCCTCAGCGGGGTCATCAACGGCCTGCTCAAGGTGGTCTTCCACGATCCCCGGCCGTACTGGACCTCCGGGCTCACCGAGCACGAGAACCAGGCCTCGTTCGGGATGCCCTCGGGGCACGCGCAGAACGCCGTCGTGGCCTGGGGCTTCGTCGGGGTGTGGCTGTACGGCCGGACCCGGGCGGCGATCGGGCGCCGGGCGATCTCGGTGGTCGTCGTGACGGCCGTCGCGCTGATCGGGCTGTCGCGCGTCCCGCTGCACGTGCACTCCCTGGGGCAGGTCGCGGCGGGCTGGGCGGTCGGCGCCGTGCTGCTGATGGCCGCGCTGCGGATCGAGCCGGTCGTGGTGCCCTGGTGGGAGCGCCGCCCGCTGTGGCTGCAGGCCGCGGTGGCGCTGCTGGTCGCGCTGCTCTTCCTGGCCGCGACGGAGCTGGCCGTCGGGGAGCTGCGCGGCTGGCGGATCCCGGACGCCTGGACCCGGGCGATCGGCGCCACCGGCGGGGCGGTCAAGCTCCTGTCCCTGCGGGAGGGGGCGGCCGCGGCGGGCGTGCTGTTCGGCGGGCTGTCGGGCGTCTCCTGGCTGGCGCACCGCGGATGGTTCGACGCCGGGGGAGCGCTCCGGCTCCGGCTGGCCCGGCTGCCGGTCGGCCTGGCGGGGGCCGCGGTGCTCTGGTGGGCCGGGCTGCTCGCGGGCCGGGCCGTGCCGGTGATCTTCGTGGCGAACGCGGTGCTCGGCCTGTGGGTGGCGGCGGGCGCGCCGGAGCTGTTCGTGCGGACGGGACTGGCCGGGCGGAGGGCCGCCGATCACCCCCGGCCGATCACCCGGTCGGGTGAGACGCGGGGCCCGTACCCCTCCTAAACTCGGAGCACCATGGCCCTTCAGATCTCACCCAGCATCCTGTCCGCCGACTTCGCCCGGCTCGCCGACGACGTCGCGCTCATCTCCGGCACCGCCGACTGGGTGCACGTCGACGTGATGGACAACCACTTCGTGCCCAACCTGACCATCGGGCTGCCGGTGGTGGAGGCGCTGCTCAAGCACAGCGCGCTGCCGCTCGACTGCCATCTGATGATCGAGGACCCGGACCGCTGGGCCCCGCAGTACGCGGAGGCCGGGGCGGGCAGCGTCACCATCCACGCCGAGGCCGCCAAGGCCCCGATCCGTACGCTGCGCGCGATCCGGGCGGCCGGTGCGCGCGCCGGGCTCGGCGTCAACCCGGCCACCGAGGTGGAGCACGTCGACGACCTGCTCGGCGAGATCGACATGCTGCTGCTGATGACGGTCGAGCCGGGCTTCGGCGGGCAGCGGTTCCTGGACGTCGTGCTGCCCAAGATCCGGCGGGCCCGGCGGCTGATCGACGGCCGGGACCTGGCGGTCTGGCTGCAGGTCGACGGCGGGGTCGGCACCGAGACCATCGAGCGGTGCGTCGAGGCGGGGGCGGACGTCTTCGTGGCCGGCAACGCCGTGTTCGGCGCGGACGACCCGGCCGAGGCCGTCCGCAACCTGCGCGCCCAGGCCGAACGGGCCGCCGCGCCCCGGTGATCGCGCCACCGGCCTCCGGAGCGGCCGGGACAGAGTAAACCGAGCGAGCGCTTGGTTGGCCAAATGTGGTCGTGGGCATCCTCACATGTGGAGAGGAATGCCGGACATGGCACACTGGTTACTCAATGAGTCAACGCGTGCTCCGGGGTCGGTGAAAATCCGAACCGGCGGTGATAGTCCGCGACCCGGCCGAAGCCATCGGCCGGTTGACCCGGTGGAACTCCGGGACCGACGGTCAAAGTCCGGATGGGAGGCAGCGCGCGGTACGCCCCTGCGCAGGGGGCGTGGTTTGCCGCACCCCGGAGCCTTCATGTCATAGGAGGCCCGGGTGTTCACCGGCATCATCGAAGAACTCGGCGAGATCGTGGCGATCGAGCCCGCCACGGACTCGGCCAGGCTGACCATCCGCGGCCCGCTGGTCACCCAGGACGCCGCCCACGGCGCGTCCATCGCGGTCAACGGCGTCTGCCTGACCGTCATGGATCTGAAGGCCGACGCCTTCACCGCCGACGTCATGCGCGAGACCCTCGAGCGCTCCAGCCTCGGCGCCCTGGAGCCCGGCTCGCCGGTGAACCTCGAACGTCCCGTACGACTGAGCGACCGTCTCGGCGGCCATCTCGTCCAGGGCCATGTCGACGGCGTCGGCACGATCATCGCCCGCGAGCCCGGCGAGAACTGGGAGATCGTGCGGATCTCGCTGCCCGGGGGACTGGGCCGCTACCTCGTCGAGAAGGGCTCGATCACCGTCGACGGGATCAGCCTGACCGTCGTGGACGCCGGCGACGACAGCTTCTCGGTCAGCCTGATCCCCACCACGCTGGAGCTCACCACGCTGGGCCGCAAGGCCGTCGGGGAGCCGGTCAACCTCGAGGCCGACGTCATCGCCAAGTACGTCGAGCGCATGATCGGCGCCACGTCATGAGCGGAGCGGCGGCATGAGCTGGACCCAGGCCGGCGTAGAGGTCTTCGGCGAGAAGCTGCTGTGGACCGATCTCGCGGGCAACGCGTGCGCGCTGAGCACGGTCTGGCTCGCGATCCGCAAGACGATCTGGACCTGGCCGGTCCAGCTGGCCGGCTCGGTGCTGCTGTTCACCGCCTCGGTCAGCGCGCACTTCACCGGCAACGCGCTCAAGCAGGTGATGTTCGGGGTGCTCGCGGTGTACGGCTGGGCGAAGTGGTCGCAGGGCCTGCGCGACGGCCACGACCTGCCGATCCGGCCGGCGACCGGGGCGGAGCGCGCCGTGCTCGTCGCGGTCCTGGCGGCGGGCACCGGGGCCGTCGCGCTGCTCTTCGCCCGCCTGCCGTTCCTGCACGCCGGCTGGATGCCGCTGGCCAACGCGTACATCTTCGTGGGCAGCGCGGTCGCGACCTACGCGCAGAGCCGCGCGCTGATGGACTTCTGGTGGATCTGGGTCGCCGTCGACCTGGTCGGAGTGCCGCTGGCCGTCCACTCCGAGCTGTGGGTGACCGGCGGCGTGTACGTCTTCTTCTTCGTATTGGTGATGATCGGGTTCCGCGACTGGCTCCGGGAGTACCGGGCACAGATCGTGCGCAACCCACCTTCTGAGGCGGTGGCCACATGAACAAAGATGAGACCAATGGCGGGTTCGACAGCGTCGAGGACGCGATCGCCGACATCGCGGCCGGCCGGCCGGTGATCGTCGTAGACGACGAGAACCGGGAGAACGAGGGAGATCTCATCTTCGCCGCCGCCAAGGCGACCCCGGAGCTGGTGGCCTTCACCGTGCGGCACACCAGCGGCGTCATCTGCGTCGCCGTGCCCGGCGCCCACCTCGACCGGCTGCAGATCCCCCTCATGACCTCGCAGAACAGCGAGCACATGCGGACGGCGTTCACGGTCACCGTGGACGCCCGGCACGGCGTCACCACCGGCATCTCCGCGGCCGACCGGGCCAAGACGATCCGTACGCTGGCCGACTCGGCGACGGAACCGTACGAGCTGGTGCGCCCCGGCCACATCTTCCCGCTGCGCTACCACCCGGGCGGGGTGCTGCGCCGGCGCGGGCACACCGAGGCGGCGGTGGACTTGGCGCGGCTGGCCGGCCTGTCCGAGGCGGGGGCGCTGTGCGAGATCGCCAACGACGACGGCACCATGGCGCGGCTGCCCGAGCTGCAGGTGTTCGCCAAGGAGCACGGGATCAGGCTGATCTCCATCGAGCAGCTCGTCGAGTACCGCAAGCGCTCGGAGAAGCTGGTGGAACGGGTCACCGAGACCCGGCTGCCCAACCGGTTCGGCATGTGGCGGGCGGTCGGCTACTCCAGCTCCATCGACGGCGGCGAGCACCTCGCCCTGGTCTACGGCGACCTGGGCGACGGGGACGACGTGCTCGTGCGGGCGCACTCGGAGTGCCTGACCGGGGACGTGCTGCACTCCGAGCGCTGCGACTGCGGCACCCAGCTGGACGGGGCCATGGCGGCGATCGCGCAGCGCGGCCGCGGGGTGGTGCTCTACCTGCGCGGACACGAGGGCCGGGGCATCGGGCTGCTGGCCAAGCTGCGCGCCTACGCGCTGCAGGACAACGGCTCCGACACCGTGGACGCCAACCTGGAGCTGGGCCTCCCGGCCGACGCCCGCGAGTACACCAACGCCGCCCAGATGCTGGCCGATCTGGGCGTGCGCTCCATCCGGGTGCTGACCAACAACCCCGACAAGCTCAAGGGGCTGCGCGGGTTCGGCCTGGAGGTGCTTGGCCGGGTGGCGCTGCCGGTCGTCGTCACCGAGCACAACCGGCGTTACCTGACGGTCAAGCGGGACCGTCTCGGACATGAGATCGAGGGACTGTGAACGGCACGGGCGGGGCGAGGGGAGAACGGGCATGAGCGGCACGGGCCGGCCAGAGGACACCACCGTCGACGCGAGCGGGCTGACGATCGGCATCGTCGCCACCCGCTGGCACGGCGAGATCACCGACCGCCTGCTGGAGCGGGCCGTGCTGGCCGCCAAGGCCTGCGGGATCCCCGCGCCCGTGGTGGCCCGGGTGGCGGGCGCGCTGGAACTGTCCGTCGTCGCCCAGCAGCTCGCCCGGGAGAACGACGCCGTCGTCTGCCTGGGAGCCGTCATCCGGGGAGAGACCGCCCATTTCGACTACGTCTGCGATTCGGTCACCGCAGGCTTGACCAGAGTCTCACTCGATGAGAGCACGCCCGTGGGCAACGGAGTACTGACGTGTGACACCATTGAGCAGGCATTGGATCGCAGCGGGCTGCCGGACAGCCGCGAAGACAAGGGATGGGAGGCGACTGTGGCCGCTCTAGACACGGCACTGACCTTGCGAGGACTGCGGCATCACGGTCACGCCGGTCACGTGACGGAGCATCTGAGCTCCTGAGCCACCCGGTTTCCCGCCGTCCCCATCACGAAAGGTTTTCATTGTGCTGTCCCTTGTCCTGCCCAAGGGCTCTCTCGAGCGCGCCACCGTCGAGCTGTTCGACGCCGCCGACCTGACCGTCCGCCGTGCCTCCGACCGCGACTACCGCGCGTCCATCGAGGATCCGCGGATCGACCGGGTCCGGGTGCTGCGCCCGCAGGAGATCCCGACCTACCTCGAACAGGGCCTGTTCGACCTGGGCATCACCGGCCGCGACTGGATCACCGAGACCGACGCCGACGTGGTCAGCCTCGGTGAGCTGAAGTACTCCAAGGCGACCTCCAACCCGGTCCGGGTCATCATGGCCGTGCCCAACGACGCGCCCTGGCAGTCGGTGACCGACCTCCCCGAGGGGGTGCGGATCTCCACCGAGTTCCCGGCGATGACCGAGCGGTACCTCGCCAAGCACGGGGTCAAGGCCCGGGTCGTCCCGTCCTACGGCGCGACCGAGGCCAAGGTCCCCGACATCGTCGACGTCATCGTCGACCTGACCGAGACCGGCTCCTCGCTGCGCAAGAACGGGCTGCGCATCCTCGACACGCTGCTCACCAGCTACACCGAGCTCGTCGCCAACCGCGAGGCGTACGAGGACCCGCAGAAGCGGGCGGCCATGGAGGACATCGCGCTGCTGCTGCAGGGCGCCATCCGGGCCCGCGGCAAGGTGCTGCTCAAGCTGAACGTCTCCAACTCGATGCTGCAGGCGGTGCTCGACATCATGCCGTCGATGTCCTCGCCGACCATCACCTCGCTGGCCGGCGGGGACATGCACGCGGTGGAGAGCGTCGTGGCCAAGCACGGCGTCAACACGCTGATCCCCGCGCTCAAGGCGGCCGGGGGCCGTGACATCCTCGAGATCCCGATCACCAAGATCGTTGACTGACACTCCTGATACCGGGGCGCCCGCCGGTGGCGCCGCGGTGACGCTGCCGGTGGTGTGGCGTCCGCGCACCACCCGGATCCTGGCGTACTCGCTGGCGGGCACGATCATGCTCGGCATGATCGTGCTCGCCTTCGTGGTGCCCGCCAACTGGGGCGCCGTCGACCGGATCGGCCTGGTGGTGTTCGGGCTGCTGGTCGCCTGGATCCTGCACGTGCTGGCCCGCTGCCGGATCCGGGCCGACCGGCACGGCCTGACCATCGTCAACCCGCTCTACACCAGGCGGTACGAGTGGGCCGAGGTGATCCGGGTGAACATGTCGGTCGGAGATCCCTGGCCCACGCTCGACCTGGCCAGCGGGGACTCGATCAGCGCCATGGGCATCAACGGCGCCGAGCACCGGCTCGCCGCGCGCCAGATGACCGAGCTGCGCGCCCTGCTCAAGGCCTACGGCGAGGCCCCCGACCCGCAGGGCTAGGCCCGTGGCCCGCCCGGCGGGCCTGATGCGCGCCCGGCGGCCTGATGCGCGCCCGGCGGGCTGATGGGCGCCGGCGAGGCTGATGCGCGCCCGGTGGGCCGGGTGCGCGCCCGGTCAGGTGTGCCCGAGGGCCTTGGTCACCAGCCGGGTGACCTGCTCGACCCTGGCGATCCCGCCGGCCATCGTCACGTTGTGGTCCGACAGCACCGCGATCAGGAAGTCGCGCCCGCCGCCCCGGATCCGCCCGATGCTGTTGATCACCCAGGTGCCGCCGTCGGGGACCCGGGGCAGCCAGCCGTTCTTGAGCGCCACGGCGTCGCCGCCGGCGGCTCCCGCGCTGATCCCCCAGCGCTGGGCGGGCGTCACCGAGCCCATCAGCTCGAGCGCATAGCGCCGGCTGCGGGCGTTGAGCGGGCTCCCGCGCGAGACCAGCGCCCACAGCAGCCGCACCTGGTCGGCCGTGCCGGTCATGGTCACGCCCCAGTAGCCGCCGGGCCCCGCGGTCGTGGCGCGCAGGCCGAGCCTGCGGTTGACGGCGGTCAGGCCGGCGGTCCCCCCGATCTGGTCCCACAGGGCGTTGGCCGCGAGGTTGTCGCTGTACTGGATCATCCGGGCCGCGGTGGCCCGCTCGTCCGCCGTGAGCGGCCGCCCGGCCCGCTGTGCCTTCAGCAGCAGGGCGGCGAGGATGTCGACCTTGACGATGCTCGCCGTCGGGAACGCCTGCGCCGTCCCGTAGCGGAAGACGGCGCCGGTGGGCAGGTCCCGGACCGCGATGGCCAGCCGTCCCCCGGTGCCGCCGAGATAGCCGGCCAGCGTCCTGGTCAGCCGCTTGCGGGCGGACGTGGACAACGCCTTCGGGCGGCGTGCGCGCGGGGTGGCCCGCGCGGACCGGCGCGGGGGGTCGGGGGCCGCCGTGGCGGTCGCCGTCGCCGCCGGCGTGGCCGGAGTGGGTGCGGCGGGCGCGGCGGCCGGCTGCGGTGCCGGGTGCACCGACCGGGCGGCCACCACGCCCGCCACGACCGCGGCGGAGACCAGTACGATCACCAAGCGGCAGAACGCGGCGAACCCGCCTCGCCGCCGGGGCCGGCCTGCCGGTGCAGCCGTCATCCGCCGCCCCCCGTGGTGTCTCGGGACCTTTGGGGCAGGACCCTAGGACGCCTGACTGAACCGCGGCTCGGAGAAAGCTGAGAAAACGGTGACCGGCGGGTCCTTTGGCCGGGATCGGTCCTTGCGGTGACATTTCACGGCTTCCCTGCGCTGTGTACAGGAAGGGACGGCCCGGGATCGAGGGAATTGCGTGGCTCCGCCTCTGGTCAAAGCACCTTCGCAAGTGCTTTTTCATAACATCGCCACGACGAATCCCTTCAGCCTCGTATTATCTCCCCGAAAAGGGGGCCAACTTCTCAGTCATGCAGCATCCGAGAGGCGAGACGATGGCGAGGCGAGATGATGACTCCAGGACGTCGATGCTCCGCCTGGTGAACCGGATCTCCGGGCTGGGCCGCGCGACCGCGGTGCTCGTCCTCCTCGCGCTCGGCGCGATCATCGGGCAGACGATCATGCCGGTGGCCACGAAGTCCGCCCCGGCCGCCGCCGGTCTCCCCGAGCCGAAGGCCACCTCCCGGAAGCCGAGCCGCCCCCCGGCGCCGCGCCCGCCCGGCCGGACGACTCCGCTGGAGTCACAGGTCCAGACGCTCGTGCTCGCCCTGCGCGGCACGACGGCCCGCCGCACGTACGGAGTGCCGAGCCTGGCGCGCCCGCTCGTCCGGCTCAGCAGGGTCGACGAACAGCGGGGCTGGGCCCTCGGCACCTCCGCCATACCGCTGCCCGCCGGGGTCGCGGCCATGCCCGAGGCGTCGGTGTTCGTCGCCCGCCGCACCGGTGCCAAGTGGTCGATCCAGCTGGCGGGCACGAAGGGGTTCCTGCGGCTGGTCAAGCAGGCTCCCGTCTCGCTGATCCCCCAGGACGAGCGGCCGGTGCTGACCGGCTACGGCGGCGGCGCCAAGACCGCGGCGCCACAGTCGGGGGACACCGGGCTGACGCTGCCCTGGGCGGCCGGCCAGTCCTGGTCGATCCAGGCGCCGGTCGAGGGCCAGCAGGACCTCGGATTCAACGGCGGTGACGGCCGGGTGCGGGCCCCGGGGGACGGCCGCATCTTCCGGCTCTGCTCGACGGCGCCCGGCCGCGGCCTCCTCCTGCTGATCCACGCCAACGGGCTGGCCACCGAGTACTACCAGCTCACCGGCGTGCCGAACCTCAAGGACGGCAGCCTGGTCAAACGCGGCGACCTCCTGGGACGGGTCGGGACCGACCAGCCCTGCGGAGCGGGGTCGTCCAGGCCCCGGACCATGGTGCGGTTCGGGCTCCGGGGCGCCGATCGCCCGCTGACCCTGGACGGCAGGTCGTTCGGCGGCTGGACGCTCCGTACGGCCGCCGGGCCGGTCTCGGCCGAGCGCGAGGGAATACGGGTCGTCGCGGGCAATCCGCTGCTCAACTTCGGGCCGGGGGCCGGCGGCCCGGCCGTCTCCCCGTCGCCCTCGCCCGCCGTCAGCTCCTCACCCGGCGCCAAGCCCAAGCCAACCCCTGCGGCCAAGCCAACGTGATCTCTTGGACGGTCGATGAAACAACACGGTGAACTGGCCGGTGAGATCGGGAGACTGGCGCCCCGGCGGCGCCGGATCCTGTCGGCCCCCGTGGTCGGGATACTCCTCGTGGCGGTGCTGGCGGGAGGCCGTACCTCCCGCGGCGTCGTCGTGGTGGCGCAGGTCCGTGAGTTCCTCGAGTACTACGCGGGTGTCTTCGTGCTCGTGTCGCTGACGGCCACCGTCGTGGCCGGTCTGCTCGCCTCGGGACAGGTCGCCCCGGTCCGGCTGCGCATCCTGGCCCAGTCCGCTCATCGCGCGACCGCGGTCATGGCGGTGAGCTTCCTGGCGGCGCACGTGCTGCTTCAGGTGCTCGCGCGGCACGCCACCGCCCTCGACATCGTCGTGCCGTTCTCCCAGGGCCGGGAGGGGCACGCCCTCTACCTGGGCCTGGGCACCATCGCGTGCGATCTGATGATCCTGATCCTGGTCACCGGAGTGGCGCGAGGGCGGTTCATCGGCAGTGCCCGGCCGTGGACGTGGCGGCTCCTGCACAGCGTCGCCTACCTCTGCTGGCCCGTCGCGATCGCGCACGGGCTGAAGGCCGGCCGCGAACCCAAGCCGTGGGTGACCTCGAGTTACGCCATCTGTCTCGGCGTGGTGGCGGTGGGCGGGATCATCCGGCTGCTGGCGGGCGCGGTCCGCCGGCGGCGGATCGCCAGACGGGGCGGCCCGCCCGCAGGCCGCCGCCCGGTGGCCCCGCTGGACCGGCCGACCGTGCACGCCATCCCGGACGAGGAGTTCTGGGCCGGGCTGAAGGCGGAGACCACCCAGTGGATCGGAGGCCGGCGATGAGCGGTGTCCCCGAGGTCCGCACCATCGGCCCGGGCCGGCTGTTCCACGGCTTCGACCGTCTGCAGCGGCTCGACCTCATCGGCCACCAGCAGTACCACCGGGTGCTGCGCCAGCATTCGCTGCTCGAACTGCTGACGCTGGCCGAGGACGTCGATCTGCGTGGCCGCGGCGGTGCGGCGTTCCCCTTCGCCCGCAAGGTCAAGGCCGTCGCCTCCGCCGCCCGCAGCCGGGGCGCGGAGACCGTGGTGCTGGTCAACGCCACCGAGGGCGAGCCCGCCAGCGCCAAGGACAAGGTCCTCCTCGCCCGCGCCCCCCACCTGGTCCTCACCGGCGCCATGCTCGCGGCCGCGGCCCTCGACGCCCGCGAGATCGTCATCGGAGCGACCGACGGCGGCCAGCCCGAGCGGTCGATCCGCACGGCCATCAAGGAGGCGGACGTCGCCGGCTTCGTGCGGGTGGTGCATCTGCCGGAGCGGTTCATCACCGGCGAGGGCGGGGCGCTGGTGCGGGGGGTCAACGGCCTGGAGCCCATCCCGCCGGGCCGTAAGGTCCGCGCGGCCGAGAGCGGGGTCGACGGCCTGCCGACGCTGCTGTCCAACGCCGAGACCTACGCCCAGCTCGCGATGCTCGCCGAGCTGGGCGCCAAGGGCTACCGGTCCGTCGGGACGGAGAAGGAGCCGGGCACCGTCCTGCTCACGGTCTCCGGCCCGGGCCGCAAACGGACGGTGGTGGAGGCGCCGTCCGGCGTCCCGCTGACCCAGGTGCTCCGCCTGTGCGGGGTCGGGGCCGGCCAGGGCGTGATGATCGGCGGTTACCACGGCGCGTGGCTCACCCCCGCGCGCGCGGGCACCGCCCGGGTGTCCAGGGCGGGGATGACCGAGGCCGGCGCCGCGCTGGGCGCCGGCATCATCGTCCCGCTGGACGAGAGGACCTGCCCGCTGGGCGAGGTCGCCCGGGTGGCGGACTACCTCGGCGGCGAGTCCGCCGGGCAGTGCGGGCCGTGCCGGCTGGGGCTGCCCGCGCTCGCCCGGTCGTTCTCCGCGCTCGCCGCGGGCACCTCCGGTGCCGAGGCGCTCTCGGCCCTGCGCAAGGGCAGCTCGGTCGTGAAGGGCCGTGGCGCCTGCCATCACCCGGACGGCACGACGAGGTTCCTGCTCTCGGCGATCGAGGTCTTCGCCGACGACATCGCCGTCCATCTCGACCAGGGGACCTGCGGGCGGCCCGTGCTGGGGCAGCTCCCGCTGCACGGCGAGCAGGGCGAGGAGGAGCCCTCGCAGACGAGCGGCTCCGGCCTGCAGCTGACGGTGGACTGGTCGCGCTGCTCGGGTCACGGGCTGTGCGGGCATCTCGTCCCCGAGCTCATCGAGCTGGACCCCTTCGGTTTCCCGGTGCTGACCGACGCGCCGGTGCCCCTCCGGTCGCTGCACGACGCCCGGCAGGCGGCCGAGATGTGCCCCGCGCTGGCGCTCGGCCTCAGCCGCGCGTCCGCCGGCGGCCTGACCGCCGCCGGCCCCGCGTAGCCGGCCGGCCAACGGCGGGCCGGGGGCGGGCTCAGACGGTCAGCAGGGTGGCGGTGCCGGCGCCGATCAGCGCGACGGCCCAGAGCCGGTCGAGGTTGAACCAGGCCCGGCGCAGGATCGCCAGGCCGACGACCTCGTACACCAGGATCGCGATCACGCCCGCCACCACGAACATGGCCAGGGTGTGCACCGCGGTCACGAACAGCCCGGTGCTCAGCGCGCCGCCCGCCCCGTGGCCCAGCCCGTGGGCGTGGCCGGCCGGCGCCGGTGTCCCGGAGGTCAGCACGGGCAGCAGCATCAGCCCGGCGCCGTGCACCGACGACATCAGGAAGGACCAGCCGGCCAGCTGCCAGAGCGACAGCTTCATCCCGACCCACCGGAAGTGGCGCTCCGACAGCAGCCGCCACAGCCCGAAGCCGACCAGCAGCACGCCGCCGGCGATGGCGACCACCTGGGTGGCCACCACCGAGCGGGTGAGCGAGACGAGGATCGCGACCACGCCGACCGAGGCGGCGTGCCCGGCCGCGATCGCGGGCAGCGACTGCAGCACCACCGCCCGGGACCGCTCCTGCAGGCCCCGGGCCACCGCGAACAGCCAGCCCATCCCCGGGTTGAGGCCGTGGAAGGCGCCGAGGACGACCAGCGCCGCCAGCGATCCGTTCGTCATGATCGTTCGAGCGTCACGGGTAGCAGTACGAGTCGGAGGAGGCGTCGCCGCCCTGCAGCCGGGTCTGGTGCGGGCGCAGCCCCCGGAAGTCGTCGCCGTGCGGGAAGAACCGCTCGTCGAAGGTGAAGCCCGTGCGATCGGAGTCCAGCTTGGCGGCCCAGGCGCCGACCCCGTCGGGATAGAACTGGTCGTCCCACGCGCCGTACAGCGAGTTGGTCACGTAGACGCGCTTGCCGTCGCGGCTGACCTCCACCATCTGCGGGCCGCCCGCCAGCGGCAGGTCCGGCGCGGCGGGATGCGGGGTCCGGCGGGTGATGCCGCCGATCCGCACGGATCCGGCCTCCACCGGGTGGAAGGGGTCGCTGACGTCGTAGCGCTTGAGCTCGCCGGTTCCCCAGCACGAGACGTACAGCCACTGGTCGTCGACCGACAGGTCGATGTCGGTGACCAGCGGCGGTACGGCTCCGAACGGCGCGATCACCGGCGGCAGGTCCGCGGCGGCGGCGGGCTCGGCCGGGATCGAGATGACCTTCGTGGCGGCCCACCGGTCGCCGTCGCGGTGCCAGAGCCAGACCGAGGCCGACAGGTCCTCGACGCTGACCACCACCCCGACGAACCCGTACTGCTGGGTGGGGTCGTGGGCGGGGCGCAGCTCCAGCACCATCTGGTGCTCGTCGCCGAGGTCGACGGTCTGTACGTGCTTGCGCCTGCGCAGGTCCCAGAAGTGCAGCGCGTGGCCGTACTTGCGGCCGAGCAGCAGTTCGCCGACCACGCCGTCCTCGATCATCGAGGGGGTGCCCCACTCCGAGGTGATCATCACGTCGTGCGCGATGTGCCACCAGGCGTCGTAGGCGAGGTACTGCGGGCCGCGGTCGACCTCCCAGCGGCCGAGGACCTCCAGCGAGGTGTGGTCCAGCAGCGCGATCCCGCCCGGCCCGTCCTCGCCGTCCGCGCCGCCGAGCGCGGTGAGGTAGAGGCCCTCCGGCCCGCAGTGCACGGTGTGCGGCCGGGAGTAGCCGGCCCGTTTGGCCAGTTCGTCGGGCTCCAGGACCTTGACGATCTCCGGGGCGGTCGGATCGTCCTTGGTGTCGATCACGTAGATGCGGGACGACCGCAGGCCCGGCACGATCAGGTAGCGCCGTTCGACGTGCGGGTGGGGGGAGCCGGGGCACAGCGCGCTGCTGCAGGCGTTCCACCCGAAGTGGTGCAGCTCGTCGCCGGTGTGCGGCAGGTCGGTCCAGCCGACCACCTGGCCGTAGGAGGCCGACGCCTCGTCGACGTCGAGGACCACGATGGCGTCGGGCCTCTCCGCGGCCCGGTCGAAGGCCGCGACGTAGGCGAGTCGCTCCGGCGGTGCGGCGGCCGCGTCCCGGGGTGAGGCGTAGAAGGTGGGGTCGGGCTTCCACAACGCCATGAGGACTCCTTCGATCTCGGGTGCATCGTCACACTGCGATCGAGGCCGGGCAACATCGGCTCAGGCCACCGTGACCGGGTGGCGGACGACGGCTCCGAAGAGGTAGCCGAGCGTGTTGTAGGGCGCCTGGTCCGGCTGGGTGACCCCGGTCTCGTCGGTCGCCCGCGCCAGCAGCTCGTACGCTCCCGGGCGCTCGGGCCGCCAGGCCAACTCCCACTGTAGCCAGGCACGTGATCCGCGCTGGCCGCGCGGCCGGGCCCGGCGCCAGGTGGCCCCGCCGTCGACGCTGACGTCCACATGGCGGATCCGGCCGTTGCCGGACCAGGACCGGCCCCGCAGCACCTCGGTGCGGCCGGCGGCCAGCCGGGCGTCCCACGGCAGCTCGAAGGCGCTCTTGACGACCTGGCGGGTCAGCGGCGGGCCGCCCTCGGCCGGGTACCCGGGCCCGAACATCCGGTAGTACTGGGTGTTCCACGGCGAGAACAGCGGCCGGTCGGCCACCTGGATGTCGCCGAGCCACTTGATGGAGGCGATGCCGACCCAGGACGGGACCACCAGCCGGAGCGGGAACCCGTGGTCGGGCGGCAGCGGCGCCCCGTTCATCTCGTACGCCAGCAGCGCGTCCTTGAGCGCCTTGGCCACCGGGAGGGGGCGGCGCACCCGGCCCAGGTTGACGCCCTTGTCGACGAACTCGTCGTCCAGCCCGCGCGGCAGCAGGTCGACCGCCCGTCGGCTCAGGCCGGCGCGTTCCAGCACGGTCGCCAGGCGTACGCCGCGCCAGCGGGCCACGCCCACCCCGCCGAGCCGCCACGGGGTCCCGGACACGGTCTGGCCCTGCTGGGTGGTGAAGAAGGAGCGGCCGTTGCCGGTGCACTCGATGAACGCGGTCAGCTCCTCGGCGGGGAGCCGCAGCAGGTCGTCGTGGGTGAACTCGATCGGCCGCTCCTCCGGAGGGGAGCCGTGCAGGCCGGTGCCCCAGAGCCGGAGCCGCCAGGTCCGCGCGTCGATCAGCGGGGTGCGGGTGTGGTTGCGCACGAAGAACCGGTCGGCGGGGGTGAGCCGGCCCTGCCCGCGCATGGCCTCCCACCTGGTCTCGGCGTTCGTGCCGTACACGGTGAACAGCTCGGGCGGCAGCGGCTTGACGATGACGGGGCCGTCCGCCGCCGCGCCGCCGGGGGAGGAGCCGAGGAGCGCGGCGCCGATGCCGGCGCCCGCTGAGGCCCGCAGAAGGTTTCGCCTGGACAGGTGCCGGTGCCACTGAGCCGTGCGCACCTGCTGGTACGCGGCCTCATCGGTGAGGTCGTCCATGACACTGATCGTGGGGGCTTATACCCAGCAAGTCAACCAGAAACATAGGAATTCACGAACGGAAGTAGCCTGAGCGGGTGACGTCGAATCCGGCAAACAGCCCGTCCTCTCCCGCGTCCGCCACCTCGCCGGACGGCGCGTCCGGCATCGACTCGCCCGCCGCGCTGGCGGAGCTGCTCGACCGGCACTCCTACCTGGCCGATCCCGGGCTGGCGACCGCCGCCTTCCTGGCGCTGCGGATGGGGCGGCCGCTGTTCCTGGAGGGCGAGGCGGGGGTGGGCAAGACGGCCCTGGCCAAGACCCTCGCCGAGGTGCTCGGCGCCCCGCTGATCCGGCTGCAGTGCTACGAGGGGCTGGACGCCTCGCAGGCGCTCTACGACTGGGACTTCCCGCGCCAGCTGCTGCACCTGCGGGCGGCCGAGGCGGCGGGCGTCACCGACGTCGGCAGGCTGGAGTCCGAGCTCTACGACCGCCGTTTCCTGGTGGCCCGGCCGCTGCTGCAGGCCCTGGAGACCTCGCCGAGCGTGCTGCTGGTCGACGAGGTGGACCGGGCCGACGACGAGTTCGAGGCCTTCCTGCTGGAGGTGCTCAGCGACTTCACGATCTCCATCCCGGAGCTCGGCACCATCCACGCCGCCCGGCCGCCGGTGGTCGTGGTGACCTCCAACCGGACCCGGGAGGTGCACGACGCGCTCAAGCGCCGGTGCCTCTACCACTGGCTGGAGCACCCGACCTTCGACCGCGAGGTGGCCATCATCCGGCGCAGGCTGCCCGGCGCCGCCGAACGGCTGGCCCGGCAGGTCGCGGCGGCCGCCCAGCGGCTGCGCACCGAGGACCTGCTCAAGCCGCCGGGGGTGGCGGAGAGCCTGGACTGGACCGAGGCGCTGGTCGCCCTCGGCGCCCGCGACCTGGACCCCGACACGGCCGCCCGCACCCTCGGCGCGGTGCTGAAGTACCGCGAGGACCACGAGCGGGTGGTCAAGGGCGGGCTCGAGCGCCTGCTGAACGGCGGCCGGCCGTGAGCACGCCGCCCGCGGGCCTGCCGGGCACACTTCCGGCGACGCTGCCGGGCACGCTGGTGGGCTTCGCGCGGACCCTGCGCGCCGCCGGGGTGGCCGCCGGGCCCGAGCGGGTGCAGGCGATGATCGGCGCGCTGGGCCATCTGTCGGCCGGGGACCCGTCGGACGTCTACTGGGCCGGCCGGCTCACCCTGTGCGCGGGCCCGGACGATCTGCCGCGCTACGACCGCTGCTTCGCCGCCTACTTCTCCGGAGAGGTGCCCCGCCCGTCCCCCCGCCCCGCCCCGCCGCTGATCGTGCGGTTCGCGCCGGAGCCCGCCCCGGGGTCGCCCGAGGACGGCGACGGCGACCCCGCGGACGTACGGCTCGCCACGGCGAGCGCGGCCGAGGTGCTGCGCCGGCGCGACGTCGCCCGGTTGACCGCGGCCGAGCGGGCCGAGGTGCACCGGCTGATCGACCTGCTCGGCGCCTCGGCCGCGCACCGGCCCTCGCGCCGGTTCGGGCCGGCCTCGTCCGGGCGCGTCGATCCGCACCGCACCGTCGCCGGTATCCTGCGGCGCGGCGGGGAGATCTCCCGGCTGCACCACCGCACGCACCGCGAGCGGCCCCGGCGGGTCGTCCTGCTGGTCGACGTCAGCGGCTCCATGAGCCCCTACGCGGACGCGCTGCTGCGGTTCGCGCACTCCGCGGCGCGGGCGGGACCGCGGACCACCGAGGTCTTCAGCGTGGGGACCCGGCTCACCCGGCTCACCCGGGAGCTGCGGCACCGCGATCCGGACACGGCGATGGCGGCGGTGGCGGCCGCCATCCCGGACTGGAGCGGAGGCACCCGGCTGGGGGAGGAGCTCAAGGAGTTCCTCGACCGGTTCGGGCAGCGCGGCGCGGCGCGCGGCGCCATCGTCGTGATCGCCTCCGACGGCTGGGAGCGCGGTGACGCGGGCCTGCTCGGTGACCAGATGGCGCGGCTGCGCCGGCTGGCCCACCGGGTGGTCTGGGCCAACCCGCACAAGGCCCGGCCGGGGTACGAGCCGCTCACCGCGGGAATGATGGCCGCACTGCCCCATGTTGACGCCTTCGTCGCCGGACACAGCCTCGGCGCCCTGGAGGAGCTG
This sequence comes from Actinomadura scrupuli, assembly GCF_050971785.1. Taxonomy (NCBI): domain Bacteria; kingdom Bacillati; phylum Actinomycetota; class Actinomycetes; order Streptosporangiales; family Thermomonosporaceae; genus Actinomadura; species Actinomadura scrupuli. The sequence continues at coordinate 82,136 of NZ_JBPCCU010000007.1, read as the reverse complement.
GCGGCACTGATCGGATCCGAGCGGAAGAAGGTGGCCGCCCGTGCGTGACGTACTGGACGACATCGCCAAGTGGTACGCGTCCGGTGAGACCTTCGGGCTCGCCACGGTGGTGAACACCTTCCGCAGCGCGCCCCGGCCTCCGGGCGCCGCCATGGCCGTCTCCCCGGGCGGGGAGGTCGTCGGCAGCGTCTCCGGAGGATGCGTCGAAGGGGCCGTCTACGACCTGGCGCAGGAGGTGATGTCCTCCGGCGTCCCGGTGATCCAGCGGTACGGCGTCAGCGACGACGACGCGTTCTCGGTGGGGCTCACCTGCGGCGGCATCCTCGACGTCCTCGTCGAGCCGGTAGGGCCCCGGACGTTCCCGCAGTTCGCCGAGGTGGTCGCCTCGATCACGCGGCGCGAGCCGGTGGCGGTGGCGACCGTCGTCGCCGGCCCGGGCGCCGTCGGGGCACGCCGGGTGATCTGGCCCTCCCGGGCGGCGGGCTCGCTCGCGCCGGGCGAGCCGCACGCCGCGCGGCTCGACGCGGCCGTCGACGACGACGTACGGGGCATGCTCGCCCAGGGACTGACCGGGCAGCGGCACTACGGCAGGCGCGGCGAGCGCCGGCTGGACGAGCTCGCCGTGTTCGTGCACGCCTTCGCACCGACCCCGCGGATGCTGGTGTTCGGGGCGATCGACTTCGCCGCGGCGATGGCCCGGGCCGGCAAGTTCCTCGGCTACCACGTGACGGTCTGCGACGCCCGGCCGGTGTTCGCCACCGTCAAGCGCTTCCCCGAGGCCGACGAGGTCGTGGTGAAGTGGCCGCACAAGTTCCTCGACGAGGTGGCCGGCCAGATCGACGAGCGGACCGTCGTCTGCGTGCTCACCCACGATCCCAAGTTCGACGTGCCGCTGCTGGAGGCGGCGCTGCGCACGCCCGCCGGCTACATCGGCGCGATGGGCTCGCGGCGCACCCACGACGACCGGCTGGCCCGGCTGCGGGAGGCCGGGATGACCGAGGCGGAGCTGTCCCGGCTCCGCTCGCCGATCGGGCTGGACCTGGGCGCCCGCACCCCGGAGGAGACCGCCGTGTCCATCGCGGCCGAGCTCATTCAGCTCCGCTGGGGCGGCTCGGGCCGCCCCCTCACCGACACCGAAGGCCGCATCCACCGCGACCCCCCCGGCCCCGCCCCCTCCTGACCGCGGCCCCGCCCTGACCGTTGCGCGCGGCCAGGACCGCTGTCCTGCGGCAGGCCATCTCACCGTTCGGGGAGGCTCGGGGGTGGGTCCGGGATCGCGGCCGGGGAGTGAGGGGATCGCGGCCGGGGCCTACCGGGGATCGGGGGCGTGGCGGGTTAGGGTGTGCCATGCACGAGCACGTCGCGGGCCTGCTGCTGGCAGCGGGAGAGGGCCGCCGGTTCGGCCGGCCCAAGGCACTGGTGGAGATCGCCGGTGAGCGCCTGGTCGACCGGGGCATCCGGGTGCTGCGGGGCGCCGGATGCTCGCCGGTCCTGGTGGTCACCGGAGCGGTGACGGTCGAGGTCATCGGCGCGGTGGTGGTGCCCAACCCGGACTGGCGGTCGGGAATGGGCTCGTCGCTGCGCGCCGGGCTGGCCGCGTTGCCGCCCGGCTTCCCCGCGGTGGTGGTGGCCCTGGTGGACCAGCCGCGCGTCACCTCCGAGGCCGTACGCCGGCTGGTGGAGGCGTACGCGTCGGGCGCGCGGATCGCGGTCGCCACCTACGGTGGCCGGCCGCGCAACCCGGTGCTCCTCTCCGCCGGGTACTTCGCGGAGGTCGCGGAGCGGGCGGTCGGCGACGTCGGCGCGCGCCCCTTCCTGCGCGCGCATCCCGAGCTGGTGACCCACGTGCCCTGCGACGACGTCGCCGCTCCCGACGACATCGACACGCCGGCCGACCTGGAGTCGCTGGAAGCGGACCTGGATCCCGGCGAGGTGTCCTGACCTTTACTTGACGCTTCAATTTTCTTTCCGTACTCTCTGAGAGCGAGCGAACGGTACGGGGAGGACGGAATGGCCGAGCCGGAGTGGCTGAACGACACCGAGCAGCAGGCCTGGCGGAGCCTTCTCGTGCTCACCTACATCGGGTTGCCCGACCTGGAACGCACCTTCCGCGCGCACGGGCTCGTCCAGGTGGAGTACGGGACGCTCGTCCAGCTGAGCGAGCACCCCGAGGGCCTGCGGCTGTGCGACCTGGCCGAGAGCATGAACGTCTCGCAGAGCCGGCTCAGCCACCGCATGAACAAGCTGCTGGACCGCGGTGCCGTCGAGGTCCGGCCGAGCCCGGAGGACGGCCGCGTCTCGATCGCGTACATCACCCGCAGGGGCGTCGAGCTCGTCGAGCAGATCGCCCCCGACCACGTCGCCGACGTACGCCGTCTGATCTTCGATCGGCTGGAACCCGCCCAGGTGGCGGCGCTGGCCGACGCGCTCGGCACGGTGGCGCGGGGGCTGCGGCCCAGCGGGGGCTGCTGAGCCGTACCCCCGGTCAGACCGGCAGGGCGCTCTCGTCGAGGGCGCCGCAGTCGACGGCGCGCCGCAGCCGGTCGCTGAGCGCCCTGATGGTGGCGGGCTCGTCGAGCATGCCGCTGTCCTTGCCGGCGCCGGCGGCCTGCTCGTGCCAGGCCCGGACCCGCCCGATGACCTCGTCCACCCCGTCGAGGTGGTAGGCGTAGACCATCGCGTAGCGGCTCGGCAGGTGGGCCGGGTGGAGGTCCCAGCCCTGGTAGAAGCCGTGCCGCAGGGAGTGCGCGACGTGCGCGGAGTGCACCGCCCAGGCGCGGTTGACCTCGTCGGCGCCGTCGTCGCGGGGCACCACGTTGGTCGAGCCGTCCGACAGGCGCACGCCGGTGCCGGCCAGGCTCACCTGCATGATGTTGCGGGCGAAGTCGCAGGCCGGGTGGTCCAGCCGCTGCTGGTCCGGCGGCAGCCCGCAGGCCGCCGTGTAGTCGAACACGCCGAAGTGCGCCGAGGTGAGCCGCCCGGCCGCCGCGTCGACGATGGCGCGCAGCCCGATCTCCCCCCGGTGGTTGATGATCGACTCGGTGGTCTCGATCTGGACCTCGAAGCGCAGGATGCCGCCCGGCAGCCCCAGCGCCGACTCCAGCCGGGACAGGTAGTCGGCGAAGACCGCGACGTGGTCGGGCATCACCACCTTGGGGAAGGTGATGACGAAGCCGCCGGGCAGCCGCCCGAGCCGGTCCCGCAGCGAGGTGAGGAAGCCGTCCACGGTGCGCATGGCACGCTCGTGGCCGCCCTCGGCGAAGGACTTGATCCGGATGCCCCAGAAGTGCGGAAGCTCCTTGACCTGGTAGGCCGCGGCCACCGCCTCGACCACCTGGGTGACGTCCCCGTCCTCCTCGGCGTCGGAGCGGGAGCCGTAGCCGTCCTCGAAGTCGATCCGCAGATCCTCGATCGGGTCACCGGCCAGCTTGGCGGCCACGCGCTGCCGGACCATGCCCGCGATGTCGGCGTCGATCCCGAAGGCGCTGCCGAACGAGCCCGCCCCCGGCGTGTGGTTGTTGAACAGCCGCAGCGCCTCGGCGCCGAAGTCGGCCGGGGTGGTGCGGGAGAAACGGTCCGCAGGCACGTAGACGGTGTGCACCGGCTGGCGCCCGGTGGCCGGGCCCGGGAAGTGCCCGGCATGCTCCGCCGAGGCGCTGAGAACCCGCTCGGACAGGTCGTCGGTCGAGGAGACGCTCAAGTTCACCCCGCCATGATCCCCCAAGAACCGGTCGTCGTGTCACCCGGCTTCAGATCAATCACGTCTATTCCGCTCACGAAGGCGTTCGGCGGGCAGGTCATCGGCTCCACGCCGAGCCCCAGCCGCCGCCGGTCCTCGGGCACCTCGTCGGCGGTGTAGATCTCCAGCCACGGATGCGTGTCGTCCATCCAGAACGAGGCCGAGCGGTCGCCGGCCCCGTTGGTGAGCCGTACCCGGATCCGGCCGTCGTCGTCCCGCAGCAGCCCGGTGTAGGCGTTGTCGATCTTCCGGTCCCCGAGCACACCCGGTTCGCGCAGGTCGAACCCGGTGCCGTTCACCTCCACCGGCGGCCCGATCGGCAGTTTCCGGTCGTTGGTCGGGAGGTAGGAGCCGGCGGGGACCTGCACGGTGCACGAGTCGATCGGCTCCCCGACGGTGAGGTACGGGTGCGCGCCGTGCCCGTACGGGGCCGTCCGGGAGCCGGTGTTGCGCGCGCTCAGCCGGACCGTCAGGCCGGCGGCGGCGTCCAGGGTGTACTCCACCTCGAGGTCCAGCCGGTAGGGATACCCGCCCTGACCCAGCAGGCAGTGGGTGAGCCGGACCCGGGCGGCCTCGTGCTCGGCCGGCCGCCAGGTCGCCCACCGGACCAGGCCGTGGATCGCGCAGTCCAGCGGCGGCTCGGAGATGTCGAGCTGGTGGGTCCCGCCGCCGTGGGAGTACAGGCCGTGGTCGACCCGGTTGGGCCACGGCACCAGCAGCTGCCCGAACGCCGCCGGCGCGGGCTCGTCGGCGTCGTGGGTGAGGATGAGGTCGTGCCCGTCGTGCGTCAGCCGGCGAAGTCCCGCGCCTCCTTCGGTGATGACGGCGGTGTAGGGGCCTGCGGTGATCTCGAACTGGTTACCGGTGAGCGTCATGACGCCCTTTGTACCCTGTGGCAGGACGGTGATCCACGGGCGCGCCCGGTTACCGGCCGGGATGTCCGGCCGCGGTCGTCCGGCCGCGCGCCGACGCGCCCTGCCGGAGGCCGCCGGTGCGGCGTCCTGAGGGCATGAGCGGCACGGGCGTACGGGGGCGGACGGACGGCGGACGGATAGGGTGTCCGGCGTCCGGCCGAAGAGGGAGTGATCGTGGAGCTGTTCGACCTGTCCGGCAAGGTGGCGGTCGTCACCGGCGGCACCCGGGGCATCGGGCTGATGATGGCGCGCGGCCTGCTGCAGGCGGGGGCGCGGGTCTACATCAGCTCGCGCAAGCCGGAGGCCTGCGTCGCCGCCGCGGAGGAGCTCGGCCGGTACGGGACCGTCACGGCGATCCCGGCGGACCTGTCCACCCCCGAGGAGTGCACGCGGCTGGCCGGCGAGGTCGGCGGGCGAGAGGGGTCCCTGCACGTGCTGGTCAACAACGCCGGCGCCACCTGGGGAGCCCCGCTGGCGGAGTTCCCGGCGTCGGCCTGGGACAAGGTCATGGACCTCAACCTCAAGGCGCCGTTCTTCCTCACCCAGGCCTTCCTGCCGATGCTGGAGGCGGCCGGCACGCACGACGACCCGGCGCGCGTGATCAACGTGGGCAGCATCGACGGGCTGCACGTGCCCTCGCTGCCGACGTACTCCTACTCCGCGAGCAAGGCCGGGCTGCACCACCTCACCCGGGTGCTCGCCCGTGAGCTGGGGCCCCGCCAGATCACCGTCAACGCGGTCGCGCCCGGGCCGTTCGAGTCGAAGATGATGGCGGCCACCCTCGAGATGTTCGGCGACGCGATCGCCGAGGCGGCGCCGATGCGCCGGATCGGCCGCCCCGACGACATGGCGGGCGTCGCGGTCTACCTGGCGAGCCGGGCGGGCTCCTACGTCACCGGCGCGGTGATCCCCGTCGACGGGGGACTCGGCACCACCGTCTGACCGGGCGGCCGCACGGCGCCGTCACGCCGCCGGTGACCCGGCCGGCAGCAGGCCGGTGCGCCGCCAGATCGCCCGGGCGGGGCCGTCGAGCAGCCCGATCTCGCCGAAGAAGCCCAGCGTGCGCCGGAACGCCCAGGCCATGGTGGCCTTGCGGTGCGGGCTCCGCAGCGCCACCCGGCGGGCGAGGGCGGGGTCGAGCCCGACCGCCCGGTAGCAGGACGGGTGGATCAGGGAGCGGGGCAGCTCCGCGGCCGCCGGGGTGAGGCTCAGCGCGTACGCCCGGCGGCGGGCGGGGGACAGGTCCGCGACCAGGTGCTTGAGCTCCTCCCGGGCGTAGGTGATGTGCCGGGCCTCCTCGATGACGTGGATGCGGGTCACCTCCCGGACCACCGGCTGGAGGGACTCGTCGGGGAACATCGCCCGCTGCATGGTGTCCAGGGTCTCCTCGACCACCAGCGTCATCGCGAACTTCTGCACCGGGACGTACAGCCCGCCGGCCAGCTTGCCCATCTGGTACATCGGCGCGGGCAGCCGGACGGCCCGCAGGCCGAGTTTGCCGATCAGGCGCCCGAACATCATCGAGTGCCGGCACTCGTCGGCGATCTCGGTGAGCGCGTACGCGGCGTGCCGGCTGTCGACGCGCCTGCGGTAGGCGTGCATGGCCAGGCCCTGCATGAGCAGCAGCTCGACGTAGATGCCGTACGACAGGATGCTGGCCATCTCGTGCTTGGACAGCTCGACGCGCTCGCGGTGGTCGAGCCGCTCCCACAGCGGCGTCTCGTAGAGGGAGACCAGTGCGGGCGGCATGCAGAACGCGTCGGGGTCGAGCGGCCGGTCCCAGTCGACGTCCGTCCCGGGGTCGAAGGAGTGCCTGCGGGAGGCCTCCAGGAGCCGCTCGGCGACGGCCTCGCGGTCCTTGAGCTCCAGCGTGTGGTCTCCGTCCAGGCACCGGATCACCGTGGTCCGGGGTGCGGCAACGACCATGATCCCTCACTTGTCGGACGGCACTTACGTACGACGTACGTTTACACGAAGGGGGGTCCGTGTCAACCACTCTGCGGCGATGGAGATTTTTCCGGATACGCCAGGACCGGCTGGGATCGGCTGGGAGACTTGGCGCCGAGGCCGGGCAGGCGAACCGGCCCCGGCGCGGCTCACGGGGCGGCGGCTGTTCGGGCGGTCGCCCGCGGGTAGGGATGGAGCACGTCGGCCGATATCTCACCGGGAGGTTCTCGCATGACCGTCATGGCTGTCGGCGCCGCCGTCCGCGACCTGTACACGCGGCTGCTGCGCGCCTGGAACGACCGGAACGCCGAGGACTACGCCGCCCTGTTCGCCGCCGACGGCGTAATGATCGGCTTCGACGGCAGCCAGGCGAGCGGTGCGCAGATCACCGATCATCTGGCTCCGATCTTCACCGACCACCCCACGGCCGCCTTCGTCGCCAAGGTGCGCGACATCCGCTTCCTCGGCCCGGGCAGTGTCATGCTGCGCGCCATCGCCGGCATGGTCCCGCCCGGCCAGGACCGGCTGAACCCGGCGGTCAACGTCCTGCAGACGATCGTCGCCGAGCACCAGGAGGACGGCTGGCGGATCGTGCTGTTCCAGAACACGCCCGCGCAGTACCACGGGCGGCCGGAGCTGACCGAGCAGCACACCGCGGAGCTCGAGCCGCTGCTGGCCGGCGACACGATCGTGGCCTGAGGCCGGGCCGCGGCACACCCGTCCTGGACGGGCTCGTCCTGCACGGGGCCGGGGCGTGGCCCCCGTCCCGCGCGGCACGGCGCCCCTGATCGGCCCGATGACCACCCGGGCGGCCTCTGACCTGCGTAGGTTGCTGGTCATGTCTGGGGTGGAGTACGAGGACTGGTACGGCCACATCATCGTGTGCGGGCTGCACGGGCTCGGCATGCGCATCGTGGAACAGCTGCGCCACGCCGGTGAGCGGGTCGTCGTGGTCGACGACGAGGCCGACGTCCGGCTGGCCCGGGTCGTGATCGGGTGGGGCGTCCCGCACCTGACCGGCAACGCGGCCCTGCCGGAGACCCTGGCGGAGGCGGGCCTGGCCGGGGCCGCCGCCGTGATCTGCGTCGAGCGCACGGACCTGCAGAACCTGGAGATCTCCCTCCAGGCGCAGCAGCTGCGTCCCGGGCTGAGAGTGATCACCCATATCCGCAACCGGGCGGTCGGGCGTGCGCTGTCCGCGGACAGCGGCCCGGGCGCGGTGCTCGACGTGGCGGCCCTGTCGGCGCCGTCGGTGGTCGAGGCCTGCCTGCGGGAGGCCGTGCACCGGCTCGACCTGGGCGGCACGGAGTTCCTGGTGGGCTACGGGGAGGCCGGGCGGACCGGCACTCTGCGCGAGCTGTTCGGCACGCTCATCCCGCTGGCGGTCACGCCGTCGGAGGGCGGCGAGGTGGAGATCTGCCCCGGCCGTGACCACCGGGTGCGGAGCGGCGACCGGGTGACCCTGGTCGGCACCGAGCCGGAACTGCTCGAGCACGGCATCGTGATCGGCCACCGCCCCACCGCGCACCGGCGGCCGGGCACGCCGCGGTGGGCGGCCCCGCTGCACTGGCTGCGGGCCGCGGGCGCCGCCGACGACAGCCGGGGGCTGCGCCGGGCGCTGAGCGGCCTGGCCCTGCTGGTCGTCGTGTCCACGATGGTGCTCTGGCGCGGTTACCGTGAGCCCGGCATGAGCCCGCTGGACGGGCTCTACTTCAGTGTCGAGACGATCGCCACCGTCGGTTTCGGTGACTTCTCGTTCGCTGAGCAGCCGACCTGGCTGCGCGTCTATGCGATCGCGCTGATGGTCCTCGGCGTGACCGGTACCGCCGTCGTCCTGGCGTACCTCACCGACCTGCTGGTCAGCCGGCGGATCGAGCGCTCCTACGGACGCCGGCTGGCCGCCGGGATGTCCGGCCACATCGTGGTCGCCGGGCTGGGCACGGTCGGCGCCGAGGTGATGACCGCGCTGAGGGCGCGCGGCCACGACGTGGTGGTGATCGAGTTCTCCGACGACAACCGCTTCCTCGCCCAGGCGCACGCCCTGGGGGTGCCCGTGGTCTACGGCGACGCCACGCTGCCGGCCACCCTGGAGGCGGCCAACCTCGCCCACGCCTCGGCGGTCGCGGTGCTCACCAGCGACGACATGATCAACATCGAGGCGGGCCTGACCCTGCGCGACGTCCTGGGCGAGCGCTGGAGCACCACTCCCGTGGTGCTGCGGATCTTCGAGCGCACGCTCGCCCACACCCTCGCGGACCGCTTCGGCTTCCACCACGTGCGGTCCACCGCCGAACTGGCCGCGCCGTGGTTCGTGGGCGCCGCCCTGGGGCTGGAGATCCTGGGCACGTTCACCGCCCAGGAACGGCCCTTCCTGGCCGGCCGGTTCACCATCGAACCGGGCGGCGGCCTGGACGGGCTGACCATGCAGGAGCTGTCGGGGCGGACCAAGGTCGTCGCCATCAGGCGCAGCGACGGCGCCCTGGAGCATCCGCCGCGCCGCCACACCCGGTTCCGCTCGGGCGACCAGGCCTTCGTCATCGGCCCCTACGAAGAGCTGCTCACGGTCCTGCGGCGCGGGCACCGGCGCGTCCCCGGGTGACCGCGGCGCCGCACCGGCCGTGACGGACCAGCACAATGGAGCCGGGCGTACCCGCCGGCCGGCGGGCGTCACGGGTCCGGCGGGCGCTGATCAGGAGGACGGATGGGCGAGCACGAGGCCTTCTGGGTCGACCACGAGGACGACCGGGAGCACGCCGCCGGGGGACCGAGCCGCTACGACGAGCACGTGCGGCGCAACGTCACCGACTTCGACGGCTCGTGGGGCGACATCGCCCCGGTCACCTTCGCCTGCGCCGCCTGGCGGCTCGCCACCGTGCCGGCGCCCGGCTACGTGCGGTGGCACCGCCGGATCCTGGACGCCTCCTGCGTCCGCAACGGCTGGGACGGCGGGCTCACCGCGCACGTCAGGATCGTCTCCCCGCTGCCCGCCGAGCTCACCCGGTCGCGCGAGTGGTGGCGCGACCGCGGCTGGCGCGAGTGGCCGCAGACCTTCGGGCAGTACCTCATGCCCACCGAGCACGACCTGACCCGCAGCCCCTTCCTGCGGACCGCCCTGCTCGTCGACGCGCCGATCCCGCTGGACGCCCTTCCGCCCGCTCCCGACGGCCCCTCGACCGCCCTTCCCGATACCGCCCGGCTGGCGGTGTCCGGGCTCGTCCGGGAGCTCAACGACCTGCTCACGCCGATCATCCGCCGCCTGGAGACCGCCCAGGCCCCCGGCTGAGCGCACGGCCGTCCCCCTCCTCCTCCCGGCCCCTCAAGCCCCCCACCTCCGTGATCATGCAATCGATCGACGATCGATTGCATGATCACGGAGGTGAAAAAGGGGGTGACGCGGTCTTCCGGGACGGGTGTCAGGGCAGCAGGGTGTAGTCGGGGAAGTTGCCGGGCAGGCGCTCCCCGGCCGGCCCCTGGGTCACGGCGTGCACGAGGAGCCGGCCGCCGACGAAGGCGCCGCGCCAGGACGCGCCGAGGCCGCCGAAGAGCTCCTCGCGGTCACCGCGCGACCGGGGCCGGTTGACGCCGACCTTGAAGGCCCGGACCTCCCTGGCCAGCCGCCGGGCCGTCTCCTCGTCGTCGCAGGAGAGGGTGGCGACCAGCGCCCCGTTGGAGGCGTTCATCGCGGCCAGCAGCTCGGCCTCGGTGTCCACCAGCACGATCGTGTCGACCGGGCCGAAGGGCTCCGCGTGGAACAGCGGCGACCACGGCGGCGGGCCCAGGATGCTGACCGGCGGGAAGTACGCGGAGGCGTCCTGCCCGTCGATCAGATGCCCGTCGTCCAGCGAGCCGCGCAGCAGCGGTACGCCGCCGCGCGCGATGGCCTCGTCGACCTGGCCGGAGAGCTCCTTGGCCTTGCCCGCGTTGATGAGCGGCCCGAAGTCCAGCTCCGGCAGCGGGTCGTCCGGTTCGGCCACCGCGAGCGGGTGGCCGAACCGGACCGACCGGATGGCCGGCAGGTAGGCGGACAGGAAGCGGTCGAACAGCTCGCGCTGGACCACGAACCTCGGGTAGGCGGTGCAGCGCTGCTTGGCGTAGTCGAAGGTCTTGCGGATCTGCGCGGACAGCGTGTCGAAGTCGCCGTACTCCCAGACGCCCCAGCAGTTCAGCCCCTCCTGCTCCAGCACGTGCCGCTTGCCCAGATCGGCGAGCGCCGTGGCGACCGCGGCGCCGGTGTCCCGGCCGCCCACGAACGACACACAGCCGATCTCCGGTGCGCGGACCAGGGCGGGCGACAGCGCGGAGCCGCTGCCGCTGAGCAGGGTGACAGGCAGGCCCGCACGCCGCAGCAGGGCGGCGGCCAGGGTGAGGCAGCACAGCCCGCCGTCGGTGGGCGTCTTGGCGATCACGGCGTTCCCGGCCAGCGCCTGCACCAGCATGGCGTGCGCGAGCACGCTCATCGGGTAGTTCCAGGACGCGATGTTGCTGACCGGCCCGTCCAGCGGCACCCGTCCCTCGATCATCGGGCCGATCTCCGCCACGTACCAGCGGACGCCGTCGATACAGCGGTCCACGTCGGCGCGGGCCGTGCGCCAGGGCTTGCCGATCTCCCAGACCAGCAGCAGGGCCAGCAGGTCCCGGTGCTCGGTGAGCGCGTCCAGGGCCGCGGCGACCCGGGCGGCCCGTTCCGGCAACGGCGTTTCCCGCCAGGCCCGGTGCTCGGTCATGGCCGCCCGCACCGCCTCCTCGGCGGTGCCGGCCGGCAGCATCGGCGGCCCGGCGATCGCCGTGCCGTCGATCGGCGAGGTCGACGGCAACGGCACCCCGTCCCGGTGCCACCGCCCACCCCACAGGTTGCGCACGCGGTCCTCGTCGAAGGCCTCGGGGGCCACCTTCAGACAGCGCGCGTACGTCTCGGACCATGATGTTCCAGGCTTCAGCATGAGTTCCATAGAGACACCTCCGTTCCGCACGGTACGCAGCATGATCCGCGGATCAGGGCGCTGAAGGCGCAGAATTCTGGCGGAAATTACCCGCGAAGCACTGGAGAAGCTGATTTACGGGGAAAAGTATTCATATCTTCGCGTCATGGTCGGCCGGTGTTGGACGGCCGGCGGGGCGGCGGATCGCCGTCCCGGCCGGGCGCCGAGCGGCACGCGGCCTGCCCGGACGGGGCGGGTACCGTGGATCGAGGGGCGCAGGGGAGGCCGACAGGGGGTGGCCGCGTCGTCCCGCGAGGGGGACCCATGCACATGCACGTCCGGCTCAACTACATCGCCGGAGACCCGCTCCGGATCGGCGACGTCGTCAAGTACCTCGAGAACGAGGTGCGCCGGCTCGTCGAGGAGCAGCCGGGCAGCCAGGGCATGTCGCTCGCGGTGAACGCCGCGCTCGGGGTGGCGGTGCTGGAGTCGCTCTGGGTGTCGGGCGACGCCATGCGGGAGAGCGAGCGGGTCGTCGCGCCGCTGCGGCACGAGATGTCCCTGCGCGGGACGGCGACCGTGGCGGTGGAGCGTCCCGGCCTCGCGAGCATGCTCCGGCTGATCCGCCCGCCCGCCGGGGCGGGAGTGCAGCTGACCCGTCTGGACACGCCCGTCCAGGACGTCGACGACATGATCGCGGCCTATGAGGACACCACCGTGCCGTGGCTGACCGAGACCAGCGGCTTCTGCGCCCAGCGGCTGTACGTCGACCGCGGCACGGGGCGTTCGGTCAGCGAGACCCTGTGGCGGGACGCGCACGCGCTGGCCGTGAGCAGGAGCGCCGCGGCCGCCGTCCGGGTGGACATGGTGGCCGCGACCGGCAGCACGGTCCGCGCGCTGGAGGAGTACAGCCTGGTGTTCAGCTCGGTCCGCTCCGGCTGAGCCGGCCCGGGACCGGCCCGCGGCCGACCTGGGACCGGCCGGCGGGCGGGGACTCAGCCGGCCTCGCGGGCAAGGGCGTCCAGGGCGTCGGTGAAGATGCCGGCCGGGGGCGAGACCAGGCCCGCGCCGACCTGCCCGGTGCCCGCGACCCTGCCCGCGATGCCGGTGTTGATGACCGGCAGGACGCCGGTGCGCACCACCTTGGTGACGTCCACCCCGGTGGGCGTGCCGCGGAAGGACAGGATCGGCACCTGGAACGCCGGGTTCTCGGCCAGCGTGATCTCGTACATCAGCTGGGTGGCCGCCAGTGCGTCGGAGACCTCCCCGCCGACGAACCGGACGATCGCCGGTGAGGCGGCCATGGCGAAGCCGCCCACCCCGGTGGTCTCGGTGATCGCCGAGTCGCCGATGTCGGGGTTGGCGTCGTCCAGGCCGTACGACCCGAGGTAGAGCCCGTCGGGGATGCCGGCCGGCCCGGTGAACCAGCGGTCGCCGGTGCCCGACACCTGGATGCCGAAGTCGGTGCCGTTGCGGGCCATGGCCACCACCAGGCTCGAGCCGGGCACGTCCCGGGCGGCGTCGGCGCTCAGCTTGGCCGCGGCCATCCCGACGTTGAGGAAGAAGTGGTCGTTGCCGTTGACGAACCGCAGCACCTCGGCGATGTCCGACAGGGGCGCGTCCGCCTCCACGATGTCGGCCGCCAGCTCCCGGAAGAACAGCGAGGTGGCCGCCCGGTTGCGGTTGTGCAGCTCGTCGCCCATCTGCAGGGCCTGCGCCATGATCGCTTTGACGTCCATCGGCCCGTGCCGCCGTACCGCGGAGCCGAGCACCGGGCCGAGCACCGCCGACATCCAGTGCAGCCGCTCGATCACCTCCGGTCCGTACGCCCCGTACCGCAGGACCTTGCCCAGTCCCTCGTTCAGCGAGCAGTAGGCCCGGGCGCCGGTGTCGGCGTCCTCGATCACCAGCATCCACATGGACGGGCCGACCACGCCCGCCATCGGGCCGACCGCGCGGTGGTGGTGACAGGAGTCCAGCGCGACCTCGCCCGAGGCCAGCAGGCGGGCGGCCTCCTCGGCCGTCGCGGCGAGTCCCTCGGCCAGCATCGCGCCGGTCAGCGCGCCGCGCATCGGGCCGGAGGCGCGTTCCCACGTCACCGGAGGGCCCGCGTGCAGGAAGGTGCCCGGCTCGATCCCGACGACCTCGCTCGCGGGCCGCACGTCGACCAGCTGCGGCCGGGCCGCGAGCATCCGCCGCACCGCGGTGGCGTTGGCGGCGGCGTGCCGCGGGTCGCCCAGCACGGTGGCCAGGGCCTGCGCCGAACCGTCGGCGGGCGGCCGCCAGTCCACGCTCAGCACCGGCACCGCCTGCTGGGCCAGCGCCTCGGCCAGCACCGGCGTCCCGGCCGCGACGACCCGCAGCTCCCGGCTCAGCAGCCCGTCCAGCCGCGGGCCGGGGTCGCTCATGCGGGCACTCCCTGGATCAGGGCGACGGCGTGCCGGGCGGCGGCCGCGTTGGAGGCGAACACGGCCGCGCCCGCCGCGTGCAGGGCGGTGGCCTGCCGGTCGAGGTCCTGGGGGTCCGCCGCGGTCCCGCACAGCGACACCACGACGGGCAGCTCGCGATCGGCCCGTGCCGCCTCGATGGCCGGGGCCAGCAGCGCGGCCGGGTCGGGCTCGGCGCCGTAGCCGAGGACGACGTCCAGCAGCAGCACGCCGGTGGACGGATCGGCGGCGTCGGCGGCCAGCCGCTCCAGCCGGAGGGTCGGGTCGATCATCGGATGGGCGCGGCCCCGGGTCATCTCGTCGTCACCGAAGTCGATCATTGTGTGGCCGGGCGGCCCGAGCGTCCAGTCGGGCCGCAGCGGGATGTTGGAGCGGATCGGGCCGAGCGCGGACGCCGCGATCAGCATGGCCTCGTCGCACAGCGTGCCGCCGGCGAACAGGCCGCGCAGCAGCCCCCGCACCGGGTCCTGCGGCACCGGCCGGCACGGCCACCGCGGGACCGGGACGCCGAGCGCGCCCAGCGCCTTCTCCACGGCCGAGGTCAGGTCGTCCCGCTCCGCGCCGAGCAGGGCGAACAGGGTCGGGGTGGCCATCCGCCGCGCCGCCTCGCGGATCAGGTCGGCGACCTGCGGGGCGGGGGGCTTGGACACCACCAGGATCAGCTCGGTGGCCGGATCCGCGTCGAGCGCCGCCAGGGCCTGCAGCGTGGACCGGCCGCTGACCTCCGCGGACAGATCCCGGCCGCCGACCCCCAGCGCGTGGCTGATGCCCACGCCCGCGGCGTCGAGCAGGCACATGACCTGCTGCGACCCGGTGCCGGAGGCGGCGACCAGGCCGACCGGCCCGGGCCGTACCGCGTTGGCGAAGCCCAGCCCGGCACCGCCGATCACGGCCGTGCCGCAGTCGGGTCCCATCACGATGAGACCGCGCCGGGCCGCCTCGTCCTTCAGCCTGATCTCCTGGGCCACGGTGACGTTGTCGCTGAAGACCATGACGTTCAGCCCGGCGGTCAGCGCGTCCATCGCCTCCGCGAAGGCGTACTGCCCGGGCACCGACACCAGCGCCAGGGACGCCTCACCGCGGGTGGCGGCCGAGCCGGTCGTCCGGGGCGGCGCCGCCGTCCCCAGGCCGCCCTCCGCCGCGCCCGCGCCGGGCCCGGAGGCCGCCGACAACAGCGCGGTCAGGGCCTCCAGCGCGCTGTCGACCGCCGCCTGGTCCACCGCGCGCACGGCCACCACGAGGTCGTTGGGGCCGGCCTGGGCGGGCACCGGGAAACCCAGCTGCCCGAGCAGGTCGAGGTTGAGCTCGGTGGCCATCGCGGTCAGCGCGTCGAGCACACCGTCACGGTCGGCCAGCGTCCGGCCGACCCGCATCAGGGTCACCGAGTCGTGGTAGGCCCCGGGCCGGACGTCGACGATCTCCGTGCTCATGTGCTCGGCCCCCCGGCACGGCCGCCGTCCGCGCGGTCGCGGCTCACGCGCTCGCCCTGCCCGCCGCTGCCGTGGCGGCGCTCAGCGCGAGAGTGGTGCGGCAGCCGGCGAGCAGCCCCCAGATCAGGTCCGCCCCGGAGGTGTGGCCCGCGCCCAGGAGGCGACGGGTGGCGGGGGCCAGCGGTTCCTGCCCGGCCAGTGCCCGGAGCACGGCGGCGACCTCGGCCGCCACCTGCCCGCGGGCGGCACAGTGCAGCAGGGTCGCGGCGAGCGCGGTCGTCCGGGTGCGGGCGTCCGCGGTGACGGCCGCGCCGATCCAGTCGGCCAGCCAGATGGCGGTCTCCCCGCCGTGCACGGCGCCGCCCATCAGCCGCAGCGACACCAGCAGCCCGGCCAGCACGTCGTCCCCGCTGGGGGTCAGGCCGGGGCCGAGCCCGACGATCCGCTCGGCGGCGTCGACCGCGTGGGCGAGGTCGCCCGCGGCGCAGCGGGCGGCGAGCTGGAGCGGGCCGGGATGCCCGGCCAGCCCGAAGACGCCCTCGCTCGACGCGGTGTCCAGGGCCATCACGCCGTGCGCGAGCCGGGAGTGCGACACCGGGCCGAGCACGGGGCAGGGGTCCCACCAGCGGCGGATCCGGACCCTGATGCGCGAGACCGCGTCCAGCCGGGGCTGGCAGGCGGACGCGGCGGCACCCGGGACGGGCACGGTGATCTCGACGGTGCCGTCGCCGATCCAGGCGTCGTCGCTCTCCCGGACCGTGCCGAACGGGCGGTCCCGGCTGCCGGCCCCGACCACGACCGCGTTCGGCAGCCGTACCGCGTCGGAGCTGACCAGCGCGAGCACGCCGGGCTCGGCCGGCGCGCCGGAGGCGGCGCGGACCTCCAGGTAGACCGCCGAGGGGAAGACGGCGACGATGCGGGCGGGCCGGCGCGGCCGCTCCAGCAGGGGACGCAGGGCGAGGCTGGCCGCGCCCGCCACCGGGGTCCGGGGGCCGTCCAGGCGCGTCGGGAGGTCTCTGGGGGCCGACTGCAGGCCGACCGGCTCACGGAGCACGGGAGACGTCACGGATGGCCCCTCCTGGAGTGAACGCCGCGTCCCGGGCGGGACGTCGTTGCCGCTGAACGTAAACCGAGTGAGCCTGCGGCCGTATGGGGAAAACTGCCAAGGATGGTTGTCTTTCTTCGTGTTTCTTGTCATGGTTGAGCGCGCGCGAGTGGCCGTTGCTATCGATTGGGCGATATGTACGTTGACGTAATCACTGTAGAAGGCCTGGTGACGCGCGCATGACGTACGCCGATCCCGGCCCGCCCGCCCTGCGGCTCGCCAGCACCGGGACGCTGACCTACGGCCTGTCGGTGGGGGAGGTGCTGGGGGTCTCCACCCTCGCCGGGGCCCGCCTCATCGGCGGCGTGACCGGTCTCGGCCGCATCGTCCAGCGCCTCAACGTCATGGAGGTGCCGGACATCCTGGCCTGGGTGAAGCCGCACGAGCTGCTGCTCACGACGGGTTACCCGCTGCGCAACACCCCGCAGTCGCTGGGCCGGCTGGTGGCCGACCTGGACGAGCGCGGGCTGGCCGCGCTGGGCGTCAAGCTGGGCCGCTACCTGGACGACCTGCCCGCCGAGATGATCGAGCAGGCCGACCGGCTCGGCTTCCCGCTGATCCTGCTGCCGGACGACGTCGGGTTCGACGACATCCTCAACCAGGTGCTCACCGACATCCTCAACCGGCAGGCGGCGGTGCTGGCCCGGACCGAGGAGGTGCACCGGGCGCTGGTGCACATCGTGCTCGGCGGCGGCGGCCTGCAGGAGGTCACCGACGAGCTCGCCGGCCTGCTGGACGTGGCCGTCATCGCGGTGGACGGGGACCGGCGGGTGCTGGCCGGTTCCGGCCCGCAGGAGCAGCTCGAGACGGTGCGGGCGGCGCTGCTGGAGGGGACCGGCCGCGAGGCGCCGGGCCTGCCCGGCTACGGGGTGCAGGGCGATCACGCGGTGGTGCCCGTCGTGGCCGGCGGCTTCGACCACGGGCGGCTCATCGCCTACAGCGCCGGGGGAGCGCTCCGCGAGACCGACGTCGGCATCCTGGAGCGGGCGGCGACCGTCGCCGCGCTGGTCATCACCAAGCAGCAGGCCGTCGCCGCCGTGGAGAGCAAGTACCGCGCGGACTTCCTGCGGGACGTCCTCGCCGGGCGGGCCGGCGACGACGACCGGGTGATCTCGCACTGCACCGGCTTCGGCTGGGACCTCGGCCGGCCGATGGCCGTGCTCGTCGCCGAGCTCGACCCGGAGGACCCCGGGCGGGCCGCGCAGCGCCCGGGGGAGAGCCGCGGCGGCCGCCCGGCCCGTACCGGCTCCGGCTCCGCGGCGGGCGACGGCGAGGACCGGCAGGCCCACGACCGGCTGGCGGCGGCACTCACGACGGCGGTACGGCGCCGGGACCGCGGGGCGGCGGTGGCCAGCTTCGCGCGGGAGGTCGTCGCCGTGGTCGGGATCCCGGCGGACGGCGACCTGTCCGGCCTGTCCGCCGTGGTCAAGGACGCCGGTGCCGTCTTCGGCGAGCACCAGGGGCAGCGGTGGACCTTCTCGGCCGGGTTCAGCCGCTCGGTGGAGACCCCGGTCGCGCTGCCCGACGCCTACGAGCAGGCGGTCAAGGCCGTCCGGGTGGGGCGCCAGCTGCACGGCGCGGGCGCCGTCGCGCACTTCGACCAGCTGGGGGTCTACCGGCTGCTCAGCCTGGTCTCGGACGCGGCGGAGCTGCACGCGTTCGTCCGCGAGACCCTCGGCGAGCTGGCCGGCGACGACGACCCGGAGGTGCTCGACCTGCGCCGGACCCTGCAGGTGCTGCTGGAGACCAATCTCAACGTGGCCGAGACGGCCCGGCGCCTGCACTTCCACTACAACACGCTGCGCTACCGCATCGGCAAGCTGGAGCGGATGCTCGGCCCGTTCACCGAGGACGCGCATCTGCGGCTCAACCTCACCCTCGCCCTGCACGTCCTGCGCATGCGCGGCATCTGAGGTGCGCTCTCCTGGTTTAGACCAATCTCCCAACTCACCGCCCGGAGTTTGGGCAACTGTCGCTGACGACGCCCCACCGGGGTAGATCTACGGTGCCCGCATGGATGGCCCCGCCCGGTGAGGGCCATCGCGGCGGGTCACGGCCCGGGGGAGACGGTCCCACCGCCGAGCCTGAAGGAGAGCGCATGGCTTTCGGCTGGAGCGTGCACGGTGACGGGCGAACCCCGCCGCCCGGTGAGGTCGTCCGCCCGGACGAGCGGCTGTCGTGGGCCCGGACCGCGGGGATCGGAGCCCAGCACGTCGTCGCCATGTTCGGCGCGACGTTCGTGTTCCCGATCGTCATGGGCCTGGACCCCAACCTGGCGATCATGATGTCCGGTGTCGCCACCATCCTGTTCCTGATCATCGTCGGCGGCCGGGTGCCGAGCTACCTCGGCACCAGCGCCTCGTTCGTGGGCGCCGTCGTGTCCATCCGCGCGGCGGGCGGCAGCACCGCGCAGGTGACCGGCGCGATCCTGGTCGCCGGCCTGGTCCTGGCCGCGGTCGGCCTGCTCATCCACTTCCTCGGCGCGGCGGTCATCCACGCGGTGTTCCCGCCGGTGGTGACGGGCGCCGTCGTCATGCTGATCGGCTTCAACCTCGCGCCGGTGGTGGCCGACGTCTACTGGCCGCAGGACCAGTGGGTGGCGCTGGCCACCCTCGCGTTCGTCGTGCTGTGCGCGGTGCTGCTGCGCGGCTTCTGGTCGCGCATCGCCATCCTGCTCGGCCTGATCTTCGGGTTCGCGCTGTCCTGGGTCCTCGACCACACCGCCGGGAAGATCACTTCGGTGCAGCCCGGCCAGCACCTGGTCAACGGCGTGGCGACGCCCTTCTCCCATTTCCGGGTCGGCTTCGACGGGGTCAAGACGGCCGACTGGTTCGGCTTCCCCGACCTGCACGGTCCCGATTTCAAGACCTCGGCCATCCTGGTCGCGCTGCCCGCCGTGATCGCGCTGATCGCGGAGAACACCGGGCACGTCAAGGCGGTCGCCGCGATGACCGGTGACGATCTCGACCCGGTGCTCGGCCGCGCCCTGGCCGCCGACGGCGTCGGCACGGTGCTGGCCAGCGCGGTCGGCGGCTCGCCCACCACCACCTACGCCGAGAACATCGGCGTCATGGCCGCCACCCGCATCTACTCGACCGCCGCCTACTACGTGGCGGCGATCGTGGCGATCCTGTTCGGGCTGTGCCCCAAGTTCGGCGCGCTGGTCGCGGCCACGCCCGGCGGGGTGCTCGGCGGCATCACCGTGGTGCTCTACGGCATGATCGGCCTGCTCGGCGCCAAGATCTGGATCGAGAACCGGGTGGACTTCGGCGACCCCGTCAACCTGGTGCCGGTGGCGGCCGGCATCATCCTGGCGATCGGCGACGTCACCCTGCAGATCACCGACAAGTTCCCGCTGTCGGGCATCGCGCTCGGCACCATCGTGCTCCTCATCGGCTACCACGCCCTCAACGCCCTCGCCCGCTCCCGGCCCGGCCCGGCCGACACCGGAGGCGGCATCATCGCGCCCGAGGAGAAGGAGATCGGCGGGCCCGTGCGCCCGGCCACCACGGACTGATCGGCGGCACCGCGCCGGATCCCGTACCGCCGGACTCGCATCGGCGGGTGCGGGACCCGGCGCCGGGCGGCCCTGCCGGGCCGGTGTCTCCTGGAAGGCCCTTCCAGGAGACACCGGGCCGGCGCGCCTCACCGTGCGGTCACGGCCCGCGGGTGTCGAGCAGGTCGTACTTGTTGGGCAGGCCCGCCGTGTAGCGGAGACCGTCCTCGGCCTTGTCCAGGGCGAAGATCGGCGACACGTAGAGGTCGTGCAGCGAGCACCGGGCGGCGTTCGACCCGGCGGCGTCGAGCAGGGCGTTCACCGCCAGGCGGGCGCCCTGGTTGGCCCCTCCATCGTCGTGACGTTGATCGGGGTCTTGACCCAGTCTCCCGCCAGGAACAGGTTGGGGATCTTCGTCTTGGAGGTCGGCCGCAGCTTCCAGGAACCGGGCTGCTGGATGAACAGCGGCGTCTCGTTGGTCACCCCGGTGCCGGAGCGGACGATCGCGGGGTCCAGGAACCACGAGTGCAGCATGTCGTCGGTGAGCACGTCGGTCCCGGTGTCGTTGAGGTGGGCCTTCATCTCCTTCCAGGTCTCCGCCGCGATCTCGGCCGGAGTGCAGTCCCTGGCCTTCTTGTTGTTGAAGTTCCCCTCCTTGGTCCAGTCGGAGATGATCGTGGACAGGCAGTCCTTGACGGTCCCGTCCCCGTAGGTGGAGAAGTCGCGGCTCCAGAACTGCTCCTGGCTGATGGAGGTCACCGCCCAGTTCGAGTCGACGTAGTTGACGTGGCCGGGCGCGAGCGGCAGCTGCTTCTTGAGGAAGAGCTGCAGGCCGGTCATCCAGTCCGTGCGCAGGCTCTTGATGCCGCTCAGGCTCGGGTCGGCGGCCAGCACGTCGGCGCTGAGCAGCTTGACCGCGCGCTCGCAGGGCATCGAGACGATGTACCAGTCCGCGGTCACCGTCGAGGCGGCTCCGCCGGGGCCGGTGACCCTGGCGCCGGTGATCTTCCCGCCGGAGACCTGGAGCGCGTCGACGTTGTGGCCGACGTTGAACTTCACCCCCAGGTTGCGGAGATGGGCCACCCACGGGTCGAGCCACTTCTCCGCCGTCGAGCCGTTGAGGACCCGGTCGACCGACGACCCGGGCTCGTTGCCGATGCCCAGGATGCTCCAGACGGTCGCCTCGGCCACGAAGGCCACCGAGTGGGTGCTGGCGTCCTTGGACTTGGTGGCGGCCAGGTTGCGGATGGTCCCGTCGGCCGCGAACTTGTTGTACTCGTCGGAGAACCAGTCGGCCCGCACGTAGTCGGCCCAGGTGATGTTCTCCCACTGGCCCAGCCGCCGTTCGTCACAGCTGCTGAAGTAGACCGCCACCTTCTCGGCGAAGAAGGCCGCCTCGGTCAGCGGCAGCCGGAACAGCGTCTGCAGCCCGGAGACGATCGTCGCCTTCAGCGTCGCCAGCGAGTAGATGCTGGGCTGGGGAGGCAGCGGGAAGGGGAACGGGGCGGTGAGGTCGGCGCGGCCACCGGAGCGCGACATGAGGTAGGCCGTCGCTCTGGTCAGGTTGTCCCAGCACCCGTTGGCGTTGCCGGGGAACGGCGTGCGCCGCATGTTGTCGGTCAGGTTGAAGTAGAAGCCGGGGAAGAACCGGAACCCGTGCTCGCCCGGCAGGTCCAGCCGGCCGCCGGTGCCGGTGCCGGGCGGGAAGATGCTGCGGGCCTTGCCGCCGAGCGTGTCGCGTTCGTACACGGTGACCTCGAAGCCCCGGTCGACCAGCTCGTGCGCCGCCGAGAGTCCGGCGACCCCGCCCCCGAGGACCGCCACCTGCCTGCCCGTGGCCGCCCGGCCGGGAGCGGCGCCCAGGGCGAGCACCCCCGTGACCGCGGCCCCGGTGAGC
The DNA here is from genome assembly GCF_050971785.1 of Actinomadura scrupuli. Lineage (NCBI taxonomy): Bacteria > Bacillati > Actinomycetota > Actinomycetes > Streptosporangiales > Thermomonosporaceae > Actinomadura > Actinomadura scrupuli. Next base: position 60,242 of record NZ_JBPCCU010000007.1, on the reverse strand, counting down.
CCGGCGTCCCGCAGGAAGCGTCTGCGGTTCGGTTCCGTACTGCTCATGGCCGGCTCCTCACTGTTCCAGCGGCCTGGAACGACAGGGGCACTCGACCCTTCGACCCGATCGGATGCCCGATAAGTCAGTGGTTACTTTTAACACGCTGTTGGCAATCCGCCAATAGCTATTGGCGTTATGTCAACAGATGGTCCGAGCGGGAGGCCGCGCGCCGAGGGAGGGGTGGCCGGGGCCGGGCCGGCCGGGCGGCGACGGGCGTCCCCGTCCGGCCGTACGCTGAGGGGCATGATCTCCCAACCGGCACGCCGACTTTGGGCAGGTGTCGCTGACGACGGGTCGGTTGGGTAGGCCTAATGTGCCCGCATGGCTGGATCCGCCGGTGAGATCCAAGGCGGCGGCTCAGCAGGGAGGGGATGGCTGCCGATGCCCAGACAGGGCGACATGCTCCCGGCCGGACTCGGCGCGGGGACGGGCGTCGCCCGCCGCCCGGTGAGACCGCCCGCCCCGAACCGGAGGACCGAGCGCCCGTGAAACCGCCGTCCTTCGACTACCGGGCCCCCTCCGAGCTGGACGAGGCGCTCGCCGACCTGGCCGAGGCCGGCCCGGACGGCAAGGTGCTGGCCGGCGGGCAGAGCCTCATCCCGCTGCTCAACATGCGGCTCGCCGCCCCCGGCCGGCTGATCGACATCAACCGGGTCGCCGGACTGGACACGATCGAGGTCGTGCCCGCGTCCCCGGCCGGCCCGGCGGGCGTACGGGTCGGCGCGCTCGCCCGTCACACCAGGGTCGAGCGCTCCGCCGAGGCGGCCCGTGCCCAGCCGCTGCTCCGGCAGGCACTCGGGCACGTCGCCCACCCGGTCGTGCGCAACCGCGGCACCGTGGTGGGCAGCCTGGCGCACGCCGACCCGGCCGCCGAGCTGCCGGCCGTCCTGGCGGTGCTCGGCGGCACCGTCGAGGCCGCCTCCACGGCGGGCCGCCGGACCATCGCGGCCGAGGAGTTCTTCGCCGGGCCGCTGGAGTCGGCGCTGCTGCCCGGGGAGCTCGCGGTGTCGGCCTTCTTCCCGGCGCTGCCGCCGAACGCCGGGACCGCCTTCGCCGAGGTCGCCCGCCGGCACGGCGACTACGCCATGGCCGGGGTGGCCGCGGTCGTCGTCCTGGACGACGACCTGCGGGTGACCTCGGCACGGGCCGGTTATCTCAGCGTGGCCGCCACCCCGCTGGTGCTGGACCTGACCGGGGCCGTCGGCCACCGGCCGCCGGGGTCGTGCGACTGGGCGGCGGCGGCCGCGTACGCCCAGGCCCACGTCGAGCCGGAGGCCGACATCCACGCGGGCACCGCCTACCGCCGTCACCTGGTCGGGGTCCTCACCGAACGCGTCCTGCGGACGGCCGCCGACACCGCCCAGAGAGGAGCCTCATGACCACCACAACCGTGATCATGCAATCGTCCGACGAACGATTGCATGATCACGCGGGGAGTGCGTCGTGTGTTCGCGGGGGGAGGGACGGCCGGTGAGCGAGGAGACGTACGAGATCGCGGTCACCGTGAACGGCGTGCATCGCAGCGCCCGCGCACCGGCCCGGCGGCTGCTGTCGGACTTCCTGCGCCACGACCTCCGCCTCACCGGCACCCACGTCGGCTGCGAGCACGGGGTCTGCGGCTGCTGCACGGTGCTGTTCGACGGCGATCCGGTGCGGTCCTGCCTGATGCTCGCCGTCACCGCGGCCGGGCACGAGCTCACCACCGTGGAGGGCCTGGGCGGCGCGGACGGATCGCTCTCGCCCGTGCAGCAGGCCTTCCAGGACTGCCACGGCCTGCAGTGCGGGTTCTGTACCCCCGGCTTCCTCTGCACGGTCACCGCGCTGCTGCGCGACAACCCGGAGCCCACCGAGGACGAGGTGCTCGAGGGGATCTCCGGCAACCTCTGCCGATGCACCGGCTACCAGAACATCGTCAAGTCGGTCCACCGCGCGGCCGAACTCATCGCCTCGGAGGAGGAGCATCGATGAGTGCCGAGGAGTGGTCGCCTTCCCCAACGCATTGCCCTGACCACACCTGCGCGGCCGGCCGCGCAGGTGTGGTCACGGCAATGCGGCGTGCGTTCCCGGTCACCCTGGCGGGCCGCGTACGCGTGGTCAGGGCAATGCGGCGTGCGTTCCCGGTCACCCTGGCGGGCCGCGTACGCGTGGTCAGGGCAATGCGGCGTGCGTTCCCGGTCACCCTGGCGGGCCGCGTACGCGTGGTCAGGGCAATGCGGCGTGC
>NZ_JBPCCU010000007.1:0-57879 GCF_050971785.1 Actinomadura scrupuli | reverse complement strand
GTTCCCGGTCACCCTGGCGGGCCGCGTACGCGTGGTCACGGCAATGCGGCGTGCGTTCCCGGTCACCCTGGCAGGCCGCGCAGGTGTGGTCACGGCAAACGATGTGCGGACAGACACCGTCTCCGCGCTTCGGCGTGGACGGGCGGACGGAGCCATGGCATGACGACGCGGATGTTCGGAGAGCCGGTCGCCCGCAGGGAGGATCCGCGGCTGCTGGCCGGGCAGGGGCGCTACCTCGACGACCTGGGACAGGACGCGCTGGAGGCGGCCTTCGTGCGGTCGCCGCACGCGCACGCCCGCATCGTGGACATCGACGTGGACGGTGCCCTGGACGTCGACGGGCTGGTCGCGGTCTACACGTACGAGGACCTGACGGGCCGGGTGGGCGAGCCGCTGCCGCTGCTGATCCCGCATCCGGCGCTGACCCACGGCCGGACCGCCTACCCGCTCGCCCGCGACGTCGTACGCCATGTCGGCGAGCCGATCGTCATGGTGGTGGCACGGGACCGCTATGTCGCCGAGGACGCGGCCGAGCGCATCCAGGTGACCTACGAGACGCTGCCCCCGGTGGTGGGGATCGAGAACGCCGAGCGCGCCGAGCACCTGGTGCACGAGGACGTGCCGGGCAACGTCGGGGCGCGGCTGCTCCAGGAGGTCGGGGACGCGCCCGCCGCCATCGACGCCGCTCCGCACGTGCTGGAGTTCCGGCTCGACATCGAGCGCAGCGCCTCCATGCCGCTGGAGGGCCGCGGGGTGTACGCGCGCTGGGACGCCGACGACGAGTCGCTGCGGGTGTACTCCTCGACGCAGACCTCGACGAGCGTGCGGATGGCCGTGGCGGCCAAGCTGGAGCTGGCGCCGGCCCAGGTGGAGGTGATCGCGCCGGACGTGGGCGGCGGGTTCGGGGTCAAGATCGTGCACCCGTGGCCCGAGGAGGTGCTGATCCCCTGGGCGGCGCGGCTGCTCGGCAGGGAGGTCAAGTGGACCGAGGACCGGCGTGAGCACTTCGTCTCCAGCGCCCACGAACGCGGCCAGGTCCAGTTCGTGCGGGTCGGCTTCGACGACGCGGGCCGGGTCCTGGGCATGGACGTGCGGATCCTGCACGACCACGGCGCCTACACCCCGTACGGCATCATCATCCCGATCATCACCTCGACGCAGCTGCTCGGCCCGTACAAGCTCGGGGCCTACCGGGCGGAGGTGCTCAGCCTCTACACCAACACCGTCATCGTCACGCCGTACCGCGGCGCGGGCCGCCCGCAGGGCGTGTTCTGCATGGAGCGGACGATGGACCGCATCGCCCGCCATCTCGGCCTGGACCGGGCCGACGTGCGCGCGGCCAACTTCATCCAGCCCGACGAGTTCCCCTTCGACCAGGGCCTGATCTTCCAGGACGGGCGGCCGCTGATCTACGACTCCGGGGACTACCCGGAGATGCTCCGCATGGCCAAGGAGCTCATCGGCTGGGACGGCTTCGAGACGGTGCGCGCCGCGGCGGCGGCCCGGGGCGGGCGGGTCGGCATCGGGCTGGCCTGCTACGTGGAGGGCACCGGCGTGGGCCCGTACGAGGGCGGTCACGTGGAGGTCGACTCGTCCGGCCGGGTGCACGTCTCCACCGGTCTCACCTCGCAGGGACAGGGCCACCAGACGGTCTTCGCCCAGATCGCCGCCGCCGAGCTCGGCGTGCCGATCGAGGACGTCCAGGTCACGACCGGCGACACCCGGCGGTTCGGGTACGCCGTCGGCACGTTCGCCTCCCGGGCGGCGGTGATGAGCGGCAACGCGATCGCCCTCGCCTCGCGCCGGCTGCGGGAGAAGGCGCTGCGGATCGCCGGGGACGCGCTGGAGGCGGACCCCCGGGACCTGGAGATCGTAGAGGGCGTGGTGCGGGTGCGCGGCAACCCGCAGTCGGCGATCCCGCTGCGCACCGTCGCGGTGCTGTCCAACCCGCTGCGGTACGCCTTCGACGAGGAGGCCCGGCGGGCCACCCAGTTCGCCTCCCGGATGGGCGCGTCCGCCGACGAGCCGCCGGTCGCGCCCGGTGAGGAGCCGGGGCTGGAGGGCAAGGACTACTACTCACCGGTCCGCTCGACCTTCGCGGCGGGCATGCACGCCGCCGTGGTCGAGGTGGATCCGGACACCGCCGAGGTGCGCATCCTGCGGTACGCCGTCATCCACGACTGCGGACGGCTCATCAACCCGATGATCGTCGAGGGGCAGATCCACGGCGGGGTGGCCCAGGGCGTTGGCGGCGCGCTGTACGAGCGGATGGTCTACGACGAGTCGGGGCAGCTGCTGAACGCCTCGTTCATGGACTTCCTGATGCCCTACGCCACCGAGGTGCCGCGGATCGAGACCGGCCATCTGGAGACGCCCTCGCCGCTGAACCCGCTGGGCATCAAGGGAGCGGGTGAGGCGGGGGTCATCCCGGTGTCCGCCGTCATCGCCGCCGCGATCGAGGACGCGGAGGGCTTCGACATCTCGGCGATGCCCATCTCCCCGGACGAGCTCTACCGGCTGCGCCTGGCCCGCCAGGGCGAGCCGGCGGGGTTGCTCGGGGAGCGGGGGACCTCAACCCCGCCGGCTCTGTGAACCATAGTGGCGTTTCGTCGCAGGATGGTGTGGTTTGAGGATCTCGCTATCGGTCCGCGCGCCCGGCCTGCGCGTTCACCGGGCCGGCTGGAAATAACGCGCGGGCAGGTAGTCGCGGAGCTCGGCCGGCTGGTAGCCCTGCTTGTCGATGCGGCGCAGCAGGGTGCGGAAGTCCCGGGTCATGTGCGGCTCGAAGTGGACCAGGATGATGTCCCCCGGGTGCAGCCCGCCCGAGGTCTGGTAGGCGAGGTCGCCGTTCTCGGAGGTCTCCCGCCAGAACAGCAGTGCCTGCATGCCGCAGTCCCGCGCGGCCCGGCGGGTCGTGGTGTTCGACGCGCCGTAGGGGGCCCGGAAGAGCGTGGGGCGGGTGCCGTACCGCGAGGCGTAGATGTCGGCGGCCTTGCAGATCTGGTGCTTCTGCCGGGCATAGGACAGCTCCGTCATCAGCGGATGCGTCATCGTGTGGTCCTGGATCTGCGCACCGGCCTGCTGGAGCCGCCGGAAGTAGCCGTAGTCGTCCTTCACGGCGTCGTTGGTCAGGAACAGGGTGACCGGGATCTTCCGGTCCCTGATGAGCCGGATGAAGTCGCGGTCCTTGTGCCAGCCGTCGTCGATGGTGATGAAGACGACCTTGTCCTTGGTGGCGATCTTGCTGATCACCGGTGGCAGCGTGCCGCGCGCCCGCGGCCGGCCGGCCGCGGGCGGGGTGGTACGGGCCGGGGTGGTGGGGGCGGGGGAGGGCGGCGCCGAGTGCACCCCCGTGATGGTGGCGGCGGGCGCCGGGGTGGCGGTGGGCGTCCCGGCCGGCGGGGCCTGCGGCGCCTGCTGCGGGGAGGCGACCGGCGCCGTGGCCGACGACCCGCGTGCCGTCGCGGAGTGCCCCTGGCAGCCGGCCAGTCCGCCGGTGACCAGCGCCGCCATGGCCGCGGCCGCGGTCACGCGGGTGGTGCGGGTCCGACCGGATGCCATGAAATCCCCCTTGTCCCCCTGGGCGGTCACCGGTCGCTCGGTGGCCGGGGGACGTGACGGCTCGACGGGTACGTGTTCGCTGCTCTTTATTTGACCTTGCCTCGGCGCCGGATGTGGCCTGTTTTCAGGTCTTCACCGGTGTTCCGCCCGGCTGTGGGTCCGGTGCGTTGCCGCCGAGGGAGACGGGGAGATAATTCTCGATCGCGGCCGGGCGGAAACCTTGCTGGCGGACCCAGCCGAGCACGGTCTGGAAATCCTTGGCCAAGCCCGGCCGGTAGTGCATGAGCATGATGTCGCCGGGGCGGAAACCGGTGCCGCCGTCTCCCCGGGCGAACGCGTTGTGCACGCCCTGCGGGGACCTGGTGCCGTTGTAGAACTCCGCCGACCAGATCAGGATCGACTTGATCCCGCAGGCGGCCGCGGCCTGCCGGGTGAGCTGGTTGAACGACCCGAACGGCGGCCGGAAGATCTGCGGGCGCCGCCCGTACTGGCCGGCGATGATGTCGCTGGTCTCGCAGATCTCCTTCTGCTGCGCCGCCAGCGGCAGGGTCGCCATGTTCGGGTGGTGCAGGGTGTGGTTCTCCATCCGCGAGCCGGCGTGCTTGAGCGCCCAGAAGTACTCGTAGTGGCCCTTCGCCGCGTCGTTGGTGAGGAAGGTCAGGATCGGCACCTTCTGCCGGCGCACGATGTCGACGAAGCCCGGGTCGTGCTCCCAGCCGTCGTCGATCGTCAGGAAGACGACCTTGTCCTGGGTCTGGATCTGCTTGATGACGGTCGGCAGCCCGTCGGGGTTCTTCGCCGGCACCGTCCAGCTCCCGGCCCTGGGACGTTCCCACTGCTGGTCGGCGAGGTCGGCGGTGAGCCTGCTGCGCAGCGAGGGCCCCTCCGGGCCGCCGAAGGACTGGGCCCGGACCTCCGGCCACGTGCCGGCGCCGGTGCCGAGCACCGCGGCGACCAGGCAGGAGACCAGTGGGATCTTGCCTCGCATCGTCCGAACCTTCCCCTCGTCACCGCCGCCGGGCTTCAGCGGAGGTTCACGCCCCTTAGATGTCGCTTACTACCGGCTTGTTCGTACATGATCTGAAGAGGCGGAGCGCCGCGCCACGCCGGAGCGGGTCGTTTGCGATGCCCGTTTGCCACCGTCGCTACGGCGGGCTCGGCACATGTTGCCGTTCGCGTCGCCGGGCGGGTTATCTAAGGTCGGTCCATGAAGGTCAACGGCAGTGCGACGGTGGCGGCCCCGGTGGGCCTGGTCTGGGATGCCCTGCAGGATCCCGCGGTGCTGGTCCGCACGATCCCGGGATGCCGGCGGCTGGAGGCCACCGGCGCCGACACCTACAAGATGACGGTCACCGCGGGGGTGGCCTCGATCAAGGGCACCTACGTCGGTCAGGTCGCCCTCGCCGAGCCCGATCCGCCGCACTCCTTCGTGCTGCGCGCGCAGGGCCAGGGCGCTCCCGGGACGGTCGACGCCACGGTGCTGGTGCGGCTGTCGGACGGCGACGGCGGGACCCGGATCGACTACGCCGCCGACGCGGTCGTCGGCGGGATGATCGGCGGGGTCGGCCAGCGCATGCTGAGCACGGTCGCCAAGCGGACCGCCGGGGAGTTCTTCGCCGCCGTCGAGCGCGCGCTGACCGAGCAGCCCATACCGGCGGAGGCCGGGGTCTCGGCCGGGCCACAGGCCCCCGTCGGCCCGGGGACGGTCTCCGCACCCCCGGCCGCGACGGGCGCGGTGGCGGCCGCACCGGCCGGAATGGGGACGGTGTACGCCGCGCCGGCCGCGGAACGCGCGGCCGGCCCGGCCGCCGCCGCCGCGATGACCGCGGCCTTCGTGGCGGGCGGCGTCATCGCGCTCGGCGGCGTCGCCGTCGGCTACCTGATGGGCCGGCGTGCCCGCCGGTAACCGCCTCCCACCTTCCGTGATCATGCAATCGTTCGACGAACGATTGCATGATCACGGCGGGTTGCGCGGGTTGCGCGGGTTGCGCGGGTTGCGCGGGTGGGGAGGGCGTCAGCCGACCCCGACCAGGTCGACCACGAAGATCAGGGTCTCGCCGGGCTTGATCGCGCCGCCGGCGCCCCGGTCGCCGTAGCCCAGGTGCGGCGGGATCACGAGGCGGCGGCGGCCGCCGACCTTCATGCCCTGCACGCCCATGTCCCAGCCCTTGATGACCCGGCCGGCGCCGAGCGGGAACTCGAAGGCGCTCCCGCGGTTCCAGGAGGCGTCGAACTCCTCGCCCGTGGAGAAGGCGACGCCGACGTAGTGCACGGACACGTTGGAGCCCTTGGTTGCCTCCGGGCCATCGCCGACGGTGATGTCGGTGATGTCGAGGTGGGCAGGAGGCTGCCCTTCGGGGAAGTCGATCTCGGGCCGTTCAAGCGCCATCGCTAAAGCTCCCGGATGTGTGTGGTGGGTGGATGAACGATCGCCGTTCACCCTAGTCGGTGCCTCCTGACGGGAATGGAGCGCGGTCCCGCCCGGTTGACCGGAGCGTGAACGTAGAGATCTTCGCTGATGTCGTCTGCCCATGGTGCTATCTGGGACAGGCCCGGTTCCGCCGGGCCGTGGCGGATTTCGGGCACGAGGTCCAGGTGACCTGGCGGCCCTTCCAGCTCGACCCCGGGGCGCTGTCGGCGGCCGTCCCCGCGACCGCGCACCTGGCGGAGAAGTTCGGCGGCCTGGATCGGGTCACCGAGGCGCACGCCCGGCTGCGCGGGCTGGCCTCCGCCGAGGGGCTCGCCTACGAGCCCGAGCGCGGCCTGCACGTCAACACCGGCGCCGCGCACCGGGTGATCTGGCTGGCCGGCCGGGAGGGCGGCCCGGCCCTGCAGGACGCGGTGGCCGAGCGGCTGTTCCGGGCCCAGCACGCGGAGGGGCGCGACGTGGGCGACGCCGAGACGCTGGCCGAGCTGGCGGGCTCCGCGGGCCTGGCCGCCGGTTCCGTACGGGCCATGCTCGCGTCCGGGGAGGGCGTCGCGGAGCTGGAGCAGGACCTCGCCAGGGCCCGTGAGCTCGGCGTCACCGGCGTGCCGTACTTCCTCTTCGAGGGCAAGTGGGGGGTGTCCGGCGCGCAGCCGGCGCAGACGCTGGAGGCGGCCCTGCACGAGGTGGCCGGCAACCTCACGCGCTGACTCGCCCGACGGCGGGCCGTTTCGTTGGCAGAACTCGACGATTCGCCCGGGCCCGCGCGGGCGGTAGATGTAGGTGTCATGGAATCCCCGGCACGGCAGCTCAGGGGCGGCATCCGGATCGGCATCGACACCGGCGGCACGTTCACCGACGTGGTGGCCGTCGACGAGACGGCCGGGCGGATCGTCACGACCAAGACGCCCTCCACCCCCGCGGACCCCGCCGAGGGGTTCATGGCGGGCGTGCACAAGGTGCTCGGGCTGCTCGGCGCCACCGGGGCGGACATCGCGGCGGTCTCGCACGGCACCACCGTGGCGACCAACCAGCTCCTCGAGGACCGGATCGGCGACCTCGGGTTCATCACCACCGAGGGCTTCGAGTTCCTGCTGGAGATCGCCCGGCAGAGCGTTCCCGACGGCTACGGCAACTCCTACTTCTGGGTCAAGCCGCCGCGCATCGTGCCCGTCCACCGGGTCCGTACCGTCGGGGGGCGGCTCGACCACACCGGCGCCGAGCTCCGGCCGTTCGACGAGGCCGGGGCCGTCGCGGTGGCCCGCTGGTTCCGCGACCAGGGCATCGACACGCTCGGGGTCTGCTTCCTGCACTCCTACGCGAATCCCGCGCACGAGCTGCGGATGCGCGAGGTGCTGCGCAGGGAGCACCCGGCCGCGGTGATCTCGCTGTCCTGCGAGGTGCTGCGCGAGTACCGCGAGTACGAGCGGTCCGTCACCACCCTGGTCGACGCCGCGGTCAAGCCCACCATGATGCGGTACATCGCCCGGATCGCCGAGCGCCTCGGAGAGCCGCCGTTCTACGTCATGAAGAGCAACGGAGGTGTGCTGTCGGCCGAGGAGGTCGTGCACCAGCCGATCACCACGGTGCTGTCGGGGCCCGCCGCGGGGGCGCTCGGCGCGGCCCTGGTCGCGCGTACGGCCGGCATGGACTCGGTCATCACCCTGGACGGCGGCGGGACCTCCACGGACGTGGCGGTGGTGCTCGGCGGGGAGCCGACGCTCACCACGGAGGGCACGATCGGCCGGTTCCCCTCCAAGATCCCGATGATCGACATCGTCACCGTCGGGGCCGGGGGCGGTTCCATCGCCTGGACCTCGCCCGAGGGCACCCTCAAGGTGGGCCCGCGCAGCGCCGGCGCCGACCCGGGGCCGCAGTGCTACGGACGCGGTGGCGAAGACCCCACGGTCACCGACGCGCACGTCTTCCTCGGCCGGGTCCCGCCGCATCTGCTCGGCGGCGAGATCCCGCTGGACGCCGAGGCGGCCCGGGCGGGCATCGAGGGGCTGGCCGCGGCCCTGCGGCTGACGCCGGAGCGGGCGGCCACCGGCATCCTGGAGATCTCCGCCTGGAACCAGGCCAACGCCATCCGTCAGATCACCGTCAAGCGCGGCCTGGACGTGCGCGACTACCCGATGGTGGCCTTCGGCGGATCGGGGCCGCTGCTGGTGTGCCGGCTGATGGACGTCCTCGGCCTGCCCGCCGTGATCGTGCCGGAGAATCCCGGCAACCTGTCGGCGTTCGGGCTGCTGACCGTCGACGTGAAGAACGACTACGTCCAGACCCACGTCGCCCGCGACTCCGAGCTCGACCCCGCGGCCGTCGCCGGCGTGCTGGCCGGGCTGGAACGCCAGGCGGGCGCCGCGCTGGAGCGGGAGGGCTTCGACGCCGCGGCCCACCGCCTCGTCCGGTCGGCGGACCTGCGCTACTTCGGCCAGGCCTTCGAGGTACGGGTCGCCGCGCCCGGCGGCCCCGTCGACGGGGACTTCCGCGCCGAGGTCGTCCGGCGCTTCGAGGACGAGCACGAACGGCTCTACGGCTACTGCTACCGCGGCGACCCGCGCCACCCGGTCGAGTGGGTCAACCTCCGGGTCTCCGGCATCGGGCCGATCAGGAGGCCGGAGCTCGCCGAGCGGCCCGCACCGGAGGAGGGCGCGCCCCCGCCGCTCCCGGCCGCCCACCGGCGGGTGTACTTCGACGAGGACCTGACCCGCGCGGGCGCCGGGGACGGCTGGCGGAGCACGCCGGTCCACCGCCGCGAGGACCTCCGCCGGGAGGACGTCGTCGAGGGCCCCGCGGTGATCGAGGAGTTCGGCTCCACCCTCCCCCTCCACCCCGGCTTCCAGGCGACCTGCGACCCCCACGGCAACCTGGTGATCACCCGAAGCCCCTCCGGCTCGGAGCCCCCGAACCTGGAGCCGTCCGGAGGCGCCCCGTGAGCGCGCGCGCGGTGGCTGCAGGAGGAGCGCGCACAGCGAGGAACGAGCGAGCACGCGACGACGGAGGCCGCCGCGTGAAAGCGCGTGCGAACCGGCGAGCGGAGCGAGCCAGAGGCGGCACAGCGCGTGCGAACCGGCGAGCGGAGCGAGCCCATGAACACTGACCCGATCGTGCTGGAGATCGTCGAGGGGACGCTGGCCTCGGTGGAGCGGGAGGTCGAGACGGCGATCGCCCGGACGGCGCGCTCCCCGATGATCCGGGACGCGCACGACTTCCGGGCCGGGATCCACGACCGCAGGCTGCGGAAGCTGACCGGCAGGTCGTACTCGGCGCTGGTGCAGCCGATCGCCAGGGACTTCCCGCTCGAGACCATGCGGCCCGGTGACGTCTTCTTCCACAACGACGTCTACCTGTCCGAGGGCGGCATCGGCCATCTGCCGGACCTGTGCGTCACCGTGCCGGTCTTCCACGAGGGTGAGGTCGTCGCGTTCGTGCAGGCCTTCGGGCACCACGACGACATCGGCGGGTCCGTGCCGGGCTCGATGCCCTCGCACGCCCGCAGCGTCTTCGAGGAGGGGCTGATGGTCCCGCCGATCCGGCTCTGGGACCAGGGCGTGCCCAACGAGGCGGCCATCAAGATCATGACCCGCAACTCCCGGATGCCGGACTCGCTGGCGGGCGACCTGGACGCCGAGTGCTCGGCCTGCCTGATGGGGGCGCGCCGCCTCGGCGAGCTGTTCGACCGGTACGGCCGGGAGACCGTCGAGGGATGCTTCGACGCCATCCTCGACAACACCACCAGGACCTTCCGCACGGAGATCCTTTCCAAGATCCCGGACGGCACGTTCACCTGGGAGGACTACGCCGAGCACGACGGGGTCGATCCGCCCCGGCTGCACGCGCAGCGCATCACGCTCACCAAGACCCCCGAGAAGATCATCATCGACTTCACCGGGACCTCACCGCAGGCCAAGGGCCCGATCAACCACGCGGGCGACTACGCCGACGGGGTCTTCCTGAAGAAGTGGCTGGCGCCGGTGCTGCGCAACCTCGCCGACACCCCGGAGCGGATGGCCGAGCTCGACGTCAACGAGGGCGTGGTGCCGCTCATCGAGATGGTCTTCCCGGAGAAGGGGACGCTGCTCACCCCGATCTTCCCCGCCCCGACCAACGCCCGTACCTTCGTCATCCTGCGGCTGCTCGGGGTCCTGGCCGGCGTGCTGGCGAAGGCGACCGGCGGCCGGATGCCCGCCGACCAGGAGACCATCCGCTACACCGGGGTGTACGGGGCGGACGCCGACGGCGAGCCGTACCTGATGCGGGAGGTGCTCGGCGGAGGTTCCGGCGGCCGCTACTACGCCGACGGGGAGGACACCATCCACGTGGTGCCCGACTCGCGCAACATCCCGGTCGAGTTCGCCGAGGCCCGCTGGCCGTTCGTGGTCGAGCGGCTCGGGCTGGCGGCCGACTCCGGCGGCGCCGGGGAGTTCCGCGGCGGTCTCGGCTACGACAAGCACCTGCGGATGCTCCGGGACGCGCACTACATGTCGATCGCGGACCGCTCGATCCTGTCCTGCTGGGGGGTGAACGGCGGCGCCGCGGGACGCCCCTTCCTGGTGACCGTCGACGGGCGCGAGATGGAGGGCCTGGTCGACGCCGAGCCCGTCAAGGCCGGCGAGGTCATCCGGATCCGTACCACCGGAGGCGGCGGCTGGGGCGACCCGCTCGTCCGCGACCCCGCCCGGGTGGCCGCGGACGTACGGGACGGCAAGGTCACCTCGGCGGGCGCCCGCGACGACTACGGGGTGGTGCTGCGCGCCGGGACTCGGGTCGACGAGACCGCCACCGGGGATCTGCGGGCCCGGCTGCTCGCCGCCCGCGGTCCGGCGCCGTTCTTCGACCGCGGCCCGGGTTACCCGCTGCTCTCCGGCGGCCGTGACCGGGCCGACGTCGACTGACCGGCTCGCCGCGTCTCCCTGGTCGCCATTGTGAGAACGGCAACTCTCCGACATGTCAAGGCAAAAGCCCGCTAAAGTCCCACTTTCAACGATCTGATTCATTGGGGCGGGCCCATGAGTGTGTTCGGTATCGACTATGCGTGGGGGCGCCCGAGCATCACGGCGCTGAAGAACGCCGGGGTGAAGTTCGTGGCCCGGTATCTCTCCCACGACACCTCCGGCAAGAACCTCACGGCCGATGAGGCGCGCAAGCTGTCCGACGCGGGGATCTGGATCGTCGTGGTCTGGGAGACGACCGCGAGCCGGGCGCTGGCCGGCCGGGCCGCCGGGGTGGCGGACGCCAAGGCCGCGGCGGCGCAGGCGAAGGCCTGCGGCATGCCGTCCGGACGGCCGATCTACTTCGCGGTGGACTTCGACGCCACCTCCTCCCAGCAGGACGAGATCCACGCCTACCTGGACGGCGCGGCCAGCGTGCTGGGCCGCGGCCGGATCGGGGTCTACGCCGGTTACGGGCCGGTCAGGCGGGCCTTCAACGCCAAGAAGATCACCTACGCCTGGCAGACGTACGCCTGGTCGGGCGGCAACTGGGACTCCCGCGCGCAACTGCAGCAGTACTCCAACAATCACACCGTCGGCGGCGTCGACTGCGACTACGACCGCGCCATGAAGTCCGACTACGGGCAGTGGCGCGTCGGCGTCAGCCCCGCGCCGCCGCCCCCGGCGGTCCCGCAGGACGACGACCTGCCCACCGGCCGGCTCGCCGAAGGCGCCCAGGCGATCACCCCGATCGCCCTGCCGCGAGGCAGGTACAAGACCATCGGGTTCACCGCCGACAACAATCTGCAGGGACTGCCGCCGGCCGAGTTGCGGGTCGCGGTGCACCAGGCGGGCTCCTGGCATCTGGCCACCGCGACCGTGGACTCGGGCGGACAGACCGTGGTGACCTTCCCCGACCCCGGTACCACGGACGGGATCTCGGTACGCCGGGAGGACGCGGGCGACGTCCACGTCGCCTGGGAGGTGTCCTGACCCGCGGTCCGGCCGCCCGCACCGGGCATCGGCTCGCATCCGTCCCGGGCTTCGGCCCCGGCCCCCGGCATCGGCTCCCGGGACCGGGCGCGGGCATCAGCCCAGGCGGAGCAGCCGGTCGGGCAGGCCCGGCTCGGTGAGGGAGCGGGCGAGCCGGAGGCCGGTCCGAGCCCGGCCGGGTCCGCTGCCGACGGCGACCGCGCCCACCGTCCCGCCCGCGCGGGCCGTGTGCGGCGGCCTTCCCTCGGCGGTGAGCCGTACGGTGAGACCGGGCCAGCCGGCCACGGTGACGGGACGGGTGGCGAGCAGCGGGGTGCGCCCGCCCAGCCCGTCGTCGACCTGCGCCACCCGCTCGCCCGTGCGCGCCACGGTCACGCTGGTGAGCGAGCCCCCCGTGACCTCGAGCAGCCGCCGGGCGGCGTCGATGGCGGGCCCGGGGGTGGTGGCGCCGCTCTGCGCCATCACCGCGCCGACGATCAGGGCGCTGGTGGCGCCCACCCGCTTGCGCGCCGCGAAGACGTAGTTGCCGCCCGCCGCGTCGGTGAAGCCGGTCTTGCCGCCGATCACCCCGTAGTGTCCCAGCAGGGTGTTGCCGGCCGGCCGCGTCTCGCCGCCCTGTGACGGCGTGTACGACGACATGCCGACCACCTGGGCGAACGCGGGGATCCGCATCGCCGCGCGCAGCAGCTTGACCTGGTCGGCGGCGGTGCTCACGGTGGAGGAGTCGTAGCCGCTGGGGTCGGTGTAGACGGTGTTGTTCATGCCCAGCGCACGGGCGGTGGCGTTCATCTTCTGGACGTACGCCACGTCGCTCCCGGCGTCCCACCGGGCCATCTCGTGGGCGATGTTGTTGGCCGAGACGATCATCAGCGCCTCGAGCGCCTCGCGTTCGGTGAACCTCTGCCCGGCGACCACGTCGACGTGCGTCTCCTGGCGGGCCTTCACGTCGGGCAGGCGGGCCGCCTCCTCCGCGGAGATGGTGTAGGTCGGGCCGTCCTCGCCGTCGCGCAGCGCGTGGTGGCTGAGGAAGACGTAGGCGGTCATGACCTTGGCGACGCTGGCGGTCGGGGTGGGGGTCTGCGCGCCGGAGGTGCCCAGGCTGCCGAGCCCGTCCACCTCCACGGCGGCCTGGCCCTTGACCGGCCAGGGCAGCTGCGGGGCCGAGCCGGGGAAGGTGTGGCTCGCGGCGATGACCAGCCGCACGGCCGGATCCGGCAGCGGCCGCACGATCTGGACCACGGCCAGCAGGACCGGCAGCATCAGGACCGCCAGCACCGCGACCACGAGGCCGCGCGGCCTGGACCGCCGGCGCCGCGCCGGTGCCGGACCCGCGGGCGGCGGACCGGGCGGCTCGTACGGCCCTGACGAGGCGCCGGGCGGCCCGTACGGCCCCGAGGCGGCCGGGGATCCGGGCGGCGGCCCGTAGGGTCCCGAGGGGACCGGGGGCCCGGGCGGCGGCCCGTACGGTCCGGAGGCGGCCGGCGGCCCGTACGGTCCCTGGCCCGAACCTCCCCGTGGCCATGCGGGAGGCCCCTGGCCGGCTCCCGTCCCCGCGGGTTCCGGCCGCTGCGGCACCGCCCCGCCTGGGGACTCGGTCACGGCTGGGCCTCCTCGGACGTGCGGACGGAGCGCCGCCACCGCCGGCGCTCCGCTGAGATCGTTGACGTAAGCGCAACGGTGCGCAATGTCGTTTTAGTTCCTATTCGGACTGACCGGAAGTGGCCGAGCCGAAAGTTCTCCCAGCTCAGGCATTCCCCCTCGGGGGAGCGATCTACCCGGCGGACAGCTGCACGCCCGGCCCCTCCGTGGCCGCGCCGTCGACCAGCAGGTCGGCCCGCCCGCGGGTCCCGTCGGCGGCGAAGTGCGCGCACTCCCGCACGCTCCAGGCGTCCCAGCTCGCCGCGAACTCCGCGCCGTCGCGCCGGAGCGCGCGCCGGCGCCGCAGCTCCCGGGGCGCGTCCACCCAGATGCGGTAGGCGGCGGGCGCCTCCCGGTGGCCGGCCCCGACGCCCTCGATGATCAGCAGGCCGGCCGCCGGTACGTCGCTGACCGGGCGGTACGTGCCGCGCCGCCAGTCGTAGGGCCGGTGGCGGGCGGTCAGGCCGGCGCTCAGCGGGGTGAGGATCCGCTCGGTCAGCGCCGGCCACCAGGCCAGCGGATCGCCGTCCCAGGGCACCGGGAACTCGTCGGACCGCACCACCGGGGCACCGTCCAGGGCGCCGGCCAGCAGGGTGGCCAGCGTCGACTTCCCGGCCGCGCTGGGCCCGTCCACGGCGATCACCCGGACCGGGCCGCAGGACGGAGGGAGCGCCCGGACCCGCTCGGCCAGAGCAGGATAGGTGACGGTCCGCGGCGGCATACCGGCATACTCCCAAGGAGGAAACGGGCCTTCCGGGCCGGGGTCGGGGAGAACAGGAGGTCGTGAGGTTGCCAGAGATCATTGCGGTGCCGGGGGCGCAGGCCACGGCGCATGTTCTCGTCAAGCAGGGACTGGCCGGCCGCCGCCTGCCCACCGTCCTGGACGCGGTCACCGCCACCGCCGGGCTCTACGGCACCGCGCCCACCTGTTACCTGTCCTGCGCGGCCCGGGTGGAGGGCTTCAAGCTCGCCGACCTGGACCGCGAGCTCTACACCGAGCGCAGCGTCGTCCGGCTGCGCTGCGTCCGCGGCATGGCCTACATCGAGCCGCTCGACCTGACGCCGGTGCTCTTCGCCTGCACGGGCGAGAAGAAGGAGCGGACGGTCACCCGCATCGGGAAGGGGAGCGGGCTCGGCGAGGAGGGGGTGCTCGCCTTCGCGGACCGGATCGAGGCGGCGATGGCCGGCCGCCCGCCCGCAACCGTACGGGAGATCCGCGAGCTGATCGGCCCCTGCACCCCGGCGGAGAAGGATGGCCTGCAGCAGGTCGTGGCGCTGCTGGGCCGCTTCGGCCGGATCGTCCGCGCCGAGGTGCGCGGCGGGTGGCGCAGCGACAACTACGCCTACGCGCGCTGGGCGGACTGGACCGGCGCCCCGGTCGCGGAGCTGGACGCCGCGCCCGCACGGGCCGAGCTGGCCCGGCGGTACCTGCGCGCCTTCGGGCCCGCGACCACCGACGACCTCAAGTGGTGGAGCGGCTGGACCAAGCGCGACACGGTCTCCGCGGTGACCGCGCTGGGCGACGAGATCGTGCCCGTGGCGGTGGACGGCAGGGACTCCTGGGTGCTCGCCGGCGAGCTGGAGGCCCTCACCGGGCTCGATCCCCGGGCCGGGCGCGGCGTACGGCTGCTGCCGGTCTGGGATTCTTACTTCATGGCCTACGCCACCTCTCCCGCCGGCCGGTCCAGGCAGGTGGCCGAGAACGACTACCCGCGGATCTACGACACGAGCGGCAACGGCACCTCGGTCGTCACCCAGGACGGCGTGGCCGCCGGGGTGTGGGAGCTCGACGCCGACGGCGGCACCGTGACCGTGGCGCCCTTCGGCGCCGGGCCGCGCTGGGACGAGGTCGAGGCGGAGGTGGAGGTGCTGGCCGGTGCCGTCGGCACCGGGCTGCGGCTGGTGCGCGCGCCGGAGCCGGGCCCGCTCAGCGACGGCCCGCGCAACACCTTCCTGTCCCCGATCACGCTCCGCGCGAAGAACTGAGGAGGCCCCCTTGTCCGGACCGCTCGCAGGTGTCGTCGTCGTCGACCTGAGCAGGGTCCTCGCCGGGCCGCACGCCACCATGATGCTCGCCGACCTCGGCGCCCGCGTCATCAAGGTCGAGCAGCCCGGCACCGGTGACGAGACCCGGAAGTGGGGACCTCCGTTCGTCGGCGACGACCAGGTCAGCACCTACTTCCTGGCCTGCAACCGGAACAAGGAGTCGATCACCCTCGACCTGAAGTCCCCGTCCGGTGCCGACACCCTCACCCGGCTGGTGCGGCGCGCCGACGTCGTGGTGGAGAACTTCCGCACCGGGGTGCTGGACCGCCTCGGCTTCTCCATGGAGCGGCTGCACGAGCTCAACCCCGCCCTGGTCATCCTGTCGATCACCGGCTTCGGCCACGACGGGCCCGAGGGCGGCCGTCCCGGCTACGACGCGATCGTGCAGGGAGAGGCCGGGATCATGAGCATCACGGGGCCGCCCGGGCACCCGTCCAAGATGGGGCTGTCCATCGCCGACATCCTGGCCGGGATGAACGGGGCGTACGGGGTCGTCTCCGCGCTGTTCGAGCGGTCCCGTACCGGCCGCGGGAAGGTCGTGCGGACCTCGCTGCTGGCCTCGGCCGTCGCCGCCCACTCCTACCAGGGCACCCGCTGGACGGTGGGGCGGGACGTGCCGGTGTCGATCGGCAACGACCATCCGTCGGTCGCCCCGTACGGCACGTTCCGGTGCGCGGACGGCGTCATCCAGATCGGTGTCGCCAACCACGGGCTGTGGCGCCGGTTCGCGCCGATCGTCGGGCTCGACCCCGACGATCCGCGCTACGCGACCATGGGGGACCGCTCGGCGCGCCGGGGGGAGCTGACCGCCGACATCGAGAAGGTCCTGGCCGGGGACACGCGGGAGGGCTGGCTGGCCCGGCTGGCCGCGGAGGGCATCCCGGCCGGGTCGATCCGGTCCATCGACGAGGTCTACGAATGGGACCAGACCCGCTCGCAGGGCCTGGTCGTCGAGGTCGACCACCCGCAGCTCGGCCCGATCGAGCTGCCCGGCCCGGCCGTGCGCTTCGAGGGCTCGGCCCCCCGCGAGCACACCGCGCCGCCCACCCTCGGCCAGCACACCGAGGCCGTCCTCGCCTGGCTGGAAGAGCCCCCGCCCTCCTCGTGACCGCGGTCGCCCGGCCGGCCCCCGCCTGAACGGACGCCCCCGTTCCCGTTCCCCCGTCCCCTCCGTGATCATGCAATCAATCGACGAACGATTGCATGATCACGGAGGGAGGGGGAGAGGGGGAGGAGAGGACCGGGTGGGAGGCGACGGTGAGCGGGAGGCGGGTGGACGCGCGGGCGCTGGTCGCGCGGGTGCTGGACGAGGGCAGCTGGACGTGCTGGGACGTCCCGCCGGCCGATCCCGCGCCGGCGGGCTCGCCGTACGCCGCGGCGCTGTCCCGGGCCCGGGAGCTGTCCGGATACGACGAGGCGGTGATCACCGGCTCGGGGACGTTGCGCGGCCGGCGGGTGGCCGTCGTCGCGTGCGAGTTCTCCTTCCTGGCCGGGTCGATCGGCGTGGCGACCGCGGAGCGGCTGGTGCGCGCCGTCGAGCGCGCGACCGCCGAGGGCCTGCCGCTGCTGGCCGCGACCTCGTCCGGCGGCACCCGGATGCTGGAGGGCACGGCCGCGTTCGTCCAGATGGCCCGTATCGCCGCCGCGGTGATGCGGCACAAGGCGGCGGGGCTGCCCTACCTGGTCTACCTGCGGCATCCCACGACCGGCGGGGTGCTGGCCTCCTGGGGTTCGCTCGGCCACGTCACCGTGGCGGAGCCGGGCGCGCTGATCGGATTCCTCGGCCCCCGGGTCCACGAGGCACTGCACGGGGAGCCGTTCCCTCCGGACGTGCAGACCGCCGAGAACCTGTACGCCAAGGGGCTGGTCGACGCCGTCGTCGGGTCCGGCGAGATCGGCGAGGTGGCGGCCCGGGCCCTCGACGTGCTCTGCCGGCCGCGTACGGGGCTCGTCGCCACGGCGGCGGGGCGGACGGCGCGGCGGGAGCGGGACGATCTCGCCGAGGTGCCCGCCTGGGAGTCGATCCGGCGTTCCCGGCGGGACGACCGGCCAGGCGTCCGGGAGCTGCTCCGCCACGGCGCGGGGAACGTGACGCCGCTGTCGGGCACCGGTGAGGGCGAGGCGGACCCGGGGGTGCTGCTGGCCCTGGCGACCTTCGGCTCCGCCCCTTGCGTGGTCGTCGGCCAGGACCGCCGCAGCCAGCGCGCCGGGCACCCGCTCGGCCCGGCCGGGCTCCGGGTCGCCCGGCGCGGCCTGGGGCTGGCCGCGGGGCTGGGACTGCCCCTGGTGACCGTCGTGGACACCCCGGGCGCGATGCTGTCGGCGGAGGCGGAGGAACGCGGGCTCGCCGGGGAGATCGCCCGCTGCCTGGCCGAGCTCATCACGCTGCCGACGCCGACGGTGTGCGCGCTGCTCGGCGAGGGCGCCGGGGGAGCGGCGCTGGCGCTGCTGCCCGCCGACCGGGTGCTGTGCGCCCGGCACGCCTGGCTGTCCCCGCTGCCGCCCGAGGGCGCCTCGGTGATCGTGCACCGGACCGTCGACCACGCCGCCGAGCTGGCCGAGGCCCAGGGCGTGCGCTCGGCGGACCTGCTGCGCGACGGGATCGTCGACGTGATCGTTCCGGAGCGCCCCGACGCCGCCGACGAGCCGGCCGCGTTCTGTGCCCGCGTCGCCGCCCTGCTGGAGGGCGAGCTCATCGGCCTGCTGGCGGCCGGGGACGAGGCCCGCCGGGTGGCCCGGCAGGACCGCTACCGCCGGCTGGGCACGCCCTGAGCGCCGGCCGGGATCACTGGTCGTAGCGGCTGTGCGCGCGGAAGCGCACCCGCTCACCGGGGATGTCGACCGCCTCGACCTGGTAGCCGGCGGTCATCCAGGCGATGGCCTGGGCGTTGGCGGAGTCGTTCTCCCACCAGCGGGCCAGCCGCGGGTTGCGCGCCGACGGCGGCAGGTGAGCACCGCCCATCGCGGACTCGATCTCGCTGAAGGAGATCTCGATCCGCTCGCGGCCGTCCTGCTTCAGGTAGTCGGCGAGCGGCTGGAACCGGGAGCGCACCGGGGTGTTGTCGCCCGACAGCCACTTCTGCGCCTGCTCCGTCGGCAGCGCGATGAACTCCGAGTGCCGCCAGCCCCACTGCTGGTCGGGGTCGTGCAGCGGGGCCACGATGTAGTGCTCGTCGGGCGAGCGGCCCTCGATGCGCACCAGCCGCCCGATGCGGTTGGGGTCCCATCCGCGGCCGAAGCTGGAGATCTCCATGACGATGTCACCGGGCTGGGGCCTGCGCATGCGTTCGGCGAGGGGGGTGCCCGGGCTCGCCATGTACAGCTCCCAGCCGAGGACGGCGAGGATGCGCGACTCCTCGGGTGTCACTCCTGGCTCCACTCCCGGCTGTTCGGGTTCCGTGGCTCAGCGTCCCCACCGGGGGAGTGGAAGCAGACGCCGACCATCCGCCCATTCTCGCACTTTGACCAAGGAAATCCGTTCCCGTCGGCTCGTTGTGATCCACGGCGGAACGAGCGTCGCCGCCTCCCCGGGAGGGGAGGCGACGAGCGCGCCGATCGGCCCGGTCCGGGCGGTGGCGCCGCGGCCGCACCGGCGGCCGGGCACCGGTGAGGTCAGCCGCTCTTGCGGCGGAAGGAACGCTGGCCGCCGACCGGCCCGTGCACACCGCGGACCTTGGAGGAGTCCTTGCCCGGAGCGCCGGTGTTCTTGTCGCCCTGCGGACCGCGCTTGCGTTCCAGGGCCTCGCGGAACTTGCGCTTCACCTCGTCCTCGGAACCCTCGGGCTCCGGTGTTTCCTCAGCCATGCGGACCTCCTGCTCGGTCGTACCTGCCTACAGCCTCGCACGTTCTCGACCGGCGGCGCCCGCCCACCGGCTCCCGGCCACGCTCCGATCAGCGCATGGTCGCGCCGCCGTCGACGCTGAGCACCTGGCCGGTCACCCATTCCGCGTCGGCGGACAGCAGGTAGGCGGCGGCGGCCGCGACGTCGTCGGGATCGCCCAGGCGCGGGCTGCGCTGCATCTTCAGCACGGTGGCGCGGAAGTCCTCCGGCAGGCTCGCGCGCACCTCCGCGGTGAGGACCAGGCCGGGGGCGAGAGCGTTGGCGCGAATGCCCTTCTTGCCCCATTTGGATGCCGTATGACGCATCAGCGCGTTGACACCGGCCTTGGCGATTCCATAGCTGACCCGCTCCCGCTCGCCGACGAACGCGGCGCCGGAGGAGGTGTAGACGATCGCGCCCCCGCCCTGCTCGAGCATCACCGGCACGGTGTGCCTGGTCAGCAGGAGGTAGCCGCGGAGGTCGACGTCGATGGTGCGCTGGAAGACCTCCATCGGCACCTCCACCGCGTCGGTGTCGGCGCCGATGACGCTCAGGTCGGCGGCGTTGGCGTGCAGCCCGTCGATCCGGCCGTAGAGTCCCACCACGGTGCTGACGAGCGCGGCCACCGAGGACTCGTCGCTCTGGTCGTAGTGCGCCGGGGCCGCCCGCCCGCCCGCGGCGCCGATCCCGGCCACGACCCGCTCGGCGTTGCCGAGGTCGATGTCGCCGACGACGACGCGGGCGCCCTCGGCGGCCAGCCGGCGGGCCGTGGCGGCCCCGATGCCGCTGCCGCCACCGGCCACCAGGACGACCTGATCATTGAAACGCAGCATCCTGCCGTGCCCTCCTCGCGTGGGGCTCCGGGAGCCGCCCGGCGGGGACGCCGGCCGCCGCTCGCGCCCGGCCGCGGTGCCCCGTCGTCCTCTGCTGACCAAGCGCTCGCTCAAAGCCCCGTACGGAATCGTACGCCCGGCGCGTGAGATCATGGTGAGCGCCGGAGGCGGCCACCCTTACGTTGGAGACATGTGCGGCGAATGCGCGGACCGGGCCTGCGGGCCATGCGGTGCCCGGCCGGGCCCGGGATGACGGCCGTGCCCCCGGTGACCTCGGGGATGCTCATGGACGTCCCCGCGGAGACGGTGTACGGCTTCCTCTCCCGGCTGCCCAACCACCGGAGCATGGGCGGCCGCCGGTTCCGGCTGGAGTCCCTCGCCGAGGACCGCCTCGGCGCCAAGATCGTGATCCGCGGGCCGCTGGGCATCCGCCGGACCGTCGAGACCACGATCACCTGCCTGCACCCCGCGCGCGGCGTGGGCGGCACCGCCGCGATCGGCCGGCGGACGGTCGCCCACGTACACTGGACCATCGACGCGGCCGGCGAGCGGTCGCGGGTGGCGCTGACCGCCACGGTGCTGCGCATCGGGGCACTGGACCGGCTGCTGCTGGCGGCGGGCGGCCGGAGATGGCTGGCCCGCAGCTTCCACCGGGTGCTGACGCTGCTGCCCGGCACGATCGGCGCGGCGGCCCAGCACGGCACGGTGCCGGTCATCGCTCCCAGCGCAGGTCAGGGAGATTGACCACGATGGCCTCCTGGGTGCTGCGGGCGATCACCACGACCGCCTCGATCTCGGGGTCGGGGTTCTCCTCCCGGTGCGGGACGAAGGGCGGCACGAAGACGTAGTCCCCGGGGCGGGTGTCGATGCGGGTCTCCCGGGGCTCGTCCCCCTCAAGGTCGAGGAAGACGAACGACGGGGTGCCGCTGACCACGTAGATCGCGGTCTCCGAGGCCCCGTGATGGTGATCGCCGGAAGTGGCGCCCGGTGCCACGTGCGTCTGGCCCATCCACAGCGCGCGGGACCCGACCGTGGCCCCGCTGATCGCGGCCCTGCGCGACATCCCGGGCGTCTGGGCGGTCCCGGCGGCCATGCCCGCGGGGACGATGTGGTGCAGCCGGCGGTGAAAGGGATCCTCGGGAATCTCGCTCATGCCTCCCATTTTCCGGGCAGAAGTCCGATGACGCGCAATGCTGGGACGGAATCGCCGGACGCCACCGCAGCAGGGAGACGACCATGAAGATCGGGCTGATCGGAGCCGGGAGCATTGGCGGGACGCTCGCGCGGCTGTTCGCCCGTGCGGGCCATGACGTGGCGGTCAGCAATTCGCGCGGCCCCGACACGCTGCGGGACCTGGAGGCGGAGCTGGGGGAGCGGGGCCGCGCGGTGACCGCCCAGGAGGCCGCGGAGTTCGGCGACGTCGTGGTGGTGTCGGTACCGTTCGGCCGCTACCGAGAGGTCCCGGTCGAGGGGATGGCAGGGAAGACCGTGATCGACACCAACAACTACTACCCGGTGCGGGACGGCGACTTCGAGGAGCTCGACGAGGACCGCACGACCTCCAGCGAGCTGCTGCAGGCCCATCTGCACGGCGCCCACGTGGTCAAGGCGTTCAACGCGATCTACTACGTGAAGCTCGGCCATGCGGGCCGCCCGGCCGGGGAGGCGGGCCGCCTCGGCATACCAATCTCGGGGGACGACGCGGACGCCAAGCGGGAGGTGGCCGGCCTGATCGACCAGATCGGGTTCGACGCCGTCGACGCCGGGCCGCTCGGCGAGGGCGGCCGGCTGCACCAGCCCGGGACGGCCGTCTACGGACAGCTTCTGACCGCCGCCCAGATCCGGGACGCCTTCACCGGCTGAGGCCGCGGCGGCCCGGAAACGCGCCGGGCCGCGGCGGAGCCGGCCGCACGGGCCGGAGGGCCCGGGGCGCTGCCGCGCCGAGGGAGCCCCGGGCGGATCAGCCGGAGGTGCCGGGGCCGAGACGGCGGTGCGCCAGGCTCGGCAGGATCTCGCGCACCCGCGCGGTGACGTCCTGGTCGATCGCGCCGACCCGTACGGCCGGGAACGGGCCGAGGTCGGCGTGCACCACGCCCATCGGGTCGACCAGCAGGCTGCGCCCCACGCCGGTCCGGCCGCCCGACGGCGGGCTCGAGAGGTCCGGCGCCTTGTCCACCGCCACCGTCCAGATGGTGTTCTCGATGGCGCGGGCCCGCACCAGCGTGGTCCAGTGCTCCTCCTTGAACACCCCCTGCGCCCAGGCGGCGATGATCACGATGACCTCGGCGCCCTGGTCGACGAGGGCCCGGAACAGCTCGGGGAACCGCACGTCGTAGCAGGTGACCAGGCCGACCCTGGTGCCGGCGAGCTCGACGACCACCGGATCCGCGCCGGGCGCCACCACCTCCGACTCGAGGAACGCGTAGGCGTCGAAAAGATGGATCTTCCGGTACGAGCCGACCAGCTCACCGGCGGCGTCGATGGCCACCGAGGTGTTGTGGACGCGGCCGTCGCCGGCGGGTTCGAAGACCCCGGCGATCAGCGCGGTGCCGTGCTCCCGGGCCCCCTCGCGCAGGGCGGTGACGAAGGGGCCGTCCAGGGGCTCCGCGAGCGCGGCGAGGTCGTTGCCGAACCGCACCTGCGCCGCCTCGGGGAAGACCGCCAGATCCGCGTCGCCGGTCGCGGCCAGCGCGTCGCGGATCCGCTGCAGGTTCTCCTTGGGGTCGTCGCCGACCGGGATCTGACACAACGCGACGCGCATGGTGGGCACTCCTTCGCCAGAGGTCTCAGGTCCATCCTCCCCCGCCGGCGGCGGGCCGGGCGACCCATGCCCGCCGGTGACCCTGTGTCGCCGCTCTAGCCCTCTCCGTGGTCGTATGGGGCGAGGCGGCGGAGGAGAGGACGACGATGCGGCGAGCGATGATCGGGGCCGGATGCCTGCTGGTGCTGTGGTGCGTCCCCGGAGCGGGCCGGGCGGAGCCGCCCGGGGCGTCGGCCACGACCCTGGCCCAGGGCACGACCACGGACCCGGTCAGCATCCGGATCGACGGACCGGCGGAGTTCGTGGTCAGGACGATCACCATCCGGCCCGGCGGGTCGACCGGCTGGCACTACCACCCCGGCCGGCTGGTCGCCGTCGTCGCGTCCGGCACGCTCACCCGCTACGAGTCCGACTGCTCGGCCCGCGCCTACCGCGCCGGTCAGGCCCTGGTCGAGCCGAACGGAGCGGGTGAGGTCCATCTGGGCCGCAACCTCGGCGCCGTCCCGGTCGTGCTGTACGCCACCTACCTCAACCCGGCCGGGCGGCCGCTCGCCGTGGCCGCTCCCGATCCCGGGTGCCGGCCGCGTCCCCCGTACTCTTGAGCCCGTGAGCGAACCGCTGGTCGAACGTATGCAGGGCTTCGGCACCACGATCTTCGCGGAGATGACCGCGCTGGCCGTACGGACCGGGGCGATCAACCTCGGTCAGGGCTTCCCCGACACCGACGGGCCGCCCGCGATGCTGGAAGCGGCCGTCGAGGCCATCCGCGGCGGCGCCAACCAGTACCCCCCGGGGCCCGGCGTGCCGGAGCTGCGCGAGGCGATCGCGGCGCAGCGCCGGGAGCGCTACGGGCTGTCCTACGATCCGGCCACCGAGGTCCTGGTCACGGTCGGCGCCACCGAGGGGATCGCCGCCTCGCTGCTCGCGCTGGCCGGGCCGGGCGACGAGGTCATCGTCTTCGAGCCCTACTACGACTCGTACGCCGCCATGATCGCGCTGGCCGGGGCGGTGCGGAAGCCGGTGACGCTGCGGCCCGCCGAGGGCCGTTTCACCTTCGACCCGGACGAGCTGCGCGCCGCCGTCGGGCCGCGCACCCGGCTGATCCTGGTCAACTCCCCGCACAACCCCACCGGCACCGTCTTCACCCGCGCGGAGCTGGAGACCATCGCGGCCCTCTGCCGCGACCACGACCTCGTCGCGATCACCGACGAGGTCTACGAGTACCTCACCTTCGACGACGCCGAGCACGTCCCGCTGGCCACTCTGCCCGGGATGCGCGAGCGCACCGTCGCCCTGTCCTCGTCCGGCAAGAGCTTCTCCGCGACCGGCTGGAAGGTCGGCTGGGTCACCGCTCCGGCCCCGTACGTCCGGGCCGTGCAGACGGTGAAGCAGTTCCTCACCTACACCGCCGCCGCCCCGTACCAGCGGGCGGTCGCGTACGCGCTGCGGGACGAGCTGCCCTGGGTCGAGGGGCTCCGCAAGTCCCTGGAGACCAAACGGGACCGGCTGATCACCGGCCTGGAGGCGGCGGGGTTCACCGCCTACCGGCCGCAGGGAACCTACTTCGTGCAGGCCGACATCCGGCCGCTGGGCTTCACCGACGGGGCCGAGCTGGCCCGCGCGCTGCCGGGCCGGGCCGGGGTGGTCGCGGTGCCCAGCCAGGTCTTCTACGACCACACCGAGGCGGGCCGGCCGTTCGTCCGGTTCGCGTTCTGCAAGCGCGACGCGGTCATCGACGAGGCCGTGGAGCGGCTGCGCGCCCTGGCCTGACCACGCCGCCCGGGAGCACGCGCGCGGCGGCGGCTCCACCGGATCACACAGGGAC
Source organism: Actinomadura scrupuli (assembly GCF_050971785.1). Classification (NCBI taxonomy): domain Bacteria; kingdom Bacillati; phylum Actinomycetota; class Actinomycetes; order Streptosporangiales; family Thermomonosporaceae; genus Actinomadura; species Actinomadura scrupuli. Next base: position 33,042 of record NZ_JBPCCU010000007.1, on the reverse strand, counting down.
ACCGCCCAGGGATAGGCGAGTTCTGCCAATGAGCGCGAGCCGTACGGAGGGTAACGTCGCGGCGTGAGCCAACTGACGGGCAAGCGGGTGCTGGTGGCGCTGGGCGGCAACGCCATGACGGCGCCGGACGGCAGCGCGACGCCGCAGGCCCAGGCGACGGCGGTCGAGGGCGCGATGGAGCTGGTCGCCGACCTGATCGCCGCGGGCGCCGAGGTGGCGCTCACCCACGGCAACGGACCCCAGGTCGGCAACATCCTGATCAAGCAGCAGCTCGCGGCCCACGTCGTCCCGCCGGTGCCGCTGGACTGGTGCGGCGCGCAGACCCAGGCCACCATCGGCGTGCTCATCATGAACGCGCTCGGCCGGGCGCTCGCCCGGCGCGGGGTGGAACGGCCCGCGACGACCGTCGTCACCCGCACCCTGGTGGACGCGGGCGATCCCGCGTTCACCGAGCCGACCAAGCCGATCGGCCGGTACTTCCCGCAGGACGAGGCGCGGCGGTGCATGGACCTCGGGGAGAGCTGGACGTCCTTCGGCGCACGGGGCTGGCGGCGGGTCGTGGCCTCGCCCGAGCCGCTGGAGATCCTCGACGCCGCGGCGGTCGACGTGCTGATGGCCGCCGGCCACGTCGTGGTGGCGGCCGGCGGCGGCGGGGTGCCGGTGGTGCGGCGGGACGGGGCCCTGAGCGGCGTCGAGGCCGTCATCGACAAGGACCTCGGGGCCCAGTTGCTGGCCCGCCTGATCGGCGCGAGCACGCTGGTCATCGCCACCGACATCGCGCACGTGATGGTGGGGTACGGCTCCGAGCGGGCCCGGCCGCTGGGCCGTGTCACGCCGGCGGAGCTGCGGGTCCTCGCCGGTGCGGGCGAGTTCGCCGGAGGAAGCATGGGACCCAAGGTCGAGGCCGCGGTGCGGTTCGTCGAGGCGGGCGGCCACCGGGCCGTGATCACCTCGCTCGCCCACATCGCCGACGCGGTGCACGGCGAGGCCGGCACCGTCATCGAACAAGCAGAGCAAGCAGAGGAAGGCTAGGCATATGCCCGATCCGATCGAAGTCCGCAAGGTGCCCATCGAGAGTGTCACCGATGCCTCGGGGCTCGCCCGGCTGATCGACGAGGGCGTGATCGAGGCCGACCGCGTGCTCGCCGTCGTCGGCAAGACCGAGGGCAACGGCGGAGTCAACGACTACACCCGGATCCTCGCCGATCGGGCCTTCCGCGAGGTGCTGCTCGCCAAGGGGACGCGCAGCCCGCAGGAGGTCGGGCAGGTGCCGCTGGTGTGGTCCGGCGGCACCGACGGGGTGCTCAGCCCGCACGCCACCATCTTCGCGACGGTCGACCCGGCGAAGGCCCCGGCGTCCAGCGAGCCCCGGGTGTCGGTCGGCGTGGCGATGAGCGACATCATCGCGCCCGAGGACATCGGCCGGCCCGCCATGGTGGAGACGGTCGCCGCGGGGGTCCGCGAAGCGATGAAGATCGCCGGGATCGACGACCCCGCCGACGTGCACTACGTGCAGACCAAGACCCCGCTGCTCACCCTGGACACGATCAACGACGCCAAGCGCCGGGGCCACGACGTGGTCACCGAGGACACGCTGAAGTCCATGGACATCTCCAACTCCACCACCGCCCTCGGGATCGCCGTGGCGCTGGGCGAGATCGAGATGCCCGCGGCCGGGCAGATCCACAAGGACCTCTCGCTGTACTCCAGCGTCGCGTCCTGCTCGTCGGGTGTGGAGCTGGACCGGGCGCAGATCGTCGTGGTGGGCAACGTCCGGGGCATCGGCGGCCGGTACCGCGCCGGGCACGGCGTGATGCGCGACGCGCTCGACGCCGACGGCATCTGGGCCGCCATCCGCGGCACCGGGCTGGAGCTGCCCGAGCGCCCGCACCCCAGCGATCTCGGCGACCGGCTGGTCAACGTCTTCCTCAAGTGCGAGGCCGACCCCAGCGGCTCCGTCCGCGGCCGGCGCAACATCATGCTCGACGACTCCGACGTGCACTGGCACCGGCAGATCAAGGCCTGCGTCGGCGGGGTCACCGCGTCGGTCACCGGAGATCCGGCGGTCTTCGTGTCCGTCGCCGCCGTCCACCAGGGCCCTTCCGGCGGCGGCACGGTGGCCGCCATCGCCGACCTGGGCTGACGTACGGGCGGCGGAGCGGCCGGCGAAGGGCGCCCGGGCTGACGGTCAGTGTGCGAACAAGCACCCTGAGTACCCGTGAATGGTTATACCCTCACAGCCGTGCACGGAGCGTCCATTCCCCAGCCCCAGTTCCCCGACGACGACGGCAGGGCCGACCCCCGGCTGAGCGAGGCCCTCCTCGGGTACGCCGCCGGGCGCGTCGGCGAGCACACCGTGATCGAGGAGCTCTACGGAGCCCGGCTGCTCATCCCGGTCGTGGCTGTGCTCACCGAGGAGGCCGAGGTGGCGCCCGGCGAGCCGCGCCGCGAGAAGGAGAGCGAGATGGCGCTGCCCACGCTCATCGGCGACGACGGCCGCCGCGGGGTGCTGGGCTTCACCTCGCTGGAGTCGCTGGCCCGGTGGCGGCCCGACGCCCGGCCGGTCGCCGTGCACGCGCGGCAGGCCTGCCAGGCGGCGCTCGACGAGCAGGCGCACGCCCTGGTGGTCGACGTCGCGGGCCCGGTGCCGTTCGCCGTCGACGGCTTCCGGCTGCACCTGCTCGCCGAGGGCAGGCCGATCCCGCCGCCGCACGAGGACCCCGAGGTGCTGGCCGCGATCGAGGCGGCGTTCGCCTCCGAGGACGGCGTCACCGGTGTCCAGGTGACCAAGGGCACCGGCGCGGAGCTGTCCATCCGCTTCGCCGTCGCCGAGGACCTCGACGAGCGGGCGACCGTCCAGCGGGTGGCCGACCGGCTCGCCGGGATGCTGCGCGGGCGGACCGTCGGAGGCGTCGAGATCGGGGTCGTCCGCCGGTAGGGTTCGCCCCGTGAGCGAGCCGATCCTGGAGGGCGATCCCCCGGCACGGGCGCGGCACGACTGGGCCGGCCCGGTCACCGGCCGGCCCGTCCCGGTCGCCCTGGCGGCGCTCGCCGTGCTCGCCGTGCTGGGCTGGCGGATCGGCCTGCGCCCCGACCTGCCGGCGTTCGGCTACCTCGGCGCGGTCGGCGTGCTGCTGACCTTCATCGACGTGGCGCTCAAGCGGCTGCCGGACCCGCTCACGCTGCCCTCGTACGCCGCCGGGGCGGCGCTGCTCGGGCTCGCCGCGCCCTTCACCGACCAGGGCGGCACCCGTTACGCCCACGCGCTGATCGGCATGGCCGCGCTCTGGCTCCTCTACGCCCTGCAGTGGGCGATCGCGCCGACCCAGATCGGCCTGGGCGACGTGAAGCTGTCCGGGGTGCTCGGCCTCTATCTCGGCTGGCTGGGGCTCGAGGCCTGGATCCTCGGGGTGCTGGGCATGTTCCTGCTCGCCGGCCTCTACTCGGTCGCCCTGCTGGTCAGCGGGAAGGCGACCCGCAAGAGCAGCATCCCGTTCGGCCCCTTCATGCTCGCCGGCACCCTCGTGGCGGTGCTGCTGTTCGCCCAGCCGGTCTGACCCGCGCAATAGGCTGGACCGAGGCGCTCCGGCACGGAAACCTGTCCCCTACACGAGGGGGAGAACGATGCTGACCATGCAGGACGCCCTGATCAGGCTGACCGATTACTGGGCCGGCCAGGGCTGCGTCATCACGGCGCCGATGAACACCGAGGTCGGCGCGGGCACGCTCAATCCCGCGACGGCGCTGCGGGTGCTCGGTCCCGAACCCTGGCGGGTGGCCTACCCGGAGCCGAGCGTCCGGCCCGACGACTCCCGGTACGGCCACAACCCGAACCGGCTGCAGACCCACACCCAGTTCCAGGTGATCCTCAAACCCGAGCCCGGCGACGCCCAGGACCGCTACCTCGGCAGCCTCGCGGCGCTCGGCATCGACCTGACCGCGCACGACGTGCGGTTCGTCGAGGACGACTGGGCCTCGCCGGCGCTGGGCGCGTGGGGTCTCGGCTGGGAGGTCTGGCTGGACGGGCTGGAGATCACCCAGTTCACCTACTTCCAGCAGTCCGGCGGGCTGGCCCTCGACCCGGTGTCGGTCGAGATCACCTACGGGATGGAGCGCATCATCATGGCGCTCCAGGGCGTCTCCCATTTCAAGGACATCGCCTACGCCCCGGGCCTGTCCTACGGAGAGGCGTTCGGCCAGGCGGAGTACGAGATGAGCCGCTACTACCTTGACGACGCCTCCATCGAGACCAACCGGGCGCTGCTGGCGGCCTACGAGTCCGAGGCGCGGCGGATGATCGAGGCCCGGCTGCCGGTGCCGGCCCACTCCTACGTCCTCAAGTGCTCGCACGCCTTCAACGTGCTGGACGCCCGGGGCGCCGTCGGCGCCACCGAACGCGCCCGCGCCTTCGCCCGCATGCGCGCCCTGGCGCACGAGGTGGCCCTGCTGTGGGTGGCCCGCCGGGAGGAGCTCGGCCTCCCGCTCGGCAACGCCGCGGTGTCCTCCGCCGCGGCTCCCGAGCCCGCGACCGAGGCGCCGCCCGCCCTGCCGCCGGCGGAGCGGCCCGCCCCGCTGGCGTTCGAGATCGGCGTGGAGGAACTGCCGCCGGGGGAGGTGGCCCGGGCCGCCGGGGTCGTCCGGGACGCGCTGGCCGATCGGCTGCGGGAGACCCGGCTGCGGCACGGCGAGCTCCGGGTGCTGACCTCGCCCCGCCGGATCCTCGCCCTGGTCGACGAGGTCGAGCCCCGGGAGGACGACGCGCGGGAGACCGTGCGCGGCCCCCGGCTGACGGCGGCCTACGACGCCGCAGGCAGGCCCACGAAGGCCGCGGAGGGGTTCGCCCGGGGCCGGGGGATCTCCGTCGGCGAGCTCCAGACGATCACCGTCAACGGGACCGAGTACGTCGGTCACGTGCGGCAGGTGCCCGGCCGGCCCGCCGCCGAGGTGCTCGCCGGCCTGCTGCCCGGGATCGTCACCGGGCTCCGCGCGGGCAAGAACATGCGGTGGAACGCGCCCGAGCTCTCCTACGCCAGGCCGATCCGCTGGATCGCCGCCCTGCTCGGCGACCAGGTCATCCCGTTCGAGGTGTCCGGCCTGGTCAGCGGGCGGCTGACCCGGGTGCGGCGGACGAGCCCCGAGCCGGTGCTCCCCGTCGCGTCCGCGGTGGAGTTCCCGGCCACGCTGCGGGCCGCCGGGATCGAGCCGGACGGCGCGCTGCGCCGGGAGCGGATCATGGCCGCCGCCGCGGAGCTCGCGGCGGAGGCGGGCGGGGTGATCGACGCGGAGGAGGAGCGCGCGGTCATCGACGAGGTCACCGACCTGGTGGAGCAGCCGGTCGCGATCCTCGGCTCGTTCGACCCGAAGTACCTCGAGCTGCCGGCCCGCATCCTCACCACGGTGATGAAGAAGCACCAGCGCTACCTGCCCGTGCGCACGGTGGCGCGCGGCGGGCCGGCCGGGCCGGTCGTGCCGGGGCGGGAGCCCGACGAGCGGCTGCTGCCGTTCTTCGTCGCCGTGGCCAACGGCGCCTGCGACCACGATGCCGTACGGGCCGGCAACGAGGCGGTGCTGCGCGCCCGCTTCGAGGACGCGTCGTTCTTCTACGTCCAGGACCTCGGCACGACACCCGACGAGTTCGCGGGCAGGCTGGAGAAGCTCACCTTCGAGGACCGGCTCGGCTCGATGGCCGACCGGGCCGGCCGGATCCGGGCGATCGCGATGGAGCTCGCCGACCACATCGGGGTGCCGGAGGAGGAACGGCCGGTGCTGGCCCGCGCCGGGGAACTCGCCAAGTTCGACCTCGCCTCCAGCATGGTGATCGAGCTGTCCGGCCTGGCCGGCACGATGGCCCGGGAGTACGCCCTGCGCGCCGGGGAGCCCGAGGACGTCGCGGAGGCGCTCTACGAGATGGAGCTGCCGCGCTCGGCCGGCGACGCGCTGCCCGTCACCTACGCCGGGGCGCTGCTCGCGCTCGCCGACCGGCTGGACCTGCTGGCCGGGCTCTTCGGCATCGGGGCCGTCCCCACCGGCAGCTCGGACCCGTACGGGCTGCGCCGGGCCGCGCTCGGCGTCATCGCGATCCTGCGCACCCATCCGCGGCTCGGGGGCATCACCGTGCGCGGCGGGCTGGTGGCCGCCGCCCGGCACCAGCCGGTCACCGCGAGCGGCGAGTCGCTGGAGGAGGCGGACGAGTTCGTGCTGCGCCGGTTCGAGCAGGCGCTGCTGGACGAGGGGCACCCCGTCCGGGTGGTCCGGGCCGTCCTGCCGTCCGCCGACCGGCCCGCGTACGCCGTCCAGGCCGCCCACGACCTGGAGTCGCTGCTCGGCGAGGTGCGGTTCCAGCGGCTCACCACCGCGCTCCAGCGGGTCCTGCGCATCGTGCCCGAGGGGACGCCGCCGGTCTACAAGGCGGAGCTGTTCGACGAGGAGGCCGAGCTGGCGCTGCACCGGGCGTACGCGCGGACCAAGGCGGCGCTGGGGCTCGCCATGCCGACCCTGCCGGCGTTCATCGAGAACGCGCTGCCGCTGGCCGAGCCCATCGACACCTACTTCGACGAGGTCCTGGTCATGGCCGAGGATCCGGCGATCCGGGCCAACCGCCTCGGCCTGCTCGCCGCCGTCCGCGACCTCATCCCCGCCGTCGTCGACTGGCGCAAGATCATGTGACGCGCCGGGGCCCGGGGGCAGGCGGCCTGCGGGTCATGTTCCGTCCAGTGTGAGGTGCCGGTGCCGCCGCAGGGTGCCGGTCCAGAGCAGCGGCACGGCGATCAGGATGCCCGCGCCCGCGCCGAGGAACACCAGGCGGGGGTCGTCGCCCAGCAACTCGGTGCCCACGCCCGCCAGCACCGCGCCGACGGGCGTCACCGCCAGCACGACGGCGCGTACCGTGCTCGTCACCCGGCCCAGCAGGGCGCGCGGCACGATCCGCTGCCGCAGCGTGCGGCCCACGATGCTGGAGACGATGGTGCCCCAGACCACCAGCAGGTTGGTGGCCACCAGCCACCACAGGCCGGGCGCCCCGCTCATCAGGACCAGGCCCGCGCCGATCAGCGCGGCGCTGACCGCCATCAGGGGGACGGGCCGGACGCGGGTGACGAGCCGGGGGGCGGCGAGCGCCCCGGCGATCCCGCCGATCCCGCCGCCGGCCACGGCCAGGCCGGCCATCGGGGCGGTCAGCCCGAGGGTGTCCCGGGCGAAGAAGACGATCAGCTTCTCGACCGCGAGGCAGAGGTTGATCATCACCCCGAGGAGCATCAGGGAGAGCATCACGGGGGTGGTGACGACATACCGCAGGCCCGCCGCGAACTCGGCACCGAGCGACCGCCAGGAGGCGGCGGGCGGAACGGGCCGGGCGGCCGTCCGGCGGCCTGCCGTGAACAGCGTGGCCAGCGAGACCGCGAACGTCAGGGCGTTGATCAGCAGCGCAGTGCGCACGCCGAGGCCCGCGGCCAGGACGCCGACGACGGCGGGCCCCAGGACCACCGAGGTCTGGCCGGCCGCCTCCAGGAACGCGTTGGCGCGCACCAGCCCGTCGCCGGTGTACAGGTCCCGTATTGCGATGGTGAGCGCGGTGTCGAAGAACACGCCGGCCCCGCCCGCGAGGAACGCCAGCGCCAGGATCAGCCAGACCGCCGCGGCGTGCGCGGTCGCCAGGACGAAGAGCGTCAGGAACACCGAGGCCCGGATCACGTCCGCCGCGATCAGCACCCGCCAGGGATCGGAGCGGTCGACGAGCGGCCCGCTGGGCAGCCCGGCGAACAGGTAGCCGATGCTGCGCGGCGCGGCGGCCAGGGACGCGGCCAGCGGGCTGCTCGTCACCTGCAGCACCAGCAGCGGGATCGCCAGCAGGGCCAGGCCGTCGCCCAGCAGGGAGACGGCCTGGCCGGTGAGGAAGACGCGGTGGCCGCCGGGCATCACAGGGCCCGGGCGCACCGGAGGGACATCAGGGGGCGATGCGTTCGCAGAGCCAGGCCAGGGCGAGCGGATAGCGGTAGTCGATCGCCATGTGCCCGGCCTCGAACAGCTCGTAGTGGACGACCTCGCCGGGCACGCCCGCCCCGGCCAGCGCGTCGCGGAAGGCCTGGGCACCCAGGTCGAGGTACCACTCGTCCCGGGTGCCCGCGTCGATCCAGATCGCCTTCAGCGAGCGGAGGGCCTCGGCGTGCTCCGGGACCATCCGTACCGGGTCCCAGTCCAGCCAGCGCTGCCAGACCTCCGGCCGCAGCACCCCGCTGCGCGGGTCGAAGGGCAGCTCCGGAGTGCCGTCCTCGCGGGCCGAGAAGCACGCCGCGACGCCCAGCGTCATCAGCAGTTCCTCGTCCTCCTCCCGGGTGAAGGAGACCCGGCCGCGGAAGTCGTCCCACCAGCGGAAGATGTCGCCGTCGTAGTCGCGCAGGAACCGCACGGCCTTGGCGAACCCGGGCAGGTAGCCGTACTCGTAGAGGGAGTCCCCGGCGTGCGTGGCCAGCGCGCCGAACAGGTCGGGCCGCAGCATCGGCGTGATCATGGCGCCGAACCCGCCGCTGGACTTGCCGGTGATCGCCCGGTGGTCGCGGTGGGGGAGCGTCCGGTAGTGCGCGTCGACCCACGGCACGACCTCGTCGCAGAGGTAGGAGTGGTAGCGCCCGGTGCCGGGGGAGTCGACGAACTGGCTGCCGCCGTAGGAGGTCCACGCGTCGACGAAGACGACGATGGCCGGGGGCACCCCGCCACCGGCGAAGACGGCGTCGGCGGTCTCCGGGAACGGCTGCCGGTACGGCGTCCGGTTGCGCCACATCCCGATGTGGCCGGTGTAGCCCTGGATGACGTGGACCGTGGGGTACCGGCGCTCCGGTTCGTCGTCGTACCCGGGCGGCACGTACACCCACAGCGGCCGCTGGTGCGGATCCTTCAGCGGGTTGTCCCGCAGCAGCTCACTGGTGATCACATGTTCGTCCAGGCGTCCCGCGAACTCGGCGGACCAGGGCAGCATCAACACTCCTTCGTGCCGGCGTTCCGATCTTCTCGTCCCCACGATGTCACGAGATGCTGAGAGCAGGACAACGTCGGCTCACGGCTTCGGGGTGGTCATGTCATCCGCACACGGCTCGCACGCGTACGACGTCGTCGTGGTGGGGTCGGTCAACGCCGACCTGGTGGTCCGGGTCGGCCGCCGCCCCGCCGCGGGCGAGACCGTGCTCGGCTCCGACCTGGCGACCCTCCCGGGCGGGAAGGGCGCCAACCAGGCGGTGGCCGCCGCCCGGCTGGGCGCCCGGACGGCCCTGGTGGGGCGGGCCGGGGCGGACGGGCACGGGGACTTCCTGCGCGCCGCGCTCGGCCGGGAGGGAGTGGACCTCACCGCCCTGATCACCGACTCCGGCCCCAGCGGGGTCGCGCTGATCACCGTGGACCCCGGCGGGGACAACAGCATCATCGTCTCGCCGGGGGCCAACGGGCGGGTCTCGGAGGCCGACGTCGCCGCCGCGCGGCCGCTGCTGGCGGCGGCTGCCGTGGTCTCGCTCCAGCTGGAGATCCCGATCCCGGCCGTGACGGCGGCCGCGCGCCTGGCCGCCGAGGCCGGCGCCCGCGTGGTGCTCAACCTCTCCCCGGTCGCGCGGCTGCCACCGGGGCTGCTGGGCCGGTGCGACCCGCTGGTGGTCAACGAGCACGAGGCGGCCTTCCTGCTCGGGCCCGAGCAGGGCGCCCGGTCCGGGCCGGAGGAGCGGGCCAGGGCCCTGCTGCGGCTGGGGCCCCGGTCGGTGGTGATCACGCTGGGCCCCGGCGGCGCGGCCGTCGCCGAGGGCGCCGCGACCGGCCTGGTGCCGAGCCCGGAGGTCGAGGCGGTGGACACCACCGGGGCCGGGGACGCCTTCACCGGGGCGCTGTGCTGGCGGCTCGCCGGCGGCGACGACCTGGCGGCCGCGGCCGGCTTCGCGGCCCGGGTGGGCGCGGCATCGGTCCGCGGAGAGGGCGCGCAGAGCTCCTACCCGACGCCCGCCGAGGTGGCGGCGCTGTGAGAAGGACGCGCTGACCGGGCGTAATGTCGGCTCTGTCCTGGTCGGTGATCGAAAGACGGGTGTGGTGCCGTGGTGACCCGGTCCTCCCTGGGGGAACACGTGACGCTCGCCGAGCTGGAGGGCGATCCGCACGAGCTGATCGCCCGGCTGCGGGCCGCCGAGCCGGTGTCGTGGCTGCCGGTGCTGGACGGCTGGCTGGTCACCCGGCGTGCGCAGGCCCTGGAGGTCATGCGCGACGCCGCCACGTTCACGGTGGACGACCCGCGCTTCTCCACCGCCCAGGTGGTCGGCCCGAGCATGCTCTCGCTGGACGGCGCCGAGCACGCCCGGCACCGGGAGCCGTTCGCCCGCGCGTTCCGGCCCGCCGAGGTCCGCGCCCGGTTCACCGAGCTCATCGAGGAGGAGGGCGACCGCCTGATCACCGCGCTCGGGCCCGGCACGGCCGAGCTGCGCAGGGACTTCGCCGGGCCGTTCGCGGTCGCGGTCATCGCCCGGGCGCTGGGCCTGCGCGACGTCGCCCCGGGCACGGTGCTGTCCTGGTACGACGCCATCGTCGGCGCCGTGTCCAGCGTGACGGCGGGCGACGGCGTCACCGCCGGGGGAGCGGCGGCGTTCCAGCGCCTGCGGTCCGCCGTGGAGGACTCGCTCGGGCCACCCGCGGGGTCGCCTGCCATGCCGTCGGCGCTGGCCGAGGCGGCCGGCCGGCTGACCACGGCGGAGGTCGTCTCGAACGCCGCGGTGCTGATGTTCGGCGGCATCGAGACCGTGGAGGGGATGATCGTGAACGCGGTCTGGCACCTGCTCGGCCACCCCGATCAGCTCGCCCTCGTCCTGGCCGACCCGGGGCTCGTCGCGAACGCCGTCGAGGAGTCGATGCGCCTGGAACCGGCCGCCGCGGTGGTCGACCGCTACGCCACCCGCGACGTCCGGCTCGGCGGGGCCGCGATCCGCCGGGGCGACCTCGTACGGGTCTCCCTCACGGGCGCCAACCGGGACCCGGAGCTGTTCTCCGACCCGGACCGGTTCGACGTGCGGCGCGAGAACGCCAGGCTGCAGCTGGTCTTCGCGCACGGCCCGCACTACTGCCTGGGCGTCCACCTGGCCCGCCTGGAGGCCCGGATCGCGGTGGGGACGCTCCTGCGCAGGCTGCCGGGGCTGCGGCTCGACCCCGCCCAGCCCAGCGCCCCGCGGGGCCTGGTCTTCCGCAAACCGCCGGCCCTGCGGGTGGCCTGGGACGGCTGACCGGCCACGCCGCCGATCTCACGCAGCGGACATGTGCGCGGGACACACCCCGGGGGTGGAAGGATTGACAGCATGTTGCGCTGGTTGACCGCGGGGGAGTCTCATGGCCCGGCCCTCGTCGCGATCATGGAAGGGCTGCCGGCCGGGGTGCGGGTGACCTCGCAGGACGTCGCCGAGGCACTGCGCCGCCGCCGCCTGGGCCACGGGCGGGGCGCCCGCATGAAGTTCGAGCAGGACAAGGTCACGATCGTCGGCGGGATCCGGCACGGCGCGACCCAGGGCGGGCCGGTCGCGATCGAGGTCGGCAACTCCGAGTGGCCCAAGTGGGAGACGGTGATGGCGGCCGACCCGGTCGACCCGGAGGTGCTGGCCGCCCAGGCCCGCAACGCCCCGCTGTCGCGGCCCCGGCCCGGCCACGCCGACCTGGTCGGCATGCAGAAGTACGGCTTCGACGACGCCCGGCCGGTGCTGGAGCGGGCCAGCGCGCGGGAGACCGCCGCGCGGGTCGCGCTGGGCGAGGTCGCCAAGGCGTTCCTGCGGCAGGCCCTCGGCGCCGAGGTGTTCAGCCACGTCGTCTCGCTCGGCGAGGTCGCGGTGCCGGAGGACGCCCCGCTGCCGCAGCCGGAGGACCTCGCCGCGATCGACGAGTCGCCGGTGCGCTGCTTCACCGCGGCGACGGCCACGGAGATGGTCGCCCACATCGACGAGCTCAAGATGGCCGGGGACACCATCGGCGGGGTGGTGGAGGTGCTCGCCTACGGGCTGCCGCCCGGCCTGGGCAGCCACGTGCACTGGGACCGCCGGCTGGACTCCCGGCTCGCGGGCGCGCTGATGGGCATCCAGGCGATCAAGGGCGTCGAGCTCGGCGACGGGTTCACCACGGCGCGCCGGCCCGGCTCCAGGGCGCACGACGAGATCGAGCGGGGGCCGGACGGCATCCGGCGGCGCACCAACCGGGCCGGCGGCGTCGAGGGCGGCATGACCACCGGTGACGTGCTGCGGGTCCGCGCCGCCATGAAGCCGATCTCCACCGTGCCACGCGCCCTCGACACCATCGACGTCACGACCGGTGCGGCCGCCAAGGCGATCAACCAGCGCAGCGACGTCACCGCGGTGCCCGCCGCTGGCGTGGTCGCGGAGGCGATGGTGGCGCTGATCCTGGCCGACGCCGTCCTGGAGAAGTTCGGTGGCGACTCCGTCGAGGAGACCGCCCGCAACGCGCACGGTTACCTGTCCTCTCTCACGATCAAGTAGGTCCACATGCCCAAGGCTGTAGTGATCGGGCCTCCCGGCTCGGGCAAGACCACGGTCGGCAAGGCCCTGGCGGTCCGGCTGGCGACGAGCTTCCGCGACACCGACGACGACGTAGAGGCGGTGGCCGGCAAACCGGTCGGCGAGATCTTCATCGACGACGGCGAGGAGCGCTTCCGCGAGCTGGAGCGCGAGGCCGTGCGCCTCGCGCTGGAGGAGCACGAGGGGATCCTCGCCGTGGGCGGCGGGGCGGTGCTGGCCCCGGAGACCCGCGAGCTCCTGGCCGGCCACACGGTGGTCTACCTCGAGGTGGGGCTGTCGGACGCGGTGAAGCGGGTCGGCCTCGGCTCGGCGCGCCCCCTGCTGGTGCTCAATCCGCGCAGCCAGCTGCGCAAGCTCATGGAGGAGCGCCGGCCGATCTACGAGGGGCTGGCGACGATCACCGCCGCCACCGACGGCCGGACGCCCGACGACATCGCCGAAGAGCTCGCCAAGGTGCTGCCGTGAGCGCGGCCCGGATCCGGGTGGCCGGCGACCGGCCGTACGACGTCGTCGTCGGCACCGGCGTGCTGGGCGAGCTGCCCGGGCTGGTGGGCGAGCGGGCCCGTACGATCGCGGTCGTCCACGACGAGAGCCTGCCGGAGATCGCCCGGCCGGTGTGCTGGGCGCTGGAGCACGCGGGGCACACGGTGCACGCGCTGCCGGTGCCGCAGGGCGAGGCCGCCAAGGAGCCCTGGGTCCTCGCCGGGCTCTGGTCGCGCTTCGCCCGGCTCGGCATGACCCGCTCCGACACGGTCGTCGGGGTCGGCGGGGGGGCCACCACCGACCTGACCGGGTTCGCGGCGGCGTCCTGGCTGCGCGGCGTCGAGGTCGTCCAGGTGCCGACCACCCTGCTCGGCATGGTGGACGCCGCGGTGGGCGGCAAGACCGGCATCGACCTGCCCGAGGGCAAGAACCTCGTGGGCGCCTTCCACCCGCCCGCCGGGGTGCTCTGCGACCTCGCGACGCTGGTGACGATGCCGCAGCAGGACTACATCAGCGGGCTGGCCGAGGTGATCAAAGCCGGGTTCATCGCCGATCCGGTCATCCTCGACCTGGTGGAGGAGGACCCGGAGGGGGCCGCGCGGCCGGACGGCGCGCACACCCGTGAGCTGGTCGAGCGCGCCGTCCAGGTCAAGGCCGACGTGGTCTCGGCGGACCTCCGCGAGAGCGGGCTCCGCGAGATCCTCAACTACGGCCACACCCTCGCGCACGCCATCGAGAAGGCCGAGGACTACCAGTTCCGGCACGGGCACGCCGTCGCCATCGGCTGCGTGTACGCGGCGGAGCTGGCCCGGCTCGCGGGCCGGCTGGACGCCGCGACGGCGGCCCGGCACCGCACCGTGTTCTCGTCGGTCGGCCTTCCGACGTCGTACGGCGCGGACGCCTGGCCGGAGCTGCGCGCCGCCATGACCATCGACAAGAAGGCCCGCGGCGCGACCCTGCGGTTCGTCGTGCTGGACGGCCTCGCCAAGCCCGGCCGGCTCGAGGGCCCCGACGAGAGCCTGCTCGCCGACGCCTACCGGGAGATCGCTCGGTGAACACCGTCCTGGTCCTGAACGGGCCCAACCTGCGCCGGCTCGGCACCCGCGAGCCGGACGTCTACGGCGCCGCCGACTTCGAGGACCTGGCCGAGTTCTGCCGGGAGACCGGCCGCGAGCTCGGCCTGCACGTCGAGGTACGGCAGACCGACGACGAGGCCGAGCTGATCGGCTGGGTGCACGAGGCCGCCGACGCGCGGACCCCGATCGTGATCAACCCGGCGGCGTTCACGCACTACTCCTACGCGCTGCGCGACGCGCTGGCCCAGCGCACCGCGCCGCTGATCGAGGTGCACATCTCCAACCCGGCGGCCCGGGAGGAGTTCCGGCACAACTCGGTGGTGGCCGGGGTGGCGACCGGCACGATCGCCGGCTTCGGGCTGGGGTCCTACGCCCTGGCCCTGCGGGCCATCTCCGACCTCACCGAGATCGCCACCGGCTGACCTCCGGCCGCCCGCCGCCCGGCCCGGGATCACCGGCCTAGTCGAGGCCGAGGTCGAGCTGCTCCCAGGTGATGACGGCGTCCAGTGGGTCCGAGACGTCGACCGCGACTCCGCCGCCGTGGGCACGGAGCGAAACCTTCTCGGTGACGTAGGTGCCGTCCGTGGTCAGCCTGAGCATCTCGATCGACGCGGCGGGACCGTTGTCCTGCACCATGCGCACGATCCAGTAGTGCGGAATTCCCAGCCGGGCGTACTCGGCGCGCTTCTCGGTCAGGTCGGCGGTGATCGTTCCCGGTCAGGCGACCGGGTCGTCCGCCGTCCTGAGCCGGAAGTGCCGCGGTACCCTTCCGGCGGGGCGGAAGCGGCGGCCTAGCGGCGGGAGACGTCACGATGCGGACGCGGGACAGGGCTCTGTGCTGGACGTACGGTGTGATCGCGTTCGGCGCGCTGATCGCCACCTGGTCGCAGAACCTCAGGTTCTTCGCCCAGGACGGCAACGGGGGCCTCTGGGGCTTCCTCAAGGCCTGCTACGCCAACCCGGCAGCGGGCTCGATCACCAACGACATCATCTTCGTGCTGCTGGCCGCCTTCGTCCTCATGGTCGTGGAGGCCCGGCAGCTCGGCGTCCGGCACGTGTGGGTGTACATGCTGCTGTCGTTCGTGGTGGCCCTCAGCGTGGCGTTCCCGCTGTTCCTGCTGGCCCGCCAGCTCAGGCTCGCCCGCGCCGAGGCGCCGTCCGTGCCGCCCTCCGGGGCGCCCTCCATGCCGCCCTCCGCGCCGCCCGCCGGCTGAGCGGCGGCCCGGCGGCCCGGCTCAGCCCGTCAGGACGGCGTCCAGCAGGGACTCCAGCTCGGCGGCCACGTCGTCCAGGGCCCGGGTGTCCCGCTTGGCACGGCACAGGATGGTGGCGCCCTCCACGGCGGCGACGATGAGCGTGGCGAGCCGGCCCGCCCGCTCGTCCGGCACCCCGCCGTCGCGCAGGCCGGTGGTGAGCGCGTCCTGCCAGCGCTGGAAGGCGGCCGCCGCGGCGGCGGCGAGCTGCGGCGACTCCTCGTGCGACTCCACGGTGACGGCGGCGATCGGGCAGCCGGCCTGGAAGTCGCTCTTCTCCAGTACCCGGCGCCACCAGCCCAGGAAGGCGTAGACGGCGGCGATCGGGTCGCCGTCGCGGGTGGCCGACTCGGTGCCCATCGCCACGAACTCCCCGGCGTAGCGCATGGCCTCCTCGGCGAGCTGCACCTTCCCGCCGGGGAAGTGGTGGTAGATCGAGCCGCGCGGCGCCCCGCTGTGCGCGATGACGTCGCGGAACGCGGTGCCGGTGTAGCCGTGCTCGCGGAACAGGTACGCGGCGCTGCGCACCATGCGTTCGCGGCTGTCCCGCGCCATGCCGACTCCTCACCCCGGCCGACCCCCGGTCCCGTCGCGGCGCGGATCCGGTCGCGGCGTCACGGCCGGCCGGGCGCTATGACATTCACCATAGGGACGTGCGATTGACTATGACGGTCATCATAGGGGACGGTCTGTATGACGGCCGTCATAGCCGGCGGCAGAGAGGGGTCCCCCATGGGCGCCGAGACGACGGCGGGCCTGGAGCAGCTCAAGGCGCTGATGAACGCGGGCGCCGAGAGCGGCACCGGCATCGGCCACCTGCTGGGCATGACCGCCGAAAGCCTGGAGCCGGGCCGCGTGGTGTTCTCGCTGACCACCAGGCCGGAGTTCGGCAACCCCCTCGGCTCGGTGCACGGCGGCATCCTGTCGACGCTGCTGGACTCCGCGATGGCGTGCGCGGTGCACACCTCGCTGGCGGAGGGCGCGTCCTACACCACGCTCGAGCTCAAGGTGAACTTCGTGCGGCCGGTGCCGACCGACGGCAGCCGGCTGGTGTGCGTGGGGTCCACGGTGCACTCGGGCCGCCGGGTGGCCACCACCGAGGGCCGGATCACCGACGGCGCCGGCCGGCTGATCGCTCACGGCACCAGCACCTGCATGGTCTTCCAGCCCGCTCAGTAGGGTCTGTCACCTACCCGTACCGGTCCGTAGGAGAAGGAGCCTCCCGTGTTCGACCTGCAGCGTGACGGTGACGTGTTCGTCCTCCGCTTCGACGACGGAGAGAACCGCTTCAGCCCCGCCTTCCTGGACGGCGTCCAGGGGGCCCTCGACACGGTGGAGAAGGCCGAGGGCCCCCGCGCGCTGGTGACGGTGGGGACCGGCAAGTTCTACTCCAACGGCCTCGACCTGGACTGGCTCGGCGCCAACGGCGACCAGGCGGAGGCCTACCTCGGCGGCATCCACGAGGTCTACGCGCGGCTGCTGTCGCTGCCGATGCCCACCGTTGCCGCGCTCAACGGGCACGCCTTCGCCGGTGGCGGCATGCTCGCCCTCTCGCACGACTTCGCGGTGATGCGGACCGGGCGGGGCTACTTCTGCCTTCCCGAGGTCGATCTCGGGATGACCTTCACCCCGGGCATGAACGCCCTCCTCCAGGCCCGGCTCTCCGCGGCCACCGCCCACGAGGCGATGACCACGGGCCGCCGGTACACCGCCGAGCAGGCGCTGAGCGCCGGGATCGTCCAGCACATCGCCGCGGAGGCGGAGGTGCTGCCCACCGCCGTGGGGATCGCCGCCGCGCTCGCGCCCAAGAACGGCCACACGGTCGCGAAGATCCGTACCGGTCTCTACCGCCCGGCGCTCGAAGCCCTCGGCGGCCCGGTCTTCTGAGCCGCCCGGCCCGGCCGGGTGCCCCGGAGGGAGGCGGCGGCCTCCCGCTAGCCTTCGGTGCATAGAACTGAATCTGGTTCGGTTTACTGGTCGAGATGACCCGGTTGAGTTCCGGCCCCACGTTCGGCCGGAGGAAAGGTGCCGCATGCGCATCGGTATGGCTCTGAACTACTCGGGCGGTTTCAAGGAGGCGGTCGCCGAGCTGGCCGACTACGAGAAGGCCGGGCTCGACATCGTCTACGTCGCCGAGGCCTACAGCTTCGACGCGGTCAGCCAGCTCGGCTTCATCGCGGCCAGGACGGAGCGGCTGGAGATCGCCTCCGGCATCCTGAACATCTACTCGCGCACGCCCAGCCTGCTGGCCATGACGGCGGCGGGGATCGACTACGTCTCCGACGGGCGCTTCACGCTCGGGCTGGGCGCCTCGGGCCCGCAGGTGATCGAGGGCTTCCACGGCGTTCCCTACCACGCGCCGCTGGGCCGCACCCGCGAGGTCATCGAGATCTGCCGCAAGGTCTGGAAGCGCGAGGAGCGGCTCAGCTACGACGGTAAGTACTACACGCTGCCGCTGCCCGCCGAGCAGGGCACCGGGCTGGGCAAGCCCCTCAAGATCATCAACCATCCGGTACGCGCTGACATCCCGGTGCTCATCGCCGCGATCGGGCCCAAGAACGTCGAGCTGACCGCCGAGATCGCCAACGGCTGGCAGCCGATCTTCTACCTGCCGGAGAAGGCCGCCGACGTCTGGGGCGCCTCCCTGGCGGCCGGCCGGGCCAAGCGCGACCCGGGGCTGGGCGAGCTCGACATCGTCGGCCAGGCCGCCCTGGCGATCGGCGACGACGTCGAGGGCTTCCTGGAGTTCGGCCGCCCGATGGCCGCGCTCTACATCGGCGGCATGGGGGCCAAGGGCAAGAACTTCTACAACGACCTCTGCCGCCGCTACGGCTGGGAGAAGGAGGCCGAGCTCATCCAGGACCTCTACCTGGACGGCAAGAAGGACGAGGCCGCCAAGCACGTGCCCTACGAGCTGCTGCAGAAGATGTCGCTCATCGGCACCGAGGGCCACGTCAGGGAGCGGCTGGCCGCGATGAAGGCCTCCGGCGTCACCACCCTCAACGTCACCCCGATCGCGGGCGACCACGCCGCCCGCGTCAAGCTGATCGAGAAGGTCAGGGAGCTCGCCGCCGAGGTCTGACCCCCACCCCACCCGACCCCCTCCGTGATCATGCAATCAATCGACGAACGATTGCATGATCACGGAGGGAGGGGGAGGGGGACGGTGACCCGGGGCGGGTGGTCACAGGGCGGAGGCGACCTCCTGGGCGACGCGCTCGCCGGAGCGGACCGCGCCGTCCATGTAGCCGGTCCAGTACGAGGCCGTCTCGGTGCCCGCCCAGTGGACCAGGCCGCAGGGCGCCCGCAGCGCGGGACCGAAGTCGCTGAGCACCCCGGGCGGGGCGATGCCGACGGGTCCGCCGCCGCTCCAGGTCTCGTTGTCCCAGCGCTGGAACGCGGTCCGCTGCGGGGTCTTGGCCTTGTCCCCGAACAGCAGGGCGAACGAGGCGAGGCCGGCCGCCTTCACCTGGTCCGCGGAGGCGCCGTCCAGCGCCCGGATGTTGCTCTGGTTCATGAAGCCCATGAGGAGCCCGCGCGAGGCGTCCGGCGGGCTGTTGTCGAAGGTGGTGTCGATCGCGCCCTGGTCGGAGACCGCCTGGCCGGTGAGCCCGTCGGCGCGCCAGAACGGCGTGTCGTAGACCGCGACGAACTTGGCCACCGAGCCCATCGGATAGCGCTGCATGAGCTGCGCCCGGGCGGCGGGCAGGGCGGGGGAGAAGTCGATCTTCCCGGCGATGGCCGGTGACATGGCGATGACCACGCGCTTGGCGTTGACCGTGATGCCGTCGGCCTCCACCCGGACCTTGCCGTCCTCGGTCACCACGCGCCGTACCGGGGCGTTCAGCCGCACCCGGTCGCCGAGCGAGGCGGCCAGCCTCAGCGGGATCTCCTGGGAGCCGCCGACGAAGCGGCTCTCCTGGCCCCCGCCCGCGGTGTTGATCAGGCGGTCGACGTTGCCGGGGTTGCCCTCGTTGCCGGCGGAGGCGATGTAGTTGAGCACGTAGAGCAGGGACACCTCCCGGGAGCGCACCGACAGGGTCGAGCTGATGAAGGCGTCCAGCAGGAAGCGCGCGCCGCTGCTCAGCGTGTTGGCGCGGGACCAGCTGTAGAACGTCTGGCTGTCCCACTCCTCGGCCTTGGCGGCCTTCCAGGGCTGGCCCACGGGCACCGTCTTGGCCATGTTGCCCATCGAGAGCATGGCGACCTCGAGGTCGACGACCCCCCAGTCCGGCGGTACCGCGCCGAGCACCCCGTCGGTGGCGTAGAGCGACCGCTTGCCGCTGCGGTAGTAGACGTTCTTGCCGGTGTTGTAGGTGGGGAAGGTGGTCACTCCCAGCGACTGGGCCAGGGCGGCGATCCGGTCCTGGGTCGGGCCGATGAACTCCGCCCCGCCCTCGTTGGTGGTGCCGTCGCCGAGCGGCATGCCGTACACCCGCCCGCCGGCGCGGTCCCGGGACTCCAGCACGATCACGGACTTGCCCGCGGCCACCAGGTCGCGGGCGGCGCACAGTCCGGCCAGCCCGGCACCGACGATCACCACGTCGGCCTCGGCGGTGGTGTCGGCGGACGCGCTCGGCATCGCGGGAACGGTCATGAGGGCGGCACCGGCGGCGGTCAGGGCGCCGGTGCCGAGCAGGCGACGGCGGGAAACAGAGGTCACTTGAGTGTGTTCCTTCCACGCGAGGGGCGTGGCCAACGTAAATGATGATCATGGGGTGATCAAGGGATAACCTGAGAACTCCTCATGTTTGTTACGGGAGTGACGCGGTCGCGGGCTCCCGGTCGCAGCCCCGGCCGGTTCATGCGTAGGGTCGGGGAATGCCGCAGATCCATCAGGCGCGCCGGGACCGGCTCGCCACCCTCCTCAGCGACCGCGGCGCCGACGCCGCACTCGTCACCGGCCTGGTCAACGTGCGTTACCTGACCGGGCTGGCCAGCTCCAACGCCGCCCTGCTGGTCGATGCCGGCGGCGGCGCGGTGCTGGCCACCGACGGGCGCTACGCGGGAGCCGCCGCCCAGGTCTGCGACGACCTCGAGCTCGTGGTGGACCGCCGGGTCGCGGCGGTGCTGACGGCCCGTGCCGCCACCGCGGCGGGGCGGCTGGCCTTCGAGGAGCACCACGTCACCGTCGAGGCCCACGCCGCCCTGACCGAGGCGGCGGGCGCCACCCGGCTGGTCCCGCTCCGGCGCGCGGTCGAGGAGCTGCGCAAGATCAAGGACGAGGCGGAGCTGACCCTGCTCGCCCGGGCCTGCGCGATCACCGACCAGGCCTTCGCCGACGTGCTGGGCTCCCTCCGGCCCGGAGTCACCGAGCGGGAGATCGCCGTGGCGCTGGAGCGCCGGATGGTGGATCTCGGCGCGGACAAGCCCGCCTTCGACTCGATCGTGGCGAGCGGCCCCAACGGCGCCGTGCCCCACCACGAACCGGGCGACCGGGCCATCGAGACCGGGGACCTGGTCACGATGGACTTCGGCGCGCGCTACGGCGGCTACCACGCCGACATGACCCGTACGGTCGCCGTCGGCCGGGTCGCGGACTGGCAGCGGGAGATGTACGACCTGGTGGCGGCGGCCCAGCGGGCCGGCTTCCAGGCAGCGGTGGCCGGCGCGGACACCAGGGGCGTCGACGCCGCGGCCCGCGACCTCATCGCCGCCGCCGGGCACGCCGAGCACTTCCCGCACGGTCTCGGCCACGGAGTGGGGCTGGAGATCCACGAGGCTCCGCTCCTGGGGTACGACAAGACCGGTAAGCTGGTGGATCGGGTTCCCATCACCGCCGAGCCCGGCGTGTACGTCGCCGGCCGGGGTGGGGTCCGCATCGAGGACACCCTGGTGGTCCGAGCGGGCGGACCGGAACTCCTCACCAAGACGACGAAGGAGCTGCTGGTCCTGTGACCGGCGGCCCGCTGACTGGAAAGACGACGCCGGCGGGATCACCCCGTCAGCGGGTTGGAGAGAGCACGTGGCGACGACGAACGACCTGAAGAACGGCCTGGTACTCAAGCTCGACGGCGGTGATCTGTGGACCGTCGTGGAGTTCCAGCACGTCAAGCCGGGCAAGGGCGGCGCGTTCGTCCGCACCAAGCTGAAGAACATCCTGTCCGGCAAGGTCGTGGACAAGACCTTCAACGCGGGCGTCAAGGTCGAGGTGGCCAACGTCGACAAGCGGGAGATGCAGTACTCCTACCCCGACGGCGACGAGTTCGTGTTCATGGACACCGAGACCTACGACATGCTGAACGTCTCCCGCGGGACCCTCGGCGACGCCGCCAACTACCTGCTGGAGAACACCCTCGCCACGGTGGCCATGCACGAGGGCTCCCCGCTGTACGTCGAGCTGCCCGCCGCGGTCGTCCTCGAGGTCACCCACACCGACCCGGGCCTGCAGGGCGACCGCTCCACCGGCGGCACCAAGCCCGCCACGCTGGAGACCGGTGCCGAGATCAAGGTGCCGCTCTTCATCACCACCGGCGAGAAGGTCAAGGTCGACACCCGGTCCGGCGACTATCTCGGCCGCGGCTGACGATGCCCGCTCGGAGCAAGGCGCGCAAGCACGCGTTCGAGGTGCTGTTCGAGGCGGAGCTGCGCGAGGACTCCGCCGTCGACGTGCTGACCCGGAGGGGACAGCCCAAAGGCGAGGAGCTGGCGGAGTACGCCCACGCCGTACGGCTGGTGGAGGGCGCCTGGGAGCACCGCGAGCGCATCGACGAGCTGATCGCCACCTACGCGGTCGGCTGGACCCTGGACCGGATGCCGGCCGTGGACCGCACGATCCTGCGGCTCGGCACCCACGAGCTGCTCTGGGTCGACGACGTACCCGACGGGGTGGCGATCAGCGAGGCGGTGGCCCTCGCCACCGAGTTCTCCACCGACGAGTCCCCCAAGTTCGTCAACGGGCTGCTCTCCCGGTTGCAGCAGCTCAAGCCCTCCCTGTTCCTCTGACTCCCGTGCTCGCCCCCGGCCGATCACTGATGATCACCCTGGTCCGGACACCGGGGCCTGCCCGGCGCCGGGCACGGCTACTGTGGCCAGGGTGACGGACATGAAGGGGGCACCCGTGGACGACCGCCCTGCCACCAAGCCCGGAATCCGCCGGACCAGCAGCGTACGGACCGCCGTCGTCTGGGACGTCCTGCGCGCGGCCCTGGACCGCATCTCGGCCGCGTCGGGGCGTACCGCCCTCGACGTGGTCGACGCCGGCGGCGGCACCGGCGGATTCGCCGTGCCTCTGGCCGAGCTCGGGCACCGGGTCACCGTCGTCGACGCCAGCCCCGACGCGCTGGCCGCCCTGGAACGCCGCGCGGCCGAGAAGGGCGTGAGCGTGCAGGCCCTGCAGGGCGACGCCGACGACCTGCTCGGGGTGGTCGGCACCGACAGCGCCGACCTGGTGATGTGCCACAGCGTGCTGGAGTACGTCGACGACCCCGCCGCCGCGATGGCCTCCCTGGCGGCGGTGGTGCGTCCCGGCGGCTCGGTCAGCGTGCTGGCCGCCGGACAGGTCGCCACCGTGCTGCACCGGGCGCTCGCCGGCCACTTCGACGACGCCCGGCACGCGCTCACCGACCCGGCCGGCCGCTGGGGCGACCGGGACCCGGTGCCCTGCCGGCTGACCCGCGACCGGCTGGCCCGGCTGGCCGAGGGAGCGGGCCTGCGGGTGGGCGACGTGCACGGGGTGCGCATCTTCGCCGACCTGGTGCCCAGCGGCCTCATCGACGGCGACAACGCCGCGGCCGAGGCCCTGGTCGCCCTGGAGACCGCGGCCGCCACCCATCCCGTGCTCCGCGACCTCGCCACCCAGCTCCATCTCCTGGCGCACCGCGCCTGACCGGCCGTGCTTCCGGCCGGATCACGGCCGCCGGTCCCGGCTCCCGCGCCCGCGGGCGCCCGTCCCGCGGGCCCGCGGCCACGGCCGGCCGCGCACCGGCCCCCGGTGCGGGTCCCCGGCGGCGTCCCGGCGGGCTATGGTGGCGGTAGATGAGCCGCAAGCAGCAACTTCACAGGCCTGGGCCGCAACCGGGCCCGCCGGCCGACGACGCCGGCTGCGCCATCCTGCACGTCGACATGGACGCGTTCTTCGTGAGCGTCGAGCTGCTCGACCGCCCGGAGCTGCGCGGCCGGCCCGTCGTCGTGGGCGGCGCGGGCGCGCGCGGCGTGGTCGCGGCGGCCTCCTACGAGGCACGGGCCTACGGCGTGCACTCGGCGATGCCGATGACCCGGGCCCGGCGGCTGTGCCCGCAGGCGGTCGTCCTGCCGCCCGAGCACGAGAAGTACGCCCGCGTCTCGGCCGCGGTCATGGAGATCTTCCGTTCGGTCACCCCCTCCGTCGAGCCCCTCGCCCTGGACGAGGCGTTCCTGGACGTCTCCGGGGCGCTGCGGCGCCTGGGCCCGCCGGCCGAGATCGGCCGGCTCATCCGGGCGCAGGTCGCCGAACAGCAGGGGATCACCTGCTCGGTCGGGGTGGCGAGCACCAAGTTCGTGGCCAAGCTCGCCTCCACCCGCTGCAAGCCCGACGGCCTGCTGGTCGTGCCCGCCGCCGAGGTGGTGCCGTTCCTGCACGCGCTGCCGGTGGCGGCGCTGTGGGGGGTGGGGGAGCGCACCGAGCAGACCCTCGCCCGGCTCGGGCTGCGCACGGTCCGCGACATCGCGCACACCCCGCCGGCCACCCTGCAGCGCGAGCTCGGCACCGCCCTCGGCACCCATCTGCACGAGCTGGCCTGGGGCCGGGACCCGCGGCCGGTCGTCGCGTCCGCCCCCGACAAGAGCATCGGCGCCGAGGAGACCTTCGACCACGACATCGACGACCGCGAGATCATCCGGCGGGAGCTGCTGCGGCTGGCGGAGAAGGTCGGAGCCCGGCTACGCGCGAGTGGCAACGTTGGACGTACGATTAGTGTCAAACTAAGAATGGCGGACTTCAAAACGATCACTCGGGCCCGCACGCTGGGCGACCCCACCGATCTGGCTCGTGTGATCTACGCCACAGCATGTGAATTGTACGAGACGGCAGGACTTGAACGGGTACGACTTCGGCTGGTCGGCGTTCGGGTGGAGAACCTGGGCCCGGCCGATCGGACCCCCCGTCAGCTGACCCTGGACGAGCCGGACAACGGCTGGCACGAGGCCGAGCGTGCCATGGACAAGGTGGTCGGCAGGTTCGGCAGGGGGGCGGTCCGGCCGGCGGCCCTGGTCCGGCCGGACGACGCGTACGACGAACGTGGGACGAGGGGAGGGAGACGATGACCGGACCGTGTGATCTGACCACTCCGCTGACCTGGGTCGGACGTTTTCTTTCTTACGCTCGCCCCGCCTCGTATTCTGGGCATATCACCGATGGCCAAGTCCCCGTCAGGCATCGGATCGACCGTAGCGGGGCTGTCTTTGGGAGGCGCCGTGCCGCTCTCTGAGCACGAGCAACGTCTGCTCGACCAGATCGAGCGGGCGCTGTATACAGAAGATCCGAAGTTCGCTCACGCGGTTCGGTCGACGAATCCGCAGGTGCACTACAAGCGCCGCATCGTCAAGGCGGTGCTCGGCTTCGTGCTGGGCGTGTGCGTGCTGATGGCCGGTCTGGTCATCAACGCCGGCTCGGTCACCGTCGGCGTCAGCGTGACGGGCTTCCTGCTGATGGTCGCCTGCTGCGTGTGGGCGCTGTCCAGCTGGAAGCGCATGACCGGGGTCGGCACCGAGCCGGCGACGCCCAAGCGCAACTCCCGGCCCGCCCGCGCCGGGTTCATGGATCGCCTGGAAGAACGCTGGCGCCGCCGCTCCGACGGCGAGTAGCGGCCCGCCGCGCGGCCCCCGCCGCAGCCTGGGCGGGGGCGCGAGAGGACGTGTGCCGCGTCGGCGGCACGGCGCGGCCAGCGGGTCCCGTCAGCGCGGTGCCCGGCCGGGAACGGGTCGGTTCCCGCTCCGCTCACCGGTGATCGACCGGCGCGGGGTCCACCGCCATCGACCGTGCCGGGTCAGGTCACCCGTGCCGTCCCGGCCCGCCGGCGATGTGCCCTTCACCTGCGGCGCCCCGGCTCACCCGCCTCACCTGCGGATCAGCTCACCGATGCGGCTCACCAGGCGGTCGAAGACCTCCAGGGCCCGGCTGCCGGCGCCGCGCAGCGCCGACATGGCCGTCGGCGGCGCCAACCGCGCCCGCAGCCTGGTCCGGCGGTCCACCGATTCCGCGATCACGGTCCGGACGGCCGCCACGTCCGCGCGCAGCGTGTCGGCCGGAGCCGGCACGGGGGCGTAGCGGGCGCGTTCCTCCGCCCGGGCGATCCGGTCGAGGGCGGCGGAGGCGGGACCGGCCAGTTCGAGGAGCTCCCCGAGATGGCGCGCCGCGGCGCGCGGGCTGTCGCTGGACCGCCAGGGCAGGCCGTGGTCGATGGCGTCGGCGCGCATCTCGGCCCAGGCGGCGTGCGCGGCCTCCGCGGGATCGGCCGGCGGGTCGGCCGCGCGCCAGGTCCGCCGCTGCCGGAGCGGGCCCGGCCCGGCCGGACCCCGGCCCCGGCCGCGAGCGCCCGGCCGGACCGCCTGGGCCCAGCGGCGGCGCCGGGCGGCGAGGCGCACGCCCATCGGCACCGCCAGGATCAGCAGGATCAGCACGAGCGCGCCGATCCAGCCGACCGGCACGCCCGGGCCCTTCTTCTGGTCCGGGGTCGCGCCGGCGGTCTCCTCCTCCTCCAGGCGGTGACCCGCGGCGGCGCTGGGGGTGGCCCCGCCGCCGGTGACCGCGGGCGCCGTCGGCGCGGACGTGGCCTGGCCTCCCTGCCCGGCGCCGGTCTCCCCGGTGGCCGTCTCGGCGTAGGCGGGGGTGGTCGCGGTGCCCTGGCCGGCCTGGCCCGACGCCCCCGGGGTCGGTTCGAAACGCAACCAGCCCACGCCCTCGAAGTACAACTCCGGCCAGGCGTGCGCGTCCCGGGACCGCACCACCCAGGTGCCGTTCTCGTCCCGGCTGCCGGCGGTGTAGCCCGCGGCGACCCGGGCGGGGATGCCCAGGCTGCGGGCCAGGACCGCCATCGCCGCGGCGAACTGCTGGCAGTACCCGACCCGGTGCTCGGTGAGGAAGTCGAGGAGGTCGTTGGTGCTGTCGGGAGGCTGCGCGGTCAGGCTGTAGGTGAACGCCGGCGAGGTGAACCACTCCTGCAGCTTGAGCGCCCGCTGGTAGTCGTTGCGGGCGCCCCTGGTGTGCCTGAGGGCCAGGGACAGGATCGACTCCTGGACCTCCGGGCTCACCGCGAGGTAGTGGCCCCGGATGTCCGCGGGGGCCTCGCCGGCCGCCTGGAGCTGCGCGGCCGTGGGCTCCGCCCGCTTGCTGGTGACCGTGTACGACCGCCCGTCGGCCACGTCGCGCAGGGAGTAGACCATGAGCGAGGCGGGGTGCACCCGCCAGTCCCCGGCGATGCCCACCCGGACGGGTGCGTACGGCAGCGGCAGGAACTCGAAGCCCTCGGCGCGCCGATCGACCTTGATGTCGGTGCGCACGGTGCGGACCGGGGTGTCCCCGGCCAGGCCGGGCGCGGGCGGCAGGTCCCGATCCCTGATCCGGTCCCTGGGCGTGCCGTTGAACGAGCTGTAGGTCCACTGCCCCGACTCGAACAGGTCCAGTGCCCACAGCCGCAGGTAGTCGGGCTGCCCCGGGTCGTTGGTGCGGTAGGTCAGCACGATCGAGTCGTCCGGCCGCTGCAGCTCCCGGCGCAGGCTGACCATCGGGTCCGGCTTCCGCACCGTGCCCGAGCCGGAGGCCCGGTCACCGGTCCCGCTCAGCCCGAACATCCCCTTCGGGTGGATCCCGGGCACGGCCATCGGCACCAGCACGGCGAGGGCGACGGCGGCCATCCCGACCCGGCGGCCCGCTCCCGCCATGGCCCGCGAATCGGGCCGCTCACCCGGCACCGCCTCGGACCAGCGGGCGGAGAGCACGTGGCGGCCCCAGCCGCTCACCTGCTCGCGCGCGTCGGCGACGAGCAGCGCCATGAACCCGGTGGCGCCGAGCATGAAGGCGATCCAGCTGACGCTCTCCTCCCGGACCGCCGCGGGCACGCTGTACATCGCCAGCAGCGGCAGGCCCGCCGGGGCGGCGCGGCGCAGCCGTACCGCCAGCAGGTCGACGGTCGCGGCGACCAGCCCGACGCCGAGGGTGGCCAGCAGCGCGACCCCGTCGTTCAGCGGCACGGGCGCGGTGTACTTGTTCGCGGTGTCCCAGCCGTCGTTCATCAGCGAGCCCAGCCGGGCCAGTGACGAGGGCGTGGGGACGACCCACAGGAACGCCTCCGGGGCGGTGTAGACCACCGTCAGGTAGAGGTTCAGCGCGGCGAGGCCGCCCGCCAGATTGAAGATCGCGGGCAGCCGGAAGCGGCGGGTCAGCGCGCCCGCGGCCGTGACGACGGCGACCGCGCCCAGCCCGGGCCAGAACCACCCCCAGCCGATGAACAGCGGGTAGAGCCCGATCGAGCTCAGCAGCGTGGCCACCGCGGCGGTGACCGTCAGGCGTGTCTTCATGGCCGGCTCCGCTCGGCGGGCGGGATGTATCGGGCATCTTCCAGGGCCTGGTCTGCCTGCGCCCAGGCGGCCGCCAGCGCGGCGGCCGCGCTGATCGTCACCACCCGCCAGCCGGCCGTGCGCAGCGTCTCCGTGGCGATCATGGTGGGACCGTGCTGCGGTCCCCCCTCACGGTGGGTGACGTCGACGAGGATCGCGACGCAGGTGGCGGTCCCGCGCCGGATGGCGGCCACGGACCGCGCCTCCAGGGGGTCCAGCAGGCCGAAGATCGCGATGACCAGCCCGTCGCCCTGCCGGCCGGCCCCGATCGCCTCCCGCAGCGCGCCGAGCCCGGGCACCAGCGACCTGTTCGTGGACATCCGGGCGATCGCCAGCGCGTCCAGCAGCGCCCCCTCGAAGCCGCTGCCGCCGGCGGAGGCCTGCGACTCGCCGGCGTCGGTCAGGAACCGCAGGCCGAAACCCTCGCGGGCCAGATGCACCCCGACCGAGGCGGTGGCCGAGACGGCCTGCTCGAACGACGACCCCGGGCCCTCACCCCGGTGCACGTGGCGCCGGGTGTCCAGGAAGAGCGCGCCCCGGCTCTGCCAGTGCTGCTCCTCGCGCCGCACCATGAGCTCGCCGCGCCGGGCCGTGGAGCGCCAGTGGACCCGGCGCAGGTCGTCGCCGTGGCGGTACTCCCGGGGGGCGATGTCGTCCTCGCCGGCGCTGGAGACCGTGTGCGCGCGGCTGTCGCCGCCGCCGGTCCACGCCCCGCTCAGCCGGCCGGCCGGCAGCGGCACGATGGCGGGGGTCACCGTGAGGGTGTCGGTGAGGCTGAAGGAGCGGGCCAGCTCCACCAGCCCGAAGGGGTCCGCCAGGCGCACGGTCAGCGGTCCCACCCGGTAGCGGCCGCGCACGTCGGAGCGGACCCGGTAGCTCAGCTCGCGCGAGCCGCTCGCCTCCACCCGGTCCAGGACGAACCGGGCCCGCCCGCCGAGGGTGTACGGCACCCGGTCCTCGACCAGCAGCAGCCCGGTCGGCAGCCGGGAGACGTTCTCCAGGCGCAGGTCGACCCGGGACTCGTGCCCCACGGGGAGCCGGGACGGCTCGAGCCGCCGGGCGCAGGCGAGCCGGTAGCGGGTACGCGACACCGCGAGCGACGACAGCAGCGGCATGGCCAGCACGAGGGTGCCGGCGCGCAGCAGATCCCGCTCGCCCAGGATGAACGCGCACAGGATCGCGGTCAGCCCCGCGGCGACGAAGGACCGGCCGCGGGTGGTCAGGGCGCTGAGTGATTTGCGCATGTCCGGTGGCCGACCCGGTTCATCGACGCCGGTCGGGCACGGGCAGCCGGGTGACGATGTCGTGCACGACATGTTCCGGGAGGCGCCGCTCCACCCGCGCCTCGGCCGTCGGCAGCAGCCGGTGCGCCAGCACCGGCACCGCCAGCTCCTGCAGGTCGTCGGGGACGACGTAGTCGCGCTCGTCGATCGCGGCCCGTGCGCGGGCGGCGCGCACCAGGTGCAGGGTGGCCCGCGGGGAGGCGCCGAGCCGCAGGTCGGGATGGTTGCGGGTGGCGGTGACGAGGTCGATGGCGTAGTGGCGGATGGCGGCGGCGACGTGCACCCGCCGGACCACGTCGATGAGGTCGCGGACGTCGTCGGCGTGGGCCACCGGCTCCAGCCGGTCCAGCGGTGACGCCTGCCCGTGGACGTCGAGCATCTCGAGCTCGGACGCGGGGTCGGGGTAGCCCATGGAGATCCGGGCGGTGAACCGGTCCCGCTGCGCCTCGGGCAGCGGGTAGGTGCCCTCCATCTCCACCGGGTTCTGGGTGGCGATCACCATGAACGGCTGCTCCAGGTGGTAGGTCGTGCCGTCCACCGTGACCTGCCGTTCCTCCATGCACTCCAGCAGCGCGGACTGCGTCTTCGGGGAGGCGCGGTTGATCTCGTCCCCGACCAGGAGGTTGGCGAACACCGGACCGGGCTTGAACTCGAACTCCCGGCGCTCCTGGTTGTAGGCGCTGACGCCGGTGATGTCGCTGGGCAGCAGGTCGGGGGTGAACTGCACGCGCCGCACGGAGCAGTCGACGGAGCGGGCCAGCGCCTTGGCCAGCATGGTCTTGCCGACCCCCGGGACGTCCTCGATGAGCAGGTGCCCCTCCGCCAGCAGCACCGTGAGCGCGAGCCGTACGGCGACCGGTTTGCCCTCGATCACGGACTCGATGGCCGCGCGGATCTTGTTCACGATCTGCGCCAGTCCGTCCAGACCGCCGGCTCGGTCCCCGAGGTCGCCGTGCGTGCTGACTGCCACTAACCCTCCTCAGTCGCCTGCCGGGTGCGCATGGCGTCCTCGACCTAGGACGCCACTCTGTTTTGTCCGGCTTTTGACATTACGTCGTCAGGCATCCCGGCCGCGATGACCGCGTGGCAGTTGAGTAAACCGTGTTTTGCGGGAATCGGGGAATCTCCGCCTCCCATCGGTCCGGATCGGCACCGGGCGTCCCGGCGGCCCCGCCCGGGGCGGCCGGGACCGTGCGGCCGGGGTCGTGCGTCCGGACGGTGCGGACCGGGCCGGCGCGGCCCGCGATGTCCCGGCGGCTGCCCCGCGGCTCGCGGAGCGGGTCGACGCTCCGGTCGACGCTCCGGTGGGTGCGACGACGCCCCACTCCGCTCCACCCCTGTGACCTGGTCTTTTGTCCCGCGACACGGTGGAGGAACCGCGTTTTCTCAGTTGACGGTGGGGGAGAGTGGAGTACAGTGGGGCGCTGTGGGGAGCGATTGCTCTCCGCGGGGTCCGGGAGGTGGGGCCGGTGTTCCTCGGCACCCATGCGCCGCGCCTGGACGACAAGGGGCGGCTGTTCCTCCCGGCCAAGTACCGCGAGGAGCTGTCGGAGGGACTGGTGATCACGAAGGGCCAGGAGCGCTGCCTGTACGTCTTCCCCATGGCAGAGTTCGAGCGGATCACCGAGGCGCTCCGTACCGCGCCGGTCACCGCCAGGTCCGTGCGGGCGTACAGCCGTGTCTTCTTCGCCAGCGCGTCCGACGAGGTGCCGGACAAGCAGGGGCGGATCACCATTCCGCCGGCGCTGCGCGGCTATGCCGGGCTGGAGCGCGACTGCGCCGTCATCGGGGCCAACACGCGCCTGGAGATCTGGGACGCCCAGGCCTGGGAGACCTACCTGGAGCAGGAAGAGCAGCAGTTCTCCGACCTTTCGGAGGAGGTGTTGCCCGGGGTTCTTTGAGGGTTCGACTTTCCGGTCCTCGACCGGTGTGGCCCACGTTCGGCCAGGTCTCCACCCGCTCTCCGTGCCAGCTGACGCAGCTTCCCCGGCGCCAGGTGGCATTCCCGTCAAAGGGATCTTCCTCAAGGGCAGCGGATGGGGACCTGGCCGGGCGAGGCCGCCGGTGACCGGTGAAGGCCACAGTCCGCGAGCGGTGGCGGCACAAGGGGGGTTCAGGATGCGCAGTGATGATGACATGGACGGGCACGGTCACGTACCGGTCATGCTCGATCGCGTCCTGTCGCTGTTCGAGCCCGCCTTCGACCGCCCCGAGCCGATCCACGTGGACGCCACCCTGGGCATGGGAGGCCACGCCTTCGCGATGCTGGAGGCGCACCCCCGGCTCAGGCTCATCGGGCTGGACCGGGACCCCACCGCACTGGAGCGGTCCGGCCGGCGGCTGGCGCCCTTCGGGGATCGCGTGACCCTGGTGCACGCCGTCTACGACGAGCTCCCCGACGTCCTCGAGCGGCTGGGCATATCCCGCGTCGACGGGATCCTGTTCGACCTGGGCGTGTCCTCCCCGCAGCTCGACGAGGCCGAGCGCGGCTTCGCCTACTCCTACGACGCCCCCCTCGACATGCGCATGGACCGTACCCGCGGCCGCACCGCCGCGGAGGTGGTCAACGGCTACAGCGTCGGCGAGCTCACCCGGATCCTGCGCGACTACGGCGAGGAGCGCTACGCCCGCCGGGTCGCGATGGCGATCGTCCGGGAGCGCCAGACCGAGCCCTTCCACTCGACCAAGCGCCTCGCCGACATCGTGCGGACCTCGATCCCCGCCGCGACCCGCCGCACCGGCGGCAACCCCGCCAAGCGCACCTTCCAGGCGCTGCGGATCGAGGTCAACGAGGAGTTGACGGTCTGGGAGCGGGCGCTGCCCGCAGCCCTGGACCTGCTCCGCGTGGGCGGCAGGATCGTCGTCCTGTCGTACCACTCGCTGGAGGACCGCATCACCAAGCGGGCCCTGGCCGAGCGCACCATCGACACCACCCCACCCGATCTGCCCGTCCCGATACCCGGCCTGCAGCCCAGGTTCCGGCTGCTGGGCCGGGGGGCGGAACTGCCGTCCGAGGACGAGACCACCACGAACCCACGGGCAGCCTCAGTCCGGCTACGCGCCGCTGAGCGGATCCGGGAGGCCGGATGAGCACCACGACCACGCGCCCGGCGAAGGCCGCGCCCCACGACCGCCCCGCCAGGAGGTCCGGCCCGGCCGGGTCCGCGGCGGGATCCAAGACCGCCGAGAGCCCGCCCGCAGGCACCCGGCGCGCGGCCGACGCGGGGGCGGCGCGCGCCCCGGCACCGCCCGCGCGCCCGGGAGTGCCGCCGCGCGCGCCCTTCGTGCTGCTGGTCGTGGCGCTGCTCGGCGGCGCGCTGGTCAGCCTGCTGCTGCTCAACACGGTGCTGGCCAAGGACGCGTTCACCCTCACCGAGCTGCAGCAGAGCAACAACCTGCTCACCCAGCAGCGCCAGGCCCTGCAGGAGCAGATCGCCCGCGAGGAGGCGCCCGAGCGGCTCGCCCAGAAGGCCAGGGCGCTGGGCATGACCCAGCCGGTCCGGCCGGCGTTCGTCGACGCCCGGACGGGCCGGGTGGCCGGCGACACGCTGCGCCCGGTGCCGCGCGCGGCCGCGGCCGCGGCCGGCGCCGCCGGAGTGGTCGGGGTCCCGGGTGCCGTCGTCCCCGGTGACGGCATCCCCGGCTGGGGAGGCGGATCGGTGCCCCCGCCCCAGGGCGGGACCCGGTGACGACCAGGCGGGGGCCCGCCATGCCGCCGCCGGGCCGGCGGGGGAGCCCGCCGGGCCGGGGGCAGGGCGGGCCCCCGCGCAGGGCGGGCGGCACCTCCCGGGGCACCGGCTCGGGCACCGCGAAGGGCGCCGGCACCGTCAAGGGCACGGGCGGGAGCCCGCGCACGCCGAGCGCGGGCACGCCCCGCAGGAGC